>NZ_JAARMC010000001.1:0-832979 GCF_012985595.1 Pseudomonas sp. WS 5411
GGCGCCCCGTTAAACCACGATGGCCGCAGGCAGGTATTGCGCAGTGGGCACCCCGGCATGGATGCCGGGGTAGCCGCGACACGGCCAGGGATGGCCGATCGCGGCGGGCCCACGGAGCAATGCCTGACTGCGGGCATGCCGAGCCTAGGCGAGGCACCGAGTGGTGGGGCAAGAGCGCTTTGCTTACTTTGGCGCTTCTCCAAAGTGAGCCGCCGTAAGGGCGGAACCCTAAGTGGCCGTGACCGCAGCAACGGATATGTACTCACACCCAATAACCAAAAAAAGCGAGTTGTGTAGATACCTATGCCTATCGCAGGCAAGCCAGTTCCCACACAAGCCCCCCCATTTGAATTACGGTGAAATTTCGCTTTTCTATAGGCAAAAAAAAGCGGCACACCGACCAAGTGCACCGCAAACATGCCGTGAAGCACAGCAACAACGATTCGGTAAAGCCAATCAGTCCAGCAGCGCCAGCGCCTCAGCGGTGACTTCCTGGATGCGCGCCCAGTCGCCGTTCTTGATCCACTCCGGATCAAGCATCCAGCTACCGCCCACGCACATCACGTTTTTCAACGCCATGTAGTGTTTGATGTTGGCCGGGCCAACGCCGCCAGTGGGGCAGAATTTCACTTCGCCAAACGGTCCGCCCAGGGCCTTGATTGCCGCCACACCGCCGCTGACTTCCGCCGGGAACAGTTTGAAACGACGATAGCCCAGGCCATAGCCTTCCATGATGCCGGAGGCATTGCTGATGCCGGGCAGCAGCGGGATCGGGCTGTCGACACTGGCTTCAAGCAGGTCACGGGTAATACCGGGGGTGACGATAAACTGCGAACCCGCCGCCTCGGCAGCCGCCAGCATGGTGCGATCGAGCACCGTGCCCGCGCCCGTCACCAACTCCGGACGCTGCTCACGCAGGACCTGGATGGCCTTGAGGCCGAACTGCGAGCGCAGGGTCACTTCCAGCGCGGTCAAGCCACCCGCCGCCAGGGCATCGGCCAGGGGCAGAATGTCCTGTTCGCGGGCAATGGTGATCACTGGCAGGATCCGCGCCTTGGCGCAGAGGCTGTCGATCAGGGCAACTTTATCCGCCATGGACACGGTCGGGTGAGGGCTTTTCATAGCGGCTGATCCTTGGCTCATGGGCACCAGTAAATCTCTAGAGTGGGTTGCAAAAACGCGCGAATCGGCATGCCGGCAACATCGTCGCTGGCCAGCGCTTCGCTCAGGGTATGGAGTTTCGAATCGCCGGCAATCGACAACACGGTGTAACGGGCGCTGGCCAGCAATGCACGACTCATGGTCAGGCGCTGATGGGGCACGCTCGGCGCCAGCATCGGCCAGCACCGGCGGGTGCCATCGGGTTGCAGCGCTTCGGCCAGGTTCGGGCTGTTGGGGAACAGCGACGCGGTATGCCCGTCATCGCCCATGCCCAGCACCAGCACATCAATCGCCGGCAGTTCGGCCAGCAGGCGATCCGCCTGCTCGGCAGCGCCGTCCAGGTTCGCGGCGGCGCTGTAAAGGCTCAAGAACTTGGCCTTGGCCGCCGGGCCTTGCAGCAGATGTTTCTTCAACAGGCCAGCGTTGCTGTCGGCATGTTCCACCGGCACCCAGCGCTCATCGGCCAGGGTAATGGTGACCTTGGACCAGTCCAGGCCCTGGCTGGCCAGGTTCTGGAAAAACGCCACCGGGCTGCGGCCACCGGACACCACCAGGGTCGCCTCGCCACGGGCACTGATGGCCGCGCGCAGTTGTTCGGCCACGTCGTTGGCCAAGCCTTCGGCCAGCAGTACCGGCGTGCGGTACTCATGAGGTGTTACGCCCTGGGGCAGTTTCAAATCAGATATCGCCATACCACGACCTCCCATCCCGCGTGATCAGTGCAATGGAGCTCATCGGCCCCCAGGAACCCGCCGCATACGGCTTGGGTGCATCACCGGATTTTTTCCACCCGGCGATCAACTGGTCACACCACTTCCACGCGGCTTCGATTTCATCTTTACGGACAAACAGGTTCTGATTGCCGCGCATCACTTCCAGCAACAACCGCTCGTAGGCATCGGGAATCCGTGCGCTACGGTAGGTGTCGGAAAAATTCAGTTGCAGTGGCCCGCTGCGCAGTTGCATGCCCTTGTCCAGGCCCTGCTCCTTGGTCATCACGCGCAAGGAAATACCTTCGTCCGGTTGCAGGCGGATGATCAGCTTATTGCTGATCTGCAGGCGCTGTTCGGGGGCAAAGATATAGTGGGACGGTTCCTTGAAGTGGATAACGATCTGCGACAACTTTTGCGGCATGCGCTTGCCGGTGCGCAGGTAAAACGGCACCCCGGCCCAACGCCAGTTGCGAATATCGGCCCGCAGGGCGACGAAGGTTTCTGTATCGCTCTGGGTGTTGGAGTTATCTTCTTCCAGGTAACCCGGCACCGGCTTGCCGGCGCTGTAGCCAGCAATGTACTGGCCGCGCACGACCTGGGTGGTCAGGCCTTCCGGGCTGATCGGCGCCAGGGCCTTGAGCACCTTGACCTTCTCGTCGCGGATGCTGTCGGCGGACAAGTCGGCCGGCGGGTCCATGGCGATCAGGCAGAGCAGTTGCAGCAGGTGATTCTGGATCATGTCCCGCAGTTGCCCGGCCTTGTCGAAGTAGCCCCAGCGGCCTTCGATACCCACCTGCTCGGCCACGGTGATTTCCACGTGGGAGATGTAATGCTGGTTCCACTGGGTTTCAAACAGGCTGTTGGCAAAACGCAGGGCAATCAGGTTCTGCACCGTCTCTTTGCCCAGGTAGTGGTCGATGCGGTAAGTGCGGTTTTCCGGGAAAAACTGCGCCACGGCGTCGTTGACCTTGCGCGAGGACTCCAGGTCCGAACCGATGGGTTTCTCCAGGACCACCCGGGTATTTTCCGCCAGGCCGACCTTGGACAGGTTCTCGCAGATCGCGCCATACACCGCCGCCGGGGTGGCGAAGTAGGCGATCAGGCGTTGTTCGGTGCCGGCCTTGGCGGCCAGGGCCACGTAGTCATCGGCATTCATGAAATCGACATGCACATAGGCCAGGCGCGCGAGGAAGCGCGCAGCTACCGCTTCATCCAGTTCCTGACCGACGTATTTGCGCAGTTCGCGCTCGATATGGTCCAGGTGCTGCTGCTCGGAGCCAGCTTCACGGGCCAGGGCCAGGATGCGGGTGTCGGCATGCAAGAGCCCGGCGCCATCGAGTTGATAAAGGGCAGGAAATAACTTGCGCAGCGCCAGATCACCCAAGGCGCCAAACAGGGCAAAGGTGCAGGGTTCCACGGTTATCGAAGGCATGATGTTTGTTCTTTTATCAAGTTAAGCTACAAATACCTTTTTTCAAGGCATCACTCAAGGAAAAATGTAGTAATAACCACAACATTTTCCCAAAATACGCATTGCGAGTGGTGGTGTTCAACTACCCTCAGTAGGATAGGCCACCGCCAAGGGCCGCTCGTCGACCGGTTACTGGCCCTTACTTGCATCGTCGCCCGAAGGAAAGACTGAATGGACCGCGTGCGCAATCTTCTGGAACAGATCCGGAACCGCCTCGAAGAATTGAACAAGGCCGAGAAAAAAGTCGCCGAGGTCATCCTGCTCAACCCACAGCAGGCGACCCGCTTCTCGATCGCTGCCCTCGCCCAAGCCGCCTCGGTCAGTGAACCGACGGTCAACCGTTTCTGCCGCTCGTTCGGCGTCAGCGGTTACCCTGAACTGAAATTGCAACTGGCGCAAAGCCTGGCCAGTGGCGCGGCCTATGTCAGCCGCGCTGTGGAGGCCGATGATAACCCCGAGGCCTACACGCAAAAGATTTTTGGCAGCGCCATCGCTTCATTGGACAGCGCCTGCCAGGCCCTGGACCCCGCGCTTATCAGCAAGGCCGTGGACTTGCTGATCCAGGCACGGCAGATCCACTTCTTCGGCCTCGGTGCTTCGGCGCCAGTGGCCATGGATGCCCTGCACAAGTTCTTCCGTTTCAACCTGTCGGTGACGGCCCACGCCGACGTATTGATGCAACGCATGATTGCCTCGGTGGCGCATACCGGCGAGCTATTCGTGATCATTTCCTACACCGGCCGCACCCGGGAATTGGTGGAAGTGGCGCGCATTGCCCGGGAGAACGGCGCCTCGGTGCTGGGCGTGACGGCCGAAAACTCGCCATTGGCCAAGGTCAGTACGGTGAGCTTGAACATCCCGCTGCCGGAAGACACCGACATCTATATGCCAATGACCTCGCGGATCATTCAGTTGACAGTGCTGGATGTGCTGGCGACCGGCATGACCTTGCGCCGTGGTGTGGATTTCCAGCCCCATCTGCGCAAGATCAAAGAGAGCTTGAATGACAGCCGGTATCCGGTGGGGGATGAGTTCAACTAAAGCTGGAATCGCCTCCAGCAGGGCCAGCCCAGCCCGCTACCTTGTGGGAGCGGGCTGGCCCGCGATGAGGCCCAGGGCAACACCACTACCCCCCCGCCCGGGCCTGCAAACTCAAATGCGCCCTCTCCCCCGGCGCCAAGCTGGCCCCAGCCATGGCCGACTCCACACACACAAAGCCCGATGCCTCGTTAAAGCTCACCCCCAGCAATGGCCGGCTGCCCGGATGCCAGACCACCGTGTCAGCACTGTCGCCAGTGTCGATGCACAGTTCGCGCTGCCAGGCGTGGTCCTTGAGCTGCAACTCCCCCTCATGCTGGAACACGCGCTGGCAGCCGCCATCGACGCGCAACTCACCTTGCTGCTGGCAAACCTGACGACTCAACTGGTCGTAACCCTGCGCCCCGTCGAGCCCAGACAGCGCTATCTCGCCCACGTTGCCAATCCGCCAATAGGCGTGCAAAGCGTGGCTCAACTGGCACGGCAGCTCATCCTGATGCTCGGTGCTCAGGCGCAGTTCGAGGGTTTCGCCCAGGTGCGCATGCAGGTCCACCTGCCAATCGCACAGCTGCAATTGCCAATGCAGGCGCACACCGTCGTCATCGGTGCTGCTGTCCAATAGCTTCCAGTCAATCAAGCGTGCCCAACCATGGGAGGGCCAGGCGTTTTCGCTGGGATGGCGGCCATACCACGGCCAGCACACTGGCACGCCGCCACGGATCGCCCCGACCTGCGGCCACTTGGCCGCGCACCACAGCCATGGCTTCTGGCCCGTGGGTTGGAAATGCAGCAACTGCGCGCCCTGGCGGCTGAATACCGCCTGACACAGGGGATGGTCAATCACCAATACGTCGCGCATCTGGAAGCGCTCCCAGGCGAATATCGGTTGCTCGCGCAGGGATTTGAAAAAGCGTTGCAGCGGATGCTCATGCATGTGCCACGGTCCTGTAGATCACTATCGCTCACCTCTTTGGTGAACCTGTGGAAGCTGGCTTGCCAGCTCCCACACGCGTTATGCGCACCCGCTCAAAAAAAAGCGGATAGCCATGGCTACCCGCAAAATGCGCACAGAGAGAAGGAGCTTATCGCAACCGCGTTAGAACACCGACTGAATTTTCAGACCGGCGACCAGGGCGTTGTCGACTTTATCCACGCCACCTGGGTGGGTGACGTATTGCAGGTTGGGACGCACGGTCAACCAGTTGGTGACGTGGAAGCCGTAGTTGATTTCGTAGTTGTACTCGGTGCCGCGCAGTGGCGCATAACCTGCCTGGCTGTAATCGGTGAAACCGCCCGCTTCGTTCAACAACTCGGCGTTCTTGCGCACGTCATCGTTGACATGCAGGCGAGCAGCACCAATGCCGACGTCATCTTTTGGACGCGCATCGAATGGGCCTTTGTACACCAGCATGATCGACTGATAGTTGTCGACCGTGTTGGTTTCCTTGTCGTGGAAGGTGGCGTTGGCCGCGATGTTCAGGCCGCGGGAAGCGTCGCCGTTATGGGTGGTGAGCTGCTGCTGGGCAACGAACCAATAGCCTTTTTTGCTGCTGCGGGTACGGTAGTCTGCGCCAGTGGTGGCCGCATTGTCGCCGTTGACGTCTTCACGTACATCGGGAGCATCGGCGGCGCTCTTGTAGTAACCCACACGGTATTCGCCCGGCAGGTTATTGACCTTCGGCGACCAGACCAGCTCCACCGGAATCACGGTGCCCTTGGTGCCACTGCCGCTGAGCTTGAAGCCGTTGCCGTGCTCCAGCTGCGAGGGGTTCTGGTTGTACGCGCCGATCTGCGCATACAGCTCAGGCGTGATGTGGTACTTCACGCGGATCGCGGCCTGGCTGACCGGCCAGTTGTACCAGGTGTTGACGTAGTTACCCACTTGGGAACCGCAGAACGAGAGGTTCTGGAAGTCGCACGGGAAGGTGTTGAAGTCTTCGCCTTCACCGAAGTAACCGAGTTTCACATCCAGCTTGTTGTCGAACATCTGGTGCTGAATCCAGAACTGGGTCAGGCGCACCATATGGCCACGGCCGTACACTTCTTGAGACGAACTCAAGGTGCCGGCACGCGGGTCGCCAATGCGGTCATTGGAGATGTTGCGGCCATTACGGCTGGTCATCTGGATCTTGGCCTGGGTGTTGTCCCAGCCCCAGAGTTTTTGCAGGTCCAGCGCTACGCCGAGGCCGAACTGGTCAGCATAACGACCGGTCTTGTCATCGTTGTAGCCGCCGTGGGCGTTGTAGCCCGCTTCCCCAACGTAGTCGGCCTTGATGTCGATACCCCGCTCGATCAGCTTGGTCCGCTCGCCGCCCCAATCGCCGGTCATCCACTTGGAATCGGCACTGAAGGCCTCGTCTGCCATCGCATTGGCGGACAAAACCAGCGCTGCCGCTGCTGACAGCTGGCAGATCAAGCGAGTGTTGTTGTGTTGCTTTTTCATCCCTACATCCTCGTCTTTATTGTTATTAACTGTTTTTATCTAACGCGGTTTACAGCTATTTCCGAAACATCCACATCGAATGTGTGGGAGCGGGCTTGCTCGCGATGGCATCACTGCGGTGTGCCTGGTAGACCGAGCGGCCTGTATCGCGGGCAAGCCCGCTCCCACATTTTGATTTTCAGCGGCCTTTAAATTGGGTGACGTTGTCGGCGTGTGGCACTGGCACTGACGCGGCGGTGCCCAGGCGTTCGCCGGTCTTGGCGTCGAACAGCAGCACCTTGGCCGGATCGAACTGCAAGGTCAGGCTCTCGCCCACTTGCGGCGCCACATCCGGCGCCAGGCGGCAGCAGACCTTGGTGTCATTGAGCTGCACGAACACCAGGGTGTCCGGGCCTGTGGGCTCGGTCACCTGGACTTCGGCACGAATGCTCGGCAAGCCATTGCCCTCGCCGCTGGCCAGGACAATTTGCTCCGGGCGCAGGCCGAGGATCACATCGCGGTCTTCAAGGCCCGCATCGTTCATGCCCAGTGGCAATTCGCAACGCGCCTGGCCGCTGTCGAGCAGGGCCAGCAGGCGGCCCTCCTTGCGTTGCAGGCGCAGGGGGATGAAGTTCATCGGCGGCGAGCCGATAAAGCTCGCCACAAACAGGTTGGCCGGATCGTTGTAGATGTCTTTCGGCGTGCCGAACTGCTGGATGATCCCGTCCTTCATCACCGCCACTTTGTCGCCCAGGGTCATCGCTTCGATCTGGTCGTGGGTCACGTAGACCGTGGTGGTTTTCAGGCGCTGGTGCATCAGTTTCATTTCGGTGCGCATCTCGACCCGCAGCTTGGCGTCGAGGTTGGACAGTGGCTCGTCAAACAGGTAGATCTTCGGCCGCCGCGCCAGCGCCCGGCCCATGGCCACACGTTGTTGCTGGCCGCCCGAGAGCTGGCCCGGCTTGCGATTGAGCAGGTGCTCGATCTGCAGCAGCTTGGCCACCCGCGCCACTTCCTCGTCGATGTCGGTCTGGCTCATCTTGCGGATTTTCAGGCCGAACTCGATGTTCTCGCGCACGCTCATGGTCGGGTACAGGGCGTAGGACTGGAACACCATGGCGATATCCCGGTCCTTGGGGCTCATGCCGCTGACGTCCTGGTCACCGATCATGATCGCGCCGCCGCTGATGTTCTCCAGGCCGGCGATGCAGTTCATCAAGGTCGACTTGCCGCAGCCCGAGGGCCCGACAAGAATCAGGAACTCACCGTCCTTGATCGACAGTTCGATGTTCTTCAGGGTGTCCGGCAGGCCGGCACCATAGGTCTTGTTTACGTTGCGAAGTTCGAGCGTAGCCATGATTACCCCTTGACCGCGCCAGCCGTGAGGCCGCGCACGAAATACTTGCCTGCGACCACATAGACCAGCAGGGTCGGCAGCCCGGCGATCATCGCCGCCGCCATATCAACGTTATATTCCTTGGCCCCGGTGCTGGTGTTGACCAGGTTGTTCAGCGCCACCGTGATGGGCTGCGAATCACCGCTGGAGAACACCACACCAAACAGGAAGTCGTTCCAGATCTGGGTGAACTGCCAGATCAGGCAGACCATGATGATCGGGGTCGACATCGGCAGAATGATCCGACGGAAGATGGTGAAAAATCCTGCGCCATCCAGGCGCGCAGCCTTGACCAGCGCATCCGGAATGCTCACGTAGTAGTTGCGGAAGAACAGCGTGGTGAATGCCAGGCCGTAGACCACGTGCACGAACACCAGGCCGGTGGTGGTGCTGGCCAGGCCCATTTTGCCGAGGGTGAACGAGGCCGGCAGCAAGACGGTCTGGAACGGCAGGAAGCAGCCGAACAACAACAGACCGAAGAACAACTGCGAACCGCGAAAACGCCACATCGACAGCACGTAGCCGTTCAACGCGCCGATGGTGGTGGAGATCAGCACCGCCGGGATGGTGATCATGAACGAGTTCCAGAAGTACCCGTTTACCGTGGCCCAGGCCTTGACCCAGCCGATCCCGGTAATCACCGTCGGCCAGCTCAGCAGGTTGCCGGTGCTGATGTCTTCCGGGGTCTTGAAGCTGGTCAGCAGCATCACCACCAGCGGCACCAGGTACAGCACCACGGCCAGGATCAGCACCGCATGGATCGCCAGGCGGCTGAAGCTGATGGAAGGTTTGGCGAGACTAGTCATGGCGCTTGGTCCTCAGCTCGGAGTACAGGTAAGGCACGATGATCGCGAGGATCGCGCCGAGCATCAGGATCGCACTGGCCGAGCCCATGCCCATCTGGCCGCGACTGAAGGTGAAGGAATACATGAACATCGCCGGCAGGTCGGACGAGTAGCCAGGGCCACCCGCCGTCATTGCCGCCACCAGGTCAAAGCTCTTGATGGCGATGTGCGCAAGGATCATCACCGCGCTGAAGAACACCGGGCGCAGGCTGGGCAGCACCACGCTCCAGTAGATACGCGGCAGGCTCGCGCCGTCGATCTGTGCGGCACGGATGATCGACTGATCAACCCCACGCAGGCCGGCGAGGAACATCGCCATGATAAAGCCCGAGGCTTGCCATACCGCCGCAATCACCAGGCAATACACCACGCGGTCCGGGTCGATCAGCCAGTCCAGCCGGAAGCCTTCCCAGCCCCAGTCGCGCAGCAGTTTGTCCAGGCCCATGCCGGGGTTGAGCAGCCATTTCCAGGCAGTACCGGTGACGATCATCGAGAGCGCCATCGGGTACAGGTAGATGGTGCGGATAAAGCCTTCGCGGCGGATGCGCTGGTCGAGAAAGACCGCCAGCAGCACGCCGATCACCAGGGTGATGCCGATAAACATGCCGCCGAACAGCGCCAGGTTTTTGCTCGCCACCCACCAGCGGTCGTTGTCGAACAACCGTGCGTATTGCGCCAGGCCCACCCATTTGTAGGTGGGCAGGAAGGTGGAGTTGGTGAACGACAGCACGAACGTCCACAGGATGTAGCCATAGAAGCCCACCAGGACGATGAACATGCTCGGGGCCAGCACCAGTTTGGGGAGCCAGCGCTGCAATGCATCGAACGGCGAGGCCTTGCTGAACACAGCAACAGAACTCATGGGGAAATCCAGGGCAGGGAGTAAGGGACTAATGGATAACCTTGTGGGGGCCGGCTTTAGGTGGGGGCTGGTTTGCCTGCGATGGCATCACCTGGGTGTCACTGCTACACCGAGGCGCCTGCATCGCGGGCAAGCCCGCTCCCACACTGAAACCGATTGCCCCTAGGGGTTACTTGGCAGACTTGATCGCCGCGCCAAGTTTCTTGGCGGTGTCGGCCGGGTCGGCTTTCGGGTCGTTGATGAAGTTGGTCACCACATCAAAGAACGCGCCCTGCACCGCCAGCGTGGTCGCCATGTTGTGCGCCATGCTCGGTTGCAGGCCGCCGGACTTGGCATCCACCAGGAAGTCCTTGGCCGCCGTCTGGGCGCAGCTGTCGAAGCCGTATTTGGCCATGTCGCCGAGCATGTCGTTGCGCACCGGGATCGAGCCCTTGTTGATGCTGAAGACCTTCTGGAAGTTCTCACCCAGCACGACCTTGGCGATGTCTTGCTGACCGGCCGAGGTGCCGGCATCTTTCTGCTTGAACACCGCCAGGGAGTCGATGTTGTAGGTGAAGGCCTTGTCGGTGCCCGGGAAGGCTACGCACTCGTAGTCCTTGCCGGCGATTTTCTTGGCGGCTGTCCACTCGCTCTTGGCCCAGTCACCCATGATCTGCATGCCGGCCTTGCCGTTGATGACTTTGGCGGCTTCCAGGTTCCAGTCCTGGCCCTTGCCGTCGGCGTCCATATAGGTCGCGACCTTTTTCAGCTCGGTCAACGCCTTGACCATGTCCGGGCCGGTCAGGGTCGCGTTGTCGAGGTCGACCAGGGCTTTCTTGTAGCCGTCCACGCCCATGACCGAGAGCACCACGGCTTCGAACACCGTGCTGTCCTGCCAAGGCTGGCCACCGTGGGCGAGCGCAATGAAGCCGGCAGCCTTGAGCTTGTCACCGGCGGCATAGAATTCTTCAAGGGTCGTAGGGTTTTTGCTGATGCCGGCTTTCTTGAAGACTTCAGGGTTGATCCACAGCCAGTTGACGCGGTGGATATTCACCGGCACGGCCACGTAATCACCTTCGTACTTCACCGTGTCGGAGACTTTCTTGTCGAGCAGTTCGTCCCACTTCTCGGCCTTGGCCACGTCCTTCAGGACGTCGGTGTCGAGCAGCCCGGTGGACGCCCATTCCTGGATGTCGGGGCCTTTGATCTGGGCCACGCCTGGCGGGTTGCCGGCGACCGCGCGGCTTTTCAGCACGGTCATGGCCGTGGCACCGCCGCCGCCTGCGACGGCCCCGTCTTTCCAGGTAAAACCGTCTTTCTCAACTTGGGCCTTCAGGACATCCACCGCCGCCTTCTCACCGCCCGAGGTCCACCAATGCACAACTTCAACCGTCCCTTTGGAGTCGGCGGCAAATGCACTGAGGGGAAACAACGAGGCAATGGAAATAGCAACGGCGAGGCGATTAATCGCGTTCATCTGAGTACCTTTTTCTTGTTGTTATGCATGCAAGTCTGGAGCTTGCGCTGCATAGGATTCTAAACAGGGATTTTTGCCAGGCACGTAACAAAGGGACGGGCAAATGTCACCACTTGGTGACATAGCAACCGGCCCCCAGCGCACTGGCCATGCTTGGGGATAACGGCAGGCCCGGCAGCAATACGGCCTGCCAGGCATGGTACAGGTCCGGCTTGCCCCCCCAGATCTTGCTGGCGGGCAGGTTTTGCGGGTCGAGTTCGTGGTGCCAACTGCCCAGGACCCGGTCGATCAGGTGGGTTTCACAGAACTCCCAGAAGCGCCGGTACCAGACCTCGTAATGCCACTCGCCGGTGCGCTTGAGCAGGGCCTGGGCGGCCGCGCTGGCTTCGGCGTGGGTCCAATGCAGACGCTCGCGCACCACCGGGCGGTAGTGCCAGTCCAGGGTGTAGACCAGGCCCGGGCCACCGTCCACCGACCAGCCATACTCGCAGGCGCTGGCGAACAAAGCCTTGGCATCCTCCAGCAACCACGCTGGCGTGACGAGCCCCACCTGCTGGCGTGCGGCTTCAAGGTGCAACACCAGGCGCGCCCATTCAAAGCCGTGCCCGGGAGTGATGCCGTAGGGGCGAAAGCCGTCGGCCGGGTTATCTTCGTTGTAACGGTGCAGGGGTTGCCAATAGCGGTCGAAATGCTCGATCACCATAAATTCATTGGCGGCGGCGTGCCGATGGATCACCCGTTCGACAATACGCAGCGCCCGCCCCAGCCAGCGCGTGTCGCCGGTGACATCGGCCAGGGCCAGAAAGGCTTCGGTGGCGTGCATGTTGCTGTTGGCGCCGCGATAGGCTTCTTCACCGCTCCAGTCCCGAGCGAAGGATTCAAGCATTGCGCCCTCCTCCTCGCACCAGAAATGCTGGTCGATGATCTGCATGGCATCCGTCAACAGAGCTTGCGCCCCAGGGGCACCCGCCACCACGGCGGAACTGGCGGCCAGGGCGACAAAGGCGTGCAGGTAGGCGGCCTTGCCCGTATTGCCATCACCCGCGCCGGCGACGGCAAACCAGCCGCCATGCTCGGCATCCCGCAACGGGCCGCCGAGGCTGGCCACACCGTGCTCCACCAGCTCGGCATAGCCCGGCAGCCCTTGGGCGTGAGCCATGGCGAAGCTGTGGGTCATGCGGGCGGTGTTCATGGTTTCGGCGTGGGCATCGACGGGCAGACGGCCCTGTACATCGAGGTTGCCGAAGCCTTCAGGCAGCCGCGAGGCCTTGGCAAAACCCAGCAGGCGCTGGCCTTCGGCGGCGAGCCAGGCGTGATGGGCAGGGGCGTTCAGCCAACTGCTGGCAGGCAGTGGTTGCATGATCATGGGTGGCCCTTTTTGTTTTTATGGGATGACCGCAGTCTAAACAAGGGTCGGGAGAGGGCATGTAACGAAAGAGCGAGGAAATGTCACCGATTGGTGACATTGGCAAGAGCCGGCAAGCCGGCCCCAAGAGTAACAATGGCGTCACTGGCCCAGGGGCGTGACCTTGGCCGGCGCACTCACCTCCCGTTGCAGGTTCTGCATCTGGGTTTGCAAGGTGGTGATGTTGCGGGTGGTCTGGATACGGAACACGTCGAACTCTTTATTCGACGGCCCTTCGGTGGCGGCGCGGTTGTCCAGTTCGCTCTTGACCACCAGCAGGTCCTGTTCCAGGCGTGCAATGGCCGTGGCCGGATTGCCCTGCTTCTTCAAGGCGGCCACCTCCGTGCCCAGTTCCTTGACGTCGGCATTCAATTTGGCGGCTTCGGCCTGTGCGGCCTTGAGGGCGGTCAATTCATTGACCAGACTCAGCACCTGGGCCTGCAACTGGGTATTGGCAGTGGCCAGGTCCGTGGTGCTGGCACTCATCTGCGCCAGGCGCTTGTCCAGGTCGGTGGCCTGGCCCGCCACGCCCAACTGTTGCTTGCCCTGCTCCAGCAATTGGCTTTCCAACTGCTTGATCTGCAGCTTGAGCGCTTCGCTACCGGTATTGACGATGGCCTCACTGGCCACCACCTTGCCGGAAATGTCCTGCAAGCGGCCGGCGGCTTCTTCGCTGATGCGCGCAAAGCTTTCCTGGGTGGCCACCAGTTGCTGCCCCATCAGGGATATCTGCTGGAAACTCCACCAGGCCAGGCCCACAAAGGCGAACAGCAGCGCGCCGACCAGGGCCCACAACGGCCCGGTACTGGCACTCTTGACCTTGACCACCGGCGCCGGGCGCGAGCGGATGGAGGTGGCAGCTGTCGGCACAAAATCATCGTCATCGCCAACGTCGGCCCGCAGGCTCGGCACATTGTCGAAGTCGTCTTTAGTATCGTTACGCATGAATCAACCTTGAGATAGCCACATAAAAAACCAAGCGGCGGGAGTATAAACCCCTGGCCCGTCGCCTTGGTCGAGCGGCAACCGAAAAATCGGTTCCCGGTGTTGCGAAGGCTACTGGGAGCCCGGTTCCTGGACTTTCCACCAGTGGCAAAATTCGTCGAGCGCTGTCCACAGGCTGACCCTGGGTTGGTAATCGAGGTAGTGCTGCGCGCGGCTGATGTCCAGGGTGAAATCCTTGTTCATCACCTGCATGCCCAGGCGTGACAGTGACGGCTCCGGACGCCCCGGCCACATCGCGCAGAAGGCTTCATTGAGCGCCGCGACGCTGTAGGACAAGCCGTAGGAACGGTAACGCGTGACCTGGGGCATTTCCATCTGGCGCATCACGTAGTTGATCACGTCCCACACCGGCACCGGCGTGCCATTGCTGATGTTATAGGCCTTGCCCAACGCCGAGCCGGTGGCCAGCAGGCTGCTGAGCAGGGCCTCGTTGAGGTTGTGCACACTGGTGAAATCAACCTTGTTCAGGCCGTCGCCGACGATGGCCAGGCGGTTTTTGCGCTGCATTTTCAACAGTCGCGGGAAGATGCTCATATCCCCGGCCCCGGTGACAAAGCGCGGGCGCAGGGCCAGCACTTCTAGACCGAACTCCTGGGCACCGAAGACTTTTTGCTCGGCCAGGTACTTGGTGGCCGCATAGGGATGCTTGAAGCGCTTGGGCACTTGCTCTTCGGTCAGCCCCAGGTGATCGCGGCCATCGAAATAGATCGACGGCGACGACAAGTGCACCAGGCGCCCGACCCGCTGTTTCAGGCAGGCTTCGACCACGTTTTCGGTCACCTGCACATTGCCCTGATAAAAGTCCTGGTAACGCCCCCACAACCCTACGGCACCGGCACAATGCACGACGGCTTCGACGTCGCGGCACAGGTTGCGCACCAGATCCGGATCATTCAGATCACCCTGGATAAACTCGGCGCCGCGCCGTACCAGGTGCTCGACACCCTCGGCCCGCCGCCCGTTGACCCGCACGTCCAGGCCCTGCTCCAGGGCGAAGCGCGCAAAGCGCCCGCCAATGAAGCCGCTTGCGCCGGTGACCAGAATTTTCATGTATTACTCCGTGTTCTTTACATTTTTCATCGCAGTTGCGTTGACGCCAGCAGTCACCCCAACGGCACCAACAACTGGCCGGTCGCCCGCGCCAGATGCTCGGTCAACAAGCCGAGCAATTGCCCACCACTGCGCCAATGATGCCAGTACAACGGCACATCAATGGGTTTATCTGGCAATAACTCCACCAACACCCCACGCTGCAGTTGCTCACGCACCTGTAACTCCGGCACCAGCCCCCAGCCCAGGCCGGCCTCAGCCAGGCGGATAAACCCTTCGGAAGACGGGCATAAATGGTGTTCGAAACCGCCGTCCACGCCTAGCGACGCGAGGTAGCGATGCTGCAGGAAATCATCCGGGCCAAATACCAGCGCCGGGGTCCGGGCCAACTGATCGGCGCGCACCCCGCCAGGAAAGTGCCGGGCGATAAACGCCGGGCTGGCCAGGGCCCGATAGCGCATGGCCCCCAGCAGCAGGCTGCGGGCACCGGCTACCGGGCGCTCGCTGGCGCAGACGCAGGCCGCCACTTCGCCGGCGCGCATGCGCTTGAGGCCGACGGTCTGGTCTTCCACCACCAACTCCAGCAACACATGCTGTTCGGCGCAAAAATCCCCCACCGCCTGCCCCCACCATGTGGCCAGGCTGTCGGCGTTGATGGCAATCCGTAGGCGCTCCGGCATGCCCTCCTCGTCCAACGCCGGCACCTGGCTTTGCAGGTCGCGCTCCAGCAGGCGCACCTGCTGCACATGGTTAAGCAGACGCCGGCCGATTTCCGTGGGGGTGGGCGGCGTCGCGCGCACCAGTACTGGCTGGCCGATACGCGCTTCGAGCAATTTGATGCGCTGGGAAATAGCCGATTGCGACACGCCCAGCACCTGGGCGCCACGTTCGAAGCCGGCCTGTTCCACCACCGCCGCCAGGGCAGAGAGCAATTTGTAGTCGAACATCAGTTTTCCTAATGAGCGATGAGCAATATTGGTTTTTCTTATACAGCGCCAGACCGGAGAATGACCAGCATCCCGTGTTTATCTTCTTTCAAGGATCTTCCAATGGCTGGCGAAACCGCCCTGGCAACCCTGCTGCGCAGCATGAGCCCACAGCTCAACGTGGGCGACTATGTGTTCTGCACCCTGGCCGACAGCCACCTGCCCGACTGCGAAGTGATCGGCAGCTTTCGCGAACAGGAAGGCTTGACGGTGATTGTCGAGCGCCAACAGGCCGAACAGGCCGGCCTGAGCTTCGAGTACGTGGCGGCATGGATCACCTTGAACGTGCACTCGGCCCTGGAGGCCGTCGGTCTGACCGCCGCCTTCGCCACTGCCCTGGGACGTGCCGGGATCAGTTGCAACGTGGTCGCCGGCTACTACCACGACCATTTGTTTGTCGGCCGCAACGATGCCGAGCGGGCAATGGATGTATTGAAACAACTGGCAGCGGGCGCGGAGTAAATCCTATGTGGCAAAGTTACGTGAACGGCTTGCTGGTGGCCCTCGGGCTGATCATGGCTATCGGTACGCAAAACGCGTTTGTGCTGGCGCAGAGCCTGCGTCGCGAACATCACCTGCCAGTGGCGGCCTTGTGCGTGGTGTGTGATGCGCTGCTGGTGGCCGCCGGGGTGTTTGGCCTGGCGACGGTGCTGGCGCACAACCCGTTACTGCTGGCGATTGCCCGCTGGGGCGGCGCGGCTTTCCTGCTGTGGTATGGCGCCCTGGCCTTGCGCCGCGCCTGTTCGCGGCAAAGCCTGGGGCAAGGCGAGGGCCAGAAGGTGCGCTCATTGCGCGCGGTGATGCTCAGCGCCCTGGCCGTAACCCTGCTCAACCCTCATGTGTACCTGGACACGGTGTTACTGATCGGTTCCCTGGGCGCCCAGCAAACCGAGCCGGGCGCTTATGTCGCAGGCGCCGCCAGTGCGTCGTTCCTCTGGTTTTCCGCCCTGGCCCTGGGCGCGGCGTGGCTGGCCCCGTGGCTCGCGCGCCCGGCGACCTGGCGCCTGCTGGACCTTTTGGTGGCGGTGATGATGTTCAGCGTGGCCTATCAATTGATCAGCACCTGAGGAATATTCCAAAACGCTCTGGAACCTCTATCCCACACAGTTGTTGCGTGGTTTTGCCGCACCCCCGGTGCTATGATCCAGCCCCTGCGCCGCAAAGAGTACAAACTCCCCGGCGCTTGTTTGGCCGCCCGTGATCGGCCTTGCGCTCACCGCAACTGACCTGATTAGGAGAATTATCATGGCTTTCGAATTGCCGCCGCTGCCCTACGCACACGATGCCCTGCAGCCGCACATCTCCAAGGAAACCCTGGAGTATCACCACGACAAGCACCACAACACCTATGTCGTGAACCTGAACAACCTGGTGCCTGGCACCGAGTTCGAAGGCAAGACCCTGGAAGAGATCGTCAAATCCTCTTCGGGTGGCATCTTCAACAACGCCGCCCAGGTCTGGAACCACACTTTCTACTGGAACTGCCTGGCGCCAAACGCTGGCGGCCAACCGACTGGCGCACTGGCCGAGGCGATCAACGCCGCTTTCGGTTCGTTCGACAAGTTCAAGGAAGAGTTCACCAAGACTTCGGTCGGCACCTTCGGTTCCGGTTGGGGCTGGCTGGTGAAAAAGGCTGACGGTTCCCTGGCCCTGGCCAGCACCATCGGCGCCGGCAACCCGCTGACCAGCGGCGATACCCCGCTGCTGACCTGCGACGTCTGGGAACACGCCTATTACATCGACTACCGCAACGTGCGTCCAAAGTATGTGGAAGCGTTCTGGAACCTGGTCAACTGGAAGTTCGTTGCCGAGCAGTTCGAAGGCAAAACCTTCACTGCGTAAGTAACCCTTGCAGTAAAAAAGAGCCCGGCAATTGCCGGGCTTTTTTGTGCCAGATTGAAACCACCTCACCCCAACACCCGTGGAACTCACCGACAGGAATTGACCACTGAGCCGGTGAGAGAAATAACTCCCTCATCTATTTTAGGAGTATCAACCATGCTTGGAATAATGGAACTCGCCAAGGGCGCCATGCCAGGGATCGGAGAGCTTGTGGGTGCCTTGGCGGGAGTGCTGGGGAATGCAATAAAGGGCAAGTCAGGTGAAGACGAGGAGAAAGAACCCGGCAAAATAGCCGAAGATGTACACGCCAAAGTCGATATGCAGATTACCTACCCGCATCCTTGAGGCCATCGACGTGCTCTTGCGACAGGCAGAAAAGCCTACGCCTGTACGCCCGCCAGCCGTGCAAAAGGGCGGAAGATTTGATCCGCCCATCGCCTTCCAGATCTTGCCCCGCTAGCGTCCAGACGCCACGCACCGCAATGTTCCTTTGACTGCCACCACGGGATTGCCAATACTCATGGCATATTGAGGCTACCCGCATGGAACAAGGAATAACCCTTTGAAGCTGGAACTCAAAAACAGCTTGTCGGTGAAGTTGCTCCGGGTGGTGCTGTTGTCGGCACTGATAGTGGGCGTGGCACTGAGCGTGGCGCAGATCGTCTTTGATGCCTACAAGACGCGCCAGGCGGTGGCAGGCGATGCCCAGCGCATCCTCGACATGTTTCGCGACCCCTCGACCCAGGCCGTCTACAGCCTGGACCGTGAGATGGGTATGCAAGTCATCGAAGGCCTGTTTCAGGATGATGCGGTGCGCATGGCCTCCATTGGCCATCCCAATGAACCCATGCTCGCCGAAAAAAGCCGGGACTTGCAGCAGTCCCCCAGCCGCTGGCTGACGGACGTGATTCTGGGCCGGGAACGCACCTTTACCACCCCGCTGGTAGGGCGCGGGCCTTATAGCGAGTATTACGGCGACCTGAGCATCACCCTCGACACCGCCACCTATGGCCGGGGCTTTATCGTCAATTCGGGGATCATTTTTATCTCCGGGGTGCTGCGCGCCCTGGCCATGGGCCTGGTGTTGTACCTGGTCTATCACTGGCTGCTGACCAAGCCCCTGTCGCGGATCATCAGCCACCTGAGCTCGATCAATCCCGACCGCCCCAGCGAGCACAAGATCCCGCAACTCAAAGGCCACGAAAAGAATGAACTGGGGCTGTGGATCAACACTGCCAACCAGTTACTGGCGTCTATCGAGCGCAACACCCATTTGCGCCACGAAGCAGAAAACAGCCTGTTGCGCATGGCCCAGTACGACTTTCTTACCGGCCTGCCAAACCGCCAGAAACTGCAGGAACAGTTGGACAAGATCCTGGTCGACGCCGGGCGCCGACAACGCCGGGTCGCGGTGCTGTGCGTGGGGCTGGATGACTTCAAGAGTGTCAACGAGCAGTACACCTACCAGGCCGGCGACCAGTTGCTGCTGGCCCTGGCCGACCGCTTGCGTGCCCACAGTGGGCGCCTCGGCGCCCTGGCGCGCCTGGGCGGCGACCAGTTCGCCCTGGTCCAGGCCGATATCGAGCAACCCTACGAAGCCGCCGAGCTGGCACAGAGCATCCTCGATGACCTGGAAGCCGAGTTCGCCCTCGACCACGAACAGATCCGCCTGCGCGCCACCATCGGTATCACCTTGTTCCCCGAAGACGGCGACAGCACCGAGAAACTGCTGCAAAAGGCCGAGCAGACCATGACCCTGGCCAAGAGCCGCTCGCGCAATCGCTATCAGTTCTATATCGCCAGTGTCGACAGCGAGATGCGCCGTCGCCGCGAACTGGAGAAAGACTTGCGCGAAGCCCTGGGCCGCGACCAGTTTCACTTGGTGTACCAACCGCAGATCAGCTATGCCGATCATCGCGTGGTCGGCGTCGAGGCGCTGATTCGCTGGCAGCACCCGGAACACGGCCTGGTGCCACCGGACCTGTTTATCCCGCTGGCGGAACAGAACGGCACCATCATCCCCATTGGCGAGTGGGTGCTGGACCAGGCCTGCCGGCAATTGCGCGAATGGCATGACCAGGGCTTTACCGAGCTGCGCATGGCGGTCAACCTGTCCACGGTGCAACTGCACCACGCCGAACTGCCACGGGTGGTCAACAACCTGCTGCAGATCTATCGCCTGCCGCCGCGCAGCCTGGAACTGGAAGTGACCGAGACCGGCCTGATGGAAGACATCAGCACCGCCGCCCAGCACTTGCTGAGCCTGCGCCGCTCCGGCGCGCTGATTGCCATCGACGATTTCGGTACCGGCTACTCATCACTGAGTTACCTGAAAAGCCTGCCTCTGGACAAAATCAAGATCGACAAGAGCTTTGTCCAGGACCTGCTGGACGACGACGACGATGCGACCATCGTGCGGGCGATCATCCAGCTGGGCAAAAGCCTGGGCATGCAGGTCATCGCCGAAGGTGTGGAAACACCCGAGCAGGAAGCCTACATCATCAGCGAAGGCTGCCACGAAGGTCAGGGCTATCACTACAGCAAACCCCTGCCCGCCCGTGAGCTGGCGGCCTATCTCAAGCAAGCCGAGCGCAATAACGCCGCCATCCTGTAAAGCCTTAATGCCCCCCAAGGCACGGCCTTGGGGGGCTGGCGCCTGACTGTGAAACTTTTCCTGCGTTAACCCTTTACAGAAAATGCAAATCTTTCGCATTATGTTGCAGTTTTGCGCGCTGCACTGCGCCCCGATCCACTACCGAAGCAGGATGTTCGCCATGATTCGTATGCCCCTGGCCACCGCCAGTCTGCTGGCCATCGCCATTTCTCTCGCCGGCTGCGGCGAGGGCAAAGACAAGGCTGCCGCGCCTCAGGCGCCGACGCCAGCTGCCAGCACTACCGCTCCAGCGGCTGCCGCTACCGCCGGCCAGGTTGACGAGGCCGCCGCCAAGGCAGTCGTCGCGCACTACGCAGACCTGGTGTTCGCGGTGTACAGCGACTCCGAGTCCACCGCAAAAACCCTGCAGACCGCGATCGACACCTTCCTCGCCAACCCCAACGACGAGACCCTGAAGGCCGCCCGTACCGCCTGGATCGCCGCGCGCGTACCGTACCTGCAGAGCGAAGTGTTCCGCTTCGGCAACACCATCATTGACGATTGGGAAGGTCAGGTGAACGCCTGGCCGCTGGACGAAGGCCTGATCGACTATGTCGACAAGTCCTACGAACACGCCCTCGGCAACCCGGGCGCCACGGCCAATATCATCGCCAACACCGAGATCCAGGTCGGCGAAGACAAGGTCGACGTCAAGGAAATCACCCCGGAAAAACTCGCCAGCCTCAATGAGCTGGGCGGCTCCGAAGCCAACGTCGCCACCGGCTACCACGCCATCGAATTCCTGCTGTGGGGCCAGGACCTGAACGGCACCGGCCCTGGCGCCGGCAACCGTCCAGCGTCGGACTACCTGCAAGGCGACGGCGCCACCGGTGGGCATAACGAGCGTCGCCGCACTTACCTGCGCGCCGTGACCCAACTGCTGGTCAGCGACCTCGAAGAAATGGTCGGCAACTGGAAACCCAACGTCGAAGACAACTACCGCGCCACCCTGGAAGCAGAACCTGCGACCGACGGCCTGCGCAAGATGCTGTTCGGCATGGGCAGCCTGTCCCTGGGTGAACTGGCGGGCGAGCGCATGAAAGTGTCCCTGGAAGCCAACTCGCCGGAAGACGAGCACGACTGCTTCAGCGACAACACCCACAATTCGCAGTTCTACGACGCCAAGGGCATCCGCAACGTCTACCTGGGCGAGTACACCCGCGCCGATGGCACCAAGCTGACCGGCGCCAGCCTGTCGTCCCTGGTGGCCAAGGTCGACCCGGCCGCCGATGCAGCCCTCAAGGCTGACCTGGCGGCTACCGAAGCGAAGATCCAGGTCATGGTCGACCATGCCAACAAGGGTGAGCACTACGACCAATTGATCGCCGCCGGCAACACGGCGGGCAACCAGATCGTGCGCGATGCCATCGCCGCCCTGGTCAAGCAGACCGGCTCCATCGAGCAAGCGGCTGGCAAGCTGGGCATCGGTGACCTGAACCCGGATACCGCTGATCACGAGTTCTGATCCACGCGGTTTGAATGAGGCGGCCTTCGGGTCGCCTTTTTTGTATTCATCGTTTGCAGGCGCCCTCTCCCCTGTAGGAGCTGGCTTGCCTGCGATGGCGGTGGTTCAGTCAAGCATTCGGGCCTGACCCACCGCCATCGCAGGCAAGCCAGCTCCCACACAAGCCAGCGCCCCTGTTAAGCCAAGTCCTACATCAGATCCGCGCCCCCCTTTGCAGCCCCCGGTTTACAAGCCCTGCACCGTAGGTAGAATGGCGCCTCCGACTGTTACCCGAGCGCTATTCATGGCAATGCCGACCCTGCGGATCATTGGTTTCATCATCGGCATCTTCCTGATTACCCTCGCGGTCGCCATGGTCGTGCCCATGGCCACCTTGATGTTTTTCGAGCGCACCAGCGACCTGCCGTCCTTTCTCTGGGCCAGCATGATCACTTTTATCGCCGGCCTGGCCCTGGTGATTCCCGGGCGTCCGGAGCAGGTGCAACTGCGCCCCCGGGACATGTACCTGCTGACGGTCAGCAGTTGGGTGGTGGTGTGCATCTTTGCCGCGCTGCCGTTTTTGCTGACCCAACACATCAGCTATACCGACTCATTTTTTGAAAGCATGTCCGGCATTACCGCCACCGGCGCCACCGTGCTCAGCGGCCTGGATACCATGTCACCGGGCATCCTGATGTGGCGCTCGATGCTGCACTGGCTCGGCGGCATCGGCTTTATCGGCATGGCGGTGGCGATCCTGCCGCTGCTGCGCATCGGGGGCATGCGCCTGTTCCAGACCGAATCCTCGGACCGCTCCGAAAAGGTCATGCCGCGCTCCCATATGGTGGCGCGCCTGATTGTGGCGGCCTATGTGGGGATTACCATCCTCGGCAGCCTCGGGTTCTGGTGGGCCGGCATGGGCTTGTTCGACGCGATCAACCACGCGATGTCGGCCATTTCCACCGGTGGGTTCTCCACCTCCGATGAGTCCCTGGCCCACTGGAAACAACCGGCGGTGCATTGGGTGGCGATCGTGGTGATGATCATGGGCAGCCTGCCGTTTGCCCTGTATGTCGCGACATTGCGTGGCAACCGCAAGGCGCTGATCAAGGACCAGCAAGTACAAGGTTTGCTGGCGATGCTGCTGGTGACCTGGGTGGTGCTCGGCACCTGGTACTGGTGGACCACCAACCTGCACTGGCTGGATGCACTGCGCCATGTCGCGCTGAACGTCACGTCCGTGGTGACCACCACCGGCTTTGCCCTGGGCGACTACAGCCTGTGGGGTAATTTCTCCCTGATGCTGTTCTTCTACCTGGGCTTTGTCGGCGGTTGCTCGGGCTCCACCGCCGGCGGGATCAAGATCTTCCGCTTCCAGGTCGCCTATATCCTGCTCAAGGCCAACTTGAACCAGTTGATTCACCCAAGGGCGGTGATCAAGCAGAAATACAACGGCCATCGCCTCGACGAAGAAATCGTGCGCTCGATCCTGACGTTCTCGTTCTTCTTCGCCATCACCATCTGCATGATTGCCCTGGCCCTGTCGCTGCTGGGCGTGGACTGGATGACCGCCTTGACCGGCGCCGCCAGTACCGTCTCCGGTGTAGGTCCGGGGCTGGGCGAAACCATTGGCCCGGCTGGCAATTTCGCGACCCTGCCGGACGCCGCCAAGTGGATCCTGTCCCTGGGCATGCTGCTGGGCCGGCTGGAGATCATTACGGTGTTTGTGCTGTGCATTCCGGCGTTCTGGCGCCACTGACACTCACCGACGTTTCCTGCAGCCGCGCCCGGTATTCGCCGGGTGTGGCATCGAACCAGCGGCGAAACGCGCGGAAGAAGTTACTCGGGTCGGCAAACCCCAGCAGGTAGGCGATTTCCAGCAGGGTCATGCTCGGCTGCGCCAGGTACTGCTCGGCCAGCTCGCGGCGGGTGTCGTCGAGCAAAGCCTGGAAGCTGGTGCCCTCCTCCTGCAAGCGCCGCTGCAAGGTGCGCTGGGACAAGTGCAACGTCTGCGCCACCACCTCACGCTTGGGCTCGCCCTGGGGCAACAGCCGGCACAGCACCTGGCGGGCCTTGTGGGTCACCCGGCTCTCGGAAAACCGCGCCAGGTACTCCCCGGCAAACCGATCGTGCAGCAGCGCCATCGCCTCGTTGGCGGTGGGCAACGGCGCTTCCATGTCCGCCCGCTCGAAGATCAGCGCGTCATACGGCGCGTTGAACACCAGCGGTGCATGAAAGGCCTGCTTGTAAGGCTCCAGGTCCACCGGCTGATCGCCCTGCACCAACACCTTGCGCGGCTGCAGCGTGCGCCCGGTCAGCCAGCCACATAACGCCAGGGCACAGGCCAGTGAAGCCTCGGCGCTTTGCCGGGTGGGTGGCAGATGGTCGCCGTGGACCGTGAGGATCAGCGCATAGCCTTCGGGTAACAGGCGGAAACTCAGGTCGGCACTTTCGGCAATGATCCGCTGGTAACGCACCAGCCGGGCAAAGCCTTCAGCCAGGGTGCTGCTGGACATCAAGGCATAACCCGCCACATGGAAGGACGCCGGACGCACCACCTTGCCCATATTCAAGCCAATGGCCGGATTGCCCGACAGCTCAACCGCGCGCTGCCAGAGCCGGGTCATGGAGTCCTGGGGGAAACGCGCATCGGGGTCATCCAGGGCGCGATAATCCAGGCCCAGTTGTTGGAACAGCGCACGGCAATCCAGGCCATCGAGCTCCAGCGCCTTGACTATCCCCATCGCCCAACTTGCAGAAGTGGTTCGTTCGTTCATGGCGTTTTCTTGCGCGCGTTCTATGAAGGGACGGCTGAAACCGCAGCCCGGAACCCAAGGATACTAAAGTGGCGTCTATTGTCACTGGCCCTTGCCTGTGATGACTCTAGACTCAAATAAGCTCCCCGCCGAACATCCGTCGGGCACAACAACAAACAGAGGGCCGGCCAACGTGGAAAATGTCAGACAATTCAATAGCTTCGCCGAGTTCTATCCGTATTACCTGAGTGAACACGGCAACAGCACCTGCCGGCGCCTGCATTTTATCGGCACCAGCCTGGTGATTTTTATTCTCGCCTTCGCCGTCGGCAAAGGTGCCTGGTGGCTGCTGTGGGTGTTGCCGGTGGCCGGCTACAGCTTTGCCTGGATCGGCCACTTCTTCTTTGAAAAGAACCGCCCGGCCACGTTCCAGCATCCGTTCTACAGCCTGCTGGGTGATTTCGTGATGTACCGCGACATGATTCTGGGCAAGGTACCGTTCTAAACCCGCAAAACAGAAAGAGACATGTCGATGAGCCAACAGGCCCGCTTTACCCATATGCAGGACGGCACCCAGGAAGACTGGGCAATCATCGCTGCCGACTTCAGTGCCTACGCCCGCCAACTGCCCGGACGGATCCTCGCGCACCTGCGCCTGCTGGAAGGTGACTTCGGCGGTTTCCCGGTGGACCGCCTGACCCATTCCCTGCAAACCGCCAGCCGCGCCTGGCACGATGGCCGCGACGAAGAATATGTGGTCTGCGCGCTGCTCCATGACATCGGCGACACCCTGGGTTCCTACAATCACCCGGACATTGCCGCCGCCATCCTCAAGCCGTTCGTCAGCCCGCAGAACCTGTGGATGGTGGAAAAGCACGGGATTTTCCAGGGTTACTATTTCTTTCATCATCTGGGTATGGATCGCCACCTGCGCGAGCAATTTGGCGAACACCCGCAGTACGAGCAAACCATCGAGTTCTGCGCACTGTATGACGCGGCGGCGTTCGACCCCGCCTATGCCACCCTACCCCTGAGTTTTTTCGAACCGATGCTGGCGCGGGTCTTTGCCCAGCCGAAAAACTCGCTCTACAAAGCTGCCATGGAACGCCAGGCCAGCCTGTGACCTCTTGTCACTTGCGCCGGGTAGATGAAGGTTTGCGCATTTGGCGAGATAAAAGTCTTTTTGTCATTTGCAGTGCTGTATCCTGCCCAGGCTTTGTGAAAAGCGTGGCACATCTGCAATTGCACAACAGACCTTGCGAGGAGCGACGACGATGCACGAGATTCCCAATCTCCCCTTCCCAAGCCTGCACGAGACTGAGCAGCCAACCCCGCAACAGGCCGGCAGTGACAAACAAGCGCCGGCACAGGCAACACCGGTCGACAGCGATAGCGACGACTGACCGCAGCACCCAGACCGTGTGGAAAGCGTGACATTGCGCGCTTTCCACACCGCCTGAATCAAGAGACACGCCACATGCCCGATACCCCCCACAATTCCCCCGATGAAGCGTTACTCGGCGCTGCCTTGCAAATGGTCGACGTCTGGAGCCGCCTCAGCCCGGAAAAACAGGCGCTGCTGCTCAAGCGCTTTGGCACCCAGGAAAACGCCCTGGCCGCGCTGGTGACCACGCGCATGCTCGACCCCGAAACCCCCTGATTTTTATCCTGTGGCGAGGGGGCTTGCCCCCGTTGGGCTGCGCAGCAGCCCCCCTGTCAGGTAAACCGAGGTGGCTGGTTTTGGGGCGGCTACGCCACCCGACGGGGGCAAGCCCCCTCGCCACAGCAAGCCCCCTAGCCACCACAAGCCCTCTGGTCACAGTAAGCCCCTTTGCCACAGTTGCCGTGGTGAATGATTTTCTGGCAGCGTAAAGCACCGGTATCATAAGCAACCTATCTTTTCCTGCCGCGACAGTGGATCTTTCCCATGCCAGATACCCAGCGCCCCATGGCGGTCACGCTGCAAGTCGTTTCCATCGTGCTGTTCACCTTTATCGGCTACCTGAATATCGGCATCCCCCTGGCCGTATTGCCGGGCTATGTCCACAGCGACCTGGGCTTTGGCGCCGTGATCGCGGGCCTGGTGATCAGCGTGCAGTACCTGGCCACCCTACTGAGCCGGCCCTACGCCGGGCGCATCATCGACAACCGCGGCAGCAAGCGCGCGGTGATGTACGGCCTGGCCGGTTGCGGCTTGAGTGGGGTGTTCATGCTGGCATCCGCCGCCCTGACCCACCTGCCGGCCCTGAGCCTGGCCAGCCTGTTGATTGGCCGGCTGGTGCTGGGCAGTGCCGAAAGCCTGGTGGGTTCAGGCTCCATTGGCTGGGGCATCGGCCGGGTCGGCGCGGTGAATACCGCCAAGGTCATCTCCTGGAACGGCATTGCCAGCTATGGCGCCCTGGCGATTGGCGCCCCGCTGGGGGTGCTGCTGGTCAGTCGGTTCGGGCTGTGGAGCATGGGTGCCAGCATTATTGCCCTGGCGGTGCTGGGCCTGTTGCTGGCCTGGCCGAAAGTCGCGGCGCCCATTGTGGTCGGCGAGCGTCTACCCTTTATGCATGTGCTCGGCCGCGTGCTGCCCCACGGCTGCGGGCTGGCCCTGGGTTCCATCGGTTTTGGCACCATCGCCACGTTTATCACCCTGTATTACGCGACCCGCAACTGGGATAACGCAGTGCTGTGCCTGAGCCTGTTCGGCGCCAGCTTTATCGGGGCGCGGTTGCTGTTCGGCAACCTGATCAACCGTATCGGCGGGTTTCGCGTGGCGATTGCCTGCCTGTCGGTGGAAACCCTCGGCCTGCTGCTGTTATGGCTGGCCCCGAGCGCCGAGCTGGCCCTGGCGGGCGCGGCCTTGAGCGGTTTCGGGTTTTCCCTGGTGTTCCCCGCGCTGGGGGTTGAAGCGGTCAACCTGGTACCCGCCTCCAGCCGTGGCGCGGCGGTAGGGGCCTATTCGTTGTTTATCGACTTGTCATTGGGTATCACCGGGCCGCTGGCCGGGGCGATTGCGGCGGGTTTCGGCTTTGCCTCGATCTTTTTGTTTGCCGCGCTGGCGGCCTTCGCCGGGCTGCTGCTGAGCCTGTACCTGTATCGCCAGGCCCCCAAATACCGCGACGAACGTAACGCCGGCTAGAAATCCACCTTGCCGCGCCCGGCCTTGATGCTGCCGCGCTTGGTCTTGGATTCCAGGCGACGCTTTTTCGAGCCCAGGGTGGGCTTGGTCGGGCGGCGTTTTTTCTCGACCTTGGTCGCGCTGAGGATCAACTCCACCAGGCGCTCCAGGGCATCGGCGCGGTTCTGTTCCTGGGTCCGGTATTGCTGGGCCTTGAGGATCAACACGCCGTCGCTGGTAATCCGACTGTCACGCAGTGCCAGCAAGCGTTCCTTGTAGAACGGCGGCAGCGACGAAGCGCCGATATCGAAGCGCAAATGCACGGCGCTGGAGACCTTGTTGACGTTCTGCCCGCCAGCGCCCTGGGCGCGGATGGCCGTCAACTCGATTTCGGCATCGGGCAGGTGCACGTTACTGGAGATCACCAACATCGAAAGCGGGTCCGTAAGCGAGGGTAGAGGCCGGGTTGCCGGCCCCTACGCGGTGGGCTAGGGGTTCAGCGAGGATACAGCACTCACGTCAGCCTGAGCCTTGCGCTTGTTCTTGAGCACATAGCACACCCACATAAAGGCCAGCCAGACAGGAATCGCATACACCGAGACCTGAATCCCCGGAATCAACAACATGACCCCCAGGATAAACACCACAAACGCCAGGCACACGTAGTTGCCATAGGGGTACCACAGCGCCTTGAACAGCGGCACCTGACCGGTGCGGTTCATGTGCTGGCGGAACTTGAAGTGCGAGAAGCTGATCATCGCCCAGTTGATCACCAACGTGGCCACCACCAGGGACATCAGCAGTTCCAGGGCGTGTTGCGGGATCCAGTAGTTCATCAACACCGCCACCAGGGTGACGGCCGCCGAGGCCAGGATCGAACGCACCGGCACGCCGCGCTTGTCGATCTTCGCCAACGCCGCCGGGGCGTCGCCTTGCTCGGCCATGCCCAGCAGCATGCGGCTGTTGCAGTAGGTGCCGCTGTTGTACACCGACAGCGCCGCCGTCAGCACCACGAAGTTGAGGATATGCGCGGCGGTGTTGCTGCCCAGCATCGAGAACACCTGCACGAACGGGCTGCCGCTATAGGCATCGCCGGAAGCATTCAGGGTCACCAGCAGGCTGTCCCACGGCGTCAGCGACAGCAGCACTACCAGGGCGCCAATGTAGAAAATCAGGATGCGGTAGATCACCTGATTGATCGCCTTGGGGATCACGGTGCGTGGCTGGTCCGCTTCAGCGGCGGTAAAACCGAGCATTTCCAGGCCGCCAAAGGAGAACATGATGATTGCCATGGCCATCACCAGGCCGCCGACACCATGGGGGAAGAACCCGCCGTGTTCCCACAGGTTGGTCACCGACGCCTGGGGCCCCCCGGTGCCGCTGACCAGCAGATAGCTGCCCAGGGCGATCATGCCGATAATCGCCACCACCTTGATAATCGCAAACCAGAACTCGGCTTCGCCAAACACTTTGACGTTGGCCAGGTTGATCACATTGATCAGCACGAAAAAGGCCGCCGCCGAGACCCAGGTCGGAATCTCCGGCCACCAGTAATGCACATACTTGCCGACCGCCGTCAGCTCCGACATGCCCACCAGGATATAGAGGATCCAGCAGTTCCAGCCCGACAAGAAGCCTGCGAAACCGCCCCAGTACTTGTGGGCAAAATGGCTGAAGGAACCGGCCACTGGCTCTTCGACGATCATTTCGCCCAACTGGCGCATGATCATAAAGGCAATGAAACCGCAGATGGCATAGCCGAGGATCATCGACGGGCCGGCTGACTTCAGCACCCCCGCCGAGCCCAGGAACAGGCCGGTACCGATCGCGCCACCAAGGGCGATCAATTGAATATGACGATTTTTCAGGCCGCGCTTCAGTTCGCCTGAATGCGAGTTGGGTCCACTCATGAAAAGGGTCTCACGCAAGGTTTGATGATGTTCAATACACGATGCTGCTTTGAAACCGACTCAAGCAGCGCCGATCAAACCCCAGCGCAAACACCAGGAGTCCAGCGTCTTTCTAACGGTCATGCGTCACCTGTTTGTTTTTATCTGTGACGAAATCGAACCCGTCCGGCTTATGGCCGGGCGGAGTTAACAAGGCAGCTAGCCTTGAAGGCCTTTTGCGTGGGTACGCAAGGGGGGGTCACAGTAAAACGCGGCGCATTGTACACCGCTCAATCCGCTAGGGAGGGTTGCGGGAGAGATTGTTCGTCAAATGGAAGATTTTCTTTACACAGAAAGTTCATCAAGAGCACGCCCTGCGTAGGCTCGGCCCAGTCGTAAAATAATCGTTACATTGCGGAAGCCATTCCTGACACCCCACCGACTCCCCCGTGGCGAGCGGGCTTGCCCGCGTTGGACTGCGCAGCAGTCTCTTGAAAGAACAACCCAGTCAACCAGGCAGACCGAGACAGCTGAGTGTGGGGCTGCTGCGCAGCCCAACGCGGGCAAACCCGCTCGCCACACAGCGTGCAAAAAAAAACGCCAACCCGCAGGTTGACGCTTTTTCTTACAGCTTGAAGCTTAAAGCTTGCTGCTGCTCTTAAGGCTTCTTACGCCCAAACCCCGGACGCTGGCCGGAACCTGCCGGTGCGCCACGGCGCTTGCCCGACGGCTCGTCCGCGACCAGTTTGAGCCCTGGGCGCTTTTTCGGCGCGGGCTTGGCTGGACGCTTGGCACCTTCGGCTGGGCGATCAGTCTGCGGAGCACCACGGCCGGTATCGCCACGGTTGCTGCGACCGCCCGTTGGTGCTTCGCCACGACCGGCAGGCCGCGGGGTACGCGGTGCACGCTCGCCATCCTGACGGGCTGGAGCCGATGGACGACGATCGCCCTCGATCTGCGGCTGACGGGAAATACGACCGCCTGTGGCCGGAGCATCCAGCGCCGGGCGCAAGGTGCGCGCAACGCGTTCGGTACGTGCCACCGGGCGCGACGATTTACGCTGCATGCGCTCCAGCTTGTCTTTGCTCTTGGCATTCATCTGCGGCATGGCCACAGGGGTCAGGCCCACTTCAGCACTGAGGATGTCGACTTCGTACTGGCTCATTTCGCGCCAGCGACCCATCGGCAGGTCCGAGTTGAGGAACACCGGGCCGAAACGCACGCGCTTCAGGCGGCTGACCACCAGGCCCTGGGATTCCCACAGGCGACGTACTTCACGGTTACGCCCTTCCATCACCACGCAGTGGTACCAGTGGTTGAAACCTTCGCCACCGGGGGCCTGCTTGATGTCGGTGAACTTGGCCGGGCCGTCTTCCAGCACCACGCCAGCCTTGAGGCGTTCGATCATCTCGTCATCGACTTCACCCCGTACACGTACCGCGTACTCACGGTCCATCTCGTAGGACGGGTGCATCAGGCGGTTGGCCAGTTCACCGTCGGTGGTGAACATCAGCAAGCCGGTGGTGTTGATGTCCAGGCGGCCGATGTTGATCCAACGGCCTTCTTTAGGCTTGGGCATCTTGTCGAACACGGTTGGACGGCCTTCCGGGTCGTCACGGGTGCAGATCTCGCCGTCGGGCTTGTTGTACATGATCACGCGGCGCACCGATTCGGCGGCCTCTTCACGCTTGATGACCTTGCCATCAATGGTGATCGCATCATGCAGGTCGACGCGCTGGCCCAGGGTGGCTTCGACGCCATTGACCTTGATGCGCTTCTGGGTGATCCAGGCTTCTACGTCGCGGCGCGAGCCGACGCCGATGCGGGCGAGGACTTTTTGCAGTTTCTCGCCGGCTGGGCCGATTTCCTGGCTGTCGTTCTGGTCTTGGTCTTTCATCTTAAGCACCTCCCGGTGTGTCGATTCAGGCGTGGCCTGAAGGTATTGAAACTGTTGTCTTGGGCGAACGCATCGCCGAAGGGTCGCGAATCATACGCTCATGGCGCGCATTGCGCATCAGAGACTAGTCGATATGGGCCGGCTCATTTGCTTTTCCGCCGACCGGTGGCACCCAGGGCGATCAGCCGCAGCTCGGCTTCGGCCAGCACCGCGCGCTTGTCGACCTTGTCGAGCTTCTTCCAGGCCCGGATCTCACGCTTGCTGCGCCCACAGCCGACGCAGATATCGTCGCTGAACTTGCAGAGGCTGATGCAGGGGGCTTTGGTGGAGCTCATATACATTCTCCCTGGTGCAGAAGATCCAATGTGGGGGCGGGCTTGCTCGCGATTGCGGTAGATCAGTCATATATCCAGTGGCTGACACTCCGCAATCGCGAGCAAGCCCGCTCCCACATTTGCTTCTAGGTCAGTCTTCGAATTCGCGGCGTTCGTTTTCGATGGCTTCGGCCAGTGCCCGGGCTTCGGCTTCTTCTTCGCTCAACTCGGGTTGTTCCAGGGCGGCGACGGCGGCCAGCAGTTTTTCGCGGGCCGCGGCCACGCCGAGGATATCCTCCTCGGGAGCCGCTTCCACGTTTACCTCAAGCTCAGGCTCAGACTCAGGCGCCACCGCCCCATCACGCAGCAAGTCATCAAAGTCGGTCTTGATCCCCTGCTCCATATCGTCCAGCTCCAGCAGCAAGGTGTGGAAACTGGTCTCGTCCTTCGGCTCTTCCGGCTCGGCGCTGGCATCAGCCAGCTCCTGCAAGCCGGGCGGCACCGGGGCATCGTCGAAATCGAGCACCGGTTCGGCCTCGATCTCGCGCAGCTCGACCAAGGGCGGCAGGTCGTCGAGGTTCTTCAGGTTGAAGTGATCGAGAAACACCTTGGTGGTGGCGAACATCGCGGGTTTGCCGGGTACGTCGCGGTAGCCGACGATACGGATCCACTCGCGCTCCAGCAGCGTCTTGACGATATGGCTGTTCACCGCCACGCCGCGCACGTCTTCGATCTCGCCACGGGTGATGGGCTGGCGATAGGCAATCAGCGCCATGGTTTCCAGCATCGCCCGGGAATACCGTTGCGGGCGCTCTTCCCACAGGCGCCCCACCCACGGCGAAAACTTCTCACGGATCTGCAAGCGATAGCCCGAGGCCACTTCGCGCAGTTCAAAAGCGCGGCCGTCACAGGATTTGCGCAGGATTTCCAGGGCCTTCTTGAACACCGGCGGTTCCGGGCGCTCGGCCTCTTCAAACAGTTCAAACAGGCGTTCCAGCGATTGCGGCTTGCCCGAGGCCAAGAGGAAGGCTTCCAACAGCGGTGCCAGTTCGCGAGGTTCAGTCAGATTCATCAATTCAGCTCGTTATTCGGCTCGCGCCCGCACGTGGATAGCCGCAAAAGGCTCATTCTGCACCAGCTCGACCAAGGATTCCTTGACCAGCTCGAGGATCGCCATAAAGGTCACCACCACGCCCAGGCGCCCTTCTTCGGCGGTAAACAGCTCGACAAACGGCACAAAGCCGCCGCCCTTGAGGCGCTCCAGCACATCGCTCATACGCTCGCGGGTGGACAAGGCTTCGCGGCTGACCTGGTGGCTTTCAAACATATCGCCACGGCGCAGCACCTCGGCCATGGACATCAACAGTTCTTCCAGGCTCACATCCGGCAATAATTTGCGCGCCCGGGCTTCCGGGGCATCGAGCTTGGGCACCACTACGTCACGGCCCACGCGGCTCAAGCCATCAATGCCTTCGGCGGCAGCCTTGAAGCGCTCGTATTCCTGCAGGCGGCGGATCAGCTCGGCGCGGGGATCGTCCTCTTCGGCTTCGATTGTCTCGGAACGCGGCAGCAGCATGCGCGACTTGATCTCCGCCAGCATCGCCGCCATCACCAGGTACTCGGCGGCCAGCTCCAGGCGCACCGATTGCATCAACTCGACATAGCCCATGTACTGGCGGGTAATTTCCGCCACAGGGATATCGAGGATATTGATGTTCTGCTTGCGGATCAGGTACAGCAGCAAGTCCAGCGGACCCTCGAAGGCCTCAAGGAACACTTCCAGGGCATCCGGCGGGATATACAGGTCCAGGGGCATTTCCATGACCGCCTGGCCGTAGACCATGGCAAATGGCAGCTCCTGCTGGGCGCCGGCCTGACTGTCGACGGTTTCCACGGCCGACATTCAGGCCTCGACCAGGAACGGTGCCGGATCGCCACAACCCACACGGATCACCTCCGGCTCGCCGTCGGCCAGGTTGATCACGGTGGACGCCTTGTTGCCGCCGTACCCGCCGTCGATGATCAGGTCTACGTGCTTTTCCAGGAGCTGGCGCATTTCATAGGGATCTTCCAGCGGCTCAGTGTCGCCGGGCATGATCAACGACACGCTCATCAGCGGCTCACCCAACTCGGCCAGCAGCGCCAGGGCAATGGGGTGCTCCGGCACCCGCAGGCCAATGGTGCGCTTTTTCGGGTGCAGCAACAGGCGCGGCACCTCGCGGGTGGCATTCAGAATAAAGGTGTACGGCCCCGGCGTATGGGCCTTGAGCAGGCGGAAAGTGCCGGTATCGACTTTGGCGAACAGGCCCAATTGCGACAGGTCGCTGCAGATCAGCGCAAAGTTGTGATTCTTGTCCAGTTCGCGCAGGCGTCTTACGCGCTCCACGGCGTTCTTGTCGCCGATCTGGCAACCGATGGCGTAGGAGGAATCCGTGGGGTAGATCACCACGCCGCCGCCTCGAATGATCTCCACGGCCTGCTTGATCAGCCGCGCTTGCGGGTTTTCCGGGTGAATCTGGAAAAATTGACTCACGTTCTCTACCTGTTCAGACGGTGGCGGTAATGGGGTCATGCTTGAATCGCCCCCACAGGAGCGGCAAGTCTTCCGGGACCGGGCGATATTCGCCGATCTCCGACCAGCCGCCTGGGCCATGGAAATCACTGCCGGCACTGACCAGCAGACCAAATTCACGGGCAAGAATCGCCAGGCTGCCAACCTGTTCGGCGGGTTGATGCCCATTGACCACTTCGATGGCGTGGCCACCCGCTTGAATATAGTCGCCTATCAGCTTGCGACGCTTGCTGCGGGTAAAATCGTAATGCCAGGGGTGCGCCAGGCTGACCCAGGCCCCGGAAGCACGCAACGTGGCAACCGTGTCCTCCAGAGTCGGCCAGTGCAGCTTGACGTCCCCCAGCTTCCCGGCGCCCAGCCATTTGCGGAACGCTTCGGCGCGGTCCTTGACGAACCCTTCACGCACCATCCAGTCGGCAAAATGCGGACGGGCCGGCGCGTTGCCGCTGTCGCCCAGCTCCTGCTGGATCGCTCGGGCGCCCTCCAGCGCGTTGGGCATTCCCTTGAGCGCCAGTTTGCGGCTTATTTCTTCGGACCGCAGCCAGCGGCCATCGTGCAAATTGGCAATGGCCGCCACCAATGGCGGGGCCGTGACGTCAAAACCGTAGCCCAGGACATGAATGGTCGCGCCGCCCCAGGTGCAGGACAATTCGACGCCATTGACCAGATGCATCCCCAGGGCCGTGGCGGCACTACGCGCCTCTTCCAGGCCTTCGAGGGTGTCGTGGTCAGTCAGCGACAGGACTCGCACGCCTTTTTCAAACGCACGCGCAACCAGTACCGCGGGCGCCAGGGCGCCGTCGGAGGCCGTGCTGTGGCAGTGCAAATCAACATTCACGGAAGTGTGTAACCTCAAGTCAGCTGGCGCTTTCGCTACCAAGGATGTTTGTTATTATGCCGCCACATCCAGCTTCTGGCTCTTACTGTGAAACAATTCATCGACTTCATCCCGCTGTTGCTGTTCTTCATCGTTTTCAAAACCGATCCACGGGTCCTTGATATCGGCGGCCATGAGCTGTCGTTCGGCGGCATCTACAGCGCCACGGCGGTGCTGATCATCAGCTCCCTGGTGGTCTACGGCGCGATCTTCATCTCCCAGCGCAAGCTGGAAAAAAGCCAGTGGCTGACCCTGATCGCCTGCCTGGTCTTTGGCGGCCTGACCCTGGCCTTCCACAGCGAGACCTTCCTGAAATGGAAAGCCCCGGTGGTCAACTGGCTGTTTGCCCTGGCCTTTATCGGTAGCCACTTCATTGGTGATCGCCTGCTGATCAAGCGGATCATGGGCCACGCCCTGAGCCTGCCGGAGCCGATCTGGACCCGCCTGAATATCGCCTGGATCGGTTTTTTCCTGTTCTGTGGTGCGGCCAACCTGTTCGTGGCCTTTACCTTCCAGAGCTACTGGGTCGACTTCAAGGTGTTCGGCAGCCTGGGCATGACCGTGGTGTTCCTGGTTGCCCAGGGTATCTACCTGTCGCGCCATCTGCATGACACCGACCCCACCACGCCAAAAACCGAGGACTGACATGCTCTACGCCATCATCGCCACCGACGTCGCCAACTCCCTGGAAAAACGCCTGTCCGTTCGCCCGGCCCACGTGGAACGCCTCAAGGCGCTACAGGCCGAGGGGCGCTTGGTGATCGCCGGCCCGCACCCGGCGGTCGACAGCAATGATCCGGGGGACGCTGGCTTCACCGGCAGCCTGATCATCGCCGAGTTCGCCTCCCTGGCCGATGCCCAGGCCTGGGCCAAGGCCGATCCGTATGTGGCGGCCGGCGCCTATGCCGATGTCGTGGTCAAACCGTTCAAACAAGTCCTGCCCTGATCCCGGTGGTGCTGAACCTATTGGGCTCGGCAAACGCCTAATCGCTCATTATTCTCGGTAACCTGCCGACAACGTTCTGAATATTCGTGTGGAATCAGGAGTTCCGATGCGCTTACGTCAGTTGTGTCTGTTGGCAGTGTTAACGATCGGGGCTACGGCCCAGGCTGAAGAAACCTCGAACACCGGCAGTTCCACGCCCCTGTCCTTGAGTGCCGGCAGCCAGATCACCGAGTTGCAGCAACGCTTGAAAGAAAGCGAACGCCTGCGCGAAGAGCTGAGCAAACAATTGCAGACTGCCGATGCTGCCCGCGAGAGTGCGCAACTGAGCCGGCTGCGCCAGGACAATCAGCGCCTGGCCCAGCAACTCAAGGAAGCACAAGGTGGCGCCCTGCCACGCTGGCTCACTGACCAGCAGCAGTGGTTTGTGATTGGTGCGGGAGTTGCGCTGGTCGCCCTGCTGTGCGGTATCTTCGCCAGTGGCGGGCATCGGCGCCGTCGACAATGGCTAAATTGAGTGAGTCATGAGCGAGCTGTTACTGATAGATGATGACCAGGAGCTTTGTGAGCTGCTGACCAGTTGGTTGAGCCAGGAAGGTTTCCAGGTGCGCGCTTGCCATGACGGCGTGAGCGCGCGCAAAGCCCTGGCCGAAGCCGCGCCGGCGGCGGTGGTGCTGGATGTGATGCTGCCCGACGGCAGCGGCCTGGAGTTGCTCAAGCAATTGCGCGCCGACCACCCGGAGCTGCCGGTACTGATGCTCTCGGCCCGGGGCGAGCCCCTGGACCGGATCCTCGGCCTGGAACTGGGTGCCGATGACTACCTGGCCAAGCCCTGCGACCCCCGCGAACTGACCGCACGCCTACGGGCGGTACTGCGCCGCAGCCACCCGACGGCGGTGTCGACCCAGCTGGAACTGGGCGACCTGTGCTTCAGCCCAGTGCGTGGTGTGGTGATCATCGACCATCAGGAACTGACCCTCACCCTGTCCGAAAGCCGCCTGCTGGAAGCCTTGCTGCGCCAGCCGGGCGAGCCCCTGGACAAGCAGGAGCTGGCGCAGATCGCCCTGGGGCGCAAGCTGACCTTGTATGACCGCAGCCTGGACATGCACGTCAGCAACCTGCGCAAGAAAATCGGCCCGCATGCCGACGGCCGCCCGCGGATCGTTGCATTGCGCAGCCGTGGCTACTACTACAGCCTCTGACATCCCCTGCAGGAGCCGGCAAGCCGGCACCTACAGGTTTGTAAGCCCCCGTCCAATCCGTCTTTACCCAAGCTTTACCCTTCCCTGACCGCCGCTGACCTTGATCTTCGTAATCTACTCACATCCGGACTCACCGGAACCGAGACAAGGAGAAACACCATGCGCAAGACCCTTATCGCTCTGATGTTCGCCGCAGCCCTGCCGACCGTCGCCATGGCCATGCCAGAAGGCCATGGCCCGATGGGCGGCCCTGAAGGCCACATGATGGGTGGCCCGGGCCACGGCGGTGAACACGGCATGCGCGGCAAAGGCGGCCCGTTCAGCCAACTGGACCTGACCCGCGAGCAGCGCCAGCAGATCGGCAAACTGATGGGCGAACAACGGGAAGGCCGCCAACAACTGGTCAAGAAGTACCTGGACAAACTCCCGGCCGCTGACCAGAAGGCCATGAAGGACGAAATGGCCGCCGCCAAGCAGAAAACCCAGGCGGATATCCGCGCCCTGCTCAAGCCTGACCAGCAGAAGAAGTTCGACGAAATGGCGAAGAAGCGCGCCGAGCGTCAAGCCGAGTGGCAGCAGTTCCAGGCCTGGAAAGCGCAACAACCGCAAAAAGCGCAATAATGCGTTAGCAACCTCCCAGCCCAGTGGCCCGTGCCGCTGGGCTTTTCCTGTTTGAGGGTTTCCTGTGCGTTCACTCTTCTGGCGCATCCTTGCCAGTTTCTGGCTGGCTATCGCCCTGGTTGCCGGACTGTCGATCCTGCTTGGGCATATGCTCAACCAGGACGCCTGGATTCTCAGCCGCCATCCCGGCCTCAACAACCTGGCCGAAGAATGGACCCAGCGTTATGAAACCCAGGGCGAGGACGCCGCCCAGGATTTGTTGCAACAGCGCAAACGCCAGTACCACGTCGATGTGCAGGTGCTCAACGAGAGCGGCGACCCGGTGGTGCGTGGCACCTTTCCTCGCCGCGCCGCCGCCTTCGAAGCCCGCCAGCATGAGAGCCATGAGGGCCGGCTACCGTGGCGCCGCCTGACGGCCGAGTACACCAGTGAAAAAACCGGCGATACCTACCTGCTGATCTACCGCATCGCCCTGCCGGAACTGGATGCCTGGCACCGCAGCAGCCTGCTCTGGCCCTTGAGTGCCCTGGCGATTGCGTTGGTGGTGCTGACCCTGTTCAGCCTGCTGGTGACCCTGTCCATCACTCGCCCCCTCAGCCGTCTGCGCGGTGCAGTGCATGACCTGGGCCAGACCACGTACCAGCAAAACAGCCTGGCGCGCCTGGCCGACCGACGTGATGAATTTGGCGTACTGGCCACCGACTTCAACCGCATGGGCGCTCGCCTGCAAAGCCTGATCGGCAGCCAGCGGCAATTGCTGCGCGATGTGTCCCACGAACTGCGCTCGCCCCTGGCGCGCCTGCGGATCGCCCTGGCCCTGGCGGAACGGGCCACGCCCGAAGCCCGGGAGAAGCTCTGGCCGCGCCTGACCCTGGAATGTGATCGCCTGGAAGCCTTGATCAGCGAGATCCTGGTGCTGGCGCGGGTCGACGCCGACAACGCGAGCGCCGAAGACATCGACCTCAACGCCCTGCTCAAGACCCTGCAAAAGGACGCCCAGCTCGGCGCCCCGGAGCAGCTGGTGCAACTGCAAGCCGAGCCGGCGCTGCAACTCAAGGGCTGGCCCCATATGATCGAGCGGGCGCTGGACAACCTGTTGCGTAATGCCCAGCGCTTCAACCCTCCCACCCAGCCGATTGAAGTCCAGGCCCAGCGCCAAGGCGAACGCATTGTGATCAGCGTGCGCGACCACGGCCCGGGCGTGGAGGCCGAACACCTGCAAAAACTGGGCGAGCCGTTTTACCGCGCCCCCGGGCAAACCGCCCAAGGTCATGGGCTGGGCCTGGCCATCGCCCGCCGGGCCGCCGAACGTCATGGCGGCAGCTTGAGCCTGGCCAATCACCCCGAGGGCGGATTTATCGCCACCCTGGACTTGCCTTTGCAGCCGGGGATTGCAGCACACCCCTGAAGATCTTCTATGATGGCCCCTCTCTTATGGAGGGCCTTTGATGACTGATCTGCTCACCTCGATTCAGCGTGCACTCGATCTGCCGCCCACGCCGCTGGCGACCACTGAAGCCGGCGCCCTGCCGTCAACCTTCGCTGTCACCGAGCTGGCCTGCGCCAGCATCGGGGCTGCAGGTCAGGCCATAGCCCGGCTGCTGGAACAACAAACCGGGCGTCTGCCCCTGGTCTGCGTCGACCCGCGCCTGGCCTCCTTCTGGTTCTCCAGCTCCCTGCGCCCACTGGGCTGGAGCGTGCCGCCGCTGTGGGATCCGATTGCCGGCGACTACGCCTGCGCTGACGGCTGGATTCGTCTGCACACCAACGCCCCCCACCACCGCGCAGCTGCCGAGCGTGTACTGGGGCAGGTCGCGGATCGGGCGGCGATGGCGCTCAAGGTCGCCTCCTGGAACGCCGCCGAGCTTGAGCAGGCGATTGTCGATGAGGCCGGCTGCGCCGCGCAGATGCGCACCTGGCAGCAGTGGCAGGCTCATCCCCAAGGGTTGGCGGTCCATCAGGAACCGTTGGTGGCATGGGAGCGCTTCGAGGCAGCCGGCAACACCACCTGGCAGGGCAACGTGGCGCGCCCGTTGGCGGGGGTCAAGGTACTGGACCTGACCCGCGTTCTGGCCGGTCCTGTGGCCAGCCGTTTTCTCGCAGGGCTTGGCGCCGACGTATTACGCATCGACTCCCCCACCTGGAACGAACCAGGGGTCGTGCCGGAAATGACCCTGGGCAAACGCTGCGCGCGCCTGGACCTTAAAAACACCGACGACCGGCAATTGTTCGAAGGTTTGCTCAAGGATGCCGACATTCTGTTTCACGGTTATCGGGCCGATGCACTGGAGCAGCTGGGTTACAACGCGAGCGCACTGCAGCAACTCGCCCCCGGCCTGATCGACGTCAGCCTCAACGCCTACGGCTGGAGCGGCCCGTGGCGCAATCGCCGGGGCTTCGACAGCCTGGTGCAGATGAGCAGCGGCATCGCCCACACCGGCATGCAATGGAAGCAGGCGGATAAACCCGTGCCGCTGCCGGTGCAGGCGCTGGACCATGCCACCGGTTACCTGATGGCGGCCAGTGCGATACGGGCCTTGGCCGAGCGTTTAAGCAGCGGGCATGGGGGGTCGGCCCGGCTGTCGCTGGCGCGTACGGCGAAATTGTTGATCGAGGCGGGACAAGACGTGAAGCAGCCAGCGTTGCGTGAAGAAGAACCGAGTGATCAGGGGCTGCTGGTGGAGCAGACGGCCTGGGGGCCGGCGCATCGGTTGCTGGCGCCGGTCACTCTTGCCGGGACACCGCTGCAGTGGGATTTGCCGGCTGGGGAATTGGGCGCGCATCGGGCACGGTGGTGACCTTGAAATGGTTATCGCGGGCAAGCCCGGCTCCCACAGTTGACCGGGTACACGATCAACTGCGGGAGCGGGCTTGCCCGCGATAAGGCCCTCCCCAGCACAATCAACCAAGCGTCATGCTCACAGGGTCAGCACCCCGCTATACAACCCATACGCCGCCAGGCTCGCCCCGGCAATCACGCAACTGAAAATCCCCTTTTCCAGCAAGGTAAACAGCGGCTGGCCCTGCTCGCGCTTGGCCTGGGCAAACAGAATCACCCCAGGTGCATACAGCAACGCCGACAGCAGCAGGTATTTCAAGCCCCCGGCATACAGCAGCCACACCGCATAGCCCAGGGCAATCACGCCGACCAGCAGGTCCTTGAGCCGCTGGCCATGGGCTTCTTCGTAGGTTTCTCCGCGCCCGCACAACAACACGGCATAGGCCGCCGACCATAAATACGGCACGAGGATCATCGACGACGCCAGGTAGATCAACGTGGTGTAAGTGCTGGCCGAAAACAGCGTGATCACCAGGAACAGCTGGATCATCACATTGGTCAGCCACAACGCATTGACCGGCACGCGGTTGGCATTTTCCTTTTTCAGGAAGGCCGGCATGGTCTTGTCATGGGCAGTGGCGTAGAGAATCTCGGCACACAGCAAGGCCCATGACAGCAACGCCCCCAGCAGCGACACCGCCAGGCCGATGCTGATCAACATTGCGCCCCAGGGGCCGACGATATGTTCCAGCACGCCCGCCAGTGAGGGGTTCTGCAAGTTGGCCAACTCGGGCTGGCTCATGATCCCCAGGGACAGCACGTTGACCAGCACCAGCAGGGCCAGCACTCCGACAAACCCGATCACCGTGGCGCGGCCCACGTCCGAGCGTTTTTCCGCGCGCGCCGAGTACACGCTGGCCCCTTCGATACCGATAAACACAAACACGGTGACCAGCATCATATTGCGCACCTGGTCCATCACCCCACCGAACTGCGGGTTGCCCAGGCCCCAGATATCCCGGGTGAATACATCCGCCTTGAAGGCCACGGCGGCGATCACGATAAACATCAGCAGCGGTACGATCTTGGCCACGGTGGTGACCTGGTTGATAAACGCTGCCTCCTTGATCCCGCGCATCACCAGAAAATGCACAGCCCACAGCAGCAACGACGCGCAACCGATCGCCACCGGCGTGTTGCCCTGGCCGAACACCGGAAAAAAATAGCCCAGGGTGCTGAACAGCAACACGAAATAGCCGACGTTGCCCATCCAGGCACTGATCCAGTAGCCCCAGGCTGACGAGAAACCCATGTAGTCGCCAAACCCCGCCTTGGCGTAGGCATACACCCCGGAGTCGAGGTTGGGCTTGCGGTTGGCCAGGGTCTGGAACACGAACGCGAGGGTCAACATGCCAATGGCAGTGATCCCCCAACCGATCAGGATCGCCCCTACCTCGGCCCGCGCAGCCATGTTCTGTGGCAACGAGAAGATTCCGCCGCCAATCATCGAGCCCACCACCAATGCCACCAGGGCACTGAGACGCAGCTTTTGTGCCGGTTGCGACATAGAAACTCCTGCAGATAAAACAGTTATTGAGCGCTGCACTCAGCTAATTTATCGAAATCAATCAATGTTTATTAGCTATAGCGAATAAAACTGCTCGCCTCATAACTTAATGACATTTCAATTAGTCGAGTTTAGGTAAATTTAGAATTTAAATACGGCTTGTCTTTTATCCATGGGAGGTATTTGGCAAAGCCTCTGAAAAAGTTTGCACATCTGCGAAAACGGGCTAGCTTCAAGCGTCCACGTCTTGCGCACAAAAGGATTAACCCGAACGGAGAGATGCTCTGAAATGAGCATATCCGGGCAATTATACGCCTGTAGCATTTATTCATAAGTCTTTAATTCACAATGGAATGTGCCAATGAAGTGATCTAAGTCAGCTATTTGAATAGCGCACAGTTTTATTCTGTGGTCTCTCTTCTCCTGCATTGGAGTCACGCAATGTCTGAATCTCCCGGAAAACTTCGATTAGGCGCCCTTGTTGCTCTTGTTGTGGGCTCAATGATTGGCGGCGGGATCTTCTCGTTGCCACAGAACATGGCCGCCAGCGCCGATGTCGGTGCGGTGTTGATTGGTTGGGTTATCACTGCCGTGGGTATGTTGACCCTGGCCTTTGTATTCCAGACCCTGGCCAATCGCAAACCTGACCTGGACGGCGGCGTGTACGCCTACGCCAAGGCCGGTTTTGGCGACTACATGGGTTTCTCGTCAGCCTGGGGCTACTGGATCAGTGCCTGGCTGGGCAACGTCGGCTACTTCGTGTTGCTGTTCAGCACCCTGGGCTACTTCTTCCCCATCTTCGGCGAAGGCAACACCCCGGCGGCAGTGATCGGCGCCTCGGTGCTGTTGTGGGCCGTGCATTTTCTGGTATTGCGCGGGATCAAGGAGGCGGCGTTTATCAACCTGGTGACCACCGTCGCCAAGATCGTACCGCTGGTGCTGTTTGTATTGATCGCGCTGTTCGCGTTCAAGCTGGACATCTTCACCGCTGATATCTGGGGCCTGAAAAACCCCGACCTGGGCAGCGTGATGAACCAGGTGCGCAACATGATGCTGGTCACCGTCTGGGTATTTATCGGTATCGAAGGCGCGAGCATCTTCTCGTCCCGTGCCGAAAAACGCTCGGACGTGGGCAAGGCCACCGTCATCGGTTTTATCACCGTGCTGCTGTTCCTGATGCTGGTGAACGTGCTGTCCCTGGGCATCATGACCCAACCGGAACTGGCCAAGCTGCAGAACCCGTCGATGGCCGCCGTGCTGGAGCATGTGGTCGGCCACTGGGGCGCGGTGCTGATCAGCGTCGGCTTGATCATCTCGCTGCTGGGTGCGCTGCTGTCGTGGGTGCTGCTGTGTGCAGAGATCATGTTCGCCGCTGCCAAAGACCACACCATGCCGGAGTTCCTGCGTAAGGAAAACGCCAACCATGTGCCGGTCAACGCCCTGTGGCTGACCAATGCCATGGTCCAGGTCTTCCTGGTGATCACCCTGTTTTCCGCCAGCACCTACCTGTCGCTGATCTACCTCGCCACCTCGATGATCCTGGTGCCCTACCTGTGGTCGGCGGCCTACGCGCTGCTGCTGGCAGTGCGCGGCGAGACCTACGAGGCGGCCCTGGCCGAGCGCAAGAAAGACCTGTTTATCGGCGCCGTCGCCCTGATCTACGCGGTCTGGCTGCTGTATGCCGGTGGCACCAAGTACCTGCTGCTGTCCGCCCTGCTCTACGCCCCTGGCGCGATCCTGTTCGCCAAAGCCAAGCGTGAACTGGGCAAACCGATTTTCACCAACGTCGAGAAGCTGATTTTCGCCGCAGTGGTCATTGGCGCCCTGGTGGCGGCCTATGGGCTCTACGACGGCTTCCTGACCCTGTAACACCTGAATCTTTATGTTCACTGGAGGATCTGTAATGACCACGGAAAAAGTTAAGTACGGCGTACATTCCGAAGCCGGCAAACTGCGCAAAGTCATGGTGTGTTCCCCAGGTCTGGCCCATCAGCGGCTGACCCCCAACAATTGCGACGAACTGTTGTTCGATGACGTGCTCTGGGTTGCCCAGGCCAAGCGGGACCATTTCGACTTCGTCACCAAGATGCGCGAACGCGATATTGATGTGCTGGAAATGCACAACCTGCTGACCGACATTGTTGCCATCCCCGCAGCCCTGGACTGGATCCTGGAGCGCAAGATCACTGCCGATACAGTTGGCCTGGGCCTGGCCGATGAAGTCGGTTCCTGGCTGCGCAGCCTGGAGCCGCGCAAGATCGCCGAGTTCCTGATCGGTGGCGTGTCGGCCGATGACCTGCCGAGCAGCTTTGGTGGCAAGACCATCGAGATGTTCCGCGACTTCCTCGGCCACTCAAGCTTTATCCTGCCGCCGCTGCCCAACACCCAGTTCACCCGCGACACCACCTGCTGGATCTACGGTGGCGTAACGCTCAACCCGATGTACTGGCCGGCGCGACGTCAGGAAACCCTGCTGACCACCGCCATCTACAAGTTCCACCCCGAGTTCACCAACGCCGACTTCCAGATCTGGTACGGCGACCCTGACCTGCAACACGGTGCAGCCACCCTGGAAGGCGGCGACGTGATGCCAATTGGCAACGGCGTAGTCTTGATCGGTATGGGCGAGCGCTCGTCCCACCAGGCCATCGGCCAACTGGCGCGCAACCTGTTCAAGAACAAGGCCGTGGAAAAAGTCATCGTTGCCGGCCTGCCGAAATCCCGCGCCGCGATGCACCTGGACACCGTGTTCAGCTTCTGCGACCGCGACCTGGTCACCGTCTTCCCCGAAGTGGTAAGCCAGATCGTTCCTTTCACCCTGCGCCCTGACGAAAGCAAGCCCCACGGCATTGATATCCAACGGGAGAAAACCAACTTCCTCGACACCGTGGCCGCAGCCCTTGGCCTCAAGACCCTGCGCGTAGTGGAAACCGGCGGCAACAGCTTCGCCGCCGAACGCGAACAGTGGGATGACGGCAACAACGTGGTAGCGGTAGAGCCTGGCGTGGTGATCGGTTACGACCGCAACACCTACACCAACACCCTGCTGCGCAAGGCCGGTGTGGAAGTCATCACTATCAGTGCCGGTGAACTGGGCCGCGGCCGTGGCGGTGGCCACTGCATGACCTGCCCAATCATCCGCGATCCTATCGACTACTAAACGACCGTCTCCCCGGTCGGCACCTACCCGATGCCGACCGGGCCGATTACCGAATCCAAGGAGAATCATCATGGCGTTCAACATCCACAACCGTAACCTGCTGAGCCTGGAACACCACACCCCGCGCGAGCTGCGCTACCTGCTGGACCTGTCCCGCGACCTCAAGCGCGCCAAGTACACCGGCACCGAGCAGCAGCACCTCAAAGGCAACAACATCGCGCTGATCTTCGAGAAAACCTCGACCCGCACCCGATGTGCCTTCGAAGTCGCAGCCTATGACCAGGGCGCCAACGTCACCTATATCGACCCGAACTCGTCGCAGATCGGCCACAAAGAAAGCATGAAAGACACCGCCCGCGTACTCGGGCGCATGTACGACGCCATCGAATACCGTGGCTTCAAGCAGGAAATCGTCGAAGAACTGGCGAAATTTGCCGGGGTACCGGTGTTCAACGGCCTGACCGACGAGTACCACCCAACCCAGATGATCGCCGACGTGCTGACCATGCGTGAACACGCTGACAAGCCGATCCACGACATCAGCTACGCCTACCTGGGCGACGCCCGTAACAACATGGGCAACTCGCTGCTGCTGGTCGGCGCCAAACTGGGCATGGACGTACGCATCTGCGCACCCAAAGCCCTGTGGCCCCACGATGACCTGGTCGGTCGCTGCAAAAAATACGCGGAAGAAAGCGGTGCACGCATTACCCTCACCGAAGACCCGAAAGCGGCGGTCAAGGGCGTGGACTTTATCCACACTGACGTCTGGGTCTCCATGGGCGAGCCAGTGGAAGCCTGGGCCGAGCGTATCGAGCAACTGCTGCCGTACCAGGTCAATGCCCAACTGATGAAAGCCACCGGCAACCCACGCACCAAGTTCATGCACTGCCTGCCGGCGTTCCATAACAGCGATACCAAGATCGGCAAACAGATTGCCGAGCAGTATCCGCACCTGGCCAACGGCATCGAAGTGACCGACGACGTGTTCGAGTCCCCAGCCTGCATCGCCTTCGAGCAAGCGGAAAATCGCATGCACACCATCAAGGCGATCCTGGTTTCGACGCTGGCTGACTTGTAATCCAACACCGCTCCCACTGATGTAACACGGTCAATGTGGGAGCGGGCTTTATGCGGCCTTGCCCGCGATGCAGTCACCTCGGTCTGCCAGGCATATTGAGGTGATGCCATCGCAGGCAAGCCAGCTCCCACATAAAGCCAGCTCCGACATTTTGTCCGGTGTTCACAAAGCCGCACTCTAAAAGGACAACCGCTATGCGTATCGTCGTTGCTCTGGGCGGTAACGCCCTGCTCCGCCGTGGTGAACCCATGACTGCGGACAACCAACGCGCCAATATCCGGATCGCCACCGAACAGATTGCCAAGATCCACCCCGGCAACGAGTTGGTGATCGCCCACGGCAATGGGCCGCAAGTCGGCCTGCTGTCCCTGCAAGCCGCCGCCTACACCCAGGTCTCGCCCTACCCGCTGGACGTGCTGGGTGCCGAAACCGAAGGCATGATCGGCTACATCATCGAACAGGAACTGGGCAACCTGCTGGACTTTGAGGTGCCATTCGCCACCCTGCTGACCCAGGTTGAAGTGGACGCCAACGACCCGGCCTTCCAGAACCCGACCAAGCCGATCGGCCCGGTCTACTCCAAAGCCGAAGCGGAAAAACTGGCCGCCGAAAAAGGCTGGGCGATTGCCCCTGATGGCGATAAATACCGCCGGGTAGTGGCCAGCCCACGGCCCAAACGCATCTTTGAGATCCGCCCGATCAAGTGGCTGCTGGAAAAGAGCAGCATCGTGATCTGTGCCGGCGGCGGCGGCATCCCGACCATGTATGACGAGAACGGCAAGCTCAAGGGCATCGAGGCCGTGATCGACAAAGACCTGTGTTCCTCGCTGCTGGCCCAGCAACTGGAAGCAGACCTGCTGGTGATCGCCACCGACGTCAACGCCGCCTTTATCGACTTCGGCAAGCCGACGCAAAAGGCTATCGCCCAGGCCCACCCCGACGACATGGAAACACTCGGCTTCGCCGCCGGCTCCATGGGGCCCAAGGTCCAGGCCGCCTGCGAGTTCGCCCGCAACACTGGCAAAACCGCAGTGATCGGTTCACTCTCGGACATCGAAGCGATCGTCCAGGGCACCGCCGGTACCCGTATCAGCACGGCAAAACCTGGCATCACCTACTTATAAATACACCCCGGGCGGCTGTTGCAGCCGCCCTTCTCCAATGCCTTGTTAGGGAGAGACGCCTATGGCCATTTTTGAACCCGGTCACTTGCATGTTGAACGCCACGCCTTGAATGCCCAGGACCACAGCTACGACCTGTGCATCGACTATGAAGTCAGCCAGGATCCAAAGGAAGGCAAGGGAATGCTCTTCAAGATGCATGGTTCGGTGCAGGGCAAAGAGCTCAAGGAAGAATTCTTCCTGCCCAAGGACCAGGCCTTCGACTTTGCCCGCCATGCCATGAACATCGCGCAGAAATACGGCATGCCGAAAACCGCGGTCCTCAACGGAGGCATGCATAAACAGTACGACCTGATGTTCGAGGATGTGCGCCACCAACTGGATGTAAAGCCGGGCGATCCGATCAAGCCTGAACACCTGGAATAACCACTGCTCCACGGCCAAAACAGATCAAATGTGGGAGCCAGCTTGTGTGGGAGCTGGCTTGCCTGCGATGAAGGCACCTCGATGTATCAGTCACACCTCGATGAGGCTATCGCAGGCAAGCCAACTCCCACATTTTTGATCTCCACCGTCGCTCAGGCATACTGGCCACCCTCCGCATTGCAGAATCAAAGTCCGCCCCATGCGTATCCACGTCAGCTTCATCGACCGCGTCGGCATTACCCAGGAAGTCCTGGCCCTGCTCGGTGGGCGCAATCTCAACCTGGATGCGGTGGAGATGATCCCGCCCAACGTCTACATCGACGCGCCGACCCTGAGCGTGGAGGTGCTGGAAGAGTTGCGCGACGCGCTGTTCAGCGTCCATGGCGTACAGGCGGTGACGGTGGTGGATATCCTTCCCGGCCAGCGCCGCCACCTGCAACTCGACGCCCTGCTGGCGGCCATGACCGACCCGGTCCTGGCCCTGGACAGCGCCGGCAAGGTGCTGCTGGCCAACCCGGCGCTGATCGCCCTCTATGGCCGCGAGCCGGCTGGCGAAAGTATCGCCGAGCTGTTTGACGATCCGGCACTGCTGGAAGCCTTGCTCGAACATGGCTTTCGCCTGCCCCTGCGCGAGATCAGCGTCAACGGCCAGACCTTGCTGCTGGATGCCACGCCGATTACCGATGCCGGCGCGCTGCTGACTTTGTACCAACCCAATCGCATCGGCGAGCGGCTCTCGGCGCTGCACCATGACCATGCCGAAGGCTTCGATGCGTTGCTGGGCGAGTCCGTGGCCATCCGCACCCTCAAGACCCGTGCGCAACGGGTGGCGGCCCTCGACGCCCCGCTGTTGATCCAGGGCGAGACCGGCACCGGCAAAGAGCTGGTGGCCCGCGCCTGCCATGCCATCAGCGCACGCCACAGCTCACCGTTCCTGGCGCTGAACTGCGCGGCGCTGCCGGAAAACCTCGCCGAAAGCGAGCTGTTCGGCTACGCCCCCGGCGCCTTTACCGGCGCCCAGCGCGGCGGCAAGCCAGGGCTGATGGAACTGGCCAACCAGGGCACGGTGTTTCTCGATGAGATCGGCGAGATGTCGCCGTACTTGCAGGCCAAGCTGCTGCGTTTTCTCAATGACGGCAGCTTTCGCCGGGTCGGCGGCGACCGCGAGGTCAAGGTCAATGTGCGCATCCTCAGCGCCACCCACCGCGACCTGGAAAAGATGGTCAGCGAAGGCACCTTCCGCGAAGACCTGTTCTACCGCCTCAATGTGCTGAATGTGGAAGTACCGCCCCTGCGCGAACGTGGCCAGGACATCCTGCTGCTGGCCCGCTACTTCATGCAGCAGGCCTGCGCGCAGATCCAGCGCCCGGTCTGCCGCCTGGCTCCAGGCACCTACCCGGCGCTGCTGGGCAACCGCTGGCCGGGTAATGTGCGCCAGTTGCAGAACGTGATCTTCCGCGCCGCCGCCATTTGCGAAAGCAACCTGGTGGACATTGGCGACCTGGATATCGCCGGCACCTCGGTCGCCCGCCAAAGCGACGGCGAGGTGAACAGCCTGGAGCAGGCCGTCGAGGACTTTGAGCGCAGCCTGCTCGAAAAGCTCTACAGCACCTACCCCTCGACACGTCAGTTGGCCAACCGTCTACAGACGTCTCACACCGCTATCGCCCATCGGTTGCGCAAATACGGCATCCCCGGCAAACCCTGATCACCACAGGACCCTGCGTCCACGCTGGATCACCGCCCCCGTCGCGCTGAAAAACAGCTGCTGGGCCATGGCTGGACTGATCCGCGAATAGTAGATCGCAATCACATCGCTGTCGGTCTTGTCGGCCAGGCTGCGAAAGCTCATAAAGCGTTGTTCCGGCCGTTTCAAATGGCCGGCGCTGTATGGCGCGTTGGCCGCCTCACGTGTGCGGTAATGAAAATGGGCGTAGGCCAATACCTTGCCGCCAGTGTCCTTGACCAGGTATTCCTGCAGGAAATCATTCTCCCGTTTAAGCGCTATGCGCCCCTCTATCGGTAGGATTTGCACCTCATTCTGGCTCTTGAGGTAGGCAATCCCCTCTTCATCAGGTGCCAGGCGCTTGACCATCTCGATACGGATCAGCCTGCCGTGCTCCGCCAGGCGGCTGGAGGCCTGCCCCAGCTCCTTGAGCAGGGGCTCCTGCGTTTGGCTTTGCTCCTGCCCCAGGGCCTTGCGGATCTTATCGGCCACCCCATTGATTTTCCCGGCATGCCGTAACAATCGGGCCTCGACGCTGGCGGGCTGGCTGGAGAGGCGCGCTTCGTTACGCGCCTGCTCAAGCACAGTCGACTGGCGCGCCAGCAGCTTGCGCCCATCGTCCCTGAGCCTTTCCAGGGAGCGCACCGGGCGCACTGGCGGCGTACGGGCCTGGGTGATTGCCTCAAACTCATCACTGCCAGGCGCCTGCCGAAAGCTCGCCACCACACTCTGATCGACCGGATTGATGACATCAACAATGTGCTCGTTCATCTGCGGCGTACGCGCCCGAACCTGGCCCACCAGATAGCGGCTCTTGCGGTCACGGATCAGGCGCTTGCCAGAGCCAAGCGCGGGCCCGGGCGCGCGTGCAGGAGTCTGCTCGCGCTCACGCAGCAGCGCCGCCAGGGAACCGCGCGCTTCATGCTCCAAGGCGTTGAGCATGCGATTCAAGCGCTCGATGCTGCCCTCATAGAGCAGGTCGGAATCCATGTCGCCGTACTCACGCAGGGACGCTTGGGTGTTGTCATAGTCGAGCAAAATCGCGTCATAGCCGTCGATGCGCTGTTGCACACTCAGGGGGCCTGCCTCCTGCAGGTTTTTTTGTGACTGCACCGATTGGGTCGCCTCATCGACCAACGAGCCGATCCGGATGAAATCCTCATATTCCTCGGGCTTCGGCGGCCTGCGCACTATCACCCCGCCCAATGCCTTCAACTGCAACGACTTCCAGTCCAGCGGCGTGCCAAGCGTGGAGGGAAGCAAGGCTTCAGGCCGCGAGTCATACCCGGGTACCTGGGCCAGCCTGGCATAGTTGTTTCGCTCCAGGATGCTCAAGTCGATCAGTTGGTCGTTGTAGCCAATAATTGCCTGCATCGACTCGACGAGCGTGTGGTGCGCAGCCTGAACAACGGCTACGTCTTCATGCTCCAGCTGTTCACCCAACTGGCTGCGACGCTCACCGGGAAACACCTCGTTCGAGCGGTTTGCGATCAGCATTACCATCTGCACACGCAGGGTCTGGACAAGGTCCTCCAATTGCAGAATCTTTTCCGGCTCGAACCGCTCCACGGGTTTGTTGGCATTTTTTGCGATCAACGCGTCCAGCCGGTTGAACTGCGCCCGGCTTTGTTTCTCCAGGGCGGCCAGATAGCTGGCCCGCAGCGCTTGCAGGGATGGATCAAAGAGTTTTTGCTGATCGCCGCCGTGGGCGTGTTCAAAGCGCTCTTCAGCGGCCGCCGCAGCTTTTTCAGCCTCCATCAGGCGTTCCGTCATCTCTTGATAATGATGTTCAAACATCTGGTTCTGACGCTGGATATTGGCGCGGCGGCTGGCAGCCGACAGCTTGGGATGGCCACCGAGCAATTGCAGGCCCAGGTCGACTTTCCACACCCCGCGTGAATCTTTCCTGAGCCAGGGGCCGGCGCGCTGGGGGTTTCTCAGGTCCACGATGCGCCAACGCCCATCCACCTGCTTGCCCCCATACAGCAGGCTGTCAATCAACAGGTAATCTTCATGACTGACCGTGCCGCCGGCGCGCCGCACCGCGACCCGGCCGCGTATAGGGCTGTCTGGCGAGCTGACCGTGGGCGTTCCCGGCCACTGCTCGCCCGGCCCTGGGGACCAGCGGAAGGTCTCAAGCTGTGCCTGTTGCGCGGGATCAAGGCGCAACCGCGCGTTGGCCCAGGAAAAGTCCATGCCCGTGACATCGGCCAGTGAACGCTGCCAGGCAAACGTCGACGGCGTCTGCTGGACATGCCTGACCGCCGTGGTTTCGATCGCGCCAGTAGACAGTGGCCGGGTCTCACTCAACCGCAAACGCTGATCAAGGCTGACCACCGGGCTCAACAGCAGGCCGGCCAGGCTGCCGAGCAAATCGACCAGGGCACCGGCGGTGTCTTCCTGACTGGCTGCGGCCGGCAAAGCCAGCACCGTGCGAAAGCTGACATACACCTGGGACAACCACCCCGCCACTGCCACCGATCCCCTGAGCAGGGGCAGCAGGGCATTGAAGATCTGCCAGAGATTATTCTTGAACAGCGTCCAACGCAGCGCCTCGATAGAGGTGGCGCGTTTTTCGGCGGACTGCCAAAGGCTCCTGGCGTTTTCATCAAATACCGTCTCAAGAAACACCCCAGGTACTGGCTCGTCGCTGAGCAATGCCGGGCTGGCCGCAGCGTGCTCGCTGTATTCGTCCCCCTGTAGAAAGCGCTGGACATGGGGGCTTGAAAACCCGCCGTTGGCAAACAATGCGCGGCTGTTTTCAGACAGTTGCTCAAGCACCACCGCCTGCAGGTCACTGCCCGTTCGAGTGATCTCGTCGAGCAGCGCCTGGCGGCTGGCGAACTGCTGGAGCAGCGCCTCGGCCTGATCAGGCCGGTACAGAATATGGGGCAACGGGCTGTTATCCCGCGGACCGATGACAAACAGGTTGCTGGCTTTATGCACCGTTCCCCCGGCATGCGTCAGAAAAGCCAAGGGCCGGGCGATGATCACTTGGTTCCCGACCGCCCGCTTGAGCGGGTCGCTCTGCAGCAAGGCTTGCACCACCTCTGCGCCGGGCGGGGTAAACCCGTTGCGTTGGCGCAGGCTGTTCTCAAGGGCGCGCAATGGAAGCTGCAAGGCCATCTGCTCGACAAACAAGCGTCGGCGCCGTGCAGACTCTGCCGGGTCCGACACCAGCGCCCGTTTGAGTAACGCGGGGTAATGCCGCCCCACATCGACCGTCTCAATCAGTTTTTCCAGGTACGCCGGCCTGATCCACGCGGCAACCTCCTGCCCCGGCGCCGCCTGATGGGCGATCTGCACACTGGCATAGGGGGTAGCAAAGGGGTTTTCCAACGACCATGAGGTCAAGGACTTGGTGGTGCGCTGCGTCCAGCCCACCGTGGCGCCTTGGGTGCGTTCAAACGTCAGCAGGTAATCATCCGGATTGATCGCGGTTTCTTGCGGGAAATCCAGGCGCATCTGGCGTTGCAGCGCTTGGCGGGCATACACGTCAATCGGCTCCAGCCCGTCGAGAAACGATGCACCGCCCGTGCGTTTTTGCAGGAGTGCCAGACGCTCCAGCCATTGGCCGTAGGTGTTCCGGTCGGCCCCGCTGGCGACCTGCAACCACAGCGGCAACTGCTCTTCGTGGGGCTGCTGGAGGTAATCGCCCTCGAACCACACCTCGGGTGCGGTGAGTTGGCTGAACAGGCGCTTGTAGCTGTCGACGCCGGGCAGGGCCGACCAATTGAGCTGCTGCAACGCCCTTAACTGGCGCTCCAGCAAGGTCTGGGCCTGTGCATCGAACACATCACCTTGCGGCTCCTTGAGCACCCAATTGACGAGCCGTCCGGGGGTGTAGTGGCTCATGTAGCGCGGCAGCAGGCTGCCCAACTCGTCCAACGCAGTCAGTTTGAGCAGGCTTATCGCGGGAACATAAACCAGGTTGACCTGTTGCTGCGCGACCTGACGCTGCAAGACCAACAAAGGCAGCCACTCGCCGGGCCGTCCCTCCTGGCCGGCATAGACTTGATAGATCCGCAGTACATCGGCCCCGCCCAGCGCTTGCCGGTCCACCTGATGACCCCACAACTCCTGCGGCCCGTCCCCCAGCCCCAGCAGCGCGCTTGCTTGCTGCGGTGTCAGGGGCGGAGTCTGCCGGGCGCTGAGCAAACACTCACGCAACTGCGTGCCGACTGCGCCCCAGCGACTAAGCCCTGCATCGCCGGGGGCAGGCGCGTTCCAGTAGGCCACCAGCCTTGCGTTAAAACCGGCGAGCAACTGGGGGGCCAGGGCGTTGAGCATGAACTCAATATCATCGACCGACACCATATCGGTTATCGGCACGAAGCCATGGCTTATGGAACTGACCAACAGGCAGTGATGACCGGCCACGTAGTTCAGCACTTCGCTGCTCATGCAGCGCCTGATCAAGGCATCACCCAGGGTCGTGAGCTGGGTATAGCTGTCAGCGCCGGCTTGAGCGGGCTGCCTCACGCCGATCCAGGTGATGTTGGCCCGTAAACGGGAGGCCGCGAACCCCTCGGCGATCCAGTCCTGGACCATGGACTCGGCCACTTGCGTCAACGTCGGGCGCTGGGCAAACAGGCGCCGGAGAAAATCGCGGGATGCGTTTAGCTGGGAAGTGCCCTGAAATGCCGCTATTGAATGGCTCATGCCGCGCGTCCTAATCATTGGATAACGGCAAAATAAGCCGCCCCCTGCCGGCCCGTGCGCTACATACATCTCGCGCAGCCGTATCGAAAACGCTACAGCGGAACGTTTTCAATACACGCCTGGTCCGCCTTCGCCATGCAAGGCTTTGATCCAAATAGGCTTTTTTTCCACTGTCGATCCGTAGCGATTTCGCTACAGGGCGCGTCCCTCACTCACCACCACATATCCATAAACAATTGATTAATAACAATAATTTTATATTGGCCGCATTTTTGCTAAGGACTCTCCCATTCCAATCCCGTCCACCAGACGATTCTGGCCCTGAGGAGTTTCCATGAGCGAATTGCGTTTTACTGAAGATCACGAATGGCTGCGTGCCGAAGCTGACGGCAGCGTCACCGTAGGTATTACCGCGTTCGCGCAAAACGCCCTGGGTGATGTGGTTTACGTGCAACTGCCGGAGCTGCAGGCCTACGAGCAGGGCGCCGAAGCCTCCACTGTGGAATCGGTCAAGGCCGCCAGCGGCGTGTACATGCCCCTGACCGGCGAAGTGCTGGAAGTCAACGACCAGCTCAGCGAAAGCCCGGAACTGGTCAACGAAGACCCGACGGGCGAAGGCTGGTTCTTCCGCTTTAAACCGGCTGACGCCGATGCAGTAGCTAAGCTGTTGGATCAGGATGCGTACGACCGCCTGATCAAAGCCAACGCTGAAGCTTGAGGAGCGCGCCATGAGTATCAACCTGAGCACCGCCAACGAATTTATCGCCCGCCACATCGGCCCGCGCCAGGACGACGAGCAACAGATGCTCGCGACCCTGGGTTTTGACTCCCTGGAAGCCTTGAGCGCCAGCGTGATCCCGGAAAGCATCAAGGGCACCGCCGTGCTGGGCCTGAGCGACGGCCTGAGCGAGGCCGATGCACTGGCCTCGATCAAGGCCATCGCCGCCAAGAACCAACTGTTCAAGACCTACATCGGCCAGGGCTATTACAACTGCCACACGCCGTCGCCGATCCTGCGCAACCTCCTGGAAAACCCGGCCTGGTACACCGCCTACACGCCTTACCAGCCCGAGATCTCCCAAGGCCGCCTGGAAGCGCTGCTGAACTTCCAGACCCTGATCAGTGACCTTACCGGCCTGCCGATCGCCAACGCATCCCTGCTCGACGAAGCCACTGCCGCCGCCGAGGCCATGACCTTCTGCAAGCGTCTGAGCAAGAACAAGGGCAGCAACCAGTTCTTTGCCTCCGTGCACAGCCACCCGCAGACCCTCGACGTGCTGCGCACCCGTGCCGAGCCGCTGGGCATCGAGGTGGTAGTGGGCGACGAGCGTGAACTGACGGATGTCAGCCCGTTCTTCGGCGCCCTGCTGCAATACCCGGCCAGCAACGGTGATGTGTTCGACTACCGTGAATTGACCGAGCGCTTCCACGCCGCCAACGCCCTGGTGGCCGTGGCCGCCGACCTGCTGGCCCTGACCCTGCTGACCCCACCGGGTGAGTTCGGTGCCGACGTGGCCATCGGCAGTGCGCAGCGCTTCGGCGTGCCGCTGGGCTTTGGTGGCCCGCACGCCGCTTACTTCTCCACCAAGGACGCGTTCAAGCGTGATATGCCGGGGCGTCTGGTCGGTGTGTCCGTAGACCGTTTCGGCAAGCCGGCCCTGCGCCTGGCCATGCAGACCCGCGAGCAACATATCCGCCGCGAAAAGGCCACCAGCAACATCTGCACCGCCCAGGTACTGCTGGCCAACATTGCCAGCATGTACGCGGTGTACCACGGCCCCAAAGGCCTGGTGCAGATCGCCACGCGCATTCATCACCTGGCCGCAATCCTCGCCAAAGGCCTGGGTGCCCTGGGCCTCAAGGTTGAACAAGAGACGTTCTTCGACACCCTGACCCTGGCCACCGGCGCCAACACTGCGGCCCTGCACGACCAGGCCCGTGCCCAGCGCATCAACCTGCGGGTCGTGGACGCGGCACGCCTGGGGCTGTCGGTGGATGAAACCACCACCCAGGCCGATATCGAAACCCTGTGGAGCGTGTTCGCAGGCGGTAAAGCCCTGCCGGACTTCGCCGCCCTCGCCGCCAGCGTCGACAGCACTCTGCCGGCCGCGCTGCTGCGCCAATCGCCGATCCTCAGCCACCCGGTGTTCAACCGCTATCACTCGGAAACCGAGCTGATGCGCTACCTGCGCAAGCTGGCCGACAAGGACCTGGCGCTGGACCGCACCATGATCCCGCTGGGCTCGTGCACCATGAAGCTCAACGCTGCCAGTGAAATGATCCCGGTGACCTGGGCCGAGTTCGGGGCCCTGCACCCGTTCGCCCCGGCCGAGCAAAGCGCCGGCTACCTGCAACTGACCACTGAACTGGAAGCCATGCTCTGCGCGGCCACCGGCTACGACGCCATCTCCCTGCAGCCGAACGCCGGTTCCCAGGGCGAGTACGCGGGCCTCTTGGCGATCCGTGCCTATCACCAGAGCCGTGGCGAAGAACGCCGCGATATCTGCCTGATTCCTTCGTCGGCCCACGGCACCAACCCGGCCACCGCCAACATGGCCGGCATGCGCGTAGTCGTCACCGCGTGCGATGCCCGTGGCAACGTGGACATCGAAGACTTGCGCGCCAAGGCCATCGAGCACCGCGAGCACCTCGCCGCGCTGATGATCACCTACCCGTCGACCCACGGCGTGTTCGAGGAAGGCATCCGCGAAATCTGCGGGATCATCCATGACAACGGCGGCCAGGTGTATATCGATGGCGCCAACATGAACGCCATGGTCGGCCTGTGCGCCCCGGGCAAGTTCGGCGGCGACGTGTCGCACTTGAACCTGCACAAGACCTTCTGCATCCCCCACGGCGGTGGCGGCCCGGGCGTTGGCCCGATTGGCGTCAAGTCGCACCTCACGCCATTCCTGCCCGGCCACGCGGCCATGCAGCGCAAGGAAGGCGCAGTCTGCGCAGCGCCATTTGGCAGTGCGAGCATCCTGCCGATTACCTGGATGTACATCAGCATGATGGGCGGTGCGGGCCTCAAGCGCGCTTCGCAGCTGGCGATCCTCAATGCCAACTACATTTCCCGTCGCCTGGAAGAGCACTACCCGGTGCTGTACACCGGCAGCAACGGCCTGGTGGCGCACGAGTGCATCCTGGACCTGCGCCCGCTCAAGGACAGCAGCGGCATCAGCGTGGATGACGTGGCCAAGCGCCTGATCGACTTTGGTTTCCATGCCCCGACCATGTCGTTCCCGGTGGCCGGCACCTTGATGATCGAGCCGACCGAAAGCGAATCCAAGGAAGAACTGGACCGCTTCTGCGACGCCATGATCGCTATCCGCGAGGAAATCCGCGCGGTGGAAAACGGCACGCTGGACAAGGACGACAACCCGCTGAAAAACGCGCCGCACACGGCAGCTGAAATCGTCGGTGAATGGAGCCACCCGTACAGCCGTGAACAGGCGGTGTATCCGGTAGCGTCGTTGATCGAAGGCAAGTACTGGCCGCCGGTCGGCCGGGTCGACAACGTGTTTGGCGATCGCAATCTGGTATGTGCGTGCCCGTCGATCGAGAGCTACGCGTGATCTGACTGAAGAGACGCAGTCAGTGTAGGAGCTGGCTTGCCTGCGATAGCCTCACCTCGGCGCCACTGATAGACCGAGGTGTCTGCATCGCAGGCAAGCCAGCGCCTACACAAGCCCGGCTCCCACAGTGATCGCATTGCGCAGGACAGCTTGCTTCCAATAATAAGAAACCGGAGAACAACTCATGTCTTTAAGCGTGTTCGACCTGTTCAAGATTGGCATCGGACCCTCCAGTTCCCACACCGTTGGCCCGATGCGTGCCGCCGCCCGCTTCGCCGAGGGCCTCAAGCGGGACGACCTGTTGCACGCCACCACCTGCGTCAAGGTGGAACTCTACGGTTCACTCGGCGCCACCGGCAAAGGCCACGGCAGTGACAAGGCCGTGCTGCTCGGCCTGGAAGGTGAACACCCGGACACCGTCGACACCGAAACCGTGGCCGCGCGCCTGGTGCAGATGCGCGGCGACGCTCGCTTGAACCTGCTCGGTGAACACAGCATTGCGTTCAACGAGAAAGAACACCTGGCGATGATTCGCAAACCCCTCGCCTACCACCCCAACGGCATGATCTTTCGTGCGTTTGACGCAGCCGGCATCCAGATCCGCAGCCGTGAGTACTACTCGGTGGGCGGTGGTTTTGTGGTGGATGAAGACGCGGCCGGCGCCGACCGGATCGTCGAAGACGCCACGCCCCTGACCTTCCCTTTCAAGCACGCCAAGGATTTGCTTGGCCATTGCACCACCTATGGGCTGTCCATCAGCCAGGTGATGCTGACCAACGAAAGCGCCTGGCGCCCGGAAGCCGAGACCCGCAGCGGCCTGCTGAAGATCTGGCAAGTCATGCAGGACTGCGTGGCGGCCGGCTGTCGCAATGAAGGCATCCTACCCGGTGGCTTGAAGGTCAAGCGCCGTGCGGCCGCGCTGCATCGCCAGTTGTGCAAGAACCCGGAATCGGCGCTGCGCGACCCGCTGTCGGTGCTGGATTGGGTCAACCTGTATGCCCTGGCGGTCAACGAAGAAAACGCCAACGGCGGGCGCGTGGTCACGGCGCCCACCAACGGTGCCGCCGGGATTGTGCCGGCGGTGTTGCATTACTACATGCGCTTTATCCCCGGCGCCAATGAGGACGGGGTGGTGCGCTTCCTGCTGACCGCCGCGGCCATCGGCATCCTCTACAAAGAAAACGCCTCGATCTCCGGGGCTGAGGTCGGCTGCCAGGGCGAAGTGGGCGTGGCCTGTTCCATGGCCGCCGGAGCCTTGTGTGAAGTGCTGGGCGGCACCGTCTCCCAGGTGGAGAACGCCGCCGAAATTGGCATGGAGCATAACCTCGGCCTGACCTGCGACCCAATTGGCGGCCTGGTGCAGGTGCCCTGCATCGAGCGCAATGCCATGGGTTCGGTGAAGGCGATCAATGCGGTGCGCATGGCCTTGCGCGGTGATGGGCAGCACTTCGTGTCCCTCGACAAGGTGATCCGCACCATGCGCCAGACCGGCGCCGATATGAAAAGCAAATACAAGGAAACCGCCCGTGGCGGTTTGGCCGTCAACATTATCGAGTGCTGATGCTTATAAACGCGCCAGCACGTTTTTCAGGAGCTGAATATGTCCACCGAAACCCTGTTGAAAACCCCGCTGCACGCCCTGCACCTTGAACTGGGCGCACGCATGGTGCCGTTCGCCGGTTATGACATGCCGGTGCAATACCCCCTGGGCGTGATGAAAGAACACCAGCACACCCGTGAACAGGCCGGGTTGTTTGATGTGTCGCACATGGGCCAGATCCGCCTGACCGGGTCCAACGCCGCCAAGGCCCTGGAAACCCTGGTGCCGGTGGATATCATCGACCTGCCCGTGGGCATGCAGCGCTACGCCATGTTCACTAACGACCAGGGCGGCATCCTCGATGACCTGATGGTCGCCAACCTGGGTAACGACGAGCTGTTTCTGGTGGTCAACGCCGCCTGTAAGGATCAAGACCTGGCGCACCTGCGCCAGCATCTGGGCGACCAATGCCAGATCGAGCCACTGTTTGAAGAACGTGCCCTGCTGGCCCTGCAAGGCCCGGCAGCGGTGAAAGTGCTGGCGCGCCTGGCGCCGGAAGTGACCAAGATGACCTTTATGCAGTTCGCACCCCTGCGCCTGCTGGGGGTCGAGTGCTACGTCAGCCGTTCCGGCTATACCGGCGAAGACGGTTTTGAGATCTCGGTGCCTGCGGCCAGTGCCGAAAGCCTGGCCCGTAGCCTGCTGGCCGAAACTGAAGTCGAAGCTATCGGCCTCGGCGCCCGCGACTCCCTGCGCCTGGAAGCCGGCCTGTGCCTCTATGGCCACGATATGAACACCGAGACCACGCCGATTGAAGCCAGCCTGCTGTGGGCGATTTCCAAGGCCCGTCGCGCCGATGGCGCGCGTGCCGGGGGCTTCCCGGGGGCAGATCGGATTTTCACCCAGCAGCAAACCGGCGTCAGCCGCAAGCGCGTTGGCCTGCTGCCCCAGGAACGCACCCCGGTCCGTGAAGGCGCCGAGATTGTCGATGAACACGGCACCGTGATCGGCCGTGTGTGCAGCGGCGGCTTTGGCCCGAGCCTCGGCGGCCCGCTCGCCATGGGCTACCTCGACACGGCCTTTACCGCGCTGGAGAGCGAAGTCTCTGCATTAGTACGTGGGAAAAAGGTGCCACTTCGTGTAAGTAAAATGCCATTCGTGCCACAACGTTACTACCGTGGCTGATCGACTGTTCCTATAAGTAACGCGGTTGTGTTCATTTGCACTAATCTGTAACGCAACCGCCATAAAACAGTGCACTGACGATAGTCAATGTTATATCGATTAACCTATAACAAGTGACCCACGCTATCGAATAACACAGTGCCGCAATGTTGACCGAAGTGTCATGAAGGCGAGTAAATACGTGGCTTGCAGAGGGCTTGTTTTTTCTGTGTTAGTTGTCGTAGAGTTTGCCCACTGTGTTTGCATGGGTCGCTTTGAACCTGGACCTGGGCAGTAGCCAAAGTTTGCTACAACCCGTTCGACGTCTCTTACTTTCCTGCAACCCAGCCCAGTACTCTTTCAGGTGAAAGGGGCTGTCATTAATTTTTAGCGTCAAGGAAATAAGAAAATGGCTGAACGTCAGAGCGGTACCGTCAAGTGGTTTAACGACGAGAAAGGTTTTGGTTTTATCACTCCAGAAAGCGGTGCGGATCTGTTCGTGCATTTCCGCGCTATCCAGGGCAACGGTTTCAAGAGCCTGAAAGAAGGCCAAAAAGTGACCTTCATCGCCGTGCAGGGCCAGAAAGGCATGCAGGCTGACGAAGTACAAGCAGAAGCCTGATCCTTACTGCGACAAAAAGCCTCTGATGGTGACATCAGAGGCTTTTTTATGTGCGTTTGTCCGTAAAATGGCTTTTTTCCTCCAGAGAGCCGAGCCATGTCGAAACACCTGCTAAGCCCCCAAGGCGAATTCCCCGCCGTTGGCCTGGGCCGTCGTCTGGCAGCGATGTTCTATGACTTCCTGTTGTGTACCGCCCTGCTGATCGTCACCGCCTTCCTCTATAAGCTGGTGTGGATTGCCTTTGTCGGTGAAGCGAAGATGCGCACGCTCTCGGAGTCTGGCGCCCTGGACGGTGATCCGTTGCTGTCGACGATTCTGTTTTTTGTGCTGTTTGGCTTCTTCGCCAAGTTCTGGACCCATTCCGGACAGACCCTGGGCATGCAGGTGTGGGGCGTACGTGTGCAGAATGCGGACGGCTCGCGCATCAGCCTGTGGCAGGCGCTGTTGCGTTTTGTGGTGTCGATTGCGTCGTGGTTGTGCGCGGGGCTGGGGTTTATCTGGTCGCTGGTGGACAAGAAACAGCGGGCCTGGCATGACATCTATTCGGACACGCAATTGGTGCGGATCCCGAAGAAAAAGAAATAGCCCCAGGCCAATAAGATCCAAATGTGGGAGCGGGCTTGCCCGCGATGGCGGTGTGTCAGTCACTACATGTGCAGACTGATCCACCGCTATCGCGGGCAAGCCCGCTCCCACATTTTTTGCTGCATCAGCCGTGGATCAGGCGTTGCCCGCCAGCTTCAGGCGGGCCGCCTGGGTAAAGTCCAGCATGCGCTTGAGTGGGCGCACGGCATGGGGGATCAAGGACGGCTCGACAAAGATCTCGTTGCTGCCTTCCCGCAGGCATTGCAACGTGCGCTCCAGGGTATTCATCGCCATCCACGGGCAGTGCGCACAACTGCGGCACGCCGCGCCGTTGCCGGCGGTTGGCGCTTCGACAAACACCTTGTCCGGGCACAACTGCTGCATCTTGTAGAAAATGCCGCGGTCAGTGGCGACGATAAACGTCTTGTTCGGCAAGCGCTGCGCCGCCGCAATCAACTGGCTGGTGGAACCCACGGCATCGGCCAACTCGATGACCGAGGTCGGTGACTCCGGGTGTACCAGGATCGCTGCGTCCGGGTACAGCGCCTTCATGTCTTCCAACTGCTTGGACTTGAACTCCTCGTGGACGATGCAGGCACCGTCCCACAGCAGCATGTCGGCACCGGTCTGGCGCTGGATATAGGTGCCCAGGTGCTTGTCCGGGCCCCAGATAATGGTCTCGCCGTTATCCATCAGGCTTTCGACGATTTCCAGGGCGCAACTGGAGGTCACCACCCAATCGGCACGGGCCTTGACCGCCGCCGAGGTGTTGGCATACACCACCACGGTGCGTTCCGGATGCTGGTCGCAGAACGCCGAGAACTCTTCCACCGGGCAACCCAGGTCCAGGGAGCATGTGGCTTCCAGGGTCGGCATCAGGATGCGCTTTTCGGGGGTGAGGATTTTCGCTGTCTCGCCCATAAAGCGCACGCCGGCGACCAGTACGGTCTTGGCCGGGTGGGCGGCGCCGAAGCGGGCCATTTCCAGGGAGTCGGAAACACAGCCACCGGTTTCTTCGGCCAGGGCCTGAATCACCGGGTCACAATAGAAGTGCGCCACCAGCACCGCGTCTTGAGCCTTGAGCTCGGCAGCAATGGCAGAACGTAAGCTTGCCTCTTGCTCGGCACTGAGCACCTTGGGCTGCTTGGCATCGAGGTGGGCTTGGACCAGAAGGCGTTCGGAAATTTGCGTCATGTTCGCAAGACCTGCAGGCGCAGTTGCGCGAAAGTCGAGTGTACCACCGGCTCCGGAGCCCTTCGGGCACCGCCGGACGAAGTGATTGTGTTCATCAAGCACGGGTTAAGGTGAAGCTGCGCAAGGCTACAGAATATCGAATAGATTCAAAAGCCTAATATGCCGCAAAACGCCTACCCGGCGGGAGCATACGGGTGATATCCCGCGACATTGGCATCGTTTAGGGCGCAGGGACATTGCCCATTTCCCTGGCCAGGTCCAACCAGGCTCGTGCAGCCGGCGGCAGATGAGCATTGCGCCGCCAGGTCAAAGCAATATGCCAGTCGGTCTGAGGCTCATCCAGGGCAATCAGGGCAATGCCGGCATGCAAGTGTTTGTAGGCCAGCATGCGCGGTAGGAAGGCGACTCCCAGGCCCGCGCCCACCAGGTCGACGATAAAGTCGATCTGGGCGCTGCGCACCGAAACCTTCGGCGATACACCGCGACGCTCGCAGGCGGAAAGAATGATGCGGTTCAAGGCAAAACCGGCTTCGAACAGTATGAATGGCGAGTCGGACAGGTCGGAAAAATCCACACTCTCACGCCCGGCCAATGGATGGCTGCTGGGCAGGACGACCATCAGCGGCTCGACGCGCACGTCCTGATACTCAAACTCGCCCTCCACCGGCACCAGTAGCGCAGCCACATCCACCTCCCCCGCTTGCAGGCACTCACCCAGCTTCTTGCTACCGTGCTCGATCAGCTCAATCTCTATCTGTGGGTAACGCTGGCGGTACACTGCAAACATCGCCGCAAACAATTCACCACTGCCCACCGGCGGCAAGCCAATGCGCAATACGCCACGCTTGAGCCCCAGCAGGTCGTTGATCTCGGCGACCAAGTCACTGCGCTCGGCGAGCAACACCAGGGCGCGGCGGTAGGCAATTTCACCGGCTGCTGTCAGTTCGCTCTTATGGCCGATACGACTGAACAACGGCGTGCCCAACTCTTCTTCAAGGGTCTTGACCGCTTTGCTGACGCTCGATTGGGTAAGCGAAACCATCTCGGCCGCCTGTGAGAAACTGCCTTGGCGCACCACTTCGACAAAGGCTCGCAGCGTTCGCAGGTTCATGACTATTCCATTTGCGACTTGAATGAAGTTGTAAAAGTTGTTTTTACCATGAAATGCCTTTGACTATCCTCCACCCACCGTTTTCTTTATTCCGGGGCCTCACTGTTCATGATCATTTCGTCCGCATCGGATTACCGCGAAGCCGCACGCCGCAAACTGCCGCGTTTCCTGTTCGACTATATTGACGGTGGCGCGTACGCCGAGCACACCCTCAAGGCCAACAGTTCGGACCTGGCAGACATCAGCCTGCGCCAGCGTGTCCTGCGCAACGTCGAAAGCCTGAGCCTGGAGACCACGCTGTTCGACCAACCGCTGGCGATGCCGGTGGTCATGAGCCCGGTAGGCCTGACCGGCATGTTTGCCCGACGCGGGGAAGTCCAGGTGGCCAACGCGGCGGCCAATAAAGGGGTGCCGTTTTGCCTGTCGACCGTGTCGGTGTGCCCGATCGAGGAAGTAGCGTCGCAGACGGCGCAGTCGATCTGGTTTCAACTGTATGTATTGAAAGACCGCGGCTTCATGAAAAACGCCCTGGAGCGTGCGCAAGCCGCCGGGGTGAAAACCCTGGTGTTTACCGTCGACATGCCCACCCCCGGCGCCCGCTACCGTGATGCCCACTCCGGCATGTCCGGCCCGTACGCCGCCCAGCGGCGCATGTTGCAGGCCGTGACCAAACCGGCCTGGGCTCTTGATGTAGGGCTGATGGGCCGCCCCCACGACCTGGGCAATATCTCCAAATACCTGGGCAAGCCGACCCACCTTGAAGACTACATCGGCTGGCTCGCTACCAACTTCGACCCCTCCATCAGCTGGAAAGACCTGGAGTGGATCCGCGAGTTCTGGAAGGGCCCGATGATCATCAAGGGCATCCTCGACCCACAGGACGCCAAGGACGCGGTGAGTTTCGGCGCCGACGGCATCGTCGTGTCCAACCACGGCGGCCGCCAGCTCGATGGTGTGTTGTCCACCGCCAAGGCTCTGCCTGAGATTGCCCAGGCGGTTGGCAGCGACCTCACGGTGCTGGTGGACTCCGGGGTGCGTTCGGGGCTGGACGTGGTGCGCATGCTCGCCCTCGGCGCCCGTGGCGTATTGCTGGGACGAGCGCCTGCTTATGCGCTGGCTGCCGATGGCCAGCGCGGTGTAGAGAATCTGCTGGATATCTTTGCCAAGGAAATGCGCGTGGCCATGACCCTGACCGGGGTTACGTCGATTGCGCAGATTGATGAGTCAATCCTGGTGCGCGGGCAGATCTGACCCGCCAGCCTCAGGCTTCGCTGATTTTGCTGACACTGGTGATCTGTCCATTCCAGACCATCTCGTAATGGGCGGCCTGGACAATCGACGACACCGGCCTGGGTGTCAGCAACGCCCAGCAGTGATCGCCTTCTGAGCGCACCGACAGGTAACGAAGGCCGGGACAACCGGCCTTCTTTAGCGCGCCCCCCAAGCGCTGGGCGTAGCTGTAGTCGTCAGGGTCGTAGATCGGATCGCTCATCGGCACCGACGTCGCATCCTTCATGGCGTCGCCGGCAAAGGTGCAAGACAGCCCCCGGAAAACAAAGCGCTCATAGTTAAGGCCATGAACTCCGGACCAATACTGGTTCTGGTGATAACGCACTTCTGCCAGTGCCGTCTCGACCGTGGCCGCCAGGTACAGCACGCCAAAATCACCCGCGCTGAAACGCGATCCGGCCGGATTGACGTGGGTGAACGGGGCAATGGCGTAGGAACATCCCACAATCCCGAAGGGGATTTCCCTACGGGGTATCAGCTCGATCCGACCGACCTCATTGCCCAATCGTGGGTTGGTCAGGGCCTGGATCTGATAGAGCGCCTCAAACTCGTCGGCATCCGCCACATCGTCAAACAACGCAATCGGCGGGAATTTGGAATTGACCAGGCGATAGGCGTGCAACGGCCCGCTGGGCAAATCGCCCAACTGGCTCACCTTCACCATTGCGCACCACGCAACACGTCAATACGGCGGAAGGTCTCGTACAGGGAAATCATATCGCCCTGGGCCATAACCTCGAGGGGCGAGCGCCCGTTGAAAAACGCATTGTCGTTGGCCATCGCCGCAAAGCCGTACACGTTCTCGGGGTTATCGAACACCATGCGCAGCGTGGCGTGGATGTTCAGCACAAAACTGATGCGCTGCATCTGGTCGGCATCCAGGCTCACCGACCACGCGGCATCGCGCTGCCGCGCACGGGTATAAGTGCTGCGCGAGATACGCAGGATGCGACAGGCCTGGTCGCTGCTGGCCTGCCATTTTTCCAGGATGCCCACGGCCGCCCGGAGTCCGGCGACACATTGCTCCCGGGTGAAGGGCTGTGCTTGAAGGGCTAGGCTCATGGTTGCCACCTCGGAATTAATCTATAGATTCAAATATAGACAATATGAGTCTACAGAGCAAACCAGCGTTGGATAAACGTCAGCTATTACAACCAAAACCATCAGCAGTGTGGTTTTTGTATTTCGAATCGCACTTTACCGCCTGATGGGTGAGAATGGTTCCCGTCTACCTCTTCCCAATCTCTTTGTGCACGAGCCCCCAAGAAATGGAATTCAACGCGCCTTCTTCGTCCCGCTGGCTCCTGGCCTTGTTCGGTGCAAGCCTGCTGTCACTGTCCGGCTGCCAGAGCCACACCCCCGAACAGGCGGCAGCCTCAGCGGCAGCACAGCTGCAACAAAAAGACGAAAAATTCGTCACTACGTTCCAAACGATATTGCGCGGCTATGCCCTGGCCGCCAATGAACAGGAACTGACGGGGGTGATGAATATGATCCTGACCGTCGATGCGCAGAACCACGTAGTGGACTGCTCAGCCCAACGCGGAACCCTGCTGCCCAACGAGGGCCAGAACAACCTGCGCCAGGCCAAGCTGGCCAAATTGGTCACCGAACTGTGCTGGACCACCTTGTTTCCCGAAGTCTCGCCCAAGGTCTTCGCCGATGCCAAGGACACCCAAAAGATTATCGCCCCCATGGTGTTCACCCCTCTGATTGGGCTTTCGGAAGAACAGCAACAACTGCAGAAAAAGCGCATCGACCTCTACCGGCAGATCCGCTTCTTCCGTGAGCAATTGTTTGTCGGGCATGACCCCCAGAGTATTGGCGTCGCGAGCTTCCACTTCATCGCCGATGCCCAGGGCAAAGTGAGTGAGTGCATGGTCAACCTGAATCAAAGCCCGTACCGCTCACAAGGCTTCAAGGTAGATAGCGCGTTGCAGCAGCGCCTTGTCACGCAGTGCAAACGACTGGACTTGCGACAGATGCCGGGGTTTGCCAACTACCCTCAAGGCCTGCCCCAGGGTTACGTGGAGGTGGACTACAGCCCTTGGATGAATGGAGCCAAGCAACTTTGAGCCTAGGGTTGGGGCGCGGTTCAGGGGCAGCCGAAGCCCATCTTCAGCCGATCGACATCAACCCACCCACGAAATGAATGGTCGCCGCAGACGGCTGCATGTCTAACCGGCAAGCAGCACGTCACGCTCCCAGAGAGCCCTGCGCGTGCTTTTGCACCAGGCAAAAAAAAACCCGGAAATCCTCACTTGCGTGGGCCTTCCGGATTTTCTAAACCGCCAAAAATGGTGGGTCGTGTGGGATTCGAACCTACGACCAATTGGTTAAAAGCCAACTGCTCTACCAACTGAGCTAACGACCCGCTGTGTGGTGGCGCGTATAATACTGATTTCTAAGGATTATTCAACACCTTATTTTAAATAAATCAGAAATAACGCGTTGGGTCAGTAATTCCGGCCGCTTGGAAGCCTTCAGCGCGCAGTCGGCAGCTGTCACATTTCCTACAGGCACGACCATCATTGTCCGCCTGGTAGCAGGAAACAGTCAGCGAGTAGTCGACACCCAGCCTTACACCCGCCTTGACGATATCCGCCTTGCTCAGGTTTTGCAGCGGCGCCTGGATACGGAAGCCGTGGCCTTCTACGCCGGCCTTGGTCGCCAGGTTGGCCATACGCTCGAACGATTCGACGAACTCTGGGCGGCAGTCCGGGTAGCCGGAGTAGTCCACCGCGTTGACGCCGATAAAGATGTCACGGGCGTTGAGCACTTCTGCCCAGCCCAGGGCCAGCGAGAGGAACACGGTGTTACGGGCCGGCACATAGGTGACCGGAATGCCCTCTGTGGGCGCCTCAGGCACGTCGATGGTGTTGTCGGTCAAGGCCGAGCCGCCAATACCATTGAGGTTCAGGCCGATTACCTTGTGCTCCACCACGCCGAGGTCGCGAGCAACCCGGGCGGCGGCGTGCAACTCGGCATGGGAACGCTGGCCGTAGTCGAAACTCATGGTGTAGCAGCTGTAACCCTCGGCACGGGCCATCGCCACTACGGTGGCGGAGTCAAGGCCGCCGGACAGCAGGATTACCGCACGTTTTTGATCAGTCGTTTGTTCAGTCATTTCAGCGTCCCGGCTCGTCATTCCAAAGGTATTTATGCAGCTGCAATTGCAGGCGCACCGGCAGGTTGTCCGCAACCACCCAATCAGCGAGGTCGCGAGCGTTCAAGTCATGGTGGCTTGGAGAGAACAACACCTCGCCGGCGCGTCGGTCCAGGCCGTACTGGATCAGCTTGGAGTTGGCCCAGTCATAGTCGTCCCGCGAACAAATGACGAACTTGACCTGGTCGTTGGCCGTCAGCAGCTCGATGTTCTCATAACGGTTGCGATGCGCCTCCTTGGAGTCCGGGGTTTTCAAGTCAACCACTCGGCTGACGCGAGGATCGACCGCGGAAATGTCCAGGGCACCACTGGTTTCCAGCGACACTTCGTAACCGGCGTCACACAGCTGCTTGAGCAAAGGAATGGCATTGGGCTGGGCCAGGGGCTCGCCGCCTGTCACGCAGACGTAGCGCGGCCGGAAGCCTGCAACCTGCTCCAGGATGTCGTCGAGGGTGCGAATGGTGCCGCCGCTGAAGGCGTAGGCGCTGTCACAGTACTGGCAGCGCAACGGGCAGCCGGTGAGGCGCACAAATACTGTGGGCAGGCCGGCAGTGCGCGTTTCACCCTGTAACGAGTAAAAAACTTCGGTGATGCGTAATGTGTCTTGCATAGTCGCCACGGGCGTAACAGCTAAACAGGCTGTCCGCCTCCGTCAGGCACTTCATGGGATCCCGGCAAAGCGTGAACCCCAAAAAGCGTATTTCATAAAAGGGCGTGGATTCTAACGAAAAAACCCGCGACAGGCGCGGGTTTCTTCCAAGCGGGACAGCAGTGCTTACAAACGCTGCAAATCGCGCTGAGCCAACTGGGCAGCAGAGGTCCCAGGATATTGGGCCACTACTTGCTGCAGAATGCCTTTGACCTTGTCGGTATGACCCAGGCGGCGCTCTACGTCAGCCAGTTTGTACAACGAATCAGGCACCTTGGCATGCTTGGGGTAAAGCTGGCTGACCTTGGCAAACGCCTGGCCTGCACCTTGCAAATCACCCTTGGCCAGGTTGACCTCACCCAACCAGTACTGGGCATTGCCCGCGTACTGGCTGTTTGGATAACGTCCCAGGAAAGCGGTGAACGCTTTGCTGGCCTTGTCGAAGTCCTTGGCTTTGATCAGGTCGAAGGCTGCATCGTAATACAGCTTTTCCTTGGCCGGATCAGCCGGTTCGCTGCTGGCTGCAGGGGCCTGTGCGGCGCCTGCGGCTGCACCACCGGCGGCGCTTGCAGCGCCACCGGCAGAAGAATTCTCAGGAGTCGCGGCAGGTGTAATGCCGGTTCCTATACGCCGATCAAGATCCTGGTATCGCTCCAGGCCTTCTTGCTTCAGGCGGTTAACTTCATTTTGCAGAACCTCAATCGCACCTTGTTGCTGTGCCAATTGATCCTGCATGCGTTGCAGCTGGTTAAACAGCTCGCCCTGTGCCGAGGGAGCGGCAGTAGCCGCTCCCCCTGCATAGGCGCCGTTCGTGCCATAACCTGCTGGTGGATAACTACTCCCACTATTGTTATAGCCAGAGTTGCTATCTTCCACGGGAACCGCAGCCCACACCGCAAGCGGTGCGAGGCTGAGAGCCAATACGGTTACTACACGACGGCACGTTCGCATGACGAATTACTTACGCAGTTCGACGCGACGGTTTTGAGCCCAGGATTGCTCGTCGTTGCCGGTAGCAACTGGACGCTCTTCACCGTAGGAAACCAGTTCCAGCTGAGCTGGGGAAACACCTTGCAGTACCAGGTAGCGCTGAACGGCTTTCGCACGACGCTCGCCCAGTGCCATGTTGTACTCACGAGTACCACGTTCGTCGGTGTTGCCTTCCAGAACAACGCGAGCGCCGTTACCTTTCAGGTCTTTCGCGTGAACGTCCAGAGCGCGCATGGCTTCTGGCTTCAGGTCCGAACTGTCGTATTCGAAGTAGAAAGTGGTGATTGCGCGCAGAGCAGCTTCTTCGCTCAGGGAGCCGTCAACTGCACCAGTGTTAGCGCCGTAACCAGCGTTTGGATCAACAGCTGCGCCTTCACCGGCATTGTCGCCGCCTTTAGACGAGCAACCAACGGCTACGGACAGAGCCAGAGCCAGAGCAGCAAACTTACCAAACTTCAGCATTTCCATCGTGAAACTCCTAATGAACCCCAGTGTGTTAAGTACTTCTTTTTGTAGCGCCGCGTCAGTTCAGGTAAGGGGACCAGGATGGTTCTCTGACTTCGCCTTGTGCGGTAGGAAGCGGGAGCCTTACGCGTCCATTAATGGACACGAGCATCAAGACTCCCCGGCCCTGCTGGCGGGTGGCGTAGATTACCATGGTGCCGTTGGGCGCAACAGTAGGCGACTCATCAAGAGTGCTATCTGTGAGGATTTTTACGCTTCCGCGCTGCAAATCCTGGGCCGCCACCTTGAAATTAGTGAAACCATCCTGGCGATGGATCATTACCAGGGTCTTTTCGTCAGCCGAAAGCTTCGGATTGGCGTTGTAGTTACCGATAAAGGTCACACGCTCCGCACCACCACCGCCAACACTGCTCTTATAGATCTGCGGTTTGCCGCCACGGTCTGAAGTGAAGTAGATGGTCGAACCATCCTTGCCCCAGAACGGTTCGGTGTTGATGCCAGGACCGGAAGTGACGCGGGTGATCTGGCGCGAACCAAGGTTCATCACGTAGATATCCGGGTTACCGTCCTTGGACAGCACGAATGCCAGGCGATTGCCATCCGGCGACCAGGCTGGCGCGCCGTTCAGGCCTTCGAAGTTGGTGATCTGCTCACGGCGACCGGTATCAATGTGCTGAACGAAGATGCGCGGACGCTTCTGTTCAAACGACACGTAGGCGATACGCTTGCCATCCGGAGCAAAACGCGGCGACAGGATTGGCTCGCGCGATTGCAACAGAGTCACTGCACGGGCACCGTCGTAGTCCGAACGTTGCAGGGTGTAGCGGGTGTTGTTCACCGAGAAACGCTCAGCCGTCACGTACAGGATGCGGGTGGAGAACGCACCTTTGATACCGACCAGTTTCTCGAACGATTGGTCGGCGATGTAGTGCGCCATGTCTCGCAGTTGATCGACGCTGCCCGACACGCTACCGGTCAGCACTTGCTGCTCGGTGGCCACGTTGAACAGGGCGTATTGCACCTGCAAGCGACCGCCTGCTGGAACGATGCTACCTACCATCAGGTACTGGGCGCCCAGGGCTTTCCAGTCACGGTAGATTACTTCGCTGCCTTGGGTCGGCTGGCTGATCATGTTCTGTTTCGGAATTGGCGCGTAGTAACCCGAGTTGCGCAGGTCATTACCAATGATTTCCGCCATATCGTCCGGCAGCACGCTGCCGCCCTGCCAGCCAAACGGTACAACCGCAATCGGAGTGGCCCGATCGCTCCCGCTGGTTACCAGGATGTTCTTTTCATCCGCCGCCGCTATCCCTGCCATGCAGCAAATAACGACAAGCATTCCTCGAAGAAGGTTTCTCACAAGGCTAGATCCTCAGGTGTGAATGTCATCTTGAATGAACGATAGGGAGCGAAGTCGCTTGGTTTCATTCCCTGCATCTCGGTCAGCCGGCCAATATTCTTGACCGCTGCAACCGCCGAACTGTCGAACGAACCATCGCCACTGGACTTGGCCACGCTGACCGAAGTCACCGTACCATCCGGCAACATGCCGATCTGCAGCACGACTGTCATGCCTTTGCGTGCCGAAGGTGGACGTGTCCAGCCCTCCGCTGCGCGCGCGCGAATCAGATCGTCGAAACTGCCCGCGACTTCATCACCACGTTCATCGGCCAAGGCTTGCTGACGTTGCGGCGTATCGGAAAGCAAATCTGCCAGGGCCTGGGCCTTTTTATCTTCGGCGGATTTGCGCGCTGCTTCCTGGGCCTTTTTCTTGGAGGCGTCGGCGGCAGCTTTCTTCTTCGCGTCGTCGGCGATTTTCTTCTTCGCCTCGTCTGCTTCAGCTTTTTTCTTGGCGTCTTCGGCGGCTTTCTTCTTCGCGTCTTCGACTATCTTCTTCTTGGCTTCTTCAGCGGCCTTTTTCTTGGCCTCTTCTTCAGCCGCTTTCTTGGCTTCTTCTTCAGATTTCTTCTTGGCTATATCAGCCAATTGTTTCTCTTCGGCTTTTTTAGCTTCGGCAGCTTTCTCGGCTTTCTTGGCTTCATCAGCCTTTTTCGCCTCGTCGGCCTTCTTCGCTTCGTCAGCCTTTTTCGATTCCTCGGCCTTTTGAGCCGCCTCGTCTTTCTTTTGTTCCGCAGCAGCCTTCACCGCTTCCTGCTCGACCTTCTTCTGTTCCATCTGTTCGACTTCAGTCTGGCGCGCAGCCGACTTCTGGGCCTCACCCGCAATCTTCTGATTGGTTTGGGTGGTGGCCTGACTTTTCGATTTCAGCTGATACAGGGTCGCCTGCACGATCGGCTTGGCTGGCGGCAGCTCCGGGGTCATGGCAAAGCTGACAAACAGCATGCCAAACACCAGAACGTGCAGGGCTATTGCCCAGACGCTAGGCCAGAAGAAGCTTTCCGAGGCGGACGGCTCTCGCTGTTGCTGCATCAGGGCGCCTCGGTAATCAAGCCAACATTACCGACCCCGGCTTTCTGCAGCCCGCCCATGGCGCCCATGACGGAGCCATAGTCGACCGACTTGTCACCGCGGATGAACACCTGGGTGTGCTTGCCGCCTTCGTTGCCGGCGCGGATGATTTTGGTCACGGCGTCGGTCATTTGCGGCAAGGTCATGGCCTTGTCCTGCTGCTTCTGGGTATCGACTTCGCTGCCAAGGTTCCAGTAATAGGTCTTGTCAGCCTTGATCGAAATGGTCAGGACCTGGGTGTTGTTGTCCTGCGGCAAGGCTTCGCTGGAAACCTTGGGCAGATCAACTTTCACCCCCTGATTGAGCATCGGCGCGGTCACCATGAAGATCACCAGCAGCACCAGCATCACGTCGATGTAAGGCACTACGTTCATCTCGGCGACCGGCTTGCGCTTTTTGCGAGCTCGAGCGATTAAAGCCATTGGGAATTACCTGCTTATTCTTCGCTGGTGTGCACTTTACGGTGCAGGATCGCCTGGAATTCATCGGCGAAGGTGTAGTAACGGCCAATCAGGGTTTCGCTGGTGGCGGCGAAACGGTTGTAGGCGATTACTGCGGGGATTGCAGCGAACAGGCCGATGGCAGTGGCGATCAGCGCTTCGGCGATACCCGGGGCCACGGTGGCCAGGGTCGCTTGCTGGGCCGTTGCCAGGCCACGGAAGGAGTTCATGATGCCCCATACGGTACCGAACAGGCCGATATACGGGCTGACCGAACCGACGGTGGCCAGAAATGGCAGGCTCTGCTCGAGTTTTTCTTCCTCACGGGAGATCGCTACGCGCATCGCACGGGCCACGCCTTCCATGACGGCTTCCGGGTCAACGCCGGACTGCTGGCGCAGGCGGGAGAATTCCTTGAAGCCGGCGCGGAAGATCTGCTCGACGCCCGAATCCGGGTCCGGGTTGCTGCCCGCCTGGCGATACAGCTTGGACAGGTCGATACCCGACCAGAAGCGCTCTTCGAAGCTCTCCAGGGCACGTCGACCGGCACGCAGCAGGTTGCTGCGCTGAAAAATCATGACCCATGAGGTAACCGATGCGGCTACCAGGGTCAGCATGACCAGTTGAACCACGACACTGGCATTGCTGACCAGGCTCCACATGGAGGAATGGTCGACGACGGTAGGTTCCACGCTAAATCTCCTGCTTTGATTGTTGACCCGCGCCGCTCACGTTGGCAAAGGCCGCACGTAGAGTTTCGGGAATGGCCCTGGGTTTCAAACTGTTGGTGCGCACACACGCCACCAGGAACTGCCCCTCACAGAGCAGCGTTGCATCCGTTGCCCGCCTGACCTGCTGTTTAAAGCGCAGGCTGACACGGTTCAATTCGATTACTTCCGCGCTGACCAGCAATTCATCGTCCAGTCGCGCCGGCGCGTAGTAACGGGCCTCGCTGGAATGCACGACAAATAACAGGTCCTCCCCTGCCAGCTGGGATTGGGCAAAGCCCAGCTCCCGTAGCCGCTCGGTTCGAGCCCGCTCCATGAACTTTAGATAATTGACGTAATACACGATGCCGCCCGCATCGGTGTCCTCGTAATAAACGCGACAGCGATGTGCGAACGACTGATCCCCGTTTTGCGCGCGCATACTCTAGTGCTTACTCCTCAGGTTGCCAATCCGGCCAGGCAACTGTTTTTCATTCTCTGCAGCATTTCTAACGAAAGAATGACGACGCCAGCCACTAGGACAGCACAAACGTCGAATAAATCGACCCGCCATACCTTTTTAATCGTCCACTGCATCGAGGAATTCGTCTACCACAGGCATCTCCCCCAATCGTGACGGAATGTTTAACCCAAAGTGCAAATACGCATGGCGCGTGACCACGCGGCCCCTCGGCGTGCGCATGATGTAACCCTGTTGAATCAGGTACGGCTCCAGCACATCTTCGATGGTATGGCGCTCCTCACTGATCGCCGCCGCCAGGCTGTCCACGCCCACTGGCCCGCCATCGAACTTCTCGATCATGGTCAACAGCAGGCGCCGGTCCTGGTGGTCAAAGCCATGTTCATCGACATCCAGCAGGTTCAGCGCCAGGTCGGCCACGGCCTTGGTGATATGCCCCTTGGCCCGCACTTCGGCAAAATCGCGCACCCGCCGCAGTAAGCGGTTGGCGATCCGCGGCGTGCCACGCGCCCGACGGGCAATCTCGAAGGCACCCTCAGGGTCCAGCGGCAAGCCGAGAATCCCTGCCGACCGACTGACAATCGTCGCCAGATCGGCAGTGCTATAAAACTCTAGACGTTGAACAATGCCGAAACGGTCTCGCAACGGATTGGTCAGCATGCCGGCACGGGTGGTGGCGCCGACCAGAGTGAAGGGCGGCAGGTCGAGCTTGATCGAGCGCGCCGCCGGCCCTTCGCCAATCATGATATCCAGCTGGAAATCTTCCATGGCCGGGTACAGCACTTCTTCGACGATGGGCGACAGCCGGTGGATTTCGTCGATGAACAGCACATCATGGGGTTCAAGGTTGGTCAGCAACGCAGCCAGGTCGCCGGGGCGCTCCAGCACCGGACCGGAGGTGCTCTTGATCGACACCCCCATTTCCTGGGCGATGATATTGGCCAGGGTGGTCTTGCCCAGCCCCGGCGGACCGAAGATCAACGTATGGTCCAGGGATTCGGCACGCCCGCGCGCCGCCTGGATGAACAGCTCCATCTGCTCACGCACAGTGGGCTGGCCGATGTAGTCGGCAAGGCTCAGGGGGCGGATGGCCCGGTCCTGGACCTCTTCACGGTCGCGAGGGCCGGTGGCCGCAATCAGACGATCAGCTTCAATCACTTAAATCATTCCCTTCAGGGCTCGGCGGATCATGTCTTCAGCGCTCAGGTTCTTGTCCTTGATGGCCGACACTGCCTTGCTGGCTTCCTGCGGCTTGTAGCCCAGGGAGATCAGCGCATTAACGGCATCGCTTTCGGCACTGGCGACCTGGGCCGCCGGCATATCCGGCTGGTTCGGCACCAGGGCAAACATGCTGGGCGCCACTTCCCAGGCTTTGAAGCGGTCCTTGAGCTCCACCAACAGGCGCTCAGCGGTTTTCTTACCGACCCCTGGCACCTTGGTCAGCGCCGAGGTGTCCTGGGCCGAAACGGCACGTACCAGTTCGTCCACTTCCAGGCTCGACATCAAGGCCAGGGCCAGTTTCGGGCCCACACCATTGAGGCGGATCAGCTCACGGAAGAAGTCACGGTCGCGCTTGCCGATGAAACCATAGAGTAGTTGCGCGTCTTCGCGCACCACCAGATGGGTGTGCAAGGTTATCGGCTCACCGACCGACGGTAGGCGGTACAGGGTGGTCATAGGCACTTCCAGCTCATACCCCAGCCCGTTTACATCCAGAATCAGGTGCGGCGGCTGTTTCTCAGCCAGGGTGCCGCGCAAGCGTCCAATCACGGTTCAGATCCTTAAAGCTTGAGGTCAGATCGAGGCCCGACCATAACGATTGCGCTGATGCTATCAGAGACGCAGGCGCCCGCCACGACTGCGTGCCGTGCCAAGGCCATGGGGCAGCAGGCTGGAACGGGTGTGGGCATGGCAAATGGCAATGGCCAGGGCGTCAGAGGCGTCGATCTGTGGCTTGGAGGTGAGTTTGAGCATATGCATGACCATCATCTGCACCTGCTCTTTATTCGCCGCGCCGGTACCGACCACCGCCTGCTTGACCTGGGTCGCGGTGTATTCGGCGATTTCCATGCCCTCCTCCGCCCCGGCAACAATGGCTGCGCCCCGCGCCTGGCCCAGTTTCAAGGCCGAGTCGGCATTTTTGGCCATGAACACCTTTTCAATGCCCATGGTCACCGGCCCGTAGGTCTGGATCACTTCACGCACGCCGCGATAGACGATCTGCAAACGCTCGGCCAACTCGCCGGCGCCAGTGCGGATACAACCCGACGCCACGTAGACGCAGCCACGCGGGGTGTGCTGCACCACGCCAAAGCCGGTGATGCGTGAACCGGGGTCGATACCTAGGATTAAAGTCATAACGCCTGCAGGTTGGGTAAACACATTTTTTGATACAGCGAAGATCCAATGTGGGAGCGGGCTTGCTCGCGAAAGCGGTGTTTCAGTCAACGCATGTACTGACTGACCGCTTTCGCGAGCAAGCCCGCTCCCACATTTTGGTCTACACCAGCCTTCAGACTAGCTGTGCGGCCACGTCTTCTGGAATGTCGGCGTTGGAGTAGACGTTCTGCACATCATCCAGGTCTTCAAGCATATCCAGCATCTTGAGCACCTTCTGCGCGCCGTCCAGGTCCAGTTCGGCACTGGTGGTCGGCAGCATGACGATTTCCGCGTCGGTGCCCTTGAAACCAGCGGCTTCCAGGGCGTTACGCACCGCGTAGAAGCCGGCAAACGAGGTAAACACGTCGATGGAGCCGTCTTCGTTGGTCACCACGTCGTCGGCATCTGCCTCCATCGCGGCTTCCATCAGCGCATCTTCATCCGTACCCGGCGCAAAGGTAATCTGCCCCTTGCGCTCGAACAGATAGGCCACCGAGCCATCCGTGCCGAGGTTACCGCCACACTTGCTGAACGCATGGCGCACGGCCGCCGCAGTACGGTTGCGGTTGTCAGTCATGCACTCGACCATCACCGCGACGCCGCCCGGGCCGTAGCCTTCGTAGGTCAGCTCGACCATGTCGTCGGTATCCGCCGCACCGGCGCCACGGGCCACGGCGCGGTCGATGATGTCGCGACTCATGTTGGCGCCCAGGGCCTTGTCCAGCGCCAGGCGCAGGCGCGGGTTGGAGCCTGGATCACCGCCACCTTGGCGGGCAGCCACCGTCAGTTCACGAATCCACTTGGTGAAGATCTTGCCTTTTTTGGCATCCTGACGCTCTTTGCGGTGCTTGATGTTCGCCCACTTGGAATGGCCAGCCATAACACAACTCCGAAATTCTCTAGAAACCTTTCAATCCCGCCCCAGGCGAGATTTCCCTCTTTTAAACGCAAAGGCGCATCCGAAGATGCGCCTTTTTGACTGCGTACAACCTTATCGCGCTTTCACGCCGCAGCCTTACTCAGCCTTCGGCGCCTCGCGCAGACGGATGTGCAGCTCGCGCAGTGCCTTGGCATCCACCACACCTGGAGCCTGGGTCATGACGTCCGCAGCACTCTGGGTTTTCGGGAAGGCAATCACTTCACGGATCGACTGGGCACCGGTCATCAGCATCACCAGGCGGTCAAGACCGAAGGCCAGGCCACCGTGGGGTGGAGCACCGTATTTCAGGGCATCGAGCAGGAAGCCGAACTTCTCTTCCTGTTCCGCTTCGTTGATGCCCAGCAGGCGGAACACCGACTGTTGCATCTCCTTACGGTGGATACGGATCGAACCGCCGCCCAACTCAGTACCGTTGAGCACCATGTCGTAGGCACGGGACAGCGCGCCGGCTGGGTTGGCTTCCAGCTCCTGTGGCGTGCACTTGGGTGCGGTGAACGGGTGGTGCAGGGCGCTGAAGCTGCCGTCGTCGTTTTCTTCGAACATCGGGAAGTCGACAACCCACATCGGGGCCCACTTGCAGGTCAGCAGGTCGAGGTCGTGACCCAGCTTGATCCGCAGCGCGCCCAGGGCTTCGCTGACGATCTTGGCCTTGTCGGCACCGAAGAACACGATATCGCCATCGACTGCGCCAACGCGATCGAGGATCACATTGAGCTTGTCTTCCGGGATGTTCTTGACGATTGGCGACTGCAGGCCTTCAACACCCTTGGCGCGCTCGTTGACCTTGATGTACGCCAGGCCCTTGGCACCGTAGATACCCACGAACTTGGTGTAGTCGTCGATCTGCTTGCGCGGCATGCTCGCGCCGCCTGGCACACGCAGTGCGGCGATGCGGCATTTAGGGTCGTTGGCCGGGCCGCTGAACACCTTGAAGTCGACTTCCTTGAGCTGGTCGGCAACGTCAACCAGTTCCAGCGGGTTACGCAGGTCTGGCTTGTCGGAACCGTAGCGGCGCATGGCCTCTTCGAAGGTCATGTGCGGGAACTCGCCGAATTCCAGTCCCAGCACTTCCTTGAACAGGTTGCGGATCATTTCTTCGGTCAGGCCCATGATCTCTTTTTCATCGAGGAAACTGGTCTCGATGTCGATCTGGGTGAATTCCGGCTGGCGGTCGGCGCGCAGGTCTTCGTCGCGGAAGCACTTGGCGATCTGGTAGTAACGGTCGAAGCCGGCGACCATCAGCAGTTGCTTGAACAACTGTGGCGATTGCGGCAAGGCGAAGAAGCTACCGGCGTGGGTACGGCTTGGCACCAGGTAGTCACGTGCGCCTTCTGGCGTAGCGCGGGTCAGGATCGGCGTCTCGACGTCGAGGAAGCCGTTCTCGTCGAGGAAGCGACGGATGCTGGTGGTCATGCGCGAACGCAGGCGCAGCTTCTCGGCCATTTCCGGGCGACGCAGGTCGAGGAAGCGATAACGCAGGCGGGTTTCTTCGCCAACGTCAGAGAACTCGTTGAGTGGGAACGGCGGGGTTTCCGACTCGTTCAGCACTTCGAGCTCGTAGCCCAGGACTTCGATCATGCCCGACGCCATGTTGGCGTTGGTGGCACCGGCCGGACGCAGGCGGACCTTACCGGTGATTTTCACGACGTACTCGCTGCGCACGCGGTCGGCGGCGGCGAAGCTCTCGGCGCGATCCGGGTCGAATACCACCTGGGCCAGACCATCACGATCACGGATATCGAGGAAAATCACCCCGCCATGGTCGCGGCGACGGTGAACCCATCCGCAAAGGGTGATTTCCTGACCTTCCAGGGTCTCGTTCAGTTGGCCGCAATAGTGGCTGCGCATCATGGTAGTGGTTTCACTTCTCGTAATTCGAAATTCGGTGGAGTTCCTGCTCGGACACCGCACCTTTTAAGTCAGGCCACGGATAATGCAGGAGCTCGCGCGTAGAGTTCAACTCAGTCTGCTTTGTCGCCGCCCGCCAGATTCTTCTTGGCGCCGGTCTTGAAGTCGGTCTCGTACCAGCCGCTACCGCTCAGGCGAAAACCCGGCATGGACAGCATCTTTTTCAGCTCGGGCGCCTGGCAAGCAGGGCAATCGACCAACGGCGCGTCGCTGATCTTCTGAATGGCTTCCAACTGGTGACCACAGGAAGCGCATTGGTAATCGTACATGGGCATGGGATGTCTCGGCGATCACGTCATTGCTGCGCTGCGCCCGGGTAGAGCCGGTTGCGCAGCAAAGGGCGAGATTATATCCGTTAAATCGAGGCTGTGCAGCCGTGGCAACGTGCAACGCACTATATAGAAACACCCCTGCGGCTCCGGTCTCGGCTAACCCGGCTATATAAGGCCCGCCTGATTGACGGCTGAAGCCTGCCCTTTCAACGCATGAACCACACACACGACCCGGACCAGACCGCTGAAATTCTTCACCCCGCCATAACGCAAGTGCACCTCGCGATCCACGTAGGACAGCAACGCACTGACCGAACAGGTATTGATCCTGGCGATTTCGCCAAGAATATTCCAATACACTTCTTCAAGCCGCAGGCATGTTGAAAAACCATTCAACCGGACAGAGCGCGACAGTGGCCGTGCCAATGCCATATCGAACCCTTTGACGAAAGGGTCGATCTTTATCTTGTAGACGCCGGAAGTTTCCAGCACACCTTTACCCGTACTACGCGACATACACCTGACACTCCCTTGCCAAACGGCTCTTGAACAAACGGCTGTTATTGGCCGTTGAGCCTATAAAACATCAAGCAGGCAAGTGCAGCCAGAAGACGGAGAGTTGTTGTGCGTAGGACAAGCCAACGCAGGTATCAGGAAGCAATCAGCTGAAGCCAGTGGCGCCTGCCAGGCACCACTGGCCTGCGGTGCTTACTTGCCTTCGAGCAGCGAGCGCAGCATCCAGGCGGTCTTTTCGTGGATCTGCATACGCTGGGTCAGCAAGTCCGCAGTCGGCTCATCGCTGACTTTATCAAGTAACGGGAAGATCCCACGTGCGGTGCGGGTAACGGCTTCCTGCCCATCGACAAGTTGCTTGATCATGTTTTCAGCACTGGGCACGCCTTCTTCTTCCTTGATCGAAGACAGACGGGCATAGATAGAGTAGGCACCCGGCGCAGGAAAGCCCAGGGCACGAATACGTTCGGCAATGGAGTCAACCGCCAGCGCCAGTTCGTTATATTGCTCTTCAAACATCAAGTGCAATGTACGAAACTGTGGCCCCGTGACGTTCCAATGAAAGTTATGGGTTTTCAGATAAAGTACATAGGTATCTGAAAGCAGCCGTGAAAGTCCGTCAACAATGGATTTACGATCTTCTTCGCTGATACCGATATCGATTGCCATGTCTATTCCCTTCAATTGATGAAAATTCATTGATCAGGTGCTTACCCACTCTAGCAAGAGTCCTCGCCTTGCGCAGCCCTACCGCCGCAGGTGGCCTGCGGCAAATCGCCCCTTTGCATCGCGCTCGACCACGGGCGGCAAGGCCTGCCACGGTTAAAAACACCCGCACCTGTCTAGGACAAGGGTTTGCCGCACAAATGCGATGATCTTTGCAACGCCCTGAAACGCTTGATTTGAGAAGGCACAGGCTTTGCTGTTAAATAGGCTGCGTGTCGCCGCCGCTATTTCCTGCGGCAAGCGGCATAGGCTGAATAATCGCGCACGTGCCCAACGCCTCCCATTGTTCAGAAGCGAACCGTGCCAGTCAGCTCTTCCTTCGTGATCCGTCTTAACGTGAGTTAATCAAAATGTTGAAAATCGTCCACCTGCTAACGGGCGCTGCAGCGTTGCTGCTGTCCTTTATCCCGAGCCTGCAACCAGAAAGCCTGCCGTACCTGCAACAACACGACGCGCTGTACCTGGCTCTGTTCGGCCTTCTCAACCTGACGCTGGCGCCAGTGATTCCCTACTGGAACAAAGGCACACGCCATCAACTGCAAAACCTGGTCAGCGCCTTGCTGGTGCTGGCTGTCGTGGTACAAACCCTCACCCTCCTGGCCCCTATGCCTGAAGTCGGCGGCCATCCAGCCATCCTGCTCAGCCTGGCCATTGCGGTGGTCGCGATCGTTCTTCACCTGGCCATCAGCTTCTACCGTTCGTCTGCCCCGGCCAGCTCGCAAAACTACGACATGACCAACCGGGATACCGGGACCGTCAAGTGGTTCAACACCTCCAAAGGCTTCGGCTTTATTTCCCGGGACTCGGGCGACGATATCTTCGTCCACTTCCGGGCCATCCGCGGCGAAGGCCATCGCGTCCTGGTGGAAGGCCAGCGCGTGGAGTTCTCCGTGATGAACCGCGACAAAGGCCTGCAAGCTGAAGACGTGATCGCCGCCCTGCCGCGTCGCTGACCCCAGAGCAAGCCTCAAAAAAAACCGCGATGCAGCTAACACTGCATCGCGGTTTTTTATCGCCGGGACTTTTCCCGAACCCTCAATAATGAGGCGGTGGCGCTTCTTCCTCGGAAGACTCGAACTGCCCGCCCATTTCTTCCTGACGCTTGAGCAAGGCCGTCATCTGCAATTGCAGACGCTCTACCGCACGCTGCTGGGCGACCAGGATGTCATTCAATGTCTCGATGGTGTCGTCCTGGAAAGCCAGGCGGCTCTCAAGGTCCATCACGCGGTCTTGCAGGTCCATGATTCAGTCCTGGGCAAAAATGAATTCGGGCGGCAGCAGCTCCCGCAGGCGGGTACGAATCAGCGCCACCTGATCGTCGCTATAAGGTACTGCCGGGTGCTTGCCCCAGACCGGTGCAGGCCAAGCCGCATCGTCGCGTTTGCGCACAATCACGTGCACATGTAACTGGTTGACCACGTTACCCAGCGCACCGATGTTCATTTTATCGGCGCCGAACCCGTCATTGAGCAACTGTGCCAACGTGGTGGTTTCGTGCCACAACCGGGACTGGTCGCCAGCGTCGAGCTGGAACACTTCGCTGATGCCGGCAATGCGCGGCACCAGGATAAGCCAAAGGTAGTTAGAGTCATTGGACAGCAGCAGCCGGCACAGGGGGAATTCCCCGATGGGCAAGGTGTCGTTTTGCAGACGTGGATCCAAGGCGAACACCGCAGTCACTCCGTTCGGCTAGTCAGTTTCAGGCGCCCAGCATACCTGCGAATGGCGACTGCTTCACGGGGCAATCCGCGCGACACCTGCGGCAATCGGCAGATGCACCAAAATGAGTCTTTTATGCCCTACATCGGGCAGGGCTTATCCGCCGATTACTCACTCCACAGGGTGGACCGGTAACATTTCTGACAGAAACGTATTTTTGCGCGTTCGAAATCCCGTACAGCCGGCACCACGAATTCCAAAAAAAACCACGCAAAAGCCCCGTTTCCAGGCGCTTTTCACAGATCCAACACATTTTTCACGAAAAAATGACATCTGCCCGGCAGTTTGAGCACGCTTGTTGCATTCACTCCCATATCGTCGACAACGGCACTTGCCAGGAAGGCAGTGTTTCACGATAAAAACAACAGTGAGTCAATACACCTACAGGAAGTTTTAAAACTTTGAACAGGGTACTTTGCACCCCTGTACAGGGTATTAAAGACAGTATTGAAGTTGTCAGTCTGGTGACAAACAGACTGTAGATTTGCGACATGGATCTAGCAATTTACGACAGCCTCGTAAAGAAGCTGAAAGGACAGATGTGCAAGTATCGCCAATTATTGCCAGCGTGCTATAAGTTTGCGCTGTCACAAAAAAGAAAGAGCCGCCCAGACAAAAATACAGGTGGGACGGCAGTACTCTTCCTAAAACCAAAGGAGCAAATCACGATGCGCGTGATGAAGTGGAGCATGATCGCCCTCGCTGTCTCAGCAGGCACCTCACAGTTCGCTATGGCGTCCGCCCAAGATGATGCCAAAGGCTTTGTCGAAGACAGTACCTTCAGCATCAACACCCGCGCCCTGTACTTCAGCCGGGATAACCGCAACAACAAGTCGGGTACAAGCTACACCCGGGAAAGCGGCCTGGGCTTCAACGGTTTGTACCAATCGGGTTTCACCCAGGGCACCATCGGTGTGGGTGTTGACGTAATCGGCCTGCTGGGCGTGAAACTGGACAGCGGCAGAGGCCGGAATGGCACTGGCTTGTTCCCGGAAGGCTCGGATGGCCGCTCAGAGGATGAGTACTCCAAGGGCGGCGGCGCCATCAAGTTCCGCCTCTCCAATACCGTGCTGAAAGTCGGCGACCAGTACACCACTGCGCCGGTCTTCGCGTCCGACGACAGTCGCTTGCTGCCGGAGCTGCCGCAAGGTATCTCGATCGTCAGCAACGAGATCAAAGACCTCAAGCTTGAAGCCGGTCACTTCACTTCCAGCGTTGCCCAGGCGCAAACCTACAGGGACAGTATCCTCGACTTCCCTGAAACCTCCCGGGGTATCAAGCAAGCCAATTTCGTGGGTGGTACCTACGGTTGGACGCCTGAGTTCACCACCAGCCTCTACTACTCGAAAGTCGAAGACTACTGGCGCAAATACTACGCCAACGTCAACTGGACCCATGCTCTGAGCGATGACCAGTCGGTGGCTGTAGACTTCAACATCTACGACACCAAGAGCGACGGTGCCGGCCTGCAACGCGCCTTCAAAGACAACGAGACCAAACTCGACAACCGTGCGTTCAGCTTGCAGGGTGCCTACACCATCGGTGCACACACCTTCACCCTGGCTGCCCAGAAGGTTACCGGTGACGGCGACTACGGTTACGGCATTGATGGTGGCGGCACAGTGTTCCTGGCCAACTCCGTCGCCCGTTCCGACTTTAACGCCGAAGGTGAAAAATCCTTCAAAGCCCGTTACGACCTCGACATGGCCACCTTCGGTGTACCTGGCCTGAGCTTCCTGGCTGCGTACGTCACCGGTAGCGGCGCCAATACCGCCCTGACCTCGAACGGCAAAGAGTGGGAACGTGACCTCGAAGCCAAATACGTGATCCAGAGCGGCCCGGCCAAAGACCTGAGCCTGCGTATTCGCCAAGCGACTTATCGTTCGTCTGATGGCGTTTACTACGGTTCTTCGTCGATCGACGAACTGCGTCTGATCGCGCAATACCCGCTGAACATCTTGTAATCGAAGATGCCCAGGGGCTTCGGCCCCTAATTAAAAAGCCGCTCACTGTTAACCAGTGAGCGGCTTTTTATTGCACTAATATTTCTACCGCTTAAATAACTAGCAAGCTAGCTATCTAGTTTGTTACCGCGATTAAACTTGACCACTCAGCCAAGTTCGATCCCTGCTCCCGTCATTACTTGGCAGGTGCTTCTTGCATCACGCGAATAACGCGCTGCGGGAATGGGATATCAATCCCTGCAGCTTTCAAGCGATCCCGCGCCAGTTCATTAAACATGAACATCACATCCCAATAATCTGCAGTCTTGGTCCATACGCGCAGGGAAACAGTGATCGAACTGTCACCCAGGGTCGAAATCACGGCGACCGGCTCTGGGTCCGCCAGAACCCGTGGGTCCTTGGCCAGTTCCAGCAGCACTTCACGGGCCTTTTGCAGGTCGGCTTCGTAGTCGACACCTACGTCAAACACCACCTTGCGGGTCGGTTGGCGGTTGGTGTTGGTGATGATGCCGTTGGACAAGATGCCGTTAGGCACGATGACCGTCTTGTTGTCGCCGGTACGGATCACCGTGTGAAAGATCTGGATGCTATCGACGGTACCCGCCGTGCCCTGGGCTTCGATCCAGTCACCGATGCGGAACGGGCGGAATAGCAGGATCAGCACACCACCGGCAAAGTTAGCCAGGCTGCCTTGCAACGCCAGGCCAATGGCCAGGGTCGCGGCACCAATCGCGGCGACGAACGAGGTGGTTTCGACACCAATCATCGAGGCGACGCTGACAATCAGCATCACTTTGAGCACGATGTTCGCCAGGCTGGTCACAAAGCCCTGCAACGCCAGGTCAGCATTGCGCAGGGCCAGCAGGCGCCCTACCTTGTGGGTCAACTTGTTGATCAACCACCAACCAATGGCCAGGGTCAGCACCGCCAGCAATACCCGGCTGCCGTACTCCATGATCATCGGGACCCAGGCTTGGGAAGCCTTGATCAATTGATCCACTTCAGCATTCAAGTCCATCTAGATTCTCCTGTTTAGCACTGCATATAAAGGTCGCCACAGCAATTGAGCCCCGTAGGGCTCAATCGTTTCTGCAGGTTCTGGGGCGTGGGACGTCGAAATCCCTTACGGGTTCCCGAAAACCGGATCAGTCGCGGAAGTTGTTGAACTGCAGCGGCATATCAAAGGTCTTGGCGCGCAGGGCGGCAATCGCATCCTGCAAATCGTCGCGCTTCTTGCCGGTGATACGCACCTGCTCGCCCTGGATCGCGGCCTGGACCTTGAGCTTGGCGTCCTTGACGTGAGCGACGATTTTCTTCGCCAGCTCCTTGTCGATACCTTCCTTGAGCACCGCTTCCTGCTTCATCAACTTGCCCGAAGCGTAGGCATCCTTGACCTCAAGGCACTGCACATCAATCTTGCGCTTGACCAGGGCCAGCTTGAGGATCTCGATCATCGCTTCCAGCTGGAAATCGGCTTCAGCGGTCAGGTTGACCGTCAGTTCCTTTTCCTTGAACTCAAAGCTGCCTTTGCCTTTCAAGTCATAACGACGGTCCAGCTCCTTGACGGCGTTCTCGACGGCGTTGGTGACTTCGTGCTTGTCCAGTTCAGATACCACGTCGAACGACGGCATGTAGTTTCTCCAATAAAAAAGGGGCGCGGCTCAGTAAAGATGGAGCGCGCCTGGCTTGCGGGTAAAATGCCGGGGCATTATAACGACTCTTTACCCTGAGCTGCTTGGCTCACCCAGCGGCTTACGGAGCAAAATTGATGTCCACCACCTGGCATGTCCTCGGCGCAGGCAGTCTCGGCACATTATGGGCCACACGCCTGGCCCGCGCTGGCCTGCCCGTCACGCTGATCCTGCGCGATCAGGCGCGCCTGAGCCGCTATCGGGCATCTCCCGGGCTGACCCTGGTCGAGCAAGGGCATGCCCAGACTTATCCGGTGGCTGCACAAACATCCGACAGCCCCGAGCCAATTGATCGCCTGCTGGTCGCGTGTAAAGCCTACGATGCTCCTGGCGCTGTCGCACAGCTGGTACGACGCCTGACACCCAATGCCGAGGTAATCCTGCTGCAGAACGGCCTGGGCAGCCAGGATGCGGTTGCCGCCCTATTGCCCCAGGCACGCTGTATCTTCGCCTCCAGCACCGAGGGTGCGTTTCGGCAAAGTGATGGCAGCGTGGTATTCGCCGGCCACGGCTTCACCTGGCTCGGTGACGCCAGCCATCCCACGGCGCCGCTGTGGCTGGACGACCTGCACGCTGCCGACATTCCCCACCAGTGGAGCACCGAGATCCTCACGCGGCTCTGGCGAAAACTGGCACTCAACTGTGCGATCAATCCACTGACGGTGCTCTATCAATGCCGCAATGGCGGATTGCAGGCGCATCACTGCGAGGTGGCGACCTTGTGTGCCGAGCTCGGCGAGCTGCTGACGTGCTGCGGCCAGCCCGCGGCGGCCGAGAATCTGCAGGCCGAAGTGGAGCGGGTGATCCAGGCGACAGCGGCCAACTTCTCGTCGATGTACCAGGATGTGGCCAACGGGCGGCGCACCGAGATCAGCTATCTGCTCGGCCATGCCTGCCAGGCGGCCTTGCGCCATCGTTTGAGCCTGCCGCATCTGCAACAACTGCAGGTACGCCTGGCCGGCTACCTGGACGCACACGGATTGCCCAGCGACTGAGGCACGCGCTACCCTGCCAACTGGATCCTTGCCTGCGAACCACCTGATGCCACTGCGCCAGCGTCTCGAAAACCTCCCCGTCGGGCAGAAACTGCTGGCGGCCCTGCTGGTACTGCTGACCACCGTGCTGCTGGTGGCCAACCTGACCTTTATCAGCGCCGCCTATTGGATCTCCCAGGAAAGCATGGCCCCGCAAGCCTTGCAGGCAATTGGCCGGCTGGTTTCCAACCCCGCCCTCGCCGCGCAAGCTCTGGACTCTCCCGCCAACGCCGATGCCTTGCTCAACGAGCTGACCAGCTATTCGCCACTGCGGGCGGCGGCCCTGTATGACGGCGAAGGTAGTCGCCTGGCGCAACTGCAACACGGTGATCGCCTGCAACTGCCGGCGCACTATCGCGACATCGAGGCGTGGCGGGTTACCGAGTTTCGCAGCAATCAAGTCATCACCCTGCCCCGCCCCGGCCTGCCCTCAGGGCATCTGCTGCTGGTGGCCAGCAGCGAACTGCCAGTCGCCTTCTACACCGGCACCCTGACCGCCAGCCTCGGCATCCTGATTTTCAGCATCCTGCTGTGGATGGTGATCGCCCGGCAGATCAAACGCCTGATTACCCGGCCCATCCACGAGTTGGAAGAGTTGTCGCGCCAGGTCACCCGCGAGGAGAACTACGCCCTGCGGGCCGGTCGCGGCAACCATGACGAAATCGGCAGCCTGGCCGAAGCGTTCAATACCATGCTGTCGCGTATCGAAGCCCGGGAGCAGCAACTCAAGCGCGCACGGGACGACTCCCAGGCCGCCTACGACCAGGCCCAGGGTCTGGCCGAGGAAACCCGGCATACCAACCGCAAGCTGGAACTGGAAGTGCAGGTTCGCAGCAAGATCGAGAAAAAACTCACCGGCTTTCAGAACTATCTCAACAGCATCATCGACTCCATGCCCTCCGCCCTGATTGCCCTGGACGAGCAGCTCTACGTCACCCAATGGAACCAGGAAGCCAGCGCCCTGTCCGGCACGCGCCTGGATGAAGCCCTGAACCAGCCGATCTTCCTCGCCTTCGAACCGCTCAAGCCCTATCTGCCCCAGCTCAAGGCCACGGTAGAGCAGCACACGGTGGAGCGCATCGAGCGCGTTACCTGGATCAAAGACGACGAACCCAAGCACTATGCCCTGACCTTTTACCCGCTGATGGGTGGCGCCGGGCGCGGGGTGGTGATCCGTATCGACGACATTACCCAGCGCCTGTCCCTGGAAGAAATGATGGTGCAATCGGAGAAAATGCTGTCAGTCGGTGGGCTCGCCGCAGGCATGGCCCACGAAATCAACAACCCGTTGGGGGCAATCCTGCACAACGTGCAGAACATTCGGCGACGCCTGTCGGCGGACCTGCCGAAAAACCAGGAGCATGCCGAGCAGGTGGGCGTGGAACTGGAAACGGTCAACCGCTACCTGCAAAGCCGCGAAGTACCGCAGCTGCTCGACGGCATCCAGCAAGCCGGGGCCCGTGCAGCGAAAATCGTCACCCATATGCTCAGTTTCAGCCGCCGCAGCAACCGTCAGATGGCGCCTTGCGACCTGCCGGCCCTGATTGACCAGGCCGTGGAAATTGCCGGTAACGACTTCGACCTGACCATCGGCTTCGACTTCAAGGGCCAGGCGATCATCCGCCAGTTCGACCCATTGCTGGGCCCCGTGCCGGGCACCGCCAACGAATTGGAGCAGGTCCTGCTCAACCTGCTGAAAAACGCCGCCCAGGCCATCCACCTGCGCGAAGACGACAGCGAGCCGGGGCGCATCATCCTGCGCACCCGGCTCAACCCACCCTGGGCCGAGATCCAGGTGGAAGACAATGGCATCGGCATGAGTGAGAACGTGCGCAAACGCACGTTCGAACCGTTCTTCACCACCAAGGAAATCGGCCAGGGCACGGGGCTGGGCCTGTCGGTCTCGTACTTCATCATCACCAACAACCACAAGGGCCAGATGGAGGTTCACTCCACCCTGGGCCAGGGCACCTGTTTCACCTTGCGCCTGCCACTGGCCGGCAGCCAGCTTGCCCCCCACGAACTGACTCAACTGGAGCACTGACCATGGGCTTTCGCCTGTCGAAAATTTACACCCGTACCGGCGACAAGGGCGAAACCGGCCTGGGTGATGGCCGCCGCGTGCCCAAGGATCACCCCCGGGTGGAGGCGATCGGTGAAGTGGACAGCCTCAACAGCCAACTGGGCCTGCTGTTGGCCGGCCTTGAGGAGCAAAGCGGCCAGCATCCCGCACTGAACGATGTGATCGAGGTACTAACACCCTGCCAGCATCGACTGTTTGACCTCGGTGGCGAGCTGGCAATGCCGGTCTACAAGGCGCTCAATGCGGGCGAGGTGGACCGCCTGGAAGCCGCGATTGATCGCTGGAATGAAGAAGTCGGGCCTTTGGAGAACTTCATCCTGCCCGGCGGTTCGGCGCTGATTGCCCAGGCCCACGTGTGCCGCAGCCTGGCCCGTAGCGCCGAGCGGCGCTGCCAGCAACTGAATGCGCTGGAGCCGTTGGAAGGGGTGGGATTGGCGTATATCAATCGGCTATCGGATTTGCTATTTGTGGCAGCAAGGGTGATTGCCCGGAGGCAAGGGATTGCGGAGATTTTGTGGCAGGCGGCGGCTAAGCCGCACTGAGACTCTGCGGGGTTTTGTATTGTTTGGCAGGGCCTCATCGCGGGCAAGCCCGCTCCCACATTTTGATTTGTGAGTACATTCAAGTGTGGGGGATTTTGTGGCAGGCGGCTAAGCCGCACTGAAATTCTGCAGGTTTTGTATTGTTTGACTGGGCCTCATCGCGGGCAAGCCCGCTCCCACATTTTGATTTGTGAATACATTCAAATGTGGGGATTTTGTGGCAGGCGGCTAAGCCGCACTGAAATTCTGCGGGTTTTGTATTGTTTGACTGGGCCTCATCGCGGGCAAGCCCGCTCCCACATTTTGATTTGTGAATACATTCAAATGTGGGAGCTGGCTTGCCTGCGATGGGGCCAGCAATGACAACTCACACCTCAGGCCAGAACGCCCGAATCCCCGCCACACCCTGCGCCCCGCTCTCCCAGGCCTTCTCCCGCTCGTCAGGCCCAACCCCGCCCAACAGAAACACCGGTTTGCTGAAGCCCTTGATCAACTGCGCCGCCTCTTCCCAACCCAGAGGCTGCGCATCAGGGTGAGTCTGGGTCGGCTGCACCGGCGACAGAGTGACAAAATCCACGTCCATCAGTTCGGCCAATGCCAGTTCCTCGGCATTGTGGCAAGACGCCGCCAACCAGCGGTCCCTGGGCAACGGTCGGCCCTTGCTCGCGTATTTGCGCAGTTGCGCCGAGGTCATGTGCCAGCCAGCAGCCGGGAAATCACCGAGCCATTCAAACGGCCCCTTGAGCATCAATTGCGCCTTGCCAGCACACAGGCCTACGGCGTCCACCGCCAGGTCGCGGTATTTGGGGTCGTAGCCATTGGGCGCACGCAACTGGATCAGTTTGATACCACCGGCAACGGCTTTCTGGATACCACGCAACAGCACCGGGGTTTCCAGTTCGCCTGGGGTGATCAGGTAGTCGGCGGGCAAACGGGCAGCAGCAACGATGGGCGCATTGGCCGCGGGAAACTCGTAGTTCTGCAAGTCCCGTGGCGCCACCCATTCAAGGGGCTGCCCTTCCGCGCCGTGGGGCTCGCCGGTAAACGCCGAGACCTCCCAGACATCCAGCAACACCTGCTTGTCCGGGTAATCATGCTGTACCTGGATCAACGGCCGGACCGTGGTGACCTGGATACCCAATTCTTCCTGCAGCTCTCGCCCCAGTGCGGTGAGCACCGACTCATCGGCCTCCACCTTGCCACCGGGAAACTCCCAGAGGCCGCCCTGGTGCTGGGTATCTGCACGACGGGCCAACAGAATCCGGCCATCGGTACCGCGAATGACTGCGGCTGCTACATGAACTCGTTTCACGGTTTTACGTCCTCTAAGCCGGCGCCTGCCGGGGCATTGCCAATGCCCCGGGCAGGTATCAAGTACGGTATTCGGCGTTGATCTTCACGTACTCGTGGGACAGGTCGGTGGTCCAGATGGTTTCGCTGCACTCACCGCGCCCCAACTCGATACGGATGGTGATTTCTTCCTGCTGCATCACCGCCGAGCCCTGGGCTTCGGTGTAGGTCTCGGCACGGGCGCCACGGCTGGCGATGCACACATCGCCGAGGAACACGTCGATCTTGCTCACATCCAGGTTCGGTACGCCGGCACGGCCAACCGCCGCGAGGATCCGGCCCCAGTTCGGGTCGGACGCAAACAGCGCGGTCTTGATCAATGGCGAGTGGGCCACGGTGTAACCCACATCCAGGCACTCCTGGTGATTACCGCCGCCGTTGACTTCAACGGTAACGAACTTGGTCGCGCCTTCGCCGTCACGCACGATGGCCTGGGCCACTTCCATGCACACTTCAAACACCGCCTGCTTCAACGCCGCGAACAGCGGGCCGTTGGACGAGGTGATTTCCGGCAGATCGGCCTTGCCGGTGGCAATCAACATGCAGCAGTCGTTGGTCGAGGTATCGCCGTCGATGGTGATGCGGTTGAACGACTTGTTGGCGCCATCAAGCATCAGGTTTTGCAGCACGTCACGGGAGACTTTGGCGTCGGTGGCGATGTAGCCGAGCATGGTCGCCATGTTCGGGCGGATCATGCCCGCGCCTTTGCTGATACCTGTCACGGTGACGGTCACGCCGTCATGCACAAACTGGCGGCTGGCGCCCTTGGGCAAGGTGTCGGTGGTCATGATCCCGGTGGCCGCGGCCGCCCAGTTATCCACCGACAAGTCGTCCAGCGCGGCTTGCAGGGCGCCTTCGATTTTTTCCACGGGCAGTGGCTCACCGATCACCCCGGTGGAGTACGGCAGCACTTGGCTGGCGTCCACGCCGGTCAACTCCGCCAGCTTGGCGCAGGTGCGCGCGGCAGCGGCCAGGCCTGGTTCGCCGGTGCCGGCGTTGGCATTGCCGGTGTTGGTCAGCAGGTAACGTACCGGGCCTTCGACGCGTTGCTTGGCGAGGATCACGGGCGCGGCGCAAAACGCGTTCAGGGTGAAAACACCGGCGATGGTCGAGCCTTCGGCACAGCGCATCACCACCACGTCTTTGCGCCCAGGGCGTTTGATGCCGGCCGAAGCGATACCGAGTTCAAAACCGGCAACCGGGTGCAACGTGGGCAAAGGACCAAGACCAACAGCCATGAATGCGCTCCTTAACGATGTCTGCACCGTCGTCGTCGACGGTGATTAAATGGCAAAACGCCGCGACGGCTGATGCCGGTCGCGGCGCGGGGGTATTGCAGCGTCAGGCAAAAATCTTAGTTGATTTCGCCGTGGCAGTGTTTGAACTTCTTGCCCGAACCGCACCAGCACGGCTCGTTGCGACCCAGCTTCTGCTCGTTGCGCACCGGCGCCTGGGCCAGGGCCACGTCGACTTCTTCGCCCAGCACTTCAGGTGCTTCAAGACCCGGTGCTTCGTCATGCTGGAACTGCATGCGCGCGGCAAGGGCTTCGGCTTCCTGGCGCAGACGGGCTTCTTCTTCGATCGGGTCTTCGCGACGCACCTGAACGTGGGACAGCACACGAATCGAATCGCGCTTGATCGAATCCAGCAACTCGGAGAACAGCGTGAACGACTCGCGCTTGTACTCCTGCTTCGGGTTCTTCTGGGCGTAGCCGCGCAGGTGGATACCGTGACGCAGGTGATCCATGGTCGACAGGTGGTCTTTCCACAGGTCGTCCAGCACGCGCAGAACGATTTGCTTCTCGAAGGTGCGCAGTGCTTCGGCACTGGCTTGCTCTTCTTTCTCGTTATACGCGGCCAGCAGTTCGGCCATCAGTTTTTCGCGCAGGGTTTCTTCGTACAGGTGGTCGTCTTCGTCGAGCCATTGCTGGACCGGCAGATCGACACCGAAGTCGCTCTTCAACGCCGCTTCCAGGCCGGCAACATCCCACTGCTCAGGCAGGGACTGTGGCGGGATATGGGCGCTGACGGTGGCGTTGAGCACGTCCTGACGGAAGTCGGCGATGGTTTCGCCAATGTTGTCGGCGGCCAGCAACGTGTTACGCATGTGATAAATCACTTTACGCTGTTCGTTGTTGACGTCATCGAACTCCAGCAGTTGCTTACGAATGTCGAAGTTACGACCTTCGACCTTGCGCTGGGCCTTTTCGATGGCGTTGGTCACCATGCGGTGCTCGATGGCTTCGCCGGACTGCATGCCCAGGGCCTTCATGAAGTTCTTCACCCGATCCGAGGCGAAGATGCGCATCAGGCTGTCTTCCAGGGACAGGTAGAAGCGGCTGGAACCGGCGTCACCCTGGCGACCGGCACGGCCACGCAGTTGGTTGTCGATACGACGCGATTCGTGACGCTCGGACGCGATCACCTGCAAACCACCGGATTCCAGCACTGCCTGGTGGCGTTTCTGCCAGTCGGCCTTGATCTGGGCGATCTGCTCAGGGGTCGGGTTGTCCAGGGACGCCACTTCCACTTCCCAGTTGCCGCCCAACAGGATGTCGGTACCACGACCGGCCATGTTAGTCGCGATGGTCAGCGCGCCTGGGCGACCGGCCTGTGCAATGATCTCGGCTTCTTTTTCGTGGAACTTGGCGTTGAGGACCTTGTGCTCGATACCTTCCTTGTTGAGCAGGTTCGACATGTGCTCGGAGGTTTCGATGGTGGCAGTACCCACCAGGACCGGACGGCCATGGGTCATGCATTCCTTGATGTCGGCGACGATGGCCGCGTATTTCTCGTCGGCGGTCAGGAACACCAGGTCGTTGTAGTCTTTACGCGCCAGCGGCTTGTTCGGCGGGATAACCATCACCGACAGACCGTAGATCTGGTGGAATTCGAACGCTTCGGTATCCGCAGTACCGGTCATGCCGGACAGCTTGTTGTACAGGCGGAAGTAGTTCTGGAAGGTGGTCGAGGCCAGGGTCTGGCTCTCGGCCTGGATATTGAGCTCTTCCTTGGCTTCGATGGCCTGGTGCAGGCCTTCGGACAAACGACGACCGGGCATGGTACGGCCGGTGTGTTCGTCGACCAGTACCACCTGGCCGTCCTGAACGATGTATTCGACGTTGCGATGGAACAGCTTGTGGGCGCGCAGGCCGGCATACACGTGGGTCAACAGGCCCAGGTTGTGCGCCGAGTACAGGCTTTCGCCTTCAGCCAGCAGGCCGATCTGGGTCAGCATTTCTTCGACGAACTGGTGACCGGCTTCGTTGAGTTCGACCTGACGGGTCTTCTCGTCGATGGAGTAATGACCTTCTTTGGTCACCACGCCTTCCACTTCCTCGATATGTTGCTCAAGGCGCGGGATCAGTTTATTGATTTCGGTGTACAGGCGCGAGCTGTCTTCGGCCTGGCCGGAGATGATCAGCGGGGTACGGGCTTCGTCGATGAGGATGGAGTCGACTTCGTCGATCACGGCAAAGTTGAGTTCGCGCTGGAACTTTTCTTCCATGCTGAACGCCATGTTGTCGCGCAGGTAGTCGAAACCGAATTCGTTGTTGGTGCCGTAGGTGATGTCGGCGGCGTAGGCGGCACGCTTCTCTTCCGGCGGCTGGAACGGCGTCACGACTCCAACGGTCAGGCCGAGGAATTCATACAGCGGACGCATCCAGTTGGCGTCCCGGCGGGCCAGGTAGTCGTTCACCGTCACAACGTGCACGCCCTTGCCGGACAGTGCGTTGAGGTAAACACCCAGGGTTGCCACCAGGGTCTTGCCTTCACCGGTGCGCATTTCGGCAATCATGCCTTCATGCAGGGTCATGCCGCCGATCAACTGGACGTCGAAGTGGCGCATGCCCATCACCCGCTTACCGGCTTCGCGGGCGACCGCAAAGGCTTCAGGCAGCAGTTTGTCGAGGGTCTCACCTTTGGCTATGCGGGCCTTGAACTCTTCGGTCTTGGCGCGCAATTGCTCGTCCGACAAAGCAACCATCTGCTCTTCGAAGGCATTGACCAGCTGCACCGTCTTGAGCATGCGTTTGACTTCGCGCTCATTCTTGCTTCCAAAAAGTTTCTTTAACAAAGGCGCAAACATATCGGCAGGTTCTTCCACACATTAGGGATGAAGGGGCGCCCCGTGAGTCGCCCGAGCAGCCCTCACGGCCGCATGCGAACGAGCATTCTACCCGGAAACGAGGGTGAGGAAAGTGGCGTTGTTCCACGATGCAGGCACAGCGTTCCCAGAGGGCTTGTTTAAAATAGGGGCTTTTTGCTGAACTTCAACCCATTCGAGTGAGAAGTTACTTATTGATTTAATGGATAAACTGCTGACAAAGCAATGACCACGGTGCCGCACACGCTTTCTGCTACCATGGCGGCTCTGTTACCTAAGGTGTCTAGATCATGGCATTTCGCCCTCTTACGGCCCGTGCTCCCGCCGTGTTGCTGCGCGAAGCCAAGCCTTTAAAAGCCATCTTTGGCCATGCGCAACGCCTGGGCCATCTGCAACGCCTCCTGGAAAGCCAACTGCAACCTGCTGCCCGCGAACACTGTCATGTGGCGTCGTGGCGTGAAGGTACGCTGCTGCTGATCGTCACCGATGGGCATTGGGCAACCCGCCTGCGCTACCAACAAAAACGCTTGCAGCGCCAGCTACAGGCATTTGAGGTATTTGAGAGCCTGCAGCGCATCCAGTTCAAGGTCCAGCCACCGACCGTGCAACAAGGTGCGGTGGGGCATACCATGGATTTGTCGGTGAATGCCGCCGAAACCATCCAGGCGACGGCAGACGGGATTACAGATCCGAAGTTGCGCGCAGCGCTGGAGCGCCTGGCCAGTCACGCCAAGCCCAAGACCTGAGAGCGGGCAAGCCCGCTCCCCCATTGGGTTGCATAGACCTGGATGGCTACTTGCGCTTGCTACCGCCAAGCAAAGACCCCAACAGCCCGCGCACCAACTGGCGGCCCATCTGGTTGGCCGCCTGCTGCATCGCCGATTTCAGGGCCTTGCCCGCGGTCGTGCCAAGAAACGCCCCGGCCTTGTCGGTGAAGCTCGGTTCTTCAGCGGCAGGCGCAGCACTCGCCTCGGGCCCCAGCTCCTTGCGTGCCATCAGCACTTCATAGGCGGATTCACGATCAATCGGCTTGTCATAGCGCCCCTGTAGGGGCGAGCCGGCAATCAACCCTGCCCGCTCGGCGGCAGTCAACGGCCCGATCCGCGACTGCGGCGGCGCGACCAGCACCCGCTGGACCACCTCGGGGGTGCCTTTTTCCTGCAGCGTACCCACCAGCGCCTCACCCGTGCCCAGCTCGGTCAATACCGCCAGCGCATCAAACGCAGGATTTGGTCGGAAACCATCGGCCACCGCCCGCAGGGATTTTTGCTCCTTGGTGGTGAACGCCCGCAGGCCATGCTGGATCCGCAAACCCAGTTGCGCCAGTACGCTATCCGGCAAGTCGCCCGGCGACTGGGTGACAAAATACACCCCCACACCTTTGGAGCGAATCAACCGCACCACTTGCTCCAGGCGATCCTGCAAGGCCTTGGGCGTATCGGCAAACAGCAAATGCGCTTCGTCGAAGAACAGTGCCAGCAGCGGCTTGTCGGCATCTCCGCGTTCCGGCAACTGCTCGAACAGCTCCGCCAGCAACCACAGCAGGAAGGTCGCATAGACCTTGGGTGACTCGTGCACCAGGCGGCTGGCATCCAGCAAATGAATACGCCCTCGCCCATCGCTGGCCGGTTGCAGAATATCTTCCAGTTGCAGCGCCGGCTCGCCGAACAGGGCCTCTGCGCCCTGCTGTTCCAGCACGGCCAGGCGCCGCAGCAAAGCCTGGCTGGAGCCCGTGGTCATCAGGGCCGCATCATCGCCGAGCAATTCGGGGTGGAATTTGAGGTGATTGAGCAGGGCCTTGAGGTCCTTGAGATCCAAGAGCAACAAGCCCTCGCGATCGGCCACTTTAAACGCCGCATATAAGGTCGACTGCTGGCTGTCGGTCAACTCCAGCAGGCTGCCCAGCAACAGTGGGCCCATTTCACTCAAGGTTGTACGAAGCGGATGACCGGACTGACCGTGGATATCCCACAGCGTTACCGGATATGCCTTAGGCGCGTAATTCAGGAACGGCATGCCGGCGATCCGCTCGGCCACCTTGCCCTGGGGATTGCCTGCAGCGCCCAGGCCACACAGGTCACCCTTGATATCTGCAGCGAACACCGCCACGCCAGCATCACTGAACGCCTCTGCCAGCCGCTGCAACGTCACGGTCTTGCCGGTGCCGGTAGCGCCGGCGATCAGGCCATGGCGGTTAGCCAGGCGCATGGCCTGGGCGATGGGTTGGCCTTCAAGGTCTGCGCCAATAAGAAGTTGCGAGGAGTCAGGCATTTTGTCACCCATGGTTAATCTTTAGCCCTGCACGGTCGATACAGATAAAGCGAGAGACCCAAAAAGTCTAAAAAAGTTAGGCCAGATAATTCCTGCAGGAGCAAATGGAAATATCACACTTTATTTAACGCTGTCATTTATGCGTTGCCATAAAAGACGCGCCTTGGACATTAAGACCCTAGCGGACACGACGAGCCATGAATAAAAATCTGCGCTTCAGCCACAAAATCCTGCTTGCAGCCGCCCTTATCGTCATTGCCGCATTTGCGTTGTTTACGCTGTACAACGACTACCTGCAACGCAACGCGATTCGCAATGACCTCGACAGCTACCTCCATGAAATGGGGGATGTCACCGCCAGCAATATCCAGAGCTGGCTGGCCGGACGTATTGTGCTGGTGGAAAACGCCGCCCAGAACATCGCCATCAACCCCGAGCCGAGCGTCATCGCCAGTCTGCTAGAGCAGAAAGCCCTGACATCTTCGTTCATGGCAACCTACCTGGGCGATAGCAAAGGCGGCTTCACCATTCGCCCCGATGCCAAGATGCCCGACGGCTTCGATCCACGCGTGCGCCCCTGGTACAAGGGCGCCCAGAGCAGCAATGGCTCGACCCTGACCGAGCCCTACATCGACGCCGCCACCGGCCAGTTGATCATTTCCATCGCCACCCCCAGCAGCAAGGCCGGACAAAGCGTCGGCGTGGTCGGCGGTGACCTGAGCCTGCAAACCCTGGTGGACAATATCGGCGCGCTGGACTTCGGCGGCATGGGCTACGCGTTCCTGGTCAGTGCCGACGGCAAGATCCTGGTGCACCCGGAAAAAAACCTGGTGATGAAGACCCTGGGCGAGGCGTACCCGAACCAGACCGTCAAGATCAGTGCCGACTTCAGCGAAATCGAGGTCGAGGGCAAAACCCGTATCGTCACTTTCGCCCCGATCAAGGGTTTGCCGTCAGTGAACTGGTATATCGGTCTGTCGGTAGATAAAGACAAATCCTTCGCAATGCTCAGCGAATTCCGCACCTCGGCCATTATCGCCACGGTGATTGCCGTGGCGATCATCATCGCGCTGCTGGGCATGCTGATCCGCGTGCTGATGCAACCGCTGCATGTCATGACCCGGGCCATGGAAGACATCGCCGATGGCGAAGGTGACCTGACGCGCCGCCTGACGATCCAGAACCACGACGAGTTCGGCATTCTGGGCAAAGCCTTCAACCGCTTTGTGGAGCGGATTCATACCTCGATTCGCGAAGTGTCCTCCGCCACCGGCCAGGTCAATGAAGTGGCCCTGCGCGTGGTCAGCGCCTCCAACTCATCGATGGTCAACTCCGACGAACAGGCCAACCGCACCAACAGTGTCGCGGCAGCGATCAACCAGTTGGGTGCCGCTGCCCAGGAAATTGCCCGCAACGCCGCCCAGGCCTCGAACCAGGCCAGCGACGCACGCCATCTGGCCGAAGATGGCCAGCAAGTGGTGGAGCGCAATATCAAGGCCATGACGCAACTGTCCGAGATGATCAGTGCCTCCAGCAGCAATATCGAGGCACTTAACAGCAAGACCGTGAATATCGGCCAGATCCTCGAAGTGATCACCAGTATTTCCCAGCAAACCAACCTCCTGGCACTCAACGCGGCCATTGAAGCCGCGCGAGCCGGGGAAGCCGGACGCGGGTTTGCGGTGGTGGCCGACGAGGTGCGCAACCTGGCCCACCGCACGCAGGAATCGGCGCAACAGGTGCAAAAGATGATCGAGGAGCTGCAAGTCGGCGCCCGGGATTCGGTCAGCACCATGAGCGACAGCCAGCGCCACAGCCTCGAAAGCGTGGAGATCGCCAACCTGGCAGGCGAACGCCTGAGCAGCGTGACCCAGCGCATCGGTGAAATCGACGGCATGAACCAATCGGTGGCTACCGCGACGGAAGAGCAGACCTCGGTGGTGGAGTCGATCAATATCGACATCACCGAGATCAACACGCTCAATCAGGAGGGTGTGGAAAACCTGCAGTCCACCTTGCGCGCCTGCTCCGATCTGGAGCAGCAAGCGGCGCGCTTGAAACAATTGGTGGGGAGCTTCCGCATCTAGACCTCAACACAGCAGCGCCTACATTCAGCCAACGTTGTTTCTGTCAGGGCCGGGCTTGTCGTGCGGCTCTGACTCCTCCTGCAACTGCTCCCACAACCGGGCAGCATCGGGGAAGTCCGTGCCGTCCTCGGCATCCAGGGCATCCGGGTCATAGCGGCTCAAACAGCCCTCCCCCAAGGTGGCGGGCGCCTTGGACGTGGCTTTATCCAGGGGATCACTCATGGTTCGATCCTCGCAACTGACACTAATAAAAAGGGCCTGGGTGATTTAACGCCCAAGCCCTTTTTGCTTCAACCCAAAAACAGTCGATCAGAACACCACGGTCTTGTTGCCGTGCACCAGCACGCGGTCTTCCAGGTGATAGCGCAGGCCACGGGCCAGGACCATCTTCTCGACGTCGCGGCCGAAACGCACCATGTCTTCAATGCTGTCGCTGTGGCTGACGCGGACCACGTCCTGCTCGATGATGGGACCTGCGTCCAGCTCTTCGGTGACGTAGTGGCAGGTTGCACCAATCAGCTTCACGCCGCGCAGCGACGCCTGGTGATACGGCTTGGCCCCGACAAAGGATGGCAGGAAGCTGTGGTGAATGTTGATTACCTTGCCGGCATATTCGCGGCACAGTTCCGGCGGCAGGATTTGCATATAGCGCGCCAGGACTACAACGTCCGCTTGATGCTGCTCGACCAGACGCGAGACTTCGGTGAAGGCCGGCTGTTTGTTCTGCGAGTCGACCGGGACGTGGTAGTACGGAATGCCATGCCACTCCACCATGCTGCGCAGGTCGTCGTGGTTGGAAATCACACAGGCGATCTCACAATCCAGCTCATCGCTGTGCCAGCGGTGCAGCAAGTCCGCCAGGCAGTGGGATTCGCGGCTGGCCATCAGCACCACGCGCTTTTTCTGCTCGGTGTCGGTAATACGCCAGGTCATCGAAAACTCTTCGGCGATGGGCGCAAACGCCTCGCGAAACGCTTCAAGGCCAAACGGCAGGGTGTCCGCGCGAATTTCGTGGCGCATGAAAAACCAACCACTGAGATTGTCCGAGTGATGACTCGCTTCGGTGATCCAGCCATTGTGGGAGGCCAGAAAGTTACTGACTTTAGCGACGATACCAACCCGATCCGGGCAAGCAATCACCAGACGAAAAGTGCGCATTAGGGGCAAACTCCAGAACTTCGCAAAGGCCGCCATTCTAGCGACACCGTAGAAAAACTGCAGTACTCCTCAGCGCTTATTCGCGCGATTCCTTGTGGCGGCCCTAAACAGCGTATGGTTTTTACCTGGGCACTATGTCAGTACAAGCAGCTGTTACCGCAATTAGCCGAGATCTAATGAGAATATCTATAGCTGGCTGGGGCGCACTAAATAATGCACTCCGAGCCTTTCGCTACAAACATTCAAAGTAAATTACATAAAACCGAGCTTAAATGTTTACTTGGGCAAACTGTCTGACTATTATTAGGCCACTATCCCTGTCCCTCAGCGCCCCGTATAAGGTAGTCCACATGTCCCTGATCAACGAATACCGTGCCACCGAATCCGCTATCAAAGAGCTGCAAGAACGTTTGAAGAATCTGTCCCAAGACGACAAATTGCAAACCGAGCTGGAATTCGAAGGCAAATTGCGCACCCTGATGGGTGAATACTCCAAATCCCTGCGTGACATCATCGCGCTGCTGGATCCGGAATCGAAAGTTAAAGCACCACGCGCCGCCGTGAAAGTTACCGGTACCAAGCGCGCGCGCAAGGTCAAGCAATACAAAAACCCGCACAACGGCGAAGTGATTGAAACCAAAGGTGGCAACCACAAGACTCTGAAAGAGTGGAAAGCCAAGTGGGGCGGTGACGTGGTTGAAGGCTGGGCTACCCTGCTGGACTAAGGTTCGCCAGATCGTCACCTGATTCGCGACACAATAAAAAACGCCAGTTCGCTGGCGTTTTTTATTGCCCACTTTTTATCGAACGCCGATTACAGGTCCAGGCGCTGGCTTAAAGCGTCAGCATATTCCTGCCACTCATCCAGCACCTGACGCTGAAACGATGTAGCACTAGCGTCCAATTCAAGCCTGGCCTTATTGAAACTCTCAAGGGTATTTGGCGCGCCGTAATCCGCATCTGACAAGCGTTGCTGACAGAAGAGTTTCCAGCGTTGTTGCTCTTCACTGTCCAAGGTGTGCGCAAAGTTGCGGGCACGATAGCGAAATAATAATTCCGGCAAACGATGATCATCAAAAGGCCACTGCTGGCGCGCTAGTTGCTCGGGTTCAGCAGTGCGGACTTGCTCACATAAACGTCGATCCCGATCACCAATAAAACCATCGTAGAGCTGTTGCTCCGGGTCGGCGCTTGCGGCGAAATCGTCCTCGGCATAAATCGCCGGCAATTTATCCAGCCAAAGTTCCTGTGCGTCAGTTAGCCGCAGTGCCCGGGCCTGATATTCACGCATGTCCAGGTTCAATCGCTGCTGGTCTTGCGCCCGCAACACATTCAGCGGCGCGACGACCGGACAACGATTGATGTGAATGAGTTTGAGCGGCACCGGCAACTCACCCTCCGCCAATTGATCGCGCCGGGTATACAAGCGCTGGCGCAGGGTTTCGGCATCCAGGTCCAGCAGCGCCTGTGGGTCGAGCCCCAGGTCGCAGACAATCAACGCGTTGCGATTGCGCGGATGCCACGCCAGGGGCAGGACCACCCCCAGGTAATGGCGCTCAGCGGAAAAGCGCCCGGAAATATGCACCATGGGCTGCAACAGGCGGATTTGATCCATGACCCGCTGCTTGCTGCGCAGTTGAAACAACCAATCGTACAACTTCGGTTGTTTTTCCCGGACCAGCCGCGCCAGGGCGATGGTGGCCCGCACGTCAGCCAAAGCTTCGTGAGCCTGGCCATGGTCAATTCCATTGGCCGCCGTCAGGCGCTCCAGCTTGAGGGTCACGCGCCCGTCCTGCTCGGGCCAGACAATGCCGTCGGGGCGCAGGGCATAGGCCGTGCGCATCACGTCGATCAAGTCCCAGCGGCTGTTGCCGCTCTGCCATTCCCGTGCGTAAGGGTCGAAAAAATTGCGATACAAACTGTAGCGGGTCATTTCGTCATCGAAACGCAGGGTGTTGTAACCCGCACCACAGGTGCCGGGGGCGGCCAGCTCGGCATGCACCCGCGTCATGAAGTCGGCTTCGGCCAGGCCTTTTTCCGCCAGTTGGCCGGGGGTAATGCCCGTGATCATGCACGCGGCCGGGTGCGGCAGGATATCGTCGCTGGGCTGGCAATAGAGGTTGACCGGCGGCCCGACCTCATTGAGGTCATGGTCGGTGCGAATCCCGGCAACCTGCAGCGCACGGTCGCTGCGTGGGTTGATGCCGGTGGTTTCATAGTCGTACCAGAAGATCGAGGTCACGGGCTATTCCTGTGCTGAAGACCGACAAAGTCTAGGCGCTGGACGCCGCCCGGGGCCAGCGCCGTGTGCACTGGATAAACATTCAGTGAAACCTTGGCGCATTTTCAGGTGTTACTTCCGTCCACGACACTGCTAGCATCGGCCTCTCGAATTGCCGGCTGCCCGACGAGGTTGCCCATGCCCAGCCACACCGCACTGCCAGGGAATGCAATGCCCACCGCACCATTGGACACCCGCTATCAGATCGAGACCCCGGAAGGCATCGACCTGCCCTTGCGCCCCGCCGGGCTGATGCCCCGGGCACTGGCATTCGGCTTCGACCTGGGCCTGCGCGGCCTGATCCTCGGTGTCCTGTTCATCGCCCTGGCGTTTCTCGGCAACCTGGGCATCGGCCTGGCCTCGATCCTGCTGTTCCTCGTCAGTTGGTGGTACATGGTGCTGTTCGAAGTGCTCAACCAGGGCAGTTCACCGGGCAAACAGATCATGGGCCTGCGCGTGGTACAGGATGACGGCACGCCCATTGGCTGGTCCGCATCCCTGATCCGCAACCTGCTGCGGTTTGTCGATATGTTGCCGTTCGGCTATTTCCTCGGGGCCATCAGTTGCCTGCAACATCCCCACTTCAAACGCCTGGGCGACATTGCGGCCGGTACCCTGGTGATCTATCGCGAACAGCCCCTGGCCCGCCCTCACCTGCCCCAGGCCCCGGCATTGCGCCTGCCCTTTGCCCTTGAGCTGGACGAGCAACGTGCGATCCTGGGTTTTGCCGAGCGCCAGGGTGAGCTGTCCGCCGAACGGACCCACGAGCTGGCGGCGATTCTGGCCACGCCCCTGCAAGTCTCCCCCGCGCGCGCCGTGGAACAGCTCAATGGCGTGGCCCGCGGCCTGCTGGGGCCGACATGAAGCAAAGCCTGTTCGAAACCCGTCACCAGCCGCACTGGCAGGCATTTGCCAGCCAGTTGGCACTGCTTGAACAAGGCAAGGCAAAGGCCGAGGAGCTGACGCGTTTCCCTCAAGATTACCGACGCCTGTGCCAACATCTGGCACTGGCGCAGGAGCGGGGCTACAGCAGCTACCTGATAGACCCGCTGCAACAGTTGGCCTTGCGCGGTCATCAACAGTTGTATCGCCATCGCAGCCAGCTCGGTGCCAAGGTGCTGGGCTTCCTGCTGGCGGATTTCCCCCGCACGGTTCGCGAACAATGGCGCTTCGTGCTGGTCGCCAGCCTGCTGTTCTTTGGCAGCCTGATCGGCATTGCGCTGCTGGTCTACCTGTTCCCCGAACTGATCTACACCATTGTCAGTGCCCCGCAAGTGTCCGAGATGCAGGAGATGTACGACCCCGACGCCAGTCGCCTGGGCCGCGCAGCCGCGCGGGCGTCGAGCGAAGACTGGATGATGTTCGGCTACTACGTCATGCATAACATCGGCATCGCCTTCCAGACCTTTGCCGGCGGCCTGCTGTTTGGCCTGGGCAGCGTGTTTTTCCTGTTTTTCAATGGCCTGATGATCGGCGCCATCGCCGGTCACCTGACCGAAATCGGCTATGGGCAGACCTTCTGGTCCTTTGTCATCGGCCACGGCGCCTTTGAACTGACGGCCATCGCCCTGGCCGGCGCGGCCGGCCTGCAACTGGGCTGGGCCTTGATCGCGCCGGGAGCATTGCCCCGGGGTGAAGCACTGCGCCTGGCAGCCCGCAAAAGCGTGAAAATGATCTGCGGCGTGATTTTATTCCTGCTGATCGCGGCCTTTATAGAGGCCTATTGGTCCTCCACCACCGCCGTGGAACCTTGGGGCAAGTACCTGGTGGGCGCCGCGCTCTGGGCGATGGTGCTCGCCTATCTGCTGTTTGCCGGCAGGGGTCGTCATGCGCCTGAGTGACGCCAGCGTGGTAATCCGCCCCCGCACTACGTGGGAAGCCATGGACCTGGGGGTATTGCTGGCCCGCAAGCACCGCGTGCTCTTGATGAGCAGTTGGGCCTTGGTCAGCCTGCCGATCTTTATCCTGATCAGCCTTGCGCTGTGGGACTACCCATCTGTTGCTGTACTGGTGTTCTGGTGGTTGAAACCGGCCTTTGAGCGCCTGCCGCTGTATATCCTGTCCACAGCACTGTTTGGCGAAACGCCTACCCTCAAGCAGGCGCTGCGCCAATGGCCGCGCCTGCTCAAAGGTCAACTGCTGGCCAGCCTGACCTGGAGGCGCTTGAGCCTCAGTCGCAGCTTCGTCATGCCCGTGGTGCAACTCGAAGGCCTCGGCGGCCTGGCCCGCCAACAACGGCTGGGGGTGCTGCAACAGCGCAATGCCGGCGCAGCGCGCTGGCTGACGCTGATCGGTATTCACCTGGAAACAGCACTGTGGGTTGGCTTGATGGCGCTGTTCTACCTGTTCCTGCCACAACAGGTCGAGCTCGACTGGGACTGGCAACAACTGGCGCTGACCAGCAGCCAGGACTGGCTCTGGCTGGAACACCTGACCAATGCCTTGTACGCCCTGGTCCTGGTGCTCTGGGAGCCGATCTATGTGGCCTGCGGGTTCAGCCTCTACCTGAACCGGCGTACCGTGCTCGAAGCCTGGGACCTGGAGTTGGTGTTCCGCCGTCTGCGCCAGCGCCTGGGATCAACGGTGGCCGTCCTGCTGCTGGCTGTCGGCCTGCTGCTCCCGCCAACACCCCAGGCCATGGCCGATCAACCCGTGGCTGCACAACCCTTGAGTACGCCAGCCGCCAGCCAGGCGATCAAGCGCCTGCTGGAAGAGCCCCCGTTCAAGAATCCGGAATCCGTAACCCGCTACCGTTTCGGCGAAGACAAGACCATCGACAAACCCAAGCCCACAGGGGATGCCCGGTTGCCTGCCTGGCTTAAATCCTTGCTCGACAACCTCAACAGCGACACCTTCAAGTCCCTGGCCCTGGTCATGGAGGTGCTGTTGTGGAGCCTGCTGATCGCCGGTATTGCCTTGGTGGCCTGGCGCTATCGTGATTGGCTGCACGCCTTTGTCAGCCATCGCCGCGCCCCCCGCACCGTTGACCAGCCCGTGCCGTCACAACTGTTCGGCCTGGACATGGGCGTGGAAACATTACCCGATGACATCGCCGGTACCGCCGAGCAACTGTGGGCCACCCAGCCCCGTGAAGCGCTTGGCCTGCTCTATCGCGGCCTGCTTAGCCGCCTGTTGCATGACTTCAACCTGCCCCTGAAAAACGCCGATACCGAAGGCCAGGTCCTGGAGCGCGTGCGTCACTTGCAACAGCCGCAATTGCTGGCATTCAGCGACGACCTGACCCGCCACTGGCAAAACCTCGCCTATGGCCATCGCGTACCGCCTGCCCAGGCCCAACAACAACTGTGCGCCCACTGGCGCGCGCTGTTCGACAGCGAGGCCACGGGATGAACCGGCCACTGATCTGGCTCGCGCTGATCCTGGCCTGCCTGCTGACGGCGGGGGGCTTCTACGCCTGGCACAAGGCGATCCCCTACGAGGAAGTGGTCGAGCGCGGGCCATCACCCGAAGCCCAGGCTAATCCCTACCTGGCGGCGGAGCATTTCCTACGCCAGCAAGGCATAGCCGTTGAGCACGCCAACAGCCTGGAACGCCTGGCTACCCTGCCCGCCAAGGGCGGCAGCCTGCTGTTGCTCAGCGAACGCAGCAACATGACCCCGCGCCAGGTCGACCAGTTGCTGGAGTGGACCCAGGCCGGCGGCCACCTGCTGCTGGTGGCCGAAGCTATATGGGATGAAGAAACCCAGGACAGCGGCGACCTGCTGCTCGATCGCCTGCAGTTGCGCCAGGCCTTCAGCGATGACTTCGACCAGCCAGCCCCACCTCGCAAGGGCAAGAAACCGGACCTGACACGACTGTATGTCGATAATGAAACCGCACCGGCCTTCTTCAGTTTCGACACCGACTTCACCTTGATCGACCCCAGGCACCTGGCCCAGTTTTCGGCCAACAGCGCCAAGTCCAGCCACTTGATGCAACTCGATCTCGGGCAGGGCCGTGTGACAGTGATCACCGACAGCGAACTGTGGAAAACCCCGGATATAGGCCTGCACGATAATGCCTGGCTGCTCTGGTACCTGACCCAGGGCAGCAATGTCACCCTACTGTCCAACACGGATGTCGAGAACCTGTTCAGCCTGTTGCTGCGTTACTTCCCCCAGGCCCTGTTGGCACTCGCCGCCTTGATTGTGCTGGGGTTGTGGCGCGCCGGCGTACGCCAGGGGCCCATCCAGGCACCCGCGCCCAAGGCGCGCCGACAACTGCTGGAGCACTTGAATGCCAGTGCCGATTTCCTGCTGCGCCGCAGCGGGCAAAACAGCCTGTTGCACGCCCTGCAGCGGGACATCCTGCGCACCGCCCGTCGCCGCCACCCCGGCTTCGAACAGTTGGACACTGCCGGGCAATGGCAAGCCCTTGAACGCCTGACTCGCCAACCGCCATCCATTATCAGCCAGGCCCTGGGCCCACTCCCGGCAAAGCGGCTTTCCAGCGCCGACTTCAGCCGCCAGGTGGCCTGCCTGCAAACCCTCAGGAATGCCCTATGAGCGACTCTCCAGTGGATTCACCCAACACCCTCGACACCGGTCGGGCCACCCAGTTGGCCCAGGCGCTGCGCACCGAGTTGCGTAAGGCCGTGATTGGCCAGGATGGAGTGATTGATGACGTGCTGACCGCATTGATCGCCGGCGGCCACGTGTTGCTCGAAGGGGTTCCCGGCCTGGGCAAGACCTTGCTGGTACGGGCCCTGGCCCGCTGCTTTGACGGCGACTTCGCGCGTATCCAGTTCACCCCGGACCTGATGCCCAGTGATGTAACCGGGCATGCCGTGTACGACCTGCACACCGAGCAGTTCAAACTGCGCAAGGGGCCGTTGTTCACCCACTTGCTGCTGGCGGACGAGATCAACCGGGCCCCGGCAAAAACCCAGGCCGCCCTGCTCGAAGCCATGCAGGAACGCCAGGTCACCCTCGAAGGCGAAGCCCTGCCTATCGGCCAGCCCTTTATGGTGCTGGCCACCCAGAACCCCATCGAACAGGAAGGCACTTATCCACTACCGGAGGCCGAACTCGACAGGTTCATGCTCAAGGTGCGCATGGACTACCCCGAGGCGCAGCAAGAGGTGGATATGGTGCGTGAAGTGACCCGCTCATCGCGCGCCGACATGCTCGACGTGCAACCACTGCGCACCGTGCTGCAAGCCGCTGACGTGTTGCTGTTGCAGCAGGTCGCCAGTGAGCTGGCCCTGGATGAACAGGTACTCGACTACGCCGTGCGCCTGGCTCGTACCACCCGCACCTGGCCCGGTCTGGCCCTGGGCGCGGGCCCGCGTGCGTCCATCGCCCTGGTGCGGGGTGCCCGTGCTCGCGCCCTGCTGCGAGGTGGCGAGTTCGTCACGCCGGACGACATCAAGAGCTGTGCGCTGGCAGTGTTGCGCCATCGGGTACGCATCGCCCCGGAGCTGGATATCGAAGGCCTGGAGGTGGATCAGGTGCTGACCCAGTTGCTCGACCAAGTGCCGGCACCACGCCAGTGACATGCCCATGAAACCGACTCGCCTGTTGCTGGCCTGGCTTGCCGTGTTGCTGGGCCTGAACATCGCCCTCGGGACGGCCGTGGCCCTGCAACTCAACGTGCCGGCCGCCCTGCATTCCATCGCCTGGGGCCTGCTCCTGGCGCTGCTCTTGCTGGCCTTGCTCGATGCTGGCCGGCTGAAACGCCGCCCCTCGCCACGCCTGCGCCGGCAGATGCCCGGCAGCCTGGCGCTGGGGCGTTGGAGCGAGGTGCGGATCACCCTGGAACATGACTATCCACAGCCGTTGGTCCTGGAGGTGTTTGATCACGTACCGGATGGTTTGAGCGTGCAAAACCTGCCCCAGTCCATCGCCCTGCGCCCCGGGGAACAGAGCGAACTGGGCTACCGCCTGCGCCCCTTGAGCCGTGGGCATTTCAGTTTTGAGCGCTGTGAGGTGCACCTCCCCAGCCTCCTGGGGCTGTGGACTGCCAAGCGCCAGGTGTCGGTCAAGGATGCCACCCGGGTCTATCCGGATTTTGCCCGCCTGTACGGCGCGCAATTACTGGCGGTAGACAACTGGCTCAGCCAACTGGGTGTACGCCAGCGCCAGCGTCGCGGCCTGGGCCTGGAGTTTCACCAGTTGCGGGAATTTCGCGAGGGTGACAGCCTGCGCCAGATCGACTGGAAGGCCACGGCCCGGCAACGCACGCCGATTGCCCGGGAATATCAGGATGAGCGCGACCAGCAGATTGTGTTCATGCTCGACTGCGGCCGGCGGATGCGCAGCCAGGACAACGAGCTGGCGCATTTCGACCACGCTCTCAACGCGTGCCTGCTGCTCAGCTATGTGGCCCTGCGCCAGGGCGATGCCGTGGGCTTGTGTACCTTCGCCTGCGACCAGCCGCGCTACCTGGCACCCGTCAAGGGCAGCGGCCAGTTGAACCAGTTGCTCAACGCGGTATACGACTTGGACACCACCCGGCGCGCGGCCGACTACCAGGCTGCGGCCAACCAACTGCTGGCCCGCCAGAAACGCCGGGCCTTGGTGATTATCGTGACCAACCTGCGTGATGAGGACGATGAGGATCTGCTGACCGCCGTCAAGCGCATCAGCCGCCAGCACCGGGTATTGGTCGCGAGCCTGCGCGAAGAAGTGCTGGATCAAGTGCGCCAGGCGCCTGTGCAAACCTTGCCGGAAGCGCTGGCCTACTGTGGCAGCGTCGACTACCTCAATGCCCGGGAAGAATTGCATGACCGCATGAAGGCGCAGGGCCTGGCGGTATTGGACGCCCGACCCTCGGACCTCGGCGCAGACCTGGTAACCCGTTACCTGGGCTGGAAAAAGGCCGGCGTGCTATGAGTGGCGCATGACGCTAGGCCGAAGCCTGCAAGGGATCAAAGCTGAAGTACTGCAACAGCGCGGCAATCAATTGCCCGTACTCGTCGGGGGCCTGCAGCAGGGTGAACCCCGAATCGTAATGCTGGGGGTTGATATCCTCACGGCTCCACAGGCAGGTAGCAGTGAAGTCAATGGCATGCACATCCCCCTCAGGTCCGGGGATCTTCAAGCGCAGCTCAAAATCCGCGTTGACCATCATGGGTAATCGGCTGACCAACATCAGCCCGTCGCTGGAGATGTTACCCAAGTAACCGATGGGTTTATCCGTGTGGAGGTTGAACACCTGTAAAAAACAGGGCAACTGGTGTCGCTCAATCCTTCGGTCGGTAAACATGATGAGATCGCCGTCCAATGGCCATGATTCTGGCCGTTCCTGTGATTCGGACCGGAGCGCTGCCAGCAGCACCCCGCTCTCCCCCGGACTTCGCTACAACAGCAGCCTTTGCCCTGTCGCTTTAACGCCATCGAATCAGGGGCTACATCTATCTGGATTGAAAGTTGTACAAACAGACATCCAAAGAATAGCCCAACTCTGGCAAGAGGCCAGCTATCAAATTACAAATGCCATCACAAGGCGGCTGGCCGCGCTCGTGCAGTACTTGCACCCGGGTAATGCCCCAGTTGTTGCAGGGTATCCAGGCGTGCGCGGGCACGGAATGCGTATTCGCTCGACGGATATTGGCTGATGATGAACTGATAGGTCTGCACGGCATCCACGAACAACTTCTGCCGTTCCAGGCACTGCCCACGCAGCATCGAGACCTCCGGCTGCACGTAGCGACGGGACCGGCTTTGACGGTCGACCTGGGACAATTCCAGGGTGACCCGTTCGCAGTCGCCTACGTTATAGGCCCGGTAGGCATTGTTCAAATGATGGTCCATCGACCAACGGGTACAGCCGACAACACTGACGGCCAGGGCTGCAATGATCAAAACTCGCATGGGTGTTCTCCTGTCTTGAGCAGTGTATCGACCCTTGGGCGAAAATCTTCAAGGTTGTTCGTCTGGCGTCATCGAGTGAAAACAAGCGAATCGACAATAAGTAGTGCAAACGAACAATGACTACAGCCAAAGAGCATAGTAGCCTTCCCCAGCGCTAGAACTCAGGAGTCCGTGCATGTCCGTCCGTCGTACCAAAATCGTCGCCACCCTTGGCCCGGCCAGTAACTCGCCGGAAGTCCTCGAACAGCTGATTCTGGCTGGCCTGGACGTTGCCCGTCTGAACTTCTCCCACGGCACCCCGGACGAGCACAAGGCTCGCGCCAAGCTGGTACGTGACCTCGCCGCCAAGCATGGCCGCTTCGTCGCGCTGCTGGGTGACCTGCAAGGGCCGAAGATCCGTATCGCCAAATTCGCCAACAAGCGCATCGAGCTGAAGATTGGTGACAAATTCACCTTCTCCACCAGCCATCCGCTGACCGAAGGCAACCAGCAGGTCGTGGGTATCGACTACCCGGACCTGGTCAAAGACTGCGGCGTCGGCGACGAACTGCTGCTGGACGATGGCCGCGTGGTCATGCGTGTCGACACCGCCACCGTCACCGAGCTCAACTGCACCGTGATCATCGGCGGCCCGCTGTCCGACCACAAAGGCATCAACCGTCGCGGTGGTGGCCTGACTGCACCGGCCCTGACCGAAAAAGACAAGGCTGACATCAAGCTCGCCGCCGAAATGGAAGTGGACTACCTCGCCGTATCCTTCCCGCGCGACGCTGCCGACATGGAATACGCCCGCCAACTGCGCGACGAAGCCGGCGGTACTGCCTGGCTGGTGGCGAAGATCGAGCGCGCCGAAGCCGTGGCCGACGACGAAACCCTCGACGGCCTGATCAAGGCGTCCGATGCAGTGATGGTTGCCCGTGGCGACCTCGGTGTAGAAATCGGTGACGCAGAACTGATCGGCATCCAGAAGAAAATCATCCTGCACGCACGCCGCCACAATAAAGCGGTGATCGTCGCGACCCAGATGATGGAGTCGATGATCCAGAACCCGATGCCGACCCGTGCCGAAGTGTCCGACGTGGCCAACGCCGTGCTCGACTACACCGACGCCGTGATGCTCTCGGCGGAAAGTGCTGCCGGCCCGTACCCGCTGGAAGCAGTCCAGGCCATGGCGCGTATCTGCGTCGGAGCTGAAAAGCACCCGACCAGCAAGACCTCCAGCCACCGCATCGGCAAAGTGTTCGAAAGCTGCGACCAGAGCATCGCCCTGGCCGCCATGTACACCGCCAACCACTTCCCCGGTGTGAAGGCGATCATTGCCCTGACCGAAAGTGGCTACACGCCGTTGATCATGTCGCGTATCCGTTCCTCGATCCCGATCTACGCGTTCTCCCCGCACCGCGAAACCCAGGCCCGTGCGGCCATGTTCCGTGGCGTCTACACCGTACCGTTCGACCCGGCGTCGCTGCCGCCTGAGCAAGTCAGCCAGGCTGCCATCGACGAACTGCTCAAGCGTGGCGTAGTCGAGAAAGGCGATTGGGTGATCCTGACCAAGGGCGACAGCTACCACACCATCGGTGGCACCAACGGCATGAAGATCCTGCACGTTGGCGATCCAATGGTCTGAGTGACCCGCTGAAAAGCAAAGGCCCTGGCACGTGAGTGACAGGGCCTTTTGCATTTCAAGTCATGGTGATGTGGTGACTGGACTGGCGTTATCGCGGGCACGCCCGCTCCCACACTTGAAATGCACTCCAATGTGGGAGCGGGCTTGCCCGCGATAACGCCAGTCCAACCACTTGGATTTCAGCGCCGGGCAATAAACCCAGACAACGCCGCAATCGCCTCCGGCGACCTCAAGCGCTGGGTAAACAATGCACCCTCCTCCTCGATCACCTGGCGCAATTGCTCGCGGTCGACGCTCTTCATCAATTGCTTGGTCACCTGCACCGCCCCCGGCGCCAGGGTCTCAAAGCGCCCGCCGACTTCCCGCGCCTTGGCCAGGGCCGCTTCGCCGCTGCCCAATGCTTCGGTGGCGATCCCCCACTGCGCAGCCTGCTCTCCACTGAACCCTTCGCCCAGCAGCAGCAACTCGGCAGCTTTCGCGTGCCCCAGCAAGCGCGGCAGGATCAGGCTGGAGCCAAACTCAGGGCACAGCCCCAGGTTGACGAATGGCATGCGCAACCGTGCATCGCGACTGACATACACCAGGTCGCAATGCAGCAGCAGCGTGGTGCCAATGCCCACCGCCGCCCCGGCCACGCCGGCAATCACCGGTTTGCGGCAGTTGAGCAGGCTTTGCATGAAATGAAAGGGTGGGCTGTCCAGGTCTGTGGGCGGCTGCTCAAGGAAGTCGCCGATGTCGTTGCCGGCGGTAAAGCAGTCGCTGCTGCCCTGGATCAGCACGGCATTGACCGTCGTGTCGGCATCGGCCTGCTCCAGCGCCGCCGCCAATTGGCTGTACATGGCGCGGGTCAGGGCATTTTTCTTGTCGGGGCGATTGAGCTGCAGGATCAGCAGCCCACGGTCACGGTGCAGCAGGATGGCGTCGGTCATGGTGAGTCTCGCAGATAGACATCAGCGCTCAACCACGGGGCAGGAACACATCGGCCAGCAGTTGATTGCGCGGCAAGCCAGCCAGGAACAGGCGCTTGGAAAAGGCCTCGACACTGCTGGGGTGCCCGCAGAGTAAGGCCAGGGTTTGCCGGGAAACAAGCCGCAGTTGCGCCAAAGCCTCGGTCAACTGCGCCGCCGTCCACAGCTCCACACTGAGGCTGGGATGGCTCGCGGCCAGTTGCCTCAGGGGCTCGGCCAGATAATGGCTGTCGGCATCATGGGCCAGGTGAATCACGCGAATGGCGCCCTGGTGATCCTGGCGCAACGCCTCACGCAACACGCCCCACAACGGGCCCATTCCAGTGCCGGATGCCAGCAGCCACAGCGGCCGGGATTGCCAGTCCGGATCGTAGTGCAACGCGCCGCCGCGCAACTCGCCCAGGCGCAATGGATCGCCGGCCTGTAACTGCCGCGCAAGGTCGCTGAATTCGCCGGGCAGGCGGCAATCGAGGTGGAACTCCAGGAACGGATCTTCCTCGGGCAGGCTGGCCAGGGAATACGGCCGCGCCACCGTGCCCGCCCACAACACCAGGTGCTGGCCGGCCCGGTAGCGCAACCTAAGTTCCGCTTGCAGACGCAGGCGCAACACTGTCGGGCTCAACCAATCGGCGCTCAGCACCGTTGCCGCCGCGCCGTCGCGCAAGGGGTCAAAGGTCTCGACCTGTACATCGCCCACGACCTGGCACTGGCAGGCCAGACGCCAACCGTCCTGGCGTTGTGCCGGGTTCAGGGCATCGGGCTGCTTGTCATCAACCTCGCCCTGGCAGCGCACCAAACACGCATGGCAACTGCCCGCGCGACAACTGTAGGGCACAGCCACACCGGCCTGGTTCAAGGCATCCAGCAGATTGCTGCCGGTGGAGACCGACCAGCGGCGTTCGCCGACGTGCAGTTCAGGCATGAAAGGCCTCGCATCAAAATGTGCGATCACTGTAACTGCTTTTTGTAGGAGTCGGCTCCTCCAGGAGGGTGGTCGGCAGCGTTTGACCATCGTCGGGTGTATCGGCCATCGCGCCGGGTTATACTGCCGCGCCTTTTTAGCGTCGCGCCAGCACTACCCGGCGTGCCTTGGAAAAGGTGGCTTCAGCGACCGATGCACCCATCTGAAGCCACCTTTATTGAATGTTCCCTTATAGAGGAGCGCGACTCATGACCGTGATCAAGCAAGACGACCTGATTCAGAGCGTTGCCGACGCCCTGCAATTCATTTCCTACTACCACCCCGTTGACTTCATCCAGGCGATGCACGAGGCCTACCTGCGCGAAGAATCGCCGGCAGCCCGTGACTCCATGGCGCAGATCCTGATCAACTCGCGCATGTGTGCCACCGGCCACCGCCCGATCTGCCAGGACACCGGGATCGTCACCGTGTTCGTACGCGTGGGCATGGATGTGCGTTGGGATGGCGCCACCATGGGCCTGGACGACATGATCAACGAAGGCGTGCGTCGCGCCTACAACCTGCCGGAAAACGTCCTGCGCGCCTCGATCCTCGCCGACCCGGCCGGTGCGCGCAAAAACACCAAGGACAACACCCCGGCCGTGATCCACTACTCCATCGTCCCGGGTAACACCGTGGAAGTGGACGTGGCCGCCAAAGGCGGTGGTTCCGAGAACAAGTCGAAAATGGCCATGCTCAACCCGTCCGACTCGATTGTCGACTGGGTGCTCAAGACCGTTCCGACCATGGGCGCCGGCTGGTGCCCACCGGGCATGCTCGGCATCGGCATCGGCGGTACCGCCGAGAAAGCCGCAGTGATGGCCAAGGAAGTGTTGATGGAATCCATCGACATCCACGAGCTGAAAAAGCGCGGCCCGTCCAACCGTATCGAAGAGATGCGCCTGGAGCTGTTCGAGAAGGTCAACCAACTGGGGATCGGCGCCCAGGGCCTGGGTGGCCTGACCACCGTGCTCGACGTGAAGATCATGGACTACCCGACCCACGCCGCCTCGTTGCCGGTGTGCATGATCCCCAACTGCGCCGCCACCCGTCACGCGCACTTCGTGCTCGACGGTTCCGGCCCGGCCTCGCTGGAAGCGCCACCGCTGGACGCATACCCGGAAATCGTCTGGGAAGCCGGCCCGTCGGCCCGTCGCGTCAACCTCGACACCCTGACCCCGGAAGACGTGCAAAGCTGGAAGCCGGGCGAAACCGTACTGCTCAACGGCAAGATGCTCACCGGTCGCGACGCGGCGCACAAGCGCATGGTCGAGATGCTGAACAAGGGTGAAACCCTGCCGGTGGACCTCAAGGGTCGCTTCATCTACTACGTCGGCCCGGTAGATCCGGTGCGCGAAGAAGTGGTTGGCCCGGCTGGCCCGACCACCGCCACGCGGATGGACAAGTTCACCCGCCAGATCCTCGAACAAACCGGCCTGCTGGGCATGATCGGCAAATCCGAGCGCGGCCCGACCGCCATCGAAGCGATCAAGGACCACAAGGCCGTGTACCTGATGGCCGTCGGCGGCGCTGCTTACCTGGTGGCGCAAGCCATCAAGAAGTCGCGCGTGGTAGCTTTCGCCGAACTGGGCATGGAAGCGATCTACGAGTTCGACGTCAAGGACATGCCGGTCACTGTTGCCGTCGACAGCAAGGGCGAGTCGGTACACATCACTGGCCCTGCCATCTGGCAGAAAAAGATCAGTGAGAGCCTGGCGGTAGAGGTGCAGTAAGCACTTCCCCGCAAGGATAGAAGGCGACTGCGGCTCCATGCCGCAGTCGCCTTTTTTATGACCGACGATTTTGTGGGAGCGGGCTTGCCCGCGATGCAGGCACTGCGGTCTGGCTGCAGAACGCTTCGATGCAATCGCGGGCAAGCCCGCTCGCCACAAGTACTGCGCTCGTCCTGCTGCATGGTATGGTGCTCGCCCCCTACTGCAGCTGTTCATTCTCGTATGATCGCGATCCCTCGCCCATTGCGTCTGACCTTCTACTCCCTGCTGATTATCGCCGGTGCCGTTTTGGCCGCCGCTCTTGCCATGCGCCAGGCTGAACGCCAGTCCCTGGTGGACGATGCCGGCCGTGCCAACCAGCAACTGGCGCTGTACGCCAACTCCCTGCACACCCTGATTGAACGTTACCGCGCCCTGCCCGCCGTACTGGCCCTGGATTCGGAAATGATCCGCGCCTTGCAAGGCCCGCTGGATCCGGCGACCCAGGACGTGCTCAACCACAAACTGGAACGCATCAACGGTGCCGCGCAGTCGTCGACCCTGGAGCTGATGGACCGCACCGGCCTGGCCGTGGCGGCCAGCAACTGGCGGTTGCCCAGTAGCTATGTCGGCCACAACTATGCGTTTCGCCCGTATTTCAGCCAGACCCGCAGCCAGGGCACCGGGCGCTTTTATGCGGTGGGGGTGACCACCGGGATTCCGGGGTATTTCCTGTCCAGCGCAGTGCTGGATGAGCAGGAGCAGTTTCTCGGCGCCATGGTGGTGAAACTGGAGTTCCCGGAACTGGAGCGCGAATGGGCCCAGGGCGACGACCTGCTATTGGTCAGCGATGCCCGGGGCATTGTGTTTATCGCCAATAAACCCGGATGGCGTTACCGCAACCTGCGCCCGCTGTCGGCCAACGATCTGGCCGAGCTCAAAGCCACGCGCCAATACGATAAAAAACAACTGCAGCCCCTGGACACCCAGACTTTGCAGCGCTTTGACGAAAACAGTCACTTGATGCGCGTCGCCGGGCCCGAAGGCAATGCCAACTACATCTGGGAATCCCTGCCTCTCAAAGCCGAAGGCTGGACCTTGCACCTGCTGCGCAAACCCCAGGTCGCCTTTGAAGACCAACGTAACGCCGGCCTCGCCGCCGCTGGCCTGTGGTTGACCCTGGTGTTCCTGGTGCTGTTCCTCAGCCAGCGCTGGCGCCTCGCCCGCTTGCGCCAGCGCAGCCGCGCAGAGCTTGAGAGCCTGGTGGAAGAACGCACCCGGGCCTTGCGCACCGCCCAGGATGGCCTGGTGCAGTCGGCCAAGCTGGCGGCGCTGGGACAGATGTCCGCGGCCCTGGCCCATGAAATCAACCAGCCACTGACTGCCCAGCGCATGCAACTGGCCACCTTGCGCCTGCTGCTCGACCACGGGCGTATCGACGACGCCTACCAGGCCCTGACGCCGTTGGACGACATGCTCACCCGCATGGCCGCCCTCACCGGCCATCTCAAGACCTTCGCCCGCAAAAGCCCCAGTGGCCTGCGCGAACGCCTGGACCTGGCGACCGTGGTCGACCAGTCCCTGCAGTTGCTCGACGCACGCCTGCGGGACGAAGCCATCGGCACCGTGCTCGACCTGACCCGCCCGGCCTGGGTGCGCGGCGATGCCATTCGCCTGGAACAAGTACTGATCAACCTGCTGCGCAATGCCCTGGACGCCATGGCCAACAAGCCACGCAAGCGCCTGGAAATCCGCCTGCATGCTGATCAACAACTGTGGCACCTGAGCGTCAGCGACAGCGGCGGTGGGATTGCCGAGGAACACCTGAACAATGTTTTCGACCCGTTTTTTACCACCAAGCCGGTGGGGGACGGGCTCGGACTTGGGCTGGCGGTGTCGTACGCTATCGTGCATGAACTGGGGGGGCGCCTGATTGCTGCCAACCAGGGGGACGGCGCCGTCTTCACCCTGATCCTGCCCATCGCGCTGGAGGCGCCAGACCTATGCTGAACGCGGTGATCGTGGTTGATGACGAGGCCAGTATCCGCACGGCCGTGGAACAGTGGCTGAGCCTCTCCGGGTTCGAGGTGCAGTTGTTCAGCCGTGCCGAGGACTGCTTGGCCAAACTGCCCAGGGATTTCCCCGGGGTGATTCTCAGCGACGTGCGCATGCCGGGCCTAAGCGGCCTGGAGCTGCTGGCCGAGGTGCAACGGCGCGATACCGATTTGCCAGTGATCCTGCTGACCGGCCATGGCGACGTGCCGATGGCCGTCGAAGCCATGCGCGACGGCGCCTACGACTTCCTCGAGAAACCCTTCAGCCCCGACGCCCTGCTCGCCAGCCTGCGCCGGGCCCTGGACAAACGCGGACTGATCCTGGAAAACCGCCGCCTGCACCAACAGGCCGATCATCGCGCCCAGTTGGAGTCGACCCTGTTGGGGGTATCGCGCAGCCTGCAGAACCTGCGGCGCCAGGTGCTGGACTTGGCCGGTTTGCCGGTCAATGTGCTGATCCGCGGCGAGACCGGCAGCGGCAAGGAACTCGTCGCCCGTTGCCTGCATGACTTCGGGCCCCGGGCAAAGAAGCCATTTGTCGCGCTTAACTGTGCGGCGATTCCCGAGCAACTGTTTGAAGCCGAACTGTTCGGCCATGAAAGCGGCGCCTTCACCGGCGCCCAGGGCAAGCGCATCGGCAAGCTGGAGTACGCCAACGGCGGCACGTTGTTTCTCGACGAGATCGAAAGCATGCCCCTGGCCCAGCAGGTGAAGCTGCTGCGGGTGTTGCAGGAACAGAAACTGGAGCGCCTGGGTTCCAACCAGAGCATCAAGGTCGACTTGCGCATCATTGCGGCCACCAAGCCCGACCTATTGGACGAAGCCCGCGCCGGGCGTTTTCGTGAAGACCTGGCCTACCGCCTGACGGTGGCACAACTGCGCCTGCCACCGTTACGCGAACGCCGCGAAGATATCCCACTGCTGTTCGACCACTTTACCCAGATAGCCGCCGAACGCCTGGGCCGCGAGACCGTGCCCCTCAACGGGCCGCAATTGGGGCAGTTGCTGAGCCATGACTGGCCGGGCAACGTGCGCGAACTGGCCAACGTCGCCGAACGCCAGGTGCTGGGCCTGGGCGAGCCGGAGCCGGAAGGTATCGAGGCCGGGCAATCCCTGGCGGCGCAGCAGGAGGCATTCGAGGCCCATTGCCTGAAAGCCGCGCTGACCCGGCATAAGGGCGATATCAAGGCGGTTCTGGCCGAACTGCAACTGCCACGGCGGACCTTCAATGAGAAGATGCAGCGCCATGGGCTGACCCGGGAAATGTTTCTGTCGATGGATTGAGGTCCCCCCGAGGGCCTCATCGCAGGCAAGCCAGCTCCCACACTTGAATGTATTCACAAATCAGAATGTGGGAGCTGGCTTGCCTGCGATGAGGACAGCCGCCATAAGCGGATTTCCGCTCATCAACAAAAAATCATCAGCGACTTTCCGCTCAAAATAATCCCCCAACCCTTCTAGATCGGGCCCTCACCTGCTTGGCACAGCTCCTGCTATAGGTCCAACCAGGCTGCGCTGACGCGCGCTCCACAAAAACAATGACATGAAGGATCCTTCAATGGATAACTCCAATTCCCTGCCTCTGGGGTCGGCGGCTGCGCCGGCGCAAGCACGCACCACCTCCAGCCGCATCAAGTCGATCTTCAGCGGATCGGTCGGCAATATGGTCGAGTGGTACGACTGGTACGTCTACGCTGCTTTCTCGCTGTACTTCGCCAAGGCCTTCTTCCCTAAAGGCGACACTACCGCCCAACTGCTCAACACCGCCGCGATCTTCGCCGTGGGCTTTTTGATGCGCCCGATTGGCGGCTGGCTGATGGGCCTCTACGCCGACCGCGCAGGCCGTAAAGCCGCGTTGATGGCGTCGGTGCTGCTGATGTGCTTCGGCTCGCTGATCATCGCCCTGAGCCCCGGTTATGAAACCATCGGTGTCGGCGCGCCGATCCTGCTGGTGTTCGCCCGCTTGCTGCAAGGCCTGTCGGTCGGTGGCGAATACGGCACCTCGGCCACCTACCTGAGTGAAATGGCGACCAAGGAACGTCGCGGCTTCTTCTCCAGCTTCCAGTACGTGACCCTGATCTCCGGCCAGCTCATCGCACTGGCGGTGCTGATCGTGCTGCAACAGATCCTCACCACCGAAGAGCTGTATGCCTGGGGCTGGCGTATCCCGTTTGCCATCGGCGCCCTGTGCGCGGTCGTAGCCCTGTATCTGCGACGCGGCATGGAAGAAACCGAGTCGTTCACCAAGAAGGAAAAAGCCAAGGAAAGCGCAATGCGCACCTTGATGCGCCACCCCAAGGAACTGATGACCGTGGTCGGCCTGACCATGGGCGGCACCCTGGCCTTCTACACCTACACCACCTACATGCAGAAGTACCTGGTGAACACTGTCGGCATGAGCATTTCCGACTCCACCACCATTTCTGCGGCCACACTGTTCCTGTTCATGTGCCTGCAACCGATTGTCGGCGGCCTGTCGGACAAGGTCGGTCGCCGGCCGATCCTGATCGCCTTCGGCATCCTCGGCACCCTGTTCACCGTGCCGATCCTCACCACTCTGCACACCGTCCAGACCTGGTGGGGCGCGTTCTTCCTGATCATGGCGGCGCTGATCATCGTCAGCGGCTACACCTCGATCAACGCCGTGGTGAAGGCCGAGCTGTTCCCTACCGAAATCCGTGCACTGGGCGTCGGCCTGCCTTACGCACTGACCGTGTCGATCTTCGGCGGTACCGCTGAATACATCGCCCTGTGGTTCAAGAGCATCGGCATGGAAACCGGCTACTACTGGTACGTCACCGCGTGTATTGCCGTGTCGCTGCTGGTCTACATCACTATGAAAGACACCCGCAAGCATTCGCGGATCACCACGGACTAAGGGTTCGCCAGGTGTAGAAAAGGGGCCATGTCATGCAAATGATATGGCCCCTTTTTTATCCCGTCAGGACAGCTCTGCCAGCAGCTGGCGGTTATCCCGGCGCTGTACATACCAGGCACCGGCGATCATCACCAGCAACACCGCCGCCAGCACCGCCGATGAGCCGACAGTGCCAAAGTCCAGGCCACCCTTTTCATGGGGTTTGGTCAGGAAATCCCCGAGGGTCGCGCCAAAGGGCCGGGTCAACACAAACGCTACCCAGAACAACACCACCGACGAAACCGTCGTGCAGTACTTGAGCGCCACCACCAGCAGGATGCTCGCGCCGATCAACATCGCACCGCCGGCAAAACCCAGGCCCGAGTCGTCGGCCAGGAAGTCCCCCAGGGCCGTGCCCAGGGTGCTGGAGAGCAGGATTGCCACCCAGTAGAACAGCTCGCCGCGCGGGGTCTGCACCTTGTTCACGTTCAGCGAATTGCCGCTCAGGTGCCAGAGGGCGAACACCATCAGTAACAGGACAATCAGGATCATCGAGCCAGAGGCGTACCCCAGGCCCAGGGTGCGGTCCATAAAATCGGACATGGTGGTGCCCGCCGTACTGGTCGACAGAATCACGATCCAGTACAGCACCGGGTTGTAGGATTTCGACCATAACTGCGTCAGCAATGTGATCAGGAACACGCTGAGCAGGATCATCGAGCTGATGGCATAGCCGACGTTCAAGGTCATCGACAACAAGTCCCCGGCGGTTTCGCCAAGGGTGGTCGCACAGATCTTCATAACCCAGAACGCCAGGGTAATCTGAGGAAGTTTGTTCATTGTGCAGAAGGCTCCAGAGTTCAGTCTCGAAAGGCCGACTCATGGGGGGTATCGACCTGGCGTGCAGACTGGCCGCAGCCCTGTGAAAAATAGGTGGGTGATGGATGAAAATTCCATGCGGCACCGCCAATCCGCTAGAAATCCTGCCCTTGGGCCTGCACTATTGCGCTTTTCCCCGCCGCAGGAACCCCCGTCCATGCCTGACGATATCCATTTCTACGAACCCGCCAACGGCCACGGCCTGCCCCATGACCCGTTCAACGCCATCGTCGGCCCACGCCCGATTGGCTGGATTTCGTCCCAGGACCGCGAAGGCCGCCTGAACCTGGCGCCCTACAGTTTTTTCAATGCCTTCAACTACATCCCGCCGATCATTGGTTTTTCCAGTGTCGGGCGTAAAGACAGCCTGAATAACATCGAACAGACCGGCGAATTTGTCTGGAACCTGGCCACGCGCCCGCTGGCCGAGCAGATGAACCAGAGCTGCGCCGCCGTGTCACCAGAGGTCAACGAGTTTGAATTGGCCGGGCTGACGCCAGTGGCCTCCAAAGTGATCGCTGTGCCGCGGGTCGGCGAAAGCCCGGTGTCGTTCGAGTGCAAGGTCACGCAGATCATTCAGCTGCAACGGGCCGACAAGGAACTGGTGCCCAGTTGGCTGGTGCTTGGCGAAGTGGTCGCGGTGCATATCGCCAAATGGTTGCTCAAGGATGGGGTGTACGACACTGCGGCGGCCGAGCCGATTCTGCGGGGCGGCGGCCCAGCGGATTATTTCCAGCTGGGGCCGGAAGCGCTGTTCAAGATGTACCGCCCAGGGGCTACCAAACCCTGATTGGATCGAATGCAATTAAAAATGTGGGAGCGGGCTTGTGTGGGAGCGGGCTTGCTCGCGAAAGCGTCGTGTCAGCCAGCCAATTTGGAACTGATCCACCGCTTTCGCGAGCAAGCCCGCTCCCACACAACCCCCCGCGCCCACCGTTGGGTCGGTGGTGTTCTTTAGTTTGTTGCGGTTGCCCAGGCCAGTTGGCCCTCTTCGTCGATATCGCTCAAGCGCTCCAGTTGCTGGGCCGCCGCATCGTCGGCGTCGTCGGCAGTCTTGAACAGTTGGCCATCGAGGATCTTGTGAAAGCACGGTGCGCTCATGCCGTCCAGTGCCTTGACGGCAATGGCGGCGCTATAGCCGCCCTGGTCTTCGCGCACTAGGGCGGAAACAGCTTCGTGGTGGGCAAATTCTTTACGTGCCATGTTGCAGGTCCTGGCCAATGGAAAGTCGGCCATTCTAAACCCTAACCGGCCAGTTGCAGGTACTCGCCATAAGCCTTGTCGGCGCAGGCGTCAGTGAAGGTCTGGAAGTCCATGCTGCGCACGACCCTGTCGTTCAACAACTCGGTAAACAGCACCAGCGCCGGCGAGCTGAAGTAGGCACTCATGGCCTGTTCGCTGCTCCAGAAACCTGAAACCAGCCAGACATCGGGGTCAACCTGGGAATGCTGCAACGAGAATTGCAGGCAACCCTGAGCCTGACGGCCCGGTTCGATCAAACTGCTCAAGCGTGCACCCAGTTCGGTGCTGCACCCGCTGCGGGCGCGGATAAAGGCCAGATGGCTCGCGGGAATGGGGGTGGACATGTTCGACTCTCCCGTTGAGAAGTGATGCTCGGCAAGCACTGTGAGGGCGTGTTGCCACACAATCAAAGATACGGGCGCAGGCCCCTGCGCGGTTAGTCGATTCCTGCCGGCTTATTGCACAATCCTGCCAGAAGCGTAGACACCCGGCTCGGCCCCAGGCTTTATTGCAGGGACAAGCGCCTTGTTTCAGGCAGATGACAGGCCGAGGGGCTTGCCTGATTCCAGACGCGCCGCAGAATCAGGCAAGGATTGTGCAGAATCGACATAACACTGCTTGCAGCGCCACCGCTAAGCTGTGCCCATCAAAGAAGCATGCAGAGGACGCTCCATGTCGTCGCCCGAACAGCAGTCCATTCCCCTCGATGCCGAGATGGAAAAACAGCGCGCCGAACTGGCCAGCATTGTGCACCGGCACACTTGGGAGGACGGTTCCTACGGCACCGCGATCACTTCGCTCTACCTGAACCGCCACAATACGCCGCGCGACTTCATGCCGGTGCTGGTTGAACCTGCCCTGTGCATCCTCGCCAACGGCAGCAAGGAAGTGCGCCTGGCCGACGAAATCTTTGCCTACGACCCCCTCAACTACCTGGTGTTCTCGGTCGCGATGCCGGTGGCCGGGCGAGTCATCGACGCCACGGTCGAAGACCCCAACCTGTCGGTGCGCATCAATATCGACCCGGCGCAACTGACCGCCCTGATAGCCGAAGCTGGCCCGATGGGGGTGCCCACGCGCCCGACCGCGCGCGGTATGTATGTCGACCGGATCGACACCCAGTTGCTCGACGCCGTCTTGCGCCTGGCACGCCTGCTGGATACGCCCAAAGATATCGCGATGTTGGCGCCGTTGATCAATCGCGAAATCCTCTACCGCTTGCTGCGTGGGCCACAGGGCTATCGCCTGTACGAAATTGCCGTGGCCAATAGCCAGAGCCATCGGGTCAGCCGCGCAATCACCTGGCTGAACGGCAACTACGAACAACCGCTACGCATTGATGACCTGGCCAAGGAAGTGAATCTCAGCGTGTCGACCCTGCACCACCGCTTCAAGGCCATCACGGCCATGAGTCCGTTGCAGTACCAGAAGCAACTGCGCTTGCAGGAAGCGCGGCGCCTGATGATCGCCGAAGGCCTGGAAGCCTCGGCGGCGGGGTATCGGGTGGGGTATGAGAGCCCGTCGCAGTTCAGCCGGGAATACAGCCGATTGTTTGGGGCGCCGCCGCTTAGAGATTTGGCCAGGTTGCGCCAGAGCCTCTGACCTACTGCGGACCGCTGTGGGAGCTGGCTTGCCTGCGATGGCGGTGGGTCAGATGTACCGCTATCGCAGGCAAGCCAGCTCCCACATAGGCTCGGCAGCGCTACTTAGTCCGGGGTGCGGGGCAGTTGCAAGGTCACCCGCAGGCCACCTTCGCGCAAATTCTGCAAACTCACTTCGCCGCCATGGCTATGGGCGATATTGCGTGCAATCCCCAGCCCCAGGCCATAGCCCTGCTGCTGCCCGGCCAGACGAAAGTGCGGTTCGAAGACCTGCTCCAGACGCTGCTCCGGTACACCGGGCCCCTCGTCATCCACATGCAGGATGAACTGCGCACCATCGTCCTCGATACGCAGATGGGCGTTCTGCCCGTACTTCAAGGCGTTGTCGATCAGGTTGCCAATGCAGCGCTTGAGCGCCAGCGGCTTGCCCGGATAGGCCGTCAACGCCCGGCCGTGCTGGGTCACCCGGCCATTGCCGTTGGGCGCCAGATACGGCTCCACCAGGCAGTCGAGCACATGGTTGAGGTCCACTGGCTCGATGTTCTCGTGGATGTCCGTGTCCTTGACGCACTGCAACGCGCCCTTGACCAGCAGTTCCAGCTCATCCAGGTCACGGCCGAACTTGGCTTGCAGCTTTTCGTCTTCCAGCAGTTCCACCCGCAGCCGCAGGCGTGTGATTGGTGTGCGCAAGTCGTGGGAAATTGCGCTGAACAACTGGCTGCGTTCGGTCAGGTAGCGGCTGATCCGCTCGCGCATGGCATTGAACGCGCGGCCTACCTCCACCACTTCGCTGCCGCCGCCTTCGGCCACCGGCTCCACGTCGGCGCCCAGGGACAGGTCCCGCGCCGCCCGCGCCAGGCGCTTGAGCGGCCGGCTTTGCCAGTGCACCAGCAAGCCGATAAACAGCAACAGAAAGCCGCTGGTCAGCACGATAAACCACACTTGCTGGGACGGCAGACCCTGTTCTTCGAGGCTGGTGTAGGGCTCGGGCAGCAACGAGGCGATATACAGCCATTCGCCGGCGCCCAACTCGATCTGCGTCACCAGTACCGGCGGGTTGACCGGCTCCAGGGTCAGCGCGTAATGCGCCCAGGAACGTGGCAGCTCATCGAGTTTCAGGCCGGCATTGAAGATGCGCAGGTCTTCTGCACTGACAAACTCCACCGAAAAATGCACGTCACCGCCCAGGGTCTGGCGCAGCACTTCGTCCACCGCGCCGAGCACCGCCTGTTTGCGCGGGGTTTGCGGCAAGATCTGCATATCCAGCGGTTTGTCGTTGAGCGTCACCACAAAGCGCGTGCCGCCCATGCTGCGCAACTGGTCGAGCACCAGCGGGCGATAAGCCACCGGCAGGGAACGGAAATAACTGACGCTGGCGGTCATCGAATGGGCCAGGCTGCGGGCGCTGGTGACCAGGCCCTCAAGCTGGGTGGCGCGCAGCTGCGAGACCCAGATCACGCTGGATAAAGCCTGGGCAAACAGCACCGCCAACAGGGTCAGCAGCAGCATGCGCCCCAACAAGGAACGCGGGACCGGAATGCGCCGGCGCTCAGTGGGCATTGCTGGCAACCACACTGGCCGCCAGTTGGTAACCGCTGCCGCGCACGGTGCGGATCAGCCGTGGCGGTTTCTCGGTGTCGCGCAGGCGTTGTCGCAGGCGGCTGACGGCCATATCGACAATGCGGTCCAGGGGCATCAGGTCACGGCCACGGGTGGCATTGCCAATGGTGTCGCGATCAAGGATTTGCTGCGGGTGATCGAGGAACAGTTTGAGCAGGGCAAAGTCGGCACCGGAGAGGATGACTTCCTCGCCATCAACGTGAAACAAGCGATGGCTGATCATGTCCAGCCGCCACTCATCAAACACCAGCACATCGCCACCGCTGCGCTCCTGGCCAAACTGGCAGCGGCGCAACAGGGCCTTGATGCGTGCCTGCAGCTCACGGGGGCTGAAGGGTTTGCCGATGTAATCGTCGGCGCCCAGCTCCAGGCCGATTACCCGGTCGGCCTCGTCGGAACTGGCGGTGAGCATGATGATCGGCACCTGGGCCTGGCGCGGGTGCTGACGTACCCAGCGGCAGAGGCTGAAGCCGTCTTCGTCGGGCAGCATGACGTCGAGGATCACCAGGTCGCATGGGGCTTCGTCCATGGCTTGGCGAAACCCTGCGCCATTGGGCACGCCCCGCACCTGGAAGCCGGCGCGACTGAGGTAGGTTTGCAGCAACTCGCGGATTTCCTCGTCGTCATCGACGAGAAGAATGGATTTACTGATTACGCTCACGGGGGCCTCCTTGTTGTTATGGGGTGCTCTCTAGGGCCTCTTCGCGGGCAAGCCCACTCCCACATTTTGATTTGTGAACACAATCAAATGTGGGAGTGGGCTTGCCCGCGAAGAGGCCATCACTGCCTACGCAAATGCCTGCTCCAACGCCACACCCGCCCCGGTCAACCCGGAATACGGCGCCGTCACCAACCACACCGGGATCCCTTTGAAGTAGTCGCTCATGCAACCTTTGTCCGCAAAGCTCTTGGCAAAGCCACTGTTGATAAAGAACTCGGCAAACCGCGGGATCACCCCGCCCACGATATACACCCCACCCCGGGCGCCGGTGGTCAGCACGTTATTGCCGGCCACGCGGCCCAGCCAGATGCTGAACTGGTCGAGGACCTCCATCGCCACCGGATCGCCAGCCAACCCTGCCGCAGTAATCGCCTCCGGGGTTTCCAATACCGCCGGATGGCCGTCCACCGCGCAGATCGCCCGGTACAGGCGTGGCAGACCGCTACCGCTCAGGGCGGTCTCGGCGCTGACATGCCCGATCTCGTTGTAGATGTGTTGCCACAACTGGGTTTCCCGTGGGCTGCTCAGGGGCAGGTCGACATGCCCGCCCTCGCCCGGCAACGCGGCCCAGCGGCCGGCGCCCAGGTCCAGCAAGGTGCCCACGCCCAGCCCTGTGCCTGGGCCGATCACCACGGCCGGGCGCCACGGCTCCGGGGTGCCGGCGCAGACCACGCGGTACTCATCGGGTTGCAGGCGGGTCATGCCCAGGGCCATGGCCGAGAAGTCATTGACCAGCAGCAGCTCGTCCACTTGCAGGGCCTTGCAGAACGCGGTCTTGCTCAGGCGCCAATGGTTGTTGGTGAACTTGAACTCATCACCACTTACCGGCCCGGCCACCGACAGGCACACCGCGCCGATGGAACCCGGCGCCAGGCCTTCCTCGGCGAGGTAGACCTTGATCGCCTCTTCAGGGCTGGCGTGATCCGCCGTGGCCAGCACCCGGATCGAATGCAGTGCCTGGTCCCGCCATAACGCAAACCGGGCGTTGGTACCGCCGATGTCACCAACCAGCGCAAGTTTCACTTAAGTGTCTCCAGGGCAGAGGTAAAGGCGCTGGCGCCCTGCTCTGCGGAGCTTGCGGCCAGGCGCATAAATGCAAACAGCTCGCGACCGGCCCCCACGTTATTGCCCAACAGGCCCGTGGCAGGCGCGCGCGCTGCAAATTCTTCGGCGTCCACCTTAAGCTCGAGGGTGCCTTTGACGCCATCGACGCGAATGATATCGCCATCCTTGACCCGCGCCAGCGCCCCACCGCACTGGGCTTCGGGGCTGACGTGAATCGCGGCGGGAATCTTACCCGAGGCGCCGGACATGCGCCCGTCTGTCACCAATGCGACTTTGAAACCCCGGTCCTGCAACACACCAAGGAACGGCGTCATCTTGTGCAATTCCGGCATGCCATTGGAGCGCGGGCCCTGGAAGCGCATCACCGCGACAAAATCCTTCTCCAACTGGCCGGCCTTGAACGCGTCCGCCAGGTCCTGCTGGTCCTGGAACACCACGGCCGGCGCTTCGACGATTTGATGCTCGAGGGCCACGGCCGAGACTTTCATCACCCCACGGCCGAGGTTGCCTTCCATCACTCGCAAGCCACCCTCCGGGGAGAAGGCACGGGCCACCGGGCGCAGGATGCTTTCGTCGAGGCTTTCGATCGGGCCTTCACGCCAGACCAGTTCGCCATCCACCAGGAATGGCTCCTGGGTGTAGCGGCTCAGGCCATGGCCGGCCACGGTGTTGACGTCTTCGTGGAGCAGGCCGGCTTCCAGCAACTCGCGGATCAGGAACGACATGCCGCCCGCCGCCTGGAAGTGGTTGATATCAGCTTTACCGTTCGGGTAGACGTGGGACAGGGTCGGCACCACTTCCGAGAGGTCGGCCATGTCCTGCCAGGTGAGGATGATGCCCGCGGCCATGGCGATGGCCGGCATATGCAGGGTGTGGTTGGTCGAGCCGCCGGTGGCGTTGAGAGCGACGATGGAGTTGACCAGGGATTTTTCGTCGACGATCTCGCCGATCGGTGTGAAGTTGCCATTGGCCTTGGTCAGGCGCGTGACCTGGTGCGCAGCCTCGCGGGTCAGTGCATCGCGCAGCGGTGTGTACGGGTTGACGAACGAAGCGCCGGGTAAGTGCAGGCCCATCACTTCCATCAGCAACTGGTTGGTGTTGGCGGTGCCGTAGAAGGTGCAGGTGCCGGGGCTGTGGTAGGACTTCATCTCCGATTCCAGCAGTTCTTCGCGGCTGGCCTTGCCTTCGGCATAGCGCTGGCGCACATCGGCCTTCTGTTTGTTGGAGATCCCCGAGGGCATCGGCCCGCCGGGCACGAAGATCATCGGCAGATGGCCATAACGCAGGGCGCCCATCATCAGGCCCGGGACGATCTTGTCGCAGATCCCCAGCATCAGCGCGGCGTCGAACATGTTGTGGGACAGCGCTACCGCCGTGGACATGGCAATCACTTCGCGGCTGAGCAGGCTCAGCTCCATGCCCGGCTCGCCCTGGGTCACACCGTCGCACATGGCCGGGGTGCCGCCGGCGAACTGGCCGACCGAGCCGACTTCGCGCAGGGCTTTTTTGATCTGTTCCGGGAAATGTTCGTACGGCTGGTGCGCCGAGAGCATGTCGTTATATGACGAAACAATTGCCACGTTGGCGGCATTCATCATCCGCAGGCTGTTTTTATCTTCAGTGCCGCACCCGGCCACGCCGTGGGCAAAGTTGGCGCATTGCAGCTTGCCGCGCATCGGCCCGTCGCTGGCCGCGCCGCGAATCAGCGCAAGGTACGCCTCACGGGTTGCCCGGCTGCGGGCGATAAGGCGTTCGGTGACCTCAAGTACGCGGGGATGCATGTGTAGAACTCCAGGCTAACGGATGTGGCGACCTGAGTGTCTATGCTGATCAAACGCCCACCGCTCATGGGATGGCAGGGAGTCGTTTGGATCATCGGACCAGTTGATTCAGGTCACTCGTTGTAGATTGAACAAAATATTGCCACTAAAAAGGCTTGTTTTCTATTTTTATGCGAATAATCTTGTAATTCTTACAACAAATCGACGACAGGCGCTTTCAAATGACTCTTCGGATTGCAATCAATGGTTTTGGCCGTATTGGCCGCAACGTCCTGCGCGCACTTTATACCCAAGGTTACCGCCAGGATTTGCAGATCGTCGCCATCAATGATCTGGGCGACAGTTCGATCAATGCCCACCTGCTCAAATACGACACCGTCCATGGCACTTTCGATGCAGAGGTTGCTCACGATCAGGAAAGCCTGACCGTCAATGGCGACCGGATCGCCGTGAGTGCCATTCGCAACCCCGCCGACCTGCCGTGGGCGGCGCACAAGATCGACGTGGTGTTCGAATGCACCGGTCTGTTCACCGACCGTGACAAGGCCGCGGCCCATATTAGCGCCGGCGCGCGCAAGGTCATTATCTCGGCCCCGGCCAAGGGCGCGGATGCCACCGTGGTCTACGGGGTCAACCATGACATCTTGCGTCAATCCCACCAGATCATCTCCAACGCCTCCTGCACTACCAACTGCCTGGCGCCGGTGGCCCAGGTGCTGCACCGCGAATTGGGTATCGAAAGCGGCCTGATGACCACCATCCACGCCTACACCAATGACCAGAACCTGACCGACGTCTACCACACCGACCCGTACCGCGCCCGCTCGGCCACGCAGAACATGATCCCGAGCAAGACCGGTGCAGCCGAAGCGGTGGGCCTGGTCCTGCCGGAACTGGCGGGCAAGCTGACGGGCATGGCGGTGCGCGTGCCGGTGATCAACGTGTCGCTGGTGGACCTGACCGTGCAACTGAAAAAAGAAGCCACGGCCGATGAGGTCAACGCGCTGCTCAAAGAAGCCAGCCAACACTCGAAAATCCTCGGCTACAACACCCTGCCGCTGGTTTCCAGTGACTTCAACCATAACCCGCTGTCGTCGATCTTCGACGCCAACCACACCAAGTCCAGCGGCAAGCTGCTCAAGGTACTGGCGTGGTACGACAACGAATGGGGCTTCTCCAACCGTATGCTGGATAACTGCCTGGCGCTGTGTAACGCCGAGTAACCCCCCCTGTGGGAGCGGGCTTGCTCGCGAATGCGGTGGGTCAGTCAATACATTCATTACTGACCCACCGCATTCGCGAGCAAGCCCGCTCCCACATTTGTCTTGCGTGGGTTCAGAGAAATAGCCACTTGCCATTTGCGTTGATGATAAGCATTATCATTAACTGCCAATTGGTCCGGTATCACTGTGAGCCTATCTCGCTTCAATCAAGTCTTCCTCACCCAACGGGTGGTGCTACTGCGCACCTTGCAGCGGATGGTGAATAACCACAGCACCGCCGAGGACCTGTTGCAGGAAACCTACCTGCGCGTCACCCGGGCGCTCAGCGAGCGACCGATTGATCACCTCGAACCTTTCGTGTTCCAGACCGCACGCAACCTGGCCCTCGACCATCTGCGCGCGCGTCGGATCCAGTCCCGCACCTTGCAGGAAGATGTCCCATTGGATGTCCTGCAAAGCGTCGCCTCCCCGGTCACGACGCCCGAAGATGCCGCCCACGCCGAGCAATTGCTGGAGCACCTGAGTGTCAGCCTCGGACAGTTGAGCGCCCGCCAGCAGCAGATCTTTATCCTCAGCCGCCTGCACGGCTGCAGCTATCAGGAGATTGCCGACCAGTTGCAGGTGTCCTTGAGCACCGTGCAAAAGGAACTGAAATTGATCATGGCCATCTGCATAGGTGTGGCCGAACGACTCGATCACCCTTAAGCTTTGTCGGGACAAGCCGACAGAAATGTCGCAAAAATACGCAAGACACTGAATAAAACGTGGCGAAGACCCGAGGAACACCGTGACGGACCCGAACAAACTGCGCCCCCATGAGCTGGCTCATGAGGTGTTGCAACATGCGGCCATGGACCAAGCCCTCGACTGGCTGATCGCTTTGCAATGCCCGCAGCCAGGCCAGCAGGCCGAGTTCCAGGCCTGGCTCGCCGCCGACCCGAGTCACGCCCAAGCCTTCGCCAAAGCCCAGGCCGCCTGGGGCGGTGCGCCGGTACACAGCGCCGCCGTGGCCCTCAATGCACCGCGCAAGCCCAGCGCCTGGCGGCGCATCAAGCCGCACTGGAAGCCCTTGGCCACGGCGGCGGTGTTGCTGCTCGGGCTGTTCAGCTTCAGCAACCTGCCGGTGCGCCTGCAGGCCGACCATTTGACCGTGGTCGGCGAGCGCCAGCGCCTGCAGCTGGATGACGGCTCCAAGGTGCTGCTCAATACCAATTCGGCGTTTTCCAGCACCATCGACGAACATCAGCGCATCGCCCGCCTGTACCAGGGCGAGGCGTTTTTCGAAGTCGCGGCCAACCGTGGCCTGCCCCTGCAAATCGACGCCGGCCCAGTGCGCGCCAGTGTCAGCGATACGGCATTCGCTGTGCGTTATCTCAACGGTGAGGCCCAGGTTCAGGTGCAACGCGGAGACGTTGACCTGAGTACCCCCTTCGGCAACAACCGGGTGCGCCTGAGTGCCGGCGAAAGCATCCGCGTCGGCCCCGAGGGCTTCGGCCAACCCTCCAAACTCGATGCGACCAAGGAGCTGGCGTGGGTCCAGGGCCGACTGGTCTTTGAAAACTGCCCGATGAGTGAAGTGCTGGCAGAGCTGCGGCGCTATTACCCGGGCTGGATCGTCAACACCAACGAGCAACTGGCCAGCGTCGCGGTGACCGGTAATTACCGCCTGGACCAGCCCCTGGACGTAGTGCGCTCCCTGGCGCATATCACCTCGGCCAGGCTCTCGGAGTTCCCCGCGCTAGTCATTCTCAATTGAGAATAATTATTTTTACTCGATAACCTCTGCTGGTACGTCTCGTCTTAGCCAATGCAACTGATTCCTATTTGATTCAGGCTCGCAACTATAAGACTCGTACCTCGGAGCGCTCTCGATGTCCTCTCGTTTCAACCGCCGGTCCTCTTCGCCCACACTTTGCCTGCTGGCCGCCGCGATCCTGTTGGCAGGCAGCCCGGTCCTGACGGCCGCTGCCGCCGAACCCGCTGCGCGCAGCCACGCCAATTACACCTTCAGCATCGAGCAGCAATCCCTGGTGTCGGCGCTCAACGCCTTTACCGCCGTCACCGGCTGGCAGATCGGCCTGCCCGCCGAACTGGGCCAAGGGGTTTCCTCCCCCGGCGCACGGGGCTCACTGACACCGGAAAAGGCCCTGGATCGGCTGTTGGTGGGGACCAACCTGAACTACCGCAAACTGGGCAACAACAACATCGTCCTGGAAAAGCGCACGGCGGGCAGTGCTATCACCCTGCAGCAAATGACCATCAGCGCCACCCGTCAGGAACAAGCGGTAGACAGCGTGCCCAGCACCGTCACCGTGCATGAGCGCGAGGAGCTGGACCGCCAGAACGTCAACACCATCCGCGAACTGGTGCGCTACGAACCGGGCGTCTCGGTCGGTGGCGCGGGCACCCGCTCCGGTAACACCGGCTACAACATTCGCGGGATCGACGGCGACCGCATCCTCACCCAGGTCGACGGTGTAGAGGTGCCGGACAACTTCTTCAACGGCCCGTACGCCAAGACCCGGCGCAACTATGTCGACCCGGAAATCGTCAAGCGCGTGGAAATCATCCGTGGCCCGGCCTCGGCCCTGTACGGCAGCAGCGCCATCGGCGGCGCCGTCAGCTACTTCACCCTCGATCCGGATGACATCATCAAGCCCGGCCAGGATGTGGGCGCGCGCCTGAAGACCGGCTACAGCTCGGCGGACGAAAGCTGGCTGACCTCCGGCACCGTCGCCGGCCGGGTGCAGGACTTCGACGGTTTGCTGCACCTGAGTCAGCGCAACGGCCACGAGATGGAGTCTCATAACGGCAACAACGCCACCGGCCTGGCCCGCACCGGCGCCAACCCGGAAGACGTGCGCACTACCAACGTGCTGGCCAAGCTGGGCTGGAACTACGGCGAAGACAACCGCCTGGGCCTGACCTACGAGAAGTACAAGGACGACCGCGACATCAACCAGAAAAGTGCGGTGGGCGGGATCTTCCTCGAGGGCCAGGGCACGAACATGTACCGTGACCGCCGCGGTAACGACACCATCACCCGCGAACGCTTTGGCCTGGAGAACAAGTTTTCACTCGACTCGCCGATTGCCGATCACATCAAGACCAGCCTCAACTACCAGATCGCCAAGACCGACCAGGCCACCAGCGAAATCTATCAGGCCGGCCGCCGCGTGCTGCGTACCCGCGACACCCTCTACGAAGAAAAGCAGTGGGTGTTCGACGCGCAGTTGGACAAGGCCTTCGTCATCGGCGATACCGATCACCTGCTGACCTACGGCACCACGATCAAGCAGCAGAAAGTCACCGGTTCGCGCGAAGGTGCGGCGACCTGCCTGGCTGTAGGCGCGGGCTGCACTGCCATCGGCGCACCGAGCCCAACCCCTGCCGACAGCGTGAAAAAAGCCAGCGATTTCCCCGATCCGACCATCAACAGCTACGCGCTGTTTGCCCAGGATCAGATCAGCTGGAATGACTGGACCTTCCTGCCCAGCCTGCGCTACGACTACATCCAGCTCAAACCCAAACTGACCGAAGCGTTCCTCAATACCACCGACCCGGACCGCAAGTACCCCCACGACGACTCGAACAAAACCTGGCATCGCTTCTCGCCAAAACTGGGCGTGACCTACGCACTGACCGAGCAGTACACCTGGTTTGGCCAGTACGCCGAAGGTTTCCGCACGCCATCAGCCAAAGCGCTGTATGGCCGTTTTGAAAACCTGGAAGAAAACTATGTCGTCGAGCCCAACTCGAACCTCAAGCCGGAAACCAGCAAAAGCTACGAAACCGGAATCCGTGGCAACTTCGACTCAGGCAATTTCGACGTCGCGGTGTTCTATAACAAGTACCGTGACTTCATTGACGAGGACAACGCCGCACTGAGTCCAACCGGTACCATCTTCCAGCCCGGCAATATCAAGCGCGCCACCATCAAGGGCATGGAGGTCAAAGGGCGCTTGAACCTGGACGCCTTCGGCGCGCCGCAAGGCCTGTACAGCAAAGGCGCGATTGCCTACGCCCACGGCCGCAACGACGAAACCGGCCAGCCGCTGAACAGCGTCAACCCGCTCAAGGGTGTGTTCGGCCTGGGCTACGACCAGGACACCTACGGTGCGCTGGTCAGTTGGACACTGGTCAAGAAACAGAACCGGGTGGACAGCGCCACGTTCTTTACCCCGACCGGCATCAAGGCCAACGGCCCGTTCAAGACCCCGGGCTTTGGCATCGTCGACCTGACCGGCTTCTACAAAGTCACCGACGAGCTGACCGTCAACGGCGGCCTGTACAACCTGACCGACAAGAAATACTGGAACTGGGATGACGTGCGCAGCTACGACGGCGTGGGCGAAGCCGGCGTGACCTCGCCGGCCAGCCTGGACCGCCTGACCCAGCCAGGGCGTAACTTTGCGATCAACCTGATCTGGGACATCTGACCCACGCAACCCCGCCTCGCCGGCTTTATCGCCGGCCGGGGTGAGGATTTTTTACTGTGACGCGTCTTCTTGTTCGTCTAGTAATAACAGCCTGGCAACAAGGCGCTTTTCCTTCTCAAGGACATCCAATGACCGCTTCCACCACCACAGAACGCGCAAGCCTGCGCTCCCAGCGCCTGAACCAGATCACCCACGAGCCACACACCAAGCTCGACGCCCTGGTCAAGGCTCACGCCCCGTTTGAAACCCAGGCCAACTTCGCCCGTTTCGTGGTCGCGCAGTACCTGTTCCAGTCGGAACTGGTGGCGCTGTACAACGATCCCGAGCTGATCAAGCTGGTGCCCGACCTGGCCGAGCGCTGCCGCGCCGACGCCGCCAAGCTGGACCTGGCCGACCTGGAAACCGAAGTGCCTGCCCCCGTGGCCGGTGCCGTGCAGAACCCGAGCAAGGCCGAGGCCCTGGGCTGGCTGTTCGTCTCCGAAGGCTCCAAGCTGGGCGCGGCATTCCTGATCAAACGTGCCGTTGGCCTGGGCCTGAGCGAAACCTTCGGGGCCCGCCACCTCGGCGAGCCGGCCGGTGGCCGTGCCGAAGGTTGGAAGCGCTTCACCCGCACCCTCGATAGCCTGGAGCTGAGCGCCGAAGAAGAAGCGGCGGCGGAAAAAGGTGCAGTGGATGCCTTTGTACGCTTCACCGTGTTGCTGGAACAGGCGTACGCTAGCGCCCCAGAACTGGCCTGACCCGCTGCTGGCATGTCATGAATGTGGGAGCTGGCGTATGTGGGAGCTGGCTTGCCTGCGATAGCATCGCCTCGGTCTAACTGATACACCGAAGCGTCTGCATCGCAGGCAAGCCAGCTCCCACATGTTGATCGCGCTCCATTTGCAGATTTTTCGAAACCCAGACAAATCGTACCTATGACAGCCCCCGCCCCCTCCTCCTCCAAGCTCGCCCGAATCCTGTTCGGCCTGCTGGCCTATGTCAGCCTGGGGATCGGCTTGATCGCAATTGTCATACCGGGCCTGCCCACCACCGAATTCATCCTGCTGGCCGCTTGGGCTGCCACCAAGAGCTCGCCGCGCCTGAGCGCGTGGCTGGAAAACCACCGGCTGTTCGGGCCGATCCTGTTCAACTGGCGCAACGGCAAGATCATCGCGCGCCGGGCCAAGGTCAGCGCCACCGTGAGCATGCTGCTGTGTGCCGGCCTGATGCTGGTGATGCTCGATCACGGTTGGCCGATCTACCTGGCGATCGCCGGCATGAGCCTGGGCAACCTGTGGATCTGGTCACGCCCCGAACGCCTGGCGCGAACCCCCGCCTGAGCGCCCTACCGCTCATCGCCTGTTCCTCATGAATTACCCGTCGGTGCCGATGTTCCGGGCATAGCGCCGAATGGACTTGGCCGTTGCCCTGCTTGCACACCAACAAGTCCAATCGCGAGTAAGCCCATGTTCGACACCCTCTCCATCCGCTTGAAAATCGTGCTGCTCTCCGGCCTCTGCCTGTTGGGGGTGATTGCGCTGATCGTCAGTCTGAACATCTACCAGACCAACCAGAACGACCAACTGGTCAGCGCCTCAAGTTCGCAGATGCTCACCACCAGCGTGGAAAACCTGCTCCAGGCCAAGGCCGCCGAGCAGGCGGTACAGGTACAGAAAGCCTTCGGCGAGAGCCTGTTGGTGGTCACCGCCCTCGCCGATCAGGTCAAGGACTTGCGCAACATGGCCGCCAAGCGCTCGTTGGAAGCAGGGGCCGTGCGCGAGGAACTCAATCAGCAGATCAAGACCGCCTTCGAGCGCAACACCAAGGTGCTGGGGATCTGGTTGTCGTTTGAACCCAACGGCCTGGATGGCAAGGACAGCGAATTTATCGACGACAAGCTGCGCGCCTCCAACGAAGCCGGGCGTTTCTCCAGCTATTGGAGCCGGGCCGGCGGTGAAGGCCTGAACACGATCATGGTGGAAGCGGACCTGACCAAGACCACCCTCAATCTCAGCGGCACGCCCTACAACATCTGGTACACCTGCCCACGGGATACCCGCAGCGTTTGCCTGTTGGACCCGTACGCCGACGAAGTGGCCGGCAAGTCGATGCTGATGACCACCATCTCCCTGCCGCTGCTGGCCGACGGCAAGGTGATTGGGGTGATCGGCATCGACATTGCCCTGGACGCCCTGCAAGCGGCGGCCAATACCGCGCAAAAAGAGCTGTTCGACGGCGCCGGAATCATGGAAATCCTCTCCAGCAGTGGCCTGATCGCCGGCTACAGTGGCGAGCCGGACAAGGTCGGCAAGAGCATCGTCGATATGCTTGGCGGCGAAGGCAAAGAGATCGTGCAACTGCTGGCCAGTGAAACGCGCAAGGTCCGCGAGCAGGACGACACGATCCGCGCGGTATATCCGCTCAAGCCGATTGCTGGTGCCAAGCCCTGGGGCGTGTTGATCAAGCTGCCCAAGGACGTGCTGCTGGCCGATTCGGTCAAGTTGCAAGGCGTGCTCGATGACGCCCAGGCCCGCGGCACACTCCAGGCGTTGCTGGTGGGCGCCGTGGCTGGCCTGCTGGGCCTGCTGCTGATGTGGCTGACCGCGACGGGTGTGACTCGCCCGATCAACAGCGTGGCGGCGATGCTCAAGGATATTGCCAGCGGCGACGGCGACCTGACCCAGCGCCTGACTTACACGAAAAAAGACGAACTGGGGGAGCTGGTCAGTTGGTTCAATCGCTTCCTCGACAAGCTGCAGCCGACCATCGCCCAGATAAAGCAGAGCATCACTGAAGCCCGTGGCACTGCGGATCAGTCCTCGGAAATCGCGCGCCAGACCAGCGAAGGCATGCAGGTGCAATTTCGCGAGATCGACCAGGTGGCCACCGCCTCCAACGAGATGAGCGCCACCGCCCATGAGGTGGCCAACAGCGCCTCAAATGCGGCCAGTGCAGCACGCGGCGCCGATCAATCGGCCCGTGAAGGCATGGCGATTATCGAGCGCAGTACCCGCGATATCACCACCCTCGCCGAAGAAGTCAGCAAGGCGGTGACCGAGGTCGAAGCCCTGGCGGTCAACAGTGAGCAGATCGGCTCGGTGCTGGAGGTGATCCGCAGCATTGCCGAGCAGACCAACCTGCTGGCGCTCAACGCGGCGATTGAAGCGGCACGCGCCGGGGAAAGCGGACGGGGTTTTGCGGTAGTGGCAGACGAAGTGCGCAACCTGGCGCGACGCACCCAGGACTCAGTGGAAGAAATCCGCCTGGTCATCGAACGTATCCAGAGCGCGACCCGTGGGGTAGTGACCACCATGCATTCGAGCCAGAGCCAGGCGCAGAACAACGCCGGGCAGATCCAGCAGGCGGTCCAGGCCCTGGGCAAGATCAGCGATGCGGTGACGGTGATCAGCGACATGAACCTGCAAATCGCCAGCGCTGCCGAAGAACAGAGCGCCGTGGCCGAAGAGGTCAACCGCAACGTTTCGGCGATCCGTACCGTGACCGAGACCTTGACCGGTCAGGCCACTGAATCGGCAGCGATCAGCAGCCAGTTGAATGCATTGGCCAACCAGCAGATGAAACTGATGGATCAGTTCCGGGTGTAGACCCAGGTCCGGAAACGATGAAATACCCCATGTGTGTGCGGGCTTGCTCGCGATAGCGGTGGACCCGTCAGTAAATCCGGCGACTGACACTGCGCTATCGCGGGCAAGCCCGCTCCCACATACAGCACCAGCAGATTTGCGGTGAGTCAGACACCGGTCCAGGCGCTGACAAACGCCGTGATGTCTTCTTTCGCCGCCGTCCGCGGCGGGTTTTGCGCAGTGCCCAAATAAAGGAAGCCAATCACTTCCTCACCCGCACTCAGCCCCAACCCCTTGGCCACATGCGCCGAATACGACAAATCCCCGGTCCGCCACACCGCACCAATACCCTGGGCATACGCCGCCAGCAAAATACCGTGGGCCGCACAGGCCGCCGCCAGCAATTGCTCGGACTTGGGCACCTTGAAGTGCTCCTGCAGACGGGCAATCACCACCACCACCAACGGCGCACGCAACGGGCCATTCTGCGCCTTGTCGATCACCGCTTGCGGGGCCTCGGGGTCTTGCAGGCGGGCCGCTTCGGCCAGCAGGGTGCCCATTTGCTCGCGGGCTGCGCCTTCCACGGTGAGGAAGCGCCACGGCCGCAGTTGGCCGTGGTCCGGCGCACGCATGGCTGCCGCGAACAGCACTTCGCGCTGCTCGGCAGTAGGGGCCGGTTCCAGCAGGCGCGGTACGGAAACACGGTTGAGCAAAGCGTCGAGAGCCTGCATTGGCCACCTCCAAAAAAAATGTGCGGTCATTCTAGCGGGAATGCATCAGATTGGAGCAAACGATAATTGCTCTTATTCAATCCGCCCCGCCCTGTTAGACTTTGCCCCTGAATTTCATCCACCCTCGCCCGTCTTCCAGGATTCTTGATGCCCCGTTTGCTTCTTCGCCTGTCTGCACTCTTGATGGCCGTGAGCCTGAGTGCCTGCGATGACGCCCCGCCGCCGACGTTTACCCAGGCCGAGCCCGGTGAAGCCCGTTCGGGGGGCAGCACCACAGTGCGCAAGACCGACCAGAATGCCTTTTCTCTGCCGTCGGCCAACCTGGCACCAACCCGCCGCCTGGACTTCAGCGTCGGCAACAGTTTTTTCCGCAATCCATGGGTGATCGCCCCGGCCACCACCACCGCCCGCGACGGGCTGGGGCCGCTGTTCAACACCAATGCTTGCCAGAACTGCCATATCAAGGACGGGCGCGGCCATCCGCCCGCGCCTGAGGCCAACAATGCGGTGTCGATGCTGGTACGCCTGTCGATCCCGGATTCGCCGCCCTATGCCAAGGTCATCGAACAGTTGGGGATCGTGCCCGAGCCGGTGTATGGCGGGCAGTTGCAGGACATGGCCGTGCCCGGTGTCGTCCCGGAAGGCAAAGTGCGGGTCGACTACACACCGGTCAACGTTACGTTCAATGACGGTACGGTGGTGGAGTTGCGCAAGCCGAGCCTGCAGATCACCCAGCTCGGCTACGGGCCGATGCACCCGGATACGCGGTTTTCCGCCCGTGTAGCACCGCCGATGATCGGCCTGGGCCTGCTCGAAGCCATCAGCGACGCGGACATCCTGCAAAACGCCAGCAAACGCCCGGACAAAAACGGCGTGCTCGGCCGCCCGAACTGGGTCTGGGACGATGCCCAGCAAAAAACCGTGCTCGGGCGCTTTGGCTGGAAAGCCGGGCAGCCGAACCTCAATCAACAAAATGTTCACGCGTTCTCTGGTGATATGGGCCTGACCACCAGCCTGCGGCCCATGGACGACTGCACCGACGCACAGGTTGCCTGTAAGCAGGCGCCCAACGGCAACGGCGAAAATGGCGAGCAGGAAGTCAGCGATAACATCCTGCGCCTGGTGCTGTTCTACACCCGGAACCTGGCCGTGCCCGCCCGACGCGACGTCAACGCGCAACAAGTGCTGGACGGCAAGAACCTGTTTTTCCAGGCCGGTTGCCAGGCATGCCACACACCGAAGTTCACCACCGCCAGCAATGCCGCCGAACCGGAGCTGGCCAACCAGGTCATCCGCCCGTACAGCGATTTGCTGCTGCACGACATGGGCGAGGGCCTGGCCGATAACCGCAGCGAGTTCAAGGCCGGTGGCCGCGACTGGCGCACGCCGCCGTTGTGGGGCATTGGCCTGACGCAAAACGTCAGTGGCCACACCCAGTTCCTGCATGACGGCCGTGCCCGCAACCTGCTCGAAGCCGTGCTGTGGCACGGCGGTGAGGCCCAGGCGGCGCAGCAACAGGTGTTGTCTTTTAATGCGCAGCAGCGAGCAGCATTGCTCGCGTTCCTGAATTCTCTATAAGCTTTGCCCCAATTATTGAAGGGAGCTCGACATGTTCCGTCCCAAGTTATTGTTCACCAGCCTGGCCGCCCTGGCCCTTGGCGCCTGCTCGCCGCAGGATCCGCAAGCGGTCACCTCGGCAGCCATCGCCAAGCAAGTGATCCTGCCGACCTACAGCCGCTGGGTCGAAGCTGACCGGCAGCTGGCCGTCAGCGCCCTGGCTTACTGCCAAGGCAAGGAATCCCTGGAGACCGCCCGCGCCGACTTCCTCCATGCGCAAAAAGCCTGGGCCGAGTTGCAACCGCTGCTGATCGGCCCGCTGGCCGAAGGCAATCGCGCCTGGCAGGTGCAGTTCTGGCCCGACAAGAAAAACCTCGTCGGCCGCCAGGTCGAGCAACTGGCCACCGCCCAGCCACAGATCGACGCCGCCGCCCTGGCCAAGTCCAGCGTGGTAGTGCAAGGCCTGTCGGCCTACGAATACATCCTGTATGACGCCAAGACCGACATCGCCAACGACGCCCAGAAAGCCCGCTACTGCCCGCTGCTGATGGCCATCGGCGAGCGCCAGAAGCAATTGGCCGAAGAGATTCTGGCCAGTTGGAACAGCACCGACGGCATGCTCGCGCAGATGACCAAGTTTCCTAACCAGCGCTACGCCGATTCCCACGAAGCCATCGCCGAACTGCTGCGCGTGCAGGTCACGGCCCTGGATACCCTGAAGAAAAAGCTCGGCACACCGATGGGTCGCCTGTCCAAGGGCATCCCGCAGCCATTCCAGGCCGATGCGTGGCGCAGCCAGTCGTCCCTGCAAGGCTTGCGAGCCAGCCTCGCAGCGGCCCAGACCGTGTGGGTCGGGGTCGACAACAAAGGCCTGCGCGGCCTGCTGCCTGCCGACCAGAAACCTCTGGCCGAAAAGATCGACGCCGCCTACGCCGCCGCCCTGAAGCTGTTCGACAGCAACCAGCGTTCGCTCAATGAACTGCTGGCCGACGACGCCGGGCGCGAGCAACTCAACGCTATCTACGACAGCCTCAACGTGGTCCACCGCCTGCATGAAGGCGAACTGGCCAAGGCGCTGGGCATCCAACTGGGCTTCAATGCCAACGACGGTGACTGATGATGCTCAGGCGACAGGCTTTGGCCATCGGCAGCGTGCTGCTCAGTGCAATCACCCTGGGCGGCTGGACGCTGTTCAAGCGCAAGGGCGACAGCCCGCTGTTGCTGTCGGCCCGGGATGATGCCGACGGCAAGCACTACGCCGTGGGCTATCGCCTGGACGGCAGCCAGGTGTTCGCCACCCAGGTTGGCCAGCGTTGCCACGACATCATCAACCACCCGAGCCTGCCCATCGCGCTGTTCGTGGCCCGCCGTCCGGGCACCGAGAGCTACCTGGTGGACCTGCGCGACGGCACGCTGCTGCAAACCGTGACGTCCCAGGCCAACCGGCACTTTTATGGGCATGCAGTCATCCACAAGAGCGGCGACTGGCTATACGCCACGGAAAACGACACCACCGACCCCGGTCGCGGCCTACTGGGCGTGTACAGGTTCGAAGGTGAGCGCCTGGTACACAGCGGGGAGATGTCCACCCACGGCATCGGCCCGCACCAGGTGTCGTGGATGCCCGATGGCGAGACTCTGATCGTGGCCAATGGTGGCATTCGCACCGAGGCCGAAAGCCGGGTCGAGATGAACCTCAACGCCATGGAGCCGAGCCTGGTGCTGATGCAGCGCGACGGCACCCTGCTGAGCAAGGAAACCCTGAGCCAGCCAATGAACAGCGTGCGCCATATGGGGATCGCCAGCGATGGCACGATCCTCACCGGGCAACAGTTTATGGGGCCTTCCCAGGAGCGTTCCGAACTGTTGGCGATCAAGCGTCCGGGGCAACCGTTCGTGGCGTTCCCGGTGGCCGATGAGCAATTGCAGGCCATGGGGCACTACACCGCCAGCGTGGCCGTACACAGCGAGTTGCGTCTGGTGGCACTGACCGCGCCACGGGGCAATCGCTTCTTTATCTGGGACATGGACAGTGGCGAACTGCGCCTGGACGGGCCGTTGCCCGACTGCGCCGGCGTCGGCGCAGTGGCCGACGGGTTTGTCGTGACCTCTGGCCAGGGTCGTTGCCGTTTCTACGATTGCCGGCAGCCCCAACTGGTGGCCAAGCCCCTGGATCTGCCAGCTGGGTTCTGGGATAACCACCTGCATCTGATCTAAAGCCACTGTCGCGCTCCCGGGCCCACACCTGGGAGCCGACTCACCAGAAAAACCCTACGCAACCTGTGAAAAAACCCCGCCACGGGGACTACTCATCTCACAGACACGTCCGACTTTCCGCCTTATAGCACTCGCCTTTCTGATGAAGACTGCCTGGCTCATCGTGCCAGCGAGCGCCCCTGCGCGCGCCCTCCGCACCCTGTCACCTTCACAAGGAAGCAACTATGCCGGGCCGCCGGATGATTACCATGCTCAGCATCGTATTGCTGGTCGTGCTGATGCTCGCCAGCTATAAAGCGTTCTGGGTTTACCAACAGCTGCAGCTGCTGCATGCGCCAAAGCCGCCCGTCAGCGTGGCGGTGGCAACCGCCCTCGAACAACCCTGGCAGCGCCAGTTGCCCGCCGCTGGCACCCTCAAGGCATTGCAGGGCATCAACCTGAGTATCGAGGTGCCCGGCGTCGTCACCCAGTTGCACTTCGACTCCGGGCAAGTGGTCAAGCAGGGGCAAACCCTGCTGCAACTTGAGAATCAGGCCGAGCAGGCCGCGCTGGACGTAGCCCTGGCGGACCGCAGCCTGGCCCGGCAGAACTTCCAGCGCGGCCGCGAGCTGGTGGCGATCAACGCCATCTCCCAAGAGGAGTTCGACCGACTGTCCGCCGAGTTCAACCGCAACAATGCCGTCGTTGCACAACGCCGCACGGCGCTGGACAAAAAACGCATCGTCGCCCCGTTCAACGGCACCCTTGGCATCCGCCAAGTCAACATCGGCGACTACCTGCAAAGCGCCACCGTGATCGCCAGCCTGCAAGACGCCCATAGCCTTTACGTCGATTTCCACATCCCCGAGCACGCTGTTCAACTGATCAAGATCGGCCAGTCCGTGCGCATTGAAGTTTCGGCACGCCCAGGACTTTCCAGTCTCGCCACCATTAGCGCCATCGACCCCATCGTCGACACCCAGACGCGAAATGTGTTGGTGCGCGCCACCCTGACTCATCCGCCCGCCGACCTGTTGCCGGGAATGTTCGCCCACTTGCAGGTGCTGCTGACGAACCCGGGTTTGCATATCGTGATCGAGGAGAGCGCAATCGCCTACAGCCCCTATGGCCAGTATGTGTACGTCGTAGCCCCGCGCAAAAACAGCGAAGGCCGTGACGAGCTGGATGCCGAGGGCAAGCCGCTGCTGATCGCCGAACAACGCCTGGTCGAAACGGGCGAGCGACGCGACGGCACCATCGTGATTGCCAAAGGGCTGGCCAAGGGCGAACAGGTCGTTACTGCCGGCCAGATCAAATTGCAAAACGGTACCCCGGTGCGCATCAGCATCCACCGGAACCAACCTGATGAGCGTCCACTGGCGGCCCAACGGGAGAACGACAAATGACGTTCACCGACCTGTTTATCCGCCGCCCCGTACTGGCCCTGGTGGTCAGCCTGTTGATCGTGTTGCTGGGCTGGCAGGCGTTTGGGCAATTACCATTGCGCCAATTCCCGCAGATGGAAAGTGCGCTGGTCACGGTGACCACGGTCTCTCCAGGCGCCAGTGCCGAGACCGTGCAGAGCTACATCACACAACCTCTGCAGAAAAGCCTGGCAAGCGCGCAAGGCATCGACTACATGCGCGCCACCAGCCGGCAGAATGTGTCGATTATTTCCATCTACGGGCGGGTCGGGGCCGACAGCGACCGGTTGTTCACCGAGCTGTTGGCCAAGACCAATGAAGTAAGGAACCAACTGCCCCGGGACATAGAGGATCCGGTGCTGAACAAGGTCGCGGCGGATAACACCGCGCTGATGTACCTGGGTTTTTCCAGCGACACCATGAACAATGCGCAAATCACCGACGTCCTGCTGCGTGTGATCCAGCCTCGCCTGGTGACTCTGCCGGGCATGGCCGAGGCCCAGATCATCGGCAACCAAAGCTTTGCCATGCGTATCTGGCTTGATCCGCTGAAACTCGCAGGCTTTGGTTTGAGCGCCAGCGATGTGACCCAGGCCATCAAGCGCTACAACGTACAGTCCATTGCCGGCGACGCCACAGGTGAATTAGTCGTTACCAGTGTCACGGCCAATACCGAACTGCAGTCGGTTGAAGGCTTCCGGACCATCACCTTGAAAACCAACGGCGACAGCCAGGTCCGCCTCGGGGATGTGGCGCGGGTGGAGCTGGGTGCGCAGAACTACGACAGCTTCAGTTCATTCAATGGCCTGCCCGCGACCTACATCAGCATCAAGCCGACCCCCGACGCCAACCCGCTGGAGCTGGGCAAGCGCGTACGCGAACTGATGCCCCTGCTGCAGGCGCAGTTACCACCTCATCTGCAAGCCGATATCGCCTACGACTCGACGTTGTATATCAACGCCTCTATCGACCATGTGCTGTCGAGCCTGCTGGAAGCCATCCTGATTGTGGTGCTGGTGGTGTTCCTGTTTCTGGGCTCTTTGCGCGCCGTGGTGATTCCCGTCATCACCATTCCCCTGTCGCTGGTCGGCACGCTGTTCTTCATGCAACTGATGGGCTACTCGATCAACGTCCTGACGCTGCTGGCCATGGTCCTTGCCATTGGCCTGGTGGTGGATGACGCCATTGTGATGATGGAGAACATTCATCGGCATATCGAACGAGGCAAGTCGCCCCTTGAGGCCGCGATCAAAGGCGCGCGGGAGGTGTGCGTGCCGGTGATTTCGATGACCATTACCCTGGCCGCGGTGTATGCGCCCATCGGTTTCCTGCAGGGGTTGACCGGGGCGCTGTTCAAGGAGTTTGCCCTGACCCTGGCCGGGGCCGTGGTGATTTCCGGTATCGTTGCGCTGACCCTGTCACCGATGATGTGCGCCCTGTTATTGCGCCCTGAAGAACAGCCACGGGGCCTGTCCCTGGTCCTGGACCGGCTGTTCAACCATCTGAAGCAGCGTTACCAGCGCCGCCTGCATCAGATCATGGAGGCGCAGTCGGTGGTCATCGTGTTCGCCCTGCTGATCCTCGGCCTGATTCCCGCCATGCTCACCTTCACCCTCTCCGAGCTGGCCCCCGATGAGGACCAGGGCCTGATCTTTATCCTCGCCAGCGCACCGCAGCCGAGCAACCTGGCCTACCTCAACCGTTACACCCAGGACTTCATCGCGCTGTTCAAGACCCTGCCCGAGTACCAGGCCTCGTTCCAGATCAATGGCCTCGATGGCGTGCATTCGGGGGTGGGCGGTTTCCAACTGCGCCCGTGGGACCAGCGCGAGCGCACGCAGATGGAGGTGCTGGCGCCGCTGCGCAAAAAGCTCGACAGCATCCCCGGCCTGCAAGTATTTGCCTTTAACCTGCCGTCCTTGCCGGGTACGGGCGAAGGCCTGCCTTTTGGTTTTGTCATCAGTTCCCAGCAGGACCACAAGTCGATGCTGGCGGTGGCCGAGCGCGTCAAACAGCGGGCCATCGACTCCGGGAAGTTTGCCTACGTGGATATCGACCTGGCCTTCGACCGGCCCGAAGTAGTGATCGACATTGACCGGGCCAAGGCCGCGCAAATGGGCGTGTCCATGCAGGACCTGAGCCTTACCCTGGCGACCCTGCTGGCTGAAACGGAAATCAACCGCTTCAGGATTGATGGCAATCTGTACAAGGTCATTGCCCAGGTCGAGCGCACCTACCGCGACAACCCGGACTGGCTGAGTCACTACAACGTCAAAAATGCCAAGGGCCAATTACTGCCCCTGTCGACGTTGATCACCGTCTCCAGCCAACAGGTACGCCCGCGACAGTTGAACCAGTTCCAGCAGCTCAATTCGGTGCTGGTCTCGGCTTACCCGATTGTCGGTATGAGCAACGCCCTGGAGACCGTACAAGCCATCGCCCAGGAAGAGGCTCCGGCGGGCTACACCTTCGACTACAGCAACGCCACGCGCCAGTTTGTGCAGGAGGGCAATGCGCTATGGGGTACGTTCGGCCTGGCGTTGGCGATCATCGGGCTGGTGCTGGCGGCCCAGTTTGAAAGCCTGCGTGACCCGCTGGTGATCCTGGTGACGGTGCCGCTGTCGATCTGCGGCGCATTGATTGCGCTGTTCCTCGGCTGGTCGACCCTGAACATTTACACACAAATCGGCCTGGTCACGCTGATCGGCCTGATCAGCAAGCACGGCATCCTGATCGTCGAGTTCGCCAACCAGTTGCGCAAGGAGCAGGGGCTGTCGGCGCGTGCCGCCATCGAAGAAGCCGCCGCGATCCGCTTGCGGCCGGTGCTAATGACCACCATCGCTACCGTGCTGGGGGTGATCCCGCTGGTGTTTTCCAGCGGTGCCGGCGCGGTCAGCCGGTTTGATATCGGCATGGTGATCGCCACCGGGATGTCGATCGGGACCTTGTTCACTTTGTTCGTCCTGCCGTCGGTATATACGGCGCTGGCCAAGCGTGACATGCCCGCCCCCTGACCTCATATGGGAAAGGCCTGACACCCCTTTCCCTATTCCCCTGCGCCTTAAAACCATTGCGCTTGAGCCTGCCCACGAGCGCTGAAATTTACCAGTTGGAATCCCCCCGAAACTCGGAGTAATGTGCCGAATCGTTCGTCTTCGTCTGCCTCAGTTTTTTCCAAGGAACCGGAATATGCTGCGTCGTCGCATGCTGATCATGTTGGCCGTTGTGCTGCTCATCGTCCTGCTGCTGGGGGGCTATAAAGCCTTTTCCATCTATCAGCAGATCCAGGTCTTTTCCGCGCCCAAACCGCCGATCAGCGTGGCGGTGGCCACCGCGGTCGAACAACCGTGGCAACAGCGCCTGCCGGCGGTGGGTACGCTCAAGGCCTTGCAGGGGGTGAACCTCGCCCTGGAGATTGCCGGCACGGTCAAGGACGTGCAGTTCGAGTCGGGGCAGAAGGTCAAGGCCGGGCAGCCGCTGGTGCAACTCGACAGTGCGGTGGAAGACGCCCTGCTGCAAACCGCCCAGGCCGACCTGGGCCTGGCCCAGCTCGATTACGGGCGCGGCAGCCAACTGGTGGGCAGCCAGGCGATCTCCAAGGGCGAGTTCGACCGGCTCTCGGCGCAACTGCAAAAAAACAAGGCCACGGTCAACCAGCTCAAAGCGTCCCTGGCCAAGAAACACATCGTCGCGCCGTTCAGCGGCACTATCGGCATTCGTCAGGTCGATGTGGGCGACTATCTGGCCAGCGGCACGGTGATTGCCACCTTGCAGGACCTGAGCAGCCTCTATGTGGACTTTTATGTGCCCGAGCAGTCGGTGCCCAAGCTGGCCGTGGGCCAGGGGGTGCAGGTGCAAGTCTCGGCCTACCCGAAACTGACCTTCCCCGGCACCCTCAGTGCGATCAACCCGAAAGTCGAGAGCAGCACCCGAAACGTGCTGGTTCGAGCGACCCTGGCCAACCCGGACAATAAACTGCTACCGGGCATGTTCAGCAGCCTGCAAGTGCTGCTGCCCGACCCGCAAGCGCAGGTGGTGATACCGGAAAGTGCCATTACCTACACCCTCTACGGCAACTCAGCCTACGTGGTAACACAGAAAAAGAGCGAGGACGGCAGCCTCGAAAAAGATGCCAACGGTCAACCGATCCTGATCGCCGAACGGCGCTTTATCGAAACCGGCGAACGGCGCGATGGCCTGGTGCTGATCACCAAAGGCCTGAGCAGTGGCGAGCAAGTGGTCAGCGCCGGGCAGATCAAGCTCGACACCGGTGCGCATATCGCCATCACTGCGGATAAAAACCTGCCGGCCGCCCCTGGCCAACCTCCGCGCAACGACGGTTCAAGGAACTGAGCCATGGCGTTTACCGACACGTTTATCCGCCGCCCGGTGCTGGCCATGGTGGTCAGCCTGCTGATCGTGCTCCTGGGTTTCCAGGCCTACAGCAAACTGCCACTGCGCCAATACCCATCCATGGAAAATGCCCTGATCACGGTGACTACCGCGTACCCCGGGGCCAATGCCGAGACGATCCAGGGCTATATCACCCAGCCGTTGCAGCAAAGCCTGGCAAGTGCCGAAGGTATCGACTACATGACCTCGGTCAGTCGCCAGAACTTCTCGGTGATTTCCATCTATGCGCGGATCGGCGCCAACAGCGACCGGCTGTTCACCGAGCTGCTGGCCAAGGCCAACGAGGTCAAGAACAAACTGCCCCAGGACGCCGAAGACCCGGTGTTGAGCAAGGAGGCCGCAGATGCCTCGGCGCTGATGTACATCAGCTTCTCCAGCCAGCAACTGAGCAACCCGCAGATCACCGACTACCTGTCGCGGGTGATCCAGCCCAAGCTGGCGACCCTGCCCGGCATGGCCGAAGCCGAGATCCTCGGCAACCAGGTATTTGCCATGCGCCTGTGGCTGGACCCGGTCAAGCTCGCGGGCTTTGGCCTGAGCGCCAGTGACGTCACCGATGCCGTGCGCCACTACAACTTCCTCTCCGCCGCCGGCGAAGTGAAGGGCGAGTATGTGGTCACCAGCATCAACGCCAACACCGATTTGAAGACCGCCGAGGCCTTCGCCGCCATCACCGTGAAGACCGATGGCGACAGCCGGGTGCTGCTGGGCGACGTGGCCCGGGTGGAAATGGGCGCGGAAAACTACAACGCCATCAGTTCCTTTGGCGGTACGCCTTCGGTGTACATCGGCATCAAGGCCACGCCCAGTGCCAACCCGCTGGATGTGATCAAAGAAGTACGCAAGCTGATGCCGGAGCTGGAATCCCAGTTGCCGCCCAATCTCAAAGCAGAAATCGCCTACGACGCCACGCTGTTTATCCAGGCGTCCATCAACGAAGTGGTCAAGACCCTATTTGAAGCGGTGCTGATCGTGATCGTCGTGGTGTTCCTGTTTCTCGGGGCGCTGCGCTCGGTGGTGATCCCGGTGGTGACCATCCCGCTGTCGATGATTGGCGTGCTGTTTTTCATGCAACTGATGGGCTACTCCATCAACCTGCTGACACTGCTGGCGATGGTGCTGGCCATCGGCCTGGTGGTGGATGATGCCATTGTGGTGGTGGAGAACATCCACCGCCATATTGAAGAAGGCAAGACGCCACTGGACGCTGCGCTGGAAGGCGCGCGGGAGATTGCCGTGCCGGTGGTGTCGATGACCATCACCCTGGCGGCGGTGTATGCGCCCATCGGTTTCCTCGAGGGGCTGACCGGGGCGTTGTTCAAGGAGTTCGCCCTGACCCTGGCCGGTGCGGTGGTGATTTCCGGCATCGTCGCCCTGACCCTGTCACCGATGATGTGCGCCCTGCTGTTGCGCCACGACGAAAACCCCACGGGGCTGGCCCATCGCCTGGACCGCATCTTCGAAGGCCTCAAGCGCCGCTACCAGACAATGCTGCACGGCACACTGAACACCCGGCCGGTGGTAATCGTGTTTGCCCTGATCGTGCTGTGCCTGATCCCGGTGTTCCTCAAATTCACCCAGTCGCAACTGGCCCCGGATGAAGACCAGGGCATCATCTTTATGATGGCCAGCGCACCGCAGCCGACCAACCTGGACTACCTGAACACCTACACCGACGAGTTCATCACGATCTTCAAGGACTTCCCGGAGTACTACTCCTCGTTCCAGATCAATGGGTTCAACGGGGTGCAATCGGGTATCGGCGGCTTCCTGCTCAAACCGTGGAACGAGCGCGACCGCACGCAGATGCAGATCCTGCCTGAGGTGCAGAAACGCCTGGAGCAGATCCCCGGCTTGCAGGTATTCGGCTTCAACCTGCCATCACTGCCCGGTACCGGCGAAGGCCTGCCCTTCGGTTTTGTGATCAACACACCCAATGACTATGAGTCGTTGCTGCAAGTGGCCGACCGCGTGAAGAAACGGGCCATGGAGTCGGGCAAGTTCGCCTTTGTCGATATCGACCTGGCGTTCGACAAACCCGAGGTGGTGGTGGACATCGACCGTGCCAAGGCGGCGCAGATGGGGGTGTCGATGCAGGATCTGGGCAGCACACTGGCGACCTTGCTGGCGGAGGCGGAAATCAACCGGTTCACCATTGATGGGCGCAGCTACAAGGTCATCGCCCAGGTCGAGCGGGCCTACCGGGACAACCCCGAGTGGCTGAACAGTTACTACGTGAAAAACACCCAGGGCGAGTTGTTGCCGCTGTCGACCCTGATCAGCATCAGTGACCGCGCGCGCCCGCGCCAACTGAACCAGTTCCAGCAACTCAACTCGGCGCTGATCTCGGGCTTCCCGATTGTCAGCATGGGCGAGGCCATCGACACCGTGCGCCAGATCGCCATCGAAGAAACCCCGGCCGGCTACGCCTTCGACTACAGCGGCGCCTCACGCCAGTTCATCCAGGAAGGCAGCGCGCTGTGGGTCACCTTTGGCCTGGCGTTGGCCATCATCTTCCTGGTGCTGGCGGCACAGTTCGAGAGCTTCCGTGACCCGCTGGTGATCCTGGTGACGGTGCCGCTGTCGATCTGCGGCGCGTTGATCCCCTTGTTCCTGGGTTGGTCGAGCATGAACATCTACACCCAGGTGGGGTTGGTGACCTTGATCGGGCTGATCAGCAAGCACGGTATCCTGATCGTCGAGTTTGCCAACCAGCTGCGCAAGGACAAGGGCCTTACGCCCCGTGAAGCAGTGGAAGAAGCGGCGGCGATTCGCCTGCGCCCGGTATTGATGACCACGGCAGCGATGGTGTTTGGCATGGTGCCGTTGATCTTTGCCACAGGGGCCGGGGCGGTCAGTCGGTTTGATATCGGGATGGTGATTGCTACGGGGATGTCTGTGGGTACGTTGTTTACGCTGTTTGTGTTGCCGTGTGTTTATACGTTGTTGGCTAAGCGTGAGGTCTTGGCTGCGGTGGATTGATTGAGTACCTATCCGTTTCTGCGGCCCCTGTGGGAGCTGTCTCGCCCTGCGAGGCTGTGATAGCGGTGTGTCAGACAACATAAAAGCTAGCAGTGCCGGCGCCATCGCTGGCAAGCCAGCTCCCACACCCACCGGGGAACGCGGCTTCGCGCTCCGGTTCTACTGTGGCTCTGCTTTTGATCTTGATCTGAGGCGCCCCGCCAGGGCTGAGCGTATAGCCGCCATCCCAGACCAAGAACGCAGCAACACGCAAAAAACAAAAGGCCCCGCACTGCGGGGCCTTTTACAGGGGCGTCAATCTCTTCAACTCGCAGGCCTCATCCCTTGGGACATCCCAAACATAAACAGCAAAAGCTGATGATCAGGCTGCGTAACCCCCGTGGTCTTGGCGATCCGCGGCACCGGGCATTGCCCGCCGTTGTGCGCCGCGCTGAGGACTTCTGTGCGGGGCTGCTCCCAGGCAGCCAGGGCCAGGGAGGCGATGCCCAAGGCCCCCAACAGAAACAAACCTCGTGCTATTTCTAGCTTCATTAGGTTAAACCCTTGATAGCGCTGCCAAACGCCGCTTCGTAAAAGTAGCTGAGTTTTTGCCAGTCGGCGGCATTCCACGACGAATGGCGCCGCAACTGCTGCATGTCATGGTCAGCGGCCCGGCGGGCGGTCAAGCGTTGGCGACTCTTCTCGAGATCCAGCAGCGCCACTTCGACCGTCGCGCCCTCTGCCGCCCCGCTGACCCGCACAAAAATATGCTTGCTGTACAGGCAGCCATGCTGCCAGCGCCCCTTGTGCATGCGCGCCAGGGTTTGCGCCAACTCAGCTAGCAGGCGCTCATGCGCCAGTTCCCCACATTGCGCGCGGCCACCGGCGGCGTACCAACTGTCGATATCCACAAAGCCATCCAAAGCCGCCGTCACCAGCAAAGCCTTCCACTGTTGGTCCGGATCACGACGGGCGCCACAGAACACCAGTTCCGGAACCCCCACATCGAGCAAGCGCAGGCCCCTGAGCGCATCGCGCTCGCGCAACACCGTGGGCCGCCCAAAAGGATGCAGCCAACTGCGATAGGTGTGACCTGTCTGGCGCTTGCTGTAGAGCAAGCGCCCATTGGTGCCGATTACCCGCTGTACTCCGCTTTCGCCCCCTCGACGCCGATTGGGCTCCTCGACCCACTCGCCCTGCTGCCGCCAGAAGTAATCGAAGCGCTCTTCGGGAGCTACGTGACTGCCTGCTACGTACTCAACTGCCATCCTGCTACCTCTTGCGCAATACATACACTCGCCACATGGCGTACAGCGGTATGAAGTCCAAATACTCCTGGACGCGGAAACCAGCTTGCTCAAACTCAGCTTCAACAGTAGCAGCCGGTAACACAAAACGATTTCGGTAACTCTCCTGCTCACTTTTGTTGCGGCGCTGCATTTCCAGGCGCTTGCGTTTCCAGGCCTTGAAGTTGCCATCCACCCACAACGAAATGATCACGCTATCGCGGGTAACCCTTTGAAATTCTTTCAATAACGCCAGCCGATGCGCCGGGTCGCCGATGTGGTGTAGCAGACGCATGCAGAAAATGCTGTCCACTGCGTTGTCTGGCAGGTCGATATCAAACGCTGATGTCTGCAAGGGCCGTACCCGCTTGAGCACATCCGCCGGTTGCGACGCAGTGGCGATGCTTAACATGGCCTCGGAATTGTCCGCGCCGATAATCACCCGGTTGGGCTTTTCGGCCAGCAGTGGCCAGAAGCGCCCGGCACCGCACGGTAAATCCAACACCAGACCAGGCTCACCGGCCATCGCCAGCGCACCGCGGGCCAATTGCTCATCCCGTTTGTGCGACAGCCGCCGCGCCAACTTGCCCTGATGTTTAAGCAGATATTGTTGAGCGTGCCGGTCGTCGTACTTGGCGGAAAATTCAAGTTTGATAGGGGTAGCCATCAACGGATCTCCTAGACTGATGCCTGCAACCTTAAGCAGTCGCACGTCATCCGCAGGTCAACCCTTTGTGAAAAAAACGTCCCGTCTAACCCTAAAGAATTACAAGGTTTTACAGGGAAAAAGCATGGCATGAAGCCATCTTCGCCGAACAGGCGGGAATCTGCCCCTGGGGAAGGGGCAGGAAAGGGCTCAGGATTTGACCTGATTCAATTCAACATGGAAGCGACAACCACTGGGCTCCATGGTACTGAGGCTGACCACCCAGCCCTGGCTCTCGCAGATGCGCTGGACCAGTGACAAACCCAGGCCCAGGCCGTCACCGCGCTTTTCGTTACCGCGTACAAACGGCTCGAACATGGCTTCGCGCTTGTCTTCGGGAATCCCCACCCCGCTGTCTTCCACCACAAAGCCGGTAGGCTCCAGGGTCAGGCGGATAAACCCGTGTTCGGTGTAGTGCAGGGCGTTGCGCAGCAGGTTGCCCATGACCGCATGCAGGAAGGTGGCGTTGTAGCGGGTGTCGAGTGGGTTGCCCGGCAGGTAGAACAACTCGATGCCCTTGCGCTCGATAGGTTCGCGCCAGATCCCCAGCAAGCCCTCCGCAACCTCGGAGAGGCTGACCTGGGGCGACATCGTGGTGTCGTCATGCTGGTCACGGGCCAGCATCAGGAAGGTCTGCACCAGCTCGCGCATTTCCTCGCAGGCCCGGGCGATACGCTCGACCTGTTTACGCCCCCGTGAATCAATCGCCGGGTTTTCCAGCAGCAGTTCGCAGGAACTGGCCAGCACCATCAACGGCGTGCGCAGTTCATGGCTGACATCGCTGGTGAACAGGCGCTCACGGGTCAGGGCCTGGCGCAGACGGCCAAGCGTGGCGTCGAAGGCCACTGCCAGTTCGCCCACTTCGTCGGCCGCATAGTCCGGCGCCAGCGGCGGCGCCAGCCCCAGTAATTGGTCACGATGCCGCACCTGGCGCGCCAGGCGCACCACCGGTGCCATCACCTTACGAGCAAGGACCCAGCCGAGGAATACCGCCAGTGCCAGGCTGAGTACAAACCCTACCAGCACCACTGCAAACAACACGCGCTCGCGCTCTTCGAAATCGCTCTGGTCTTGCAGCAGGACATATCGACGGCCGTCGACGATCTCGACCATGGCATGGTAGGAAAGCGCATCGCGAAATACTTCGTGAAAGCCGGCGTCCAGATGCCGCAAGTCCTTGGGCAGTTGGAAATCCCCGCGTCCGCCGCTGAAATAGAACAGTTGGTCCGGCTCGGGACGGTGGCGCCAGTCTTCGACACTGTCCATCAACAGCAGACGCTGCAGGTCGCCGCCCAGCCCCGCCGAAATCAGTTTTTCTTCCACCAGGTGCACCGTGGCGACGATGCCCATGGCGAAGGCCCCCGCCACCAGCGCGCTCATCAGCGCAAAGGCGATGATGATCCGCTGGGCAAGGCTTTGCTTAAACTCCATCACGCCCCTCGGCCAAGCGATAACCCACGCCATGCACGGTTTGCAGCAAGGGTTTGGCAAATGGCTTGTCGATCACTTGGCGCAGTTGGTGGACATGGCTGCGCAGGCTGTCGCTGTCCGGGCAGTCATCGCCCCACAGGGCCTCTTCAAGCACTTCGCGGCGCAGGACATGCGGGCTTTTCTGCATCAACACCGCGAGCAATTTCAGGCCGACAGGGTTGAGCTTGAGCAGGCGTCCTTCGCGGGTCACTTCCAGGGTGTCGAGATCGTAGGACAGATCGCCGACTTGCAGCTCGCGCCGGCCGCCACCCTGGGCGCGACGCAGCACGGCTTCGATACGTGCGGCCAGTTCCGACAGGGCAAACGGCTTGAGCAGATAGTCATCGGCCCCCGACTTGAAGCCTTGCAGGCGATCGTCCAATTGGTCGCGGGCGGTGAGCATGATCACCGGTGTGTCGCGGCGCGCGTCTTCACGCAGGCGTTTGCACAGGGTGTAGCCATCAATCCCAGGCAGCATGATATCGAGCACGATCAGGTCGTAATGCTCGGTGGCCGCCAGGTGCAGGCCAGACAAACCGTCCTGCGCACAGTCCACGGTATAGCCCTTGAGTCCGAGGTAATCCGCCAGGTTGGCCAGAATATCGCGGTTGTCTTCAACCAATAAAATTCGCATGGGCAGTGTCTCCGTACGCGGTAACAGCCGTGTTGGCTCGCGCAGCTTAAGGCCAAGTATGGCTTACCGCTAGGCCTGAACGGTCAACCGATTACTGTTTTCAATCGATAAAAAAGCCCCGCCTGATCACTCAGGCGGGGCTTTTATGCATCGGGGGTAAGGCTGGCTTACATCATGCCGCCCATGCCACCCATGCCGCCCATGTCTGGCATACCGCCGCCAGCCGAGCCTTCTGCTTTCGGCTTGTCAGCGATTGCAGCTTCGGTGGTCAGGATCAGGCCACCGATGGAGGCTGCAGCCTGCAGCGCGGAACGAGTCACCTTGGTAGGGTCCAGGATGCCCATTTCGATCATGTCGCCGTAGACGCCAGTCGCAGCGTTGTAACCGTAGTTACCTTTGCCGTTCTTGACTTCGTTGACTACAACGCTTGGCTCGTCGCCGGAGTTGGCAGCGATCTGGCGCAGCGGTGCTTCAACAGCACGACGCAGCACAGCGATACCGACGTTCTGGTCAGCGTTGTCGCCGGTCAGGTTGGTCAGGGCTTCCAGAGCACGGATCAGTGCAACGCCACCGCCAGGTACCACGCCTTCTTCAACGGCCGCACGGGTTGCGTGCAGGGCGTCTTCAACGCGGGCTTTCTTCTCTTTCATTTCAACTTCGGAACCAGCGCCAACCTTGATCACTGCAACGCCGCCAGACAGCTTGGCCAGGCGCTCTTGCAGTTTTTCACGGTCGTAGTCCGAGGAAGTCTCGGCAACCTGGGCACGGATCTGGGTGATGCGCGCCTGGATGTCCTGCTCAACGCCAGCACCGTCAACGATGATGGTGTTTTCTTTGGAGATGGTCACGCGCTTGGCGCTACCCAGGTTTTCCAGGGTGGCGCTTTCCAGGCTCAGGCCGATCTCTTCGGAGATTACGGTACCGCCGGTCAGGACGGCGATGTCCTGCAGCATGGCCTTGCGACGATCGCCGAAGCCTGGAGCCTTGACGGCTGCGACTTTAACGATACCGCGCATGTTGTTCACAACCAGAGTCGCCAGGGCTTCGCCTTCAACGTCTTCGGAAACGATCAGCAGTGGACGGCCGGCTTTGGCAACGGCTTCCAGTACTGGCAGCATTTCGCGGATGTTCGAGATCTTTTTGTCGACCAGCAGGATCAGCGGGCTGTCCAGCTCGGCAACCATGGTCTCTGGCTTGTTGACGAAGTACGGGGACAGGTAGCCACGGTCGAACTGCATGCCTTCTACAACCGACAGTTCGTTTTCCAGGCCAGTGCCTTCTTCAACGGTGATCACGCCTTCTTTACCGACTTTTTCCATGGCTTCGGCAATGATGTCGCCGATGGAGCTGTCGGAGTTGGCGGAGATGGTACCTACCTGAGCGATAGCCTTGGTGTCAGCGCATGGCTTGGACAGGTTTTTCAGCTCAGCAACGATGGCGATGGTCGCCTTGTCGATGCCGCGCTTGAGGTCCATCGGGTTCATGCCGGCAGCGACGGCTTTGTAGCCTTCGTTGACGATGGCCTGAGCCAGAACGGTGGCGGTGGTGGTGCCGTCGCCGGCGTCATCGTTGGCACGGGAGGCAACGTCTTTGACCAGCTGCGCGCCCATGTTTTCGAAACGGTCTTCCAGTTCGATTTCTTTGGCGACCGAAACGCCGTCCTTGGTGATGGTCGGAGCGCCGAAGCTCTTCTCGATGATCACGTTACGGCCTTTCGGGCCCAGGGTCGCTTTTACTGCGTCAGCCAGGATGTTGACACCGGTGAGCATTTTCTTACGGGCGGAATCGCCGAATTTAACTTCTTTAGCAGCCATGATCGATATTCCTTAAATACTTTGTAGTAACGGGAAAATGAGCGGGGAATCAGCCTTCCAGTACAGCGAGAATCTCGTTCTCAGCCATAACCAGCAGGTCTTCGCCGTCGACTTTCACAGTGTTGCTGCCGGAGTAAGGACCGAATACAACCTTGTCACCGACTTTAACGGCCAGCGCACGCACTTCACCGTTTTCCAGAGTCTTGCCTGGGCCTGCAGCGACGATCACACCGTGGTTGGCTTTTTCAGCAGCCGAACCTGGCAGAACGATACCGCCAGCGGTTTTCTTTTCTTCTTCGCTGCGACGGATAACGACGCGGTCGTGCAGAGGACGAAGCTTGCTCATTGTCGATCTCTCCTAATTGTAAGTTTCATCGGCCGGTATCAGTACCGGCGGGTGGTATTCCGGCGGTGCCGGTCGCGGTTCGCCAAGCGAAACGCGGAAGTCTGTCTGGTGTCGCCACCAGAAACCTTGCGGTGACCGTTACATAAGGGCGTATATGCTTATTACAAGGGCCGCAGATGAAAATTTTTGTGTCAGCAGGGCACCCGAAGGTGCCCTGCCAGGGATGGCGTTACTTGGAGTCGCGGTGCTCGAACTCACCTTCGATCACATCACCTTCACGCCCCAACGGCTGGCGAGGTGCCGGGCCACCACGAGGCTGCAGGTCATCGGCAAACGCACGCTGGCGGATCGCCGCTTCTTCGGCACGCTGGCGCAGCTTGCCTGCCAGCAAGCGCCGGGTGAATGGCAGCAGCAGGATCAAACCCAGCACATCACTGACAAAACCCGGCACGATCAACAGGCCACCGGCCAAAGCCATCATCAAGCCTTCAAGCATGGTCTGGGCCGGCAATTCGCCGCGATTCAGGCTTTCACGGGCACGCAGTGCAGTGGCCAGGCCGGCGATACGCAGCACGAACACGCCGAGCATCGAGCCGAGAATAATCAGCAGCAGCGCCGGGAAAAACCCTATAGCCCCACTGACCTTGACGAATACGAACAGCTCCAGCACCGGAAACAGCAGAAAGAGCAATAAAAAAGGGCGCATCAAATGGTTCCTCAACGCAAGAATGCCTTGCTACTAGACCCTAGATGACGTCGCCCTTTCGTGAATTCAAGCTTGCGAGGTGGCTTTTTTCGGCCAAGCCTCGGCGTGAGCCAGGAAAACCAAGGCCTCGCGCACTTGTGTCGGCGTGTTGCAAGTACCCGCAAAGGGCAACCAGTGCAGGCCCTGACCGATGCGCAGGTGCATGCCTTCGCTGTCGATACCGGCCAGTTGCGCCGGCTCGGACGTCGGCAGGCCGGCCAGTTCGACATAGTGGGCGATGGCCTTGGTGTGATCGCTGTTCATGTGCTCGATCATGCTCAACTCGGCCTTGCCGGCGAACGGATTGGCCAGGGTCAACTGATCGACCCAGTGGATCGCCCCAAAACCGCCGATGTAGCGATGCCGCACCGGCTTGAGCACCCAGAAATCGAAGTCATGGGCCTTGTGGTAGTTGGCCGAGTCCGGGAAATACCGGTAGTAGCGTTCGGCGGCGGCGGCAATGGCCGCCTCGTCCTCGAGCTTTTCGGCTTCGGCGAGATAGGTAAGGCGCCCGACAGCTTGCACATCATCAGCCTCGCGCTCGCCCACCAACAACGAGCACTTGGGGTCTTTTTGCAGGTTGTGGGTGTGCTGGGCAATACGACTGATCAGGATCAGCGGCCGGCCTTCGGCATCCAGGCAATAAGGCACCACCGAACCAAAGGGGAAGCCGGGCATGGCCTTGGAGTGGGTGGCGAGCGCCCCACGGTATTCCTTGAGCAGTAGTTCTCGTGCATTCTTGGCAACGTGGACGCTCAATTTATGACTCCTTCGATAAATTCCGTCAGAAAACGGACTGGGGCAACCGCTTAAATCTGCTCATAGGACATGCGAATGCATCTCAACGACAAAGTAATCATTATCACCGGCGGTTGCCAGGGCCTGGGCCGCTCCATGGCCGAGTATTTTGCAAGCAAAGGTGCCCATCTGGCACTGGTGGACCTCAATCAGGAAAAGCTCGATGCGGCCTTGGCTGCCTGCCAGTCCCACGGTGTCACCGCACGCAGCTATCTGTGCAATGTGGCAGATGAAGATCAGGTGACTCATACCGTAGCGCAGATCGCCGAGGATTTCGGCGCGATCCACGGTTTGATCAACAACGCCGGGATCCTGCGTGATGGCCTGTTGCTCAAGGTCAAGGACGGCGAAATGACCAAGATGAGCCTGGCCCAGTGGCAGGCGGTGATCGACGTCAACCTGACCGGCGTGTTCCTCTGCACCCGCGAAGTGGCAGCAAAAATGGTAGAGCTGAACAACCAGGGCGCCATTATCAACATCTCGTCGATCTCCCGCGCGGGTAACGTGGGCCAGACCAACTATTCGGCGGCCAAGGCCGGCGTGGCCGCAGCGACGGTGACCTGGGCCAAGGAACTGGCGCGCTATGGCATTCGCGTGGCGGGCATTGCGCCGGGATTTATCGAGACCGAGATGACGCTGGGCATGAAGCCTGAAGCGCTGGAGAAGATGACGTCGGGGATCCCGCTCAAGCGCATGGGCCGCCCGGAAGAAATCGCCCATTCGGCGGCGTACATCTTCGAGAACGACTATTACACCGGGCGCATCCTGGAGCTGGATGGCGGGCTGCGGTTGTAACTGACACCGCAAAATCTCGTGTAGGGCCGGGCGTGTGGGAGCTGGCTTGCCTGCGATAGCATCGCCTCGGTAATACTGAGAAACCGCGGTGATGCTATCGCAGGCAAGCCAACTCCTACATTCCAGTTACCAGGTCACGCCAAACCCTGCGGTGTAACGGGTCTTGCTCAGGCTGCTGTCCGAGGCGCCGCTGATGATGTCGCGCTCGGCCTTGAGATTGAGCGAAGCCCATTCGGTGACTTTATAGCGCAGGCCCATTTCGGCATCGAGGGCGTAGTCGGCCGGACCGGCCAGGGGTTTGCCCACTTCGCCGTTGGTGAAGAACTCCACGGTCTTGCCGATCAGGTAGCGGTTGTAGTCCCACTTCATGGCCAGGGAATAGAAGTTGTCCTTGCCGCCTTCCTGGTACTCATAGTCAGTGCGGTTGAGCAGCGAGCCCAGGGAGAACGCTCCCAGTTCATCGTCCCAGAACTGATAACCCGGACCGGTACCGACGGTGCGCTGGCGACGCAGGTCTTCAACCTTGTCGTGCTTGTAGGTCAAGCGCCCCTGCCAGAACCACTGGTCGGTAATAAAGCGGTCCAGCGCGTACTCGGCGCTCCAGTTGTCGGTGGTGACCACATCGTTCTGGAATTCGCGGTTGTATTCGCCTTCGGCAATATGCCGCCACTTGCCGTGACGGGCGGTGGTCTTGAAGTCGATGTCGTAGTCGTCGGTGTCTTTTTCCGCACGCTTGTAGTCCAGCGCCACGTCGACATTGCCCTTCCACACCAGATCCTCGATCACCGGCTTTGGCTTGATGATCTGCTGGATGCTGGCCAACTCCACCGTCTTGGGAGCCTCGCCGTTGGCCAGGATCACCTTGCCATCCTCGGCCGGGTGCAGGGACTTGGCCTTCTCGCCGGTGTAGGCGTCTTGCTTGACCAGCAGTTCCTGGTCGCTTTCCAGGGTTTTCACCTGTTTCCAGTCCACCGGGATCGCCCCGGCGTATTCAGTCTGGATCAACAGCTTGCCGCCGTCGAAAACCTTGATCTTGCCGGTCAGGCGATCACCGTTTTTCAACCAGATGGTATCGGCCAGCACAGGGGTAGGGGCAGTAAAAACAGCGAGGCACAGCAGGGTTCTGGACAACATAAGCGTTTACGGGGCTCAAGTTTGGCGAAAAAAGGGGCATTATCGGCGTAGCTGAAGTCTTAGCAAGGACTGACTCAAGGTTTTCTATTGAGTTCAATTCTCAACGCCATCTTTACAGATGTTTCTTACATAGAAACGACTGATTTCAACCGAGCCAGCCAGAACAGTGAACGAGCCCGCCGAAACGCCGCAAACCCCGTCCGAAATGCGCCGTACTGCGCTGTACCTGACCTTGGCCCAAGTGCCCGAAGGCTGCGTGGTGAGTTATGGCGAACTGGCGCACCTGGCTGGACTGGGGCGTGCCGCACGCTTCGTAGGCCGCACCCTGAGCCAGCTACCAGAGGGTTCGAAATTGCCCTGGCACCGGGTGGTCGCCGCCGGCGGTCGGATAAGTCTGCCGGCGGGCAGCGCTTCAGGTGATGAACAACGTGCGCGTTTGCGCAGCGAAGGTGTCAGTATCCTGAACAATCGCGTTGATATTCAGCGCCATGGCTGGCGCCCGGTAGAGCACAGCGGTTAGAGTGCGCGCTTTGTTTCCGTAAATCTGAGGCAGACTCCAGCCCATGCCCCGTAAAACCTGGCGCGCCGCGCTCGCTGCCTATGCCAGCCCCTCGACGTTAGTGCTGTTATTGCTCGGCTTTGCCGCCGGTCTGCCTTACATGTTGGTGTTCTCGACGCTCTCAGTCTGGTTGCGCGAAGCCGGTGTGGCACGCGAGACCATTGGCTATGCGAGCCTGATCGGCCTGGCATATGCGTTCAAGTGGGTCTGGTCACCCCTGCTGGACCAATGGCGCCTGCCGCTATTGGGCAAGTTGGGTCGTCGTCGTTCCTGGTTGGTGCTGTCCCAATCCCTGGTAATTCTCGGCTTGATCGGTATGGGCTTCTGCGACCCGCAGAAACACCTGTCGTGGCTGATCGCCATTGCCGTTATCGTTGCGTTCGCCTCCGCAACCCAAGACATCGCGGTAGACGCCTATCGCCTGGAAATCGCCGATGACAGCCGCCAGGCCGCGCTGGCCGCCAGCTATATGTCCGGCTACCGCATCGCCGCCCTGCTGGCCACGGCGGGCGCGCTGTTCTTTGCCGAAGGCTTTGGTTCCACCGGCTTCAACTACAAGCATTCGGCGTGGACCGGCACCTACGTGCTGTTCGGCGTGTTGATGATCCCTGCCCTGCTCACCAGCTTTTTCATGCGTGAACCCGACGTGCCCCTGCGCACCCAGTTGCAGGCCGGGCGCTACACGTTTGCCCACCAACTGATGTCGGTGTTTGTGCTGATCGTCCTGCTGGTGTCGGTCCCGGCGATGTTCACCCAGTTGTACAACACCGATTTCGCCAGCGTGCTGTTCGAAGGCGTGAGCCTGCTCGACCTGCTGCTGGAAGACCGCGCCTTCCTGCGCGCCATCCTCTATATCACCCTCACCGCCCTGTGCCTCTCGGCCATGGGCCGTCGAGGCCTGGCGCCGGTGCTGACGCCGGTCAACGACTTTATCCTGCGCTACCGCTGGCAGGCCCTGTTGCTGCTGGGGCTGATCGCCACCTACCGCATGTCGGACACGGTGATGGGCGTGATGGCCAACGTGTTCTATATCGACCAGGGGTTCACCAAGGACCAGATCGCCAGTGTCAGCAAGATCTTCGGCCTGATCATGACCCTGGTCGGCGCCGGCATGGGTGGCCTGTTGATCGTGCGATTCGGCATCCTGCCAATCCTGTTTATCGGTGGCATCACCTCGGCCGGCACCAACTTGCTGTTCCTGATGCTCGCCGACATGGGTGCCGACCTGCAGATGCTGATCTTCACCATTTCCCTGGACAACTTCAGCTCGGGCCTGGCGACCTCGGCATTCGTCGCCTACCTGTCGAGCCTGACCAACCTGAAGTTCTCCGCCACCCAATACGCCCTGCTCAGCTCGATCATGTTGCTGTTGCCACGACTGATCGGTGGTTACTCGGGGGTCATGGTGGAAAAGTTCGGCTATCACAACTTCTTCCTGATCACCGCGATGCTCGGTGTGCCGACACTGCTGCTGATTGCCTTGCACTGGTACCAGGAAAGCCGGCGGATCCGTTTGAACCCGCCCGAAGAAGGCTGATACCTGTGGGGGTTGGCTAAAGCCAGCACCCCACAGAAATCCAGTCACCACCTGATGCCTGTACTCTGGCGGCGACCGCCCGTACAATCCCAGGTCACTTCAAGTCCAAGCAACCGACAACGGCCTACCATGCGCACCAGTCAATATTTGCTCGCCACACAGAAAGAAACGCCTTCCGACGCGGTCGTGATCAGCCACCAGCTGATGCTGCGCGCCGGTATGATCCGCAAACTGGCCTCAGGCCTGTACACCTGGCTGCCCATGGGCTTGAAGGTGATGCGCAAGGTCGAAGCGATCGTTCGCGAAGAAATGAACGCCGCCGGCTCTCTGGAAGTATTGATGCCGAGCACTCAGCCGGCTGAACTGTGGCAGGAATCCGGGCGCTGGGAAGAGTACGGCCCTGAGTTGCTGCGCTTCAAGGATCGTCATGGCCGCGACTTCTGCGCAGGCCCGACCCATGAAGAAGTGATCACCGACCTGATGCGCAACGAGTTGAGCAGCTACAAACAGCTGCCCCTCAACCTGTATCAGATCCAGACCAAGTTCCGTGACGAAATCCGCCCACGCTTCGGCTTGATGCGTGGCCGCGAGTTCATCATGAAGGACGCCTATTCGTTCCACGCCGATCAGCCTTCGCTGCAGGTCACCTATGACCGCATGCACCAGGCCTATTGCAACGTGTTCACCCGCCTGGGCCTGAAATTCCGTCCGGTCGAAGCGGACAACGGCTCCATCGGCGGCGCGGGCTCCCATGAGTTCCACGTGCTGGCAGAGTCCGGCGAAGACGATATCGTCTTCAGCGACGGCTCCGACTACGCGGCCAACATCGAGAAAGCCGAAGCGGTGCCACGGGAAACTTCCCGTCCTGCGCCGGCTGAAGAACTGCGCCTGGTCGATACCCCAGACACCAAGACCATTGCGGCCCTGGTCGAAAAATTCAATCTGCCGATTGAAAAGACCATCAAGACCCTGATCGTGCATGCCGAGGAAGAAGGCAAGTTGATCGCCCTGGTGATCCGTGGCGACCACGAACTCAACGAAATCAAGGCTGCCCAGCAACCTGGCGTCGCCAGCCCGCTGGTCATGGCCTCGGACGCCGAACTGCGTGACGCCATTGGCGCCGGCGCCGGCTCCCTGGGCCCGCTGAACCTGCCATTGCCGATCATCATCGACCGCTCGGTCGAGCTGATGAGCGACTTCGGTATCGGTGCCAACATCGACGACAAGCACTACTTCGGCGTCAACTGGGAGCGTGACCTGCCGGTTCCAACCGTGGCCGACCTGCGCAACGTGGTGGCCGGTGATCCAAGCCCGGACGGCAAGGGCACCCTGGAAATCAAGCGCGGCATCGAAGTGGGGCACATCTTCCAGCTGGGCAACAAGTACAGCAAGGCGATGAAGTGCGAAGTGCTGGGCGAAAACGGCAAGCCGGTGACCCTGGAAATGGGCTGCTATGGCATTGGCGTTTCCCGCGTGGTGGCCGCTGCCATCGAGCAGAACCACGACGAGAAAGGCATTATTTGGAGCGACACCCTGGCGCCGTTCCAGATCGCCCTAGTACCGCTGCGCTACGAAACCGAGCAGGTTCGCGAAGCCACCGACAAACTGTATGCCGAACTGACGGCCGCCGGTTTCGAAGTGCTGCTTGATGATCGCGACAAGAAGACCAGCCCGGGCATCAAGTTTGCCGACATGGAACTGATTGGCATCCCTCACCGGATCGTGGTCAGTGACCGCGGCCTGGCCGATGGCAATCTGGAATACAAGAGCCGGACCGAAGCCGAAGCCCAACCGTTGCCGGTGGCTGACGTGCTGCCCTTCCTTCAGGCGCGTATTCGTCGCTGAAAACCAGATCAAGAGAAGTCATGTTCAAGCGAAACACCAAAGCCCTGGGGGGCGCCGCCTTGTGCGGCGCCCTGCTGGTCAGCGGCTGCGCCAATCACATGTCGCAGCGTAGCGAGCACGAGGAACGGATCGAGCGCAAATTGCTCGACCACAGCCTGCAGATTGATGTCGGCGAACCCAAAGTACTTGAGCTGCCGCAACGCCGCGTGCGTATTCATGAACAGCGGACTTTCGAAGTCACTGAGTTTGAAGTCACGCGCCACTATGATCGCTACACGCCCTACCAGCCCTGGCGCGAACTCTATGAGATCCCGCTGGGTGCCGTGGCAGTGGTCGCGGGCGCCGGGGCCAATGTGGCGAACATCTTTGCCCTGGGCAACCTGCCCGACAGCATGACCCATGACTGGATCAGCTACGGCGTGGCCGGGCTCAACCCGTTCATGAACGTGCAGTCACACGGCCGGGCGCAGCAGAACCTGGCAGGCATCGACGAAATCCAGCGTGACCGCCGCCTGGAATACACCAGCCTGCCGTGGAGCGAGCGACCGGTGCAGGTCAAGGCCGGCAAGCAGACCCACGAGATGACTACCGACCGCAATGGCGTCCTGCGCCTGAACCTGCTGGACAGCCCGTTTGCCGAGCAGGACCTGAGCCAGGTCCGCACCTTGCGGATCAGCATTGAAGATGCCCAGGACGACGTGCACTCGGACTCATCCCTGGCCATCAGCACCACTTTGCGCGGCAAGCTGCTGGAAGCCCATGCCTTGATCTACGACGACCTGGAGGATGACGAAGTCAGCCAATGGGTGCATCGGGTCAAGCGCTTGTCGGAGCTGGGCCTGGAAGAAGAAGCCAGCGAACTGGAACAGAGCCTGATTGAACTGACGCGCAATGATCCGGAGTTGCAGCAGGAATTTCTCAAGGCGCTGACCCAGGATGGCGGCCGTCTGGTGGCTGACCCGGGTACCCGCTGAGGCAGCACTCAATGTAGGAGCGGGCTTGTGTGGGAGCGGGCTTGCCCGCGATAGCGGAGTGTCAGGTTAGATTTATTCGACTGACCCACTGCCATCGCGGGCAAGCCCGCTCCCACATAAGGCCCACCTTCAGCCGTCTACCAGGACAGCTCCAGCTGTTCATTGCCCATGCTCAAATCGAGCAAGCGCACACCAATCCCCAGCAATCGCACCGGCTTACCCCCGCGATTGAACGCCTGGGTCAGCAACTGCCGGTAACTCTCCAGGTCCCGCCCTGCCCCCGCCTGTTCCAGGGTGGTCTGGGTAAAATCATGGAACTTCACTTTGACAAAGGGTTTACCCGGCCGATAACTGCTGTCGATACGCTGCATGCGCCCGGCCAGGGTCTCCATCAGCTCAGGGAGTTTTTCCAGGCAACTGGGCAGGTCCGGTAGATCGACATCGTAGGTATTCTCTACGCTGATGGATTGCCGGCGGCTGTCGTTATGCACCGCACGGTCATCAATCCCACGCGCCAAACTCCATAACCGCTCACCAAAACTGCCGAATTCCCGCACCAGCGCCAACTTGTTCCACTCGCGCAGTTGCAGGCAGTCCTCTATTCCCAGCCGCGCCAGTTTTTCAGCAGTGACCTTGCCGACGCCATGCAACTTGCTCACGGGCAGCGCCGAAACAAAGTCCTCCACCTGATCCGGGGTGATCACAAACAGTCCATTGGGCTTTTTCCAGTCGCTGGCGATCTTGGCCAGGAACTTGTTCGGCGCCACCCCCGCAGAAACCGTGATATGCAACTGATTGGAGACCCGCCGACGGATATCCTGGGCAATACGCGTGGCGCTGCCGCCGAAATGCGCGCAATCGGAAACATCCAGATAGGCTTCGTCCAGCGACAACGGCTCGATCAGATCGGTGTAGTCACGGAAAATCGTGTGGATTTCTTTCGATGCTTCTTTATAGGCATCCATACGCGGCTTGACGATGGTCAGGTCGGGGCACAGTTTCAACGCATGGCGCGAAGACATGGCCGACCGCACGCCATAGGCCCGCGCCTCGTAATTGCAGGTGGCGATCACCCCGCGCCGGTCCGCCGAGCCACCTACCGCCAGGGGCTTTTGCGCCAGGCTCGGGTTATCCCGCATTTCGATGGCAGCGTAGAAACAGTCACAGTCGACGTGGATGATTTTGCGCTGCGTCATATAAAGAGAGGCGTGATCAGGACATAAAGTGGACGGATCGCCAGTATCGCATTCACACCTGTATATAGCACCAGTACTTTGAATCATCTGACAAAGCGGTAGGAAAAAGCCCGGATGAATTTATTTTCTCAATCGAAGAACACGCCCCAATAGAGCTGGAAGCCACGGCCAGACTGGCCGCAAACCGTTCCAGCAGTTGATTTGGAGAGCTAAGCGATTGAAGCACAAGCGCTTTTCTTTGAATCCGCGGTTGACACCGTGTCATTCCTCTGTAGAATGCCGACACACAGACGCGGGATGGAGCAGTCTGGTAGCTCGTCGGGCTCATAACCCGAAGGTCGTCGGTTCAAATCCGGCTCCCGCAACCAAACATCAAGAAAGGCTACTCGAAAGAGTGGCCTTTTTTGTGCGCGCAGGTTTTTGCCCTGCCGCCTGATGCAATATGCCGACGCAGTGAAAAGTCGTGTTCAATCGAGCACTTAGGCTAATTTGCAGTTATTTGGCCCTTTATGCCATTAACGGTTGACACCTCGTCGTTGCGCTGTAGAATGCCGCCCACAGACGCGGGATGGAGCAGTCTGGTAGCTCGTCGGGCTCATAACCCGAAGGTCGTCGGTTCAAATCCGGCTCCCGCAACCAAACATCAAGAAAGGCTACTCGAAAGAGTGGCCTTTTTTGTGTCTGATGGAAAAGTTCTTTTGAAACAATGGCATGGCATCTTTGATGAAACCGCCCATGGGTTTCAGAGCCCGTCCATTTGCAAGCTATGCTCATGTGTCGAGCCCATTTTTGCGCGACCAATGGACGCTGTCGCCGGACCCGGTGATCCGCGTTACTATTTGTAATTATTTTGTACATAGGGATTGGTAACTTGGCTGGATACCCCCATCCTGTCGCGCACAATCCACGAGGTGATTGATGCGCGCCAATTCGTCTGAACCACAAGACACCGTCACAGCCACACAACCGATCGCCTCCACCCGTCTGCGCTGGCTGGATCTGTTGAGCAAGTATCGCCAACCCATTGGGCTGGCGGTCACTTTGCTGCTGTTTGCCATTGCCTTGATCGCTTGCCGCCACTTGCTGCTAGAGCTGGACCTTTACGCCCTCCACGACTCGATCCTGGAAGTGCCGAAGCCCGCCTTGCTGGGCGCCTTCGCCGCCGCAATTGCCGGTTTCATCATTCTATTGGGCTACGAATTTTCCGGCGCACGCTACGCCGGGGTAAAACTGCCGGCCAAGACTTTGGCCTACGGCGGCTTTACCGCGTTCGCCATTGGCAATGCGATTGGCCTGTCGATGCTGTCCGGCGGCTCGGTGCGCTACCGCTTATATGCACGGCATGGCGTCGGGGCTTCGGAAGTTGCCCGGATGACCGTGTTTGCCAGCCTGGCCCTGGGTTGTGCCCTACCGCCGCTCGCCGCCCTGGCCACCCTCAGCAACCTGCCCGCCGCCTCCAATGCCCTGCACTTACCCGCAACGTTGCTCGGCGGGATCGCCGGTGCGGTGCTATTGCTCTCGATCGTACTGTGTATCGGGATTTACCGCCGTCGACTGCCAGAACAGCCCTATCCCGACAACCTGCTGGTCCGGGCCGGCCGCCGCACCTTGCGCCTGCCAGGGCGCCGACTGACCTTCCTGCAATTGATCATCACCGCCCTGGACGTCGCCGCCGCCGCTACCGTGCTTTATCTGCTGCTGCCAGAAGCGCCGCCATTCGGTCCGTTCCTGCTGGTTTACCTGCTGGCACTTGCCGCCGGTGTCCTGAGCCATGTACCAGGCGGCGTTGGGGTATTCGAAGCGATCCTGCTGGCCGCATTTGCCGATACGCTCGGCGCCGCACCGCTGGCCGCCGCACTGCTGCTGTACCGCATGATCTACGTGGTGCTGCCGCTGTTGATCGCGTGCATCTTCCTACTGATCAGCGAGGCTCAGCGTCTGTTCCAGACCCAGCAGAGCCTGCGGGTGGCCTCGGGCCTCGCGGCACCGGTGTTGGCCGTGCTGGTTTTTTTGTCCGGGGTGGTGCTGCTGTTCTCCGGCGCCACCCCGGAAATCGACTCACGCCTGGAAAACATCGGCTTCCTGATTCCCCACCGCCTGATTGACGCCTCGCACTTTGGCGCCAGCCTGATCGGCGTGCTGTGCCTGTTGCTGGCCCAGGGCCTGCGTCGGCGCCTGTCGGCAGCGTGGATGCTGACCATGGTGCTGCTGCTGGTGGGCGCCCTGCTCTCACTGCTCAAAGGCTTCGACTGGGAAGAAGCCAGCCTGATGACCATAACCGCCGTGCTGCTAGCGATCTTCCGCCGCTCGTTCTACCGTGCCAGCCGCCTGACCGAGTTGCCGTTCTCGCCGCTGTACCTGGTGGCCAGCGTCTGCGTGCTCGGTGCGTCGATCTGGCTGCTGCTGTTTGCCTATCAGGATGTGCCTTATAGCCATCAACTGTGGTGGCAGTTCACCCTCGACGCCAACGCCCCGCGTGGCCTGCGCTCACTGCTGGGTGCCGCGATCCTGTTGGTGATTGTCTCGCTGACCTGGCTGTTGCGCACCGCCCGCCCGGTGATCCACCTGCCGAGCGCCGATGAGCTGGAGCGGGCCACCAAGATCCTGATGGCCTCGTCGCAACCCGACGGCGGCCTGGCCCTGACCGGCGACAAGGCCCTGCTATTCCACCCCAACGACGAAGCCTTCCTGATGTATGCCCGCCGTGGCCGCAGCCTGGTGGCGCTGTACGACCCGATCGGCCCGACCCAGCCACGGGCCGAGATGATCTGGCAGTTCCGCGACCTGTGCGACATCCATCACGCCCGCCCGGTGTTCTACCAGGTGCGCGCAGAGAACCTGCCCTTCTATATGGACATCGGCCTGACGGCGATCAAGCTGGGCGAAGAAGCCCGGGTCGATCTCAAGCGCTTTGACCTGGAAGCCAAGGGCAAGGAGATGAAGGACCTGCGCTACACCTGGAACCGCGGGACGCGGGACGGCCTGTCCTTGGAAATCTTCGAGCCGGGGCAGGCGCCCATGGACGCGCTGAAAGTCATTTCCGATGCCTGGCTGACCGGCAAGAACGTGCGGGAAAAGGGCTTCTCCCTCGGCCGCTTCAGCGATGAATACCTCAAGCATTTTCGCATCGCGGTGATTCGCTTCGAGGGGCAGCCGGTGGCCTTCGCCAACCTGCTGGAGACCTACAGCCATGACCTGGCCAGCCTGGACCTGATGCGCGCGCACCCCGACGCGCCAAAGCAGACCATGGAGTTCATGATGATCGGCTTGATCCAGCATTATAAAAGCCACAACTATGCACGCTTCAGCCTCGGCATGGTGCCGTTGTCGGGCCTGCAACCGCGTCGTGGCGCACCGCTGACCCAGCGCCTGGGCTCGATGGTGTTCCGCCGTGGCGAGCAACTGTATAACTTCCAAGGTTTGCGCCGCTTCAAAGACAAGTTCCAGCCTGACTGGGAACCTCGTTACATGGCCGTGCCCGCAGGACTTGATCCGCTGGTGGCACTGGCCGATACCGCCGCCCTGATCGCGGGCGGCTTGACTGGATTGGTGAAACGCTGATGATTCGACGCTCCTGGCGGTATGTATTGGCAGGTCTGGTGGTGCTGGCCCTGATCCTGGGTGGCGGCTACTGGTACTGGAATCGCCCTGCTCCTCAACCGACCCTGGAACAGTTGCCCCAGGCCGACGGCTCGAGCATGACCCGCGTAACACCTGGCACTACCACCAAGGCCCGCGTAGCGGTCGCCGTGATGGCCGACGCCAGCCTGACCGATCACCAACTGATTGCCTTGAGCCAGGGCGGCAGTGCCCAGATCGTGCAAGTGATCCTGCCCAAGGAAGACTGCAAACTGCAGGAACAAGCCCTGCAAGCGGCCCTGGGCCAACTCAAGGGCCCGGCCACCCTGGTCAGCGGCATCGGCCCTGGCGCTGGCCTGGCCTGGCGCTGGCTGGCGACGCAGAACGACGACAAGGCCAACGCCATCTCGGTGGGCTTTGCCCTGGTCCAGGAAGGTTGCACGGACCCACTGCCCAAAACCGCCGCCCACGGCAACTGGCTGGTGGCCTGGAACGACAACCCCGACGACGAAAGCGCCAGTTTCGTACGCGACACCCCGCGTGCCACCACCAGCATCAGCGACTACGACATCAACTACCCGCAAGTGCTGAACAATGAACTGCGCAAGCAACTGGTGGGGTCGGACAATGGCGGCCTGGCGATCCCGGTGGTCGAAGTACCGGCCGGCCAGGCCAAGGACACCGTGACCCTGTTCCTCTCCGGCGACGGCGGCTGGCGCGACCTCGATCGCGACGTGGCCGGCGAGATGGCGAAGATCGGCTACCCGGTGGTCGGCGTCGACACCCTGCGCTACTACTGGCAGCACAAAAGCCCGGAACAGAGCGCCAAAGACCTGACCGAGCTGATGCAGCACTACCGGCAGAAATGGGGCACCAAACGCTTTGTGCTGACGGGTTACTCGTTCGGTGCCGATGTACTGCCAGCTATCTACAACCGCCTGCCGGAAGCCGAACAGCAGCGGGTCGACGCCATTATCCTGCTGGCCTTTGCCCGCACCGGCAGCTTCGAAATCGAAGTGGAAGGCTGGCTGGGCAACGCCGGCAAGGAAGCCGCCACCGGCCCGGAAATGGCCAAGCTGCCAGCGGCCAAGGTGGTGTGCATCTACGGTGAGGAAGAAGTCGACGAGAGCGGCTGCACCGACAAGACCGCTGTGGGCGAAGCCATGAAGCTACCGGGCGGCCATCACTTCGACGAAAACTACCCGGCATTGGCCAAGCGCCTGGTGGATATCATCGAGAAGCGTCAGGTCAAGGCAGAGTAACGTCTGATGGACTCGGTCAATGTGGGAGCTGGCTTGCCTGCGATGACGCCAGTAGGCACGCCCCGGGGTGCCAGGTGTTCATCTGTCATCATGAACCCTCGCAGGCAAGCCAGCGCCCACAGTTGATCGCATTGCAGGTTAATAGCCAGCACAACAAAAAGCCCCCGCTGCCGCAAGGCAACGGGGGCTTTTTGTTGGATCTACATTTCTACCTGGGTGCCCAACTCAATCACCCGGTTCACCGGCAGCTTGAAGAAGCGCAGGTTGCCGTTGGCGTTCTTCAGCATGAAAGCAAACAACCCTTCGCGCCAGCGCGCCATGCCTTCGAGCTTGGAGGCGATGACCGTCTCGCGGCTGAGGAAGTAGGTGGTGCGCATAGGGCTGAAGTCCAGGTCGTCCAGATGGCACAGCTTCAGGGCTTCGGGCACGTCCGGCTCATCGGTAAAGCCAAAGTGCAGGATCACGCGGAAGAAACCGTCTCCATAGGAATCCACCTCGAAACGGCGCTGGGCCGGAACACGCGGGATATCTTCATAGACCACCGTCAGCAGCACCACCTGCTCGTGCAGCACCTGGTTATGCAGCAGGTTATGCAGCAAAGCATGGGGCACCGCGTCCGGGCGGGCGGTGAGGAACACCGCCGTGCCCTGCACGCGATGGGGCGGCTGGACGCGGATGCTGCTGATAAAGATCGGCAGCGGCAGCCCGCCCTCGTCCAGGCGCTCCACCAGTAATTGCTTGCCGCGCTTCCAGGTGGTCATCAGCACAAACAGCACGATCCCCGCCAATACCGGGAACGCACCGCCCTGCACTACTTTCGGCACGTTGGCCGCAAAGAACAGGCCATCCACCAGCAAAAAGCCCAGCAACACCGGGACTGCCAGGACCGGCGGCCATTTCCACAGCAGCAGCATCACCGCGGAGACGAGGATCGTGGTCATCAGCATGGTCCCGGTCACGGCCACCCCGTAGGCCGAGGCCAGGGCGCCCGAAGACTCGAAGCCCAGCACCAGCAGGATCACGCCAACCATCAGCGACCAGTTCACCGCGCCAATGTAGATCTGGCCTTGCTCGGCGCTGGAGGTGTGCTGGATATGCATGCGCGGGATGTAACCAAGCTGGATCGCCTGGCGCGTCAACGAGAACGCACCGGAAATCACCGCCTGGGAAGCAATCACCGTGGCCAGGGTGGACAAGCCCACCAGCGGCAGCAGTGCCCAGCTTGGCGCCAGCAGGTAGAACGGGTTGCGCGCGGCCTCGGGGTCACCCAGCAGCATCGCGCCCTGGCCAAAATAGTTGAGCACCAGGGCCGGCAGCACCAGGATAAACCAGGCGCGGGCAATGGGTTTGCGGCCGAAATGGCCCATGTCGGCATACAGCGCTTCGGCACCGGTCAGGGCCAGCACCACGGCGCCGAGGATCGCCACGCCGATACCCGGGTGGACCATGAAGAAGCGCACGCCCCACATCGGGTTCATCGCGTTAAGCACTTCAGGGTGCTGGACGATGCCATAGATACCCAGGCCACCCAGCACCAAAAACCAGGTGACCATCACCGGCCCGAACAGCTTGCCGATGCGGTCGGTGCCATGCTTCTGGATCAGGAACAGCCCCACCAGCACCACCAGTGACACGGGCACGACCCAATGCTCCAGGCCGTCGAACGCCAGCTCCAGGCCCTCGATGGCCGACAACACGGAAATCGCCGGGGTGATCATGCTGTCGCCATAGAACAACGCCGCGCCGCACAGGCCGCACACCACCAGGAAACTGCGCAGCCGCGGGTGATTGCCCGCCGCCCGTCGGGCCAACGCCGTCAGGGCCATGATGCCGCCCTCGCCCTGGTTGTCGGCGCGCAGCACGAACAACATGTACTTGATGGACACCACCCAGATCAGCGACCAGAAAATCAGCGCCAGGATCCCCAGCACGCCGTCATGATTGACCTGGACCCCGTAATTGCCGGAAAACACCTCTTTAAGGGTGTAGAGCGGGCTGGTGCCGATATCGCCATAAACCACCCCGACCGCCGCCACCAACATGCCGATTGGCTTTGCGCTGGAATGCCCGGCACCTGCCGCCTGACTATTTACCTGACCCATCAACCACTCCTGCCCTTTTGACCTGAGGTCTTTTATAAACAGCACAGCTATACACTTAAGCCCAACGCTAAGCTATACACAGCGCGTGCTGCTGTACTTCTAGTAACAGATTATTTGTTGACTACCGATCTACCCCCGGTGCAACGGCGCGCAGCATAACGCAGCACTCGTCGTATTTCCCTGCATAAAGCTGGTCAAGCGCGTTTCCCGTCGCTAGAATTGCGCACTTTTTGATCAGAGGCACATCAAGTGCCCATCCGTTGCCCTGTCGTGCCCGACTGGCGGCGTCATTCAATACCGAGGTTAGACATGTCCACCACCATCGCAAAAGCCAACCCAAAGGTTGGCTTTGTTTCCCTGGGTTGCCCGAAGGCTCTGGTCGACTCCGAGCGCATCCTCACGCAACTGCGCATGGAAGGCTACGACGTTGTGTCCACCTACCAGGACGCTGACGTGGTGGTGGTCAACACCTGTGGCTTCATTGACTCGGCCAAGGCAGAGTCCCTGGAAGTGATCGGCGAAGCCATCAAGGAAAACGGCAAGGTCATCGTCACCGGCTGCATGGGCGTGGAAGAAGGCAATATCCGCAACGTGCACCCAAGCGTGCTGGCGGTGACCGGTCCGCAGCAGTACGAGCAGGTGGTCAACGCCGTGCACGATGTGGTGCCGCCGCGCCAGGACCACAACCCGCTGATCGACCTGGTGCCACCCCAGGGCATCAAGCTGACCCCGCGTCACTATGCGTACCTGAAGATTTCCGAAGGCTGCAACCACAGTTGCAGCTTCTGCATCATCCCGTCGATGCGCGGCAAGCTGGTCAGCCGCCCGGTGGGCGATGTACTGGACGAGGCCCAGCGCCTGGTCAAGTCCGGGGTCAAAGAGCTGCTGGTGATCTCCCAGGACACCAGTGCCTACGGCGTCGACGTGAAGTACCGCACCGGTTTCTGGAACGGCGCGCCGGTGAAAACCCGCATGACCGAACTGTGCGAAGCCCTGAGCAGCCTGGGTGTGTGGGTGCGCCTGCACTACGTGTACCCGTACCCGCACGTCGACGAGTTGATCCCGTTGATGGCCGCCGGCAAGATCCTGCCGTACCTGGACATCCCGTTCCAGCACGCCAGCCCCAAAGTGCTCAAGGCCATGAAACGCCCGGCCTTCGAAGACAAGACCCTGGCGCGGATCAAGAACTGGCGCGAGATCTGCCCGGACCTGATCATCCGCTCGACCTTTATCGTGGGCTTCCCCGGCGAAACCGAAGAAGACTTCCAGTACCTGCTGGACTGGCTCACCGAAGCCCAACTGGACCGCGTCGGCTGCTTCCAGTACTCGCCGGTGGAAGGCGCCCCGGCCAACCTGCTGGACCTGGCGGTGGTGCCGGATGATGTCAAGCAGGACCGTTGGGAGCGTTTCATGGCCCATCAACAGGCCATCAGCTCGGCCCGCCTGCAACTGCGCATCGGCAAGGAAATCGAAGTGCTGATCGACGAAGTGGACGAGCAAGGCGCGGTCGGCCGCTGCTTCTTCGACGCGCCGGAAATCGACGGTAATGTATTTATCGACGATGCCAGCGGCCTCAAGCCCGGCGACAAGGTCTGGTGCACGGTCACCGACGCCGATGAGTACGACCTCTGGGCGCAAAAACGCGACTAAGCGGTAAAAAATTGAAAAAGCCCTGCTTCTGGACAAGATGCGGGGCTTTTTTAGGTCTATCGTTTGCCCCATCACCGCCAACAAGCAGCAAGGAGCAGCGGGCATGGGCCAGCACTCGGTTATCCACACCCCGAAAACCAGCGACTACCCGGAATTGACCCGGATCTGGGAGGCCTCGGTGCGAGCCACCCATGACTTCCTGCCGGATAGCTACATCGAGCGCCTGAGACACTTGGTGCTGACGCGCTACCTGGATGCCGTGATGTTGATCTGCACCAAGGACGCGCGCCAACGGATCACCGGATTTGCCGGCGTTGCGGCGGGCAAGGTGGAAATGCTGTTTATCGACCCGCACTACCGGGGCCAGGGCCTGGGGCAGCAGTTGCTGCAGTATGCGGTTACGTCGATGAATGCCGATGAACTGGACGTCAACGAACAAAACCCCCAGGCCCTGGGCTTCTACCTCAAGCAGGGTTTTGAAGTGATCGGGCGCACCGAGCATGACGGCATGGGCCAGCCCTATCCGTTGCTGCATATGCGTTTGCGCCAGGTGCAGCAAACACGCAGCGGCTGACACAGCCCAAATCAAATGTTGGCGCTGGCTTGCCTGCGCCCACAAAAAGCAACTGCGGCGAAATGGGGCCGGGATTAACCGGCTCCAGGCAGGTACAATAGCTGCCCCCTTTTGTTACGGCCCTTGTCATGACTGACCCCATACGCCTCTCCAAACGCCTTATCGAACTGGTCGGTTGCTCCCGTCGGGAGGCCGAGCTGTTCATCGAAGGCGGCTGGGTCTCGGTAGATGGCGAAGTGATTGATGAGCCACAGTTCAAGGTCACGACACAAAAAGTCGAACTTGATCCCGAGGCCAAGGCCACGGCTCCAGAGCCTGTGACTATCCTGTTTCATGCACCGGTTGGTGTGGATGTCGACAGCGCGATGCAGTCCCTGAGCGCCGAAACCCTGTCTGAAGAGCACCGCTTCAGCAAGCGCCCGCTCAAGGGCCACTTCCTGCGCCTGACCGCCAGCGCCGATCTGCAGGCCAAGGCCAGCGGCCTGTTGGTGTTTACCCAGGACTGGAAAATCCTGCGCAAGCTGACGGCCGATGCCGCCAAGATCGAGCAGGAGTATGTGGTTGAGGTCTCCGGCGACGTGGCAGAGCACGGTCTGAACCGCCTCGCCCATGGCCTGATGTACAAAGGCAAGGAATTGCCTGCGGTCAAAGCCAGCTGGCAGAACGAGAACCGCCTGCGCTTTGCCCTGAAAAACCCGCAGCCCGGCATCATCGCCCTGTTCTGCGAAGCCATTGGCCTGAAGGTTGTGGCCATTCGCCGCATCCGCATTGGCGGCGTGTCCATCGGCAAGGTGCCGGTCGGCCAATGGCGCTACATGTCCGGCAAGGAAAAGTTCTAAGCCACCCTATTTCTCGAGATCGCCCGCCCGGGCGATGTCTACAGTCGAATACCAGGATTGCCCACCATGATTCACAACGACGTACTGCGCAGCGTGCGCTACATGCTCGACATCAGCGACAACAAGATGGTCGAGATCATCAAGATCGGCGGCATGGAAGTGTCCAAGGACGACCTGCTGACCTACCTCAAGAAAGACGAGGAAGAAGGCTTTGTGTTCTGCCCCGACGAAGTCATGGCGCACTTCCTCGATGGCCTGGTGATCTTCAAGCGCGGCAAGGACGAAAGCCGTCCCCCACAGCCGATCGAAACCCCGGTGACCAACAACATCATCCTCAAGAAGCTGCGCGTGGCCTTCGAGCTCAAGGAAGACGACATGCACGCCATCCTCAAGGCGGCCGAGTTCCCGGTGTCCAAGCCGGAATTGAGCGCACTGTTCCGCAAGTTCGGCCATACCAACTATCGCCCGTGCGGCGACCAGTTGCTGCGTAACTTCCTCAAGGGCCTGACCCTGCGGGTTCGCGCGTAAGCCATGAATTACAACGTCTCGCCCGTAGGTTTCGTGCGCTCCTGCTTCAAGGAGAAGTTCGCCATCCCGCGCCAACCCCAACTGGCGCCCGCCGCCAGGGGCGTGTTGGAGTTGGTGGCGCCGTTCGACCAGGGTGAGGCCGTACAGGGCCTGGAGCAGGTCAGCCATGTGTGGCTGCTGTTCCTGTTTCATAAGGCCCTGGAAGACAAACCGCGCTTGAAAGTGCGCCCGCCGCGCCTGGGTGGCAACACGTCCATGGGCGTATTTGCCACCCGCGCGACCCATCGCCCCAATGGCATCGGCCAGTCGGTGGTGAAGCTGGACAAGGTGGAGCCGGGCCGGCTGTGGATTTCCGGGATCGACTTGCTCGATGGCACGCCGGTCTTGGATATCAAGCCGTATGTGCCCTATGCCGACATCATCGACACGGCCACCAACCGCATCGCAAGCAGCGCGCCACAGCTGATTCCCGTGCAGTGGCTGAAGACCGCGCTGCACCAGGCACAAGGCCACGCCCAGCGCCTTGGCGAGCCGTTGGTGGAGCTGATTGAGCAGTGCCTGGCACAGGACCCCCGGCCGGCGTATCAGACGCCAGGGCCGGAGCGCGAGTATGGTGTGCGGTTCTGGGATGTGGACGTGCGTTGGCACTATCCCGAGGCTGGGGTGATTTGCGTGCTTGAAGTGGTTGCGGCCGAATAAACGCCAAAAACAAATATGGGAGCTGGCCGGTGTGAGAGCTGGCTTGCCTGCGATATAGGCACCTCGGTGTATCAGCTACACCACGGTGATGCCATCGCAGGCAAGTCAGCTCCCACATCGGGCAGCTCCCACATTTTTATAGTCGTGCTTACTTCTCGACGAACGCACGCTCGATCAAGTAGTCACCCGGCTCACGCATGCGTGGCGAAACCTTCAGGCCGAAGCTGTTCAGCACTTCGCTGGTCTCGTCGAGCATGCTCGGGCTACCGCACAGCATGGCGCGGTCGTCTTCAGGATTGATCGGCGGCAGGCCGATATCACTGAACAGCTTACCGCTGCGCATCAGGTCGGTGAGGCGGCCTTCGTTTTCGAACGGCTCACGGGTCACGGTCGGGTAGTAGATCAACTTTTCACGCAGCGCCTCGCCGAAGAACTCGTTCTGCGGCAGGTGCTCGGTGATGAACTCGCGGTAGGCGACTTCGTTGACGTAACGCACGCCGTGGCACAGGATCACTTTTTCGAAGCGCTCGTAGGTTTCCGGGTCCTGGATCACGCTCATAAAGGGCGCGAGGCCCGTACCGGTGCTGAGCAGGTACAGGTGTTTGCCCGGCTTCAAATCGTCCAGCACCAGGGTGCCCGTCGGTTTTTTGCTGATGATGATCTCGTCGCCTTCCTTCAAGTGCTGCAATTGGGAAGTCAGCGGGCCATCCGGAACCTTGATGCTGAAGAACTCCAGATGCTCTTCCCAGTTAGGGCTGGCGATGGAGTAAGCGCGCATGAGCGGGCGGCCATTGGGCTGTTGCAGGCCGATCATCACGAACTGACCGTTCTCAAAGCGCAGGCCCGGGTCGCGGGTGCACTTGAAGCTGAACAGAGTGTCGTTCCAGTGATGAACACTGAGGACACGCTCGTGGTTCATGTTGCTCATGTACGGGGAACTCCTGGAAATGGGTCAGCGCCAAAAATGATAGGTGCGCAATTGCACAGTATTCTAATGGCGGCGACAATATCTGTTAACTGGATTATTAAGATAAGGGTTATCGGTTATATAGATATGCGATTTACTCTCCGTCAACTGCAAGTCTTCGTCGCCGTCGCCCAGCAGGAAAGCGTGTCTCGCGCTGCTGGCCTTCTGGCCTTATCTCAATCCGCCGCCAGCACCTCGATCACCGAGCTGGAGCGCCAATCCAGCTGCCAATTGTTCGACCGCGCCGGTAAACGCCTGAGCCTCAATGCCCTGGGTCATCAATTGCTGCCCCAGGCGGTGGCGCTGCTGGACCAGGCCAAGGAAATCGAAGACCTGCTCAACGGCAAGTCCGGCTTCGGCTCCCTGGCGGTCGGCGCCACCCTGACCATCGGCAATTACCTGGCGACGCTGCTGATCGGCAGCTTCATGCAGCAGCATCCCGAGAGCCAAGTGAAGCTGCATGTACAGAACACTGCACATATCGTGCATCAGGTCGCGCATTACGAAATTGATCTGGGTCTAATCGAGGGTGACTGCAGCCACCCGGACATCGAGGTGCAAACCTGGGTCGAGGATGAACTGGTGGTGTTCTGCGCGCCCCAACACCCCCTGGCCCTGCGCGGGCAGGCGACCATGGAGCAGTTGACCCATGAAGCCTGGATCCTGCGGGAACAGGGCTCCGGGACGCGCCTGACGTTTGATCAGGCTATGCGCCATCATCGCAGCGCGCTGAATATTCGCCTGGAGCTGGAGCACACCGAGGCGATCAAGCGCGCAGTGGAGTCAGGATTGGGGATTGGTTGCATTTCCCGGCTGGCACTACGGGATGCGTTCCGGCGCGGCAGCCTGGTGCCGGTGGAGACCCCGGACCTGGACCTGGCCCGGCAGTTCTACTTTATCTGGCATAAACAGAAGTACCAGACCTCGGCCATGCGCGAATTCCTCGAGCTGTGCCGCGCCTTTACCGCCGGGGTACAGCGCAGTGACGAGATCGTGCTGCCGAATATCGCCTAGATCAGGATGACTGCCCACACCACGGTGATCATGGTCAGCGCCACGAATTGCGCGGCGCTACCCATGTCCTTGGCATTTTTAGATAGGGGATGGCGATCCAGGGAAATCCGATCAATCGCCGCCTCCACGGCCGAGTTGAGCAACTCGACAATCAGCGCCAGCAGGCACACGGCAATCAACAGTGCGCGCTCTACGCGGCTGACCGTGAGGAAGAAGCTCAACGGAATCAGGATCACGTTGAGCAGGACCAACTGGCGAAAGGCCGCCTCGCCGGTGAAAGCCGCACGCAAACCATCCAGGGAATAGCCCCCGGCGTTGAAGATACGTTTGATACCGGTTTGACCCTTGAACGGCGACATAGGCAGGCAACTGAGCAAAAAATGATGGAAGGAAGCTAGAGCACGTCAAGTCAAAAAAGCGTGAACAGCACCGCTCTATTAATGGGAAATTGACTCAAGCTGTTGCAAGAGCAGCGCCGCCTGGGTGCGGGTGCGCACGCCCAGCTTACGGAAAATCGCGGTGACGTGCGCCTTGATGGTCGCCTCGGATACGCTCAGCTCATAGGCGATCTGCTTGTTCAGCAAGCCTTCGCAGACCATGGTCAGCACACGAAACTGCTGGGGCGTCAGGCTGGCGAGCCCTTCCTGGGCGGCCTTGGCTTCGGCAGACACGTTGATTTCTTCAAATGCCTGGGGCGGCCATGAGACATCACCGTCCAGCACCGTACGTACCGCAGCTCGAATCTGCTCCATGGAACTGGACTTGGGGATAAAGCCACTGGCCCCGAACTCACGGGAGCGCACTACCACGTCTGCCTCTTCCTGGGCCGACACCATCACCACCGGAATCTGCGGATATTGCCCGCGCAACAGTACCAGGCCGGAAAACCCGTAGGCGCCGGGCATGTTCAGGTCCAGCAGCACCAGATCCCAATCAGTCTTGTCAGTGAGCTGGGTTTCCAGTTCAGCGATGCTGCCCACTTCAACCAGGCGTACATCCGCGCCCAGCTCCAGCGTAACCGCCTGGTGCAGCGCGCTACGGAACAGCGGATGGTCATCGGCAATCAGGATTTCGTATGTGGCCATTTATTAAATGATCCTGTTTTTTATGGGAGTACCGATGGGTTCGGTGCTCACCAACGTACGAGGTGCCAGCCAGCGGCTGTCACGAACAGTTACGCTTGATGGCATTTTAGCCGCCTCAGGCGATGCAGTGCCATCATGCAAATGTCATCTGGCCGCGAAGTCCTACAGATAAGGTGCAAGACGGGTATGGACACTGTCCGTCGGATCCAGCGCCAACTGGAACTTGGCCGCCAGGTAATGGGTACTGAAAACATCCAGGTAGGCGTCCAGCACTTCGCTGGCCTGCTGGTCCTCGGCCAATTCCAGGCACAAGGCAGCCACTTCGGCAGTGCAGAAATGGTCATCGCGCTTGGAGCGGCGCAACTTGTAGCGCGATAACTGCTCCGGTTCCAGGCTCAGTACCGGCAGGTGCTCCAGATACGGGCTCTTGCGGAACATCTTGCGCGCTTCGCTCCAGGTGCCGTCCAGCAGGATAAACAATGGACGCTTGCCATCCGCCACCTTGACCTCGCTGACCACCCGCTGCGGCGCTACAAACTCGCCGGGGAAGACGATATAGGGCTGCCATTGCGGGTCGGCCAGCAGCGCCAGCAACTCAGGTTCGACGGCCGTGCGCGCCCAGGGAAAAGCACTTGTATCGTCGATTACATCCGCTATCAACCAACCGGTATTACTCGGTTTCATCGGTTCCACGTCATGCATCAACAGGCACATGGCCGACCTGGCCTGGACCTTGGGGCGCCACGCACACAAGCAGTATTCGGGGATGACCCGGCATCTGGGGCAACGTTCGGCACGCGAGCCGCGTGCGACAAAGGGGCTGACGGCACGGGCCAGGCGTTGGGTACGCAGACGGAAGACCGCATGACTCATAGCGGGTGCCGTTGTGAAACGATGAAAATCGACACGGGCAAAACTCGGGGCAGCAAAAGTGCCGGCAGTTTACCAGAGCCGCCCAACCAATACGCCTGGCCGTCGCGGCGACAGGTCACCTATAATCCCGCGCCACTGAACGCATAGCGCAGTGACGGGTCTATGGACCAGTAACCGAATCAGGAGAGTTTCATGCTGCGTCTTATGTTGCGTCTTGCCGCCCCGACCGTCGCCCTGGCGCTGGTATTACCCGTCGGCGCCCAGGCAGCCTCCCTGGTGGAGCTGCAAATGAACAAGAAACTGCAAAGCGTCGCGGCAGAAAGCAACAAGGACCTGCCCAGGGAAATTGATGAACAAACCCTGGAAGTGGCCTACACCGTCGAAGGCATGCAACTGATTGACCACCTGAGCGTCCTGCCAGAGCGCGCCGAACAGATGCGCGCCAACCCCAAGGCCGTGTATTTCCAGCTGGGACAGAGCGTCTGCCTGAACAAAGGTTATCGCGAGTTGATGGCCAAGGGCGCGGTGATGCGCTACGAAATCACCGAAAACAAGACCAACCGCCCGGTGGCGTCGGTCAAGTTCGTCGAAGCGGATTGCCCGGCTCCGGCCAAGAAGAAAAAGTAAGTCCCTCCCCAAGCGCCAACATGGCCCCTGTTGAGCTGTGCAGCAGCCCTGAAACCTGAGTTGTCGGCCTATCTGCCAGACCTCAGGGGGGCTGCTACGCAGCCCAACGGCAGACAAGCCTCCTCGCCACAGCCCTTCCTGCAAAACCTTGATCAATCCCTATTAAGTTATTGCCAGACAAGACTTTAGGGGCTCATGATCGAGCCATCCGGTAACATTTCCAGGGCAAAAAAGGTTGCCCTCGCGCGACTTGCAGTGCAAAGGTTTTTAATCACAAGGAACATACAGAGCCTGTTTCGTCGCCGTCAGCAGCCTGCAATAAGACGCCGGGGCTCTGTAACGAAGGAGAAGCTGAATGCCTGATCAACCGAATGACCTGCTGAACCGTCATTTTCCAGGAAACGGGACCGACCTCGCCCAGCAGGTCGAAGCGCAACTCAACCTGATTGCCCCCAGTAGCCCGAATATTTCGCTGTATCGCGACATGATCCTCACCGTGCTGCGCATGGCCCAGGACGACCGTGACCGCTGGAACGCCAAGATCACCTTGAAAGCAATCAATGAACTGGACCACGCGTTTCGTGTACTCGAACAGTTCAAAAGCCGCCGCAAGGTCACCGTCTTCGGTTCGGCCCGCACCCCAGTGGAAAGCCCCCTCTACGCCCTGGCCCGCGAAGTGGGCGCGGCCCTGGCCCGTTCGGACCTGATGGTCATCACCGGTGGTGGCGGCGGCATCATGGCTGCCGCCCACGAAGGCGCCGGACTGGCCCACAGCCTGGGGTTCAATATCACCCTGCCCTTTGAACAGCATGCCAACCCGACCATTGATGGCACGGAAAACCTGCTGTCGTTCCACTTCTTCTTTACCCGCAAGCTGTTTTTCGTCAAGGAAGCCGATGGGTTAGTGCTGTGCCCGGGTGGCTTCGGCACCCTGGATGAAGCCTTGGAAGTCTTGACCCTGATCCAGACCGGCAAGAGCCCGCTGGTTCCAGTAGTACTGCTGGACGAGCCCGGCGGTGGATTCTGGCAAGGCGCCCTGGACTTTATTCGCAGCCAACTGGAGGCCAACCGCTACATCTTGCCCACCGACCTCAAGCTGGTGCGCCTGGTGCACAGCGCCGAAGAGGCAGTGAACGAAATCAACCAGTTCTACGCGAACTTCCACTCCACCCGCTGGTTGAAACGCCAGTTTGTGGTGCGCATGAACCACCCTCTCAGCGAGCGTGCGTTGGCGCATATACAGACGGCATTCGCTGACCTGCGGCTGAGTGATGACTTCCAGCAATTGGCCTATGGGGGCGAAGAGCACGATGAGGCGCACTTCAGCCACCTGACGCGACTGGTGTTCAACTTCACCGGGCGTAATCAGGGGCGGTTGCGGGAGTTGGTGGATTACATCAACTTGCCGGAGAACTGGGCCCAAGCCCAGGGTAAAACACAGCAACGCGTAGCGCCGGAACCGGCGTGAGGCCGTAAAACGCAAAAAAGGCCCGCTATTTTCATAGCGGGCCTTTTGTTTTAGTGCTGTTTTATGTGGGAGCTGTCGAGCCCCTTTGATCGCCGCTTGCCGAAGAATCAGTCGTCCAGATCTCGACCGCTCAACAAGCGGCTGATCATCTCCATTGAAAACCCGCGATAGCTCAAAAAGCGCCCTTGCTTGGCACGCTCACGGGCATCAATCGGCAGATGGCCGGCAAACTTGCGACGCCAGGTGTCTTCCAGTTGCGTTTGCCAACTGATGCCACACTCACGCAACGCCAGTTCAATATCGGCGCGCTGCAAGCCCCGCTGACTCAATTCCTCACGAATCCGCGCAGGGCCGTAGCCCGAGCGTGCCCGGTAGGAAACAAAACTTTCGAGATAACGGGCTTCGGAAAGCAGCCCCTCTTCCGTCAAGCGGTCGAGGGCTGTTTCGATCATTTCGGGGGGGGCGCCACGCTGACGCAGTTTACGCGTCAGCTCGACACGACCGTGCTCGCGTCGTGCGAGCAGGTCCATTGCCGTACGCCGTACGGCAACCAGCGTATCGAGTACAACTGTCATCGTTGGACTCAGATATCAGCGTCGGCTTCTGCCATGTCATCAACAGGTTCGCGGTTGGCCGCTGCCTTGACGTCTGGCGCCGGGGTCAGCAGCTTGTCGCGGATCTGCTTCTCGAGGGTCGCCGCGATATCCGGGTTGTCCTGCAGGAACTTGGCCGAGTTGGCCTTGCCCTGACCGATCTTGCTACCGTTGTAGGCATACCAGGCACCGGACTTCTCGACAAAGCCGTGCAGCACGCCCAGGTCGATCATCTCGCCGTTCAGGTAAATACCTTTGCCGTAGAGGATCTGGAACTCAGCCTGACGGAATGGCGGAGCCACCTTGTTCTTCACAACCTTGACGCGGGTTTCGCTACCGACAACCTCGTCACCTTCCTTCACCGCGCCGGTACGGCGGATGTCCAGACGGACCGAAGCGTAGAACTTCAGCGCGTTACCACCGGTGGTGGTTTCCGGGCTGCCGAACATCACGCCGATCTTCATCCGAATCTGGTTGATGAAGATCACCAGGCAGTTGGCGTTCTTGATGTTACCGGTGATTTTACGCAGCGCCTGGGACATCAGACGGGCTTGCAGGCCGACGTGCATGTCGCCCATTTCGCCTTCGATTTCAGCCTTTGGTACCAGGGCTGCCACGGAGTCGACCACAATCACGTCGATGGCGTTGGAGCGCACCAGCATGTCGGTGATTTCCAGGGCTTGCTCGCCGGTGTCCGGCTGCGAAACCAGCAGGTCGTCGACATTGACGCCCAGCTTGCCAGCATATTCAGGATCCAGGGCGTGCTCGGCATCGACGAACGCACAAGTGGCGCCCATTTTTTGTGCCTGGGCAATCACCGACAGGGTCAGGGTGGTTTTACCAGAAGACTCCGGACCGTAGATTTCAACGATACGGCCTTTTGGCAGGCCGCCAATGCCGAGCGCGATGTCCAGACCCAGAGAGCCAGTGGAAATAGCCGGGATCGCCTGACGGTCGTGATCGCCCATACGCATTACGGCACCCTTGCCGAATTGACGTTCGATCTGACCCAGGGCCGCAGCCAAGGCTTTCTTCTTGTTGTCGTCCATTAAAGTCCTCACGTAATCAATAAGGCCTGACGGCCAACACCTGTATAAGTAGACAGTATTGTTCCATAAAGATCGGGGATCGCCTACCCCTGATTTTCTATTTCTGCTGCAGCTCGTCGCAACAGCCCCTCTAATGCGGCTTTTACCGTTTGTCGGCGGACCTCGTCGCGGTTGCCGGGGAAGTGCTGGCACTCAGCCGTAACCTCGTCACCGACACCCCAGGCCAGCCAGACAGTACCCACCGGTTTGTCCGGCGAGCCGCCATCGGGGCCCGCCACGCCGCTGACCGCCACCGCAAACCGCGCCAGGCTTTTTTCCTGGGCGCCCCGGGCCATGGCCTCGACCACTTCACGGCTCACCGCGCCGACCTTGGGAAACAACCCTTCCGGCACATTGAGCTGACGGGTCTTCTGGCGATTGGAATAGGTCACATACCCGGCCTCGAACCAGGCCGAACTCCCCGGAATACGGGTGATGGCTTCGGCGATGCCGCCACCGGTGCAGGATTCGGCGGTGGTGACGTGGGCATTGAGCACCTGCAAACGTCGGCCAAGTTCGGCGGCGAGTTGGGTAATTTCCTTCACGGTCGTCTCCAGGAAAGTGCGGGGGTTTGCCTACCCTACAGGAGCCCATCGGCCACGCAAGCAGCAGACGGCTTCAACAGATTACCGGGTGATGGCACTTACATACGCCTGGCAGGCCCGCAACGCGATCAGTCCGTTATCGCCGGCATCGGTGATGCCGATAATTCGTTGAGCATGCGCCGGGTCAAGTCGACCTCGCGGGGCTCCATGAACCACGCTGCCGGCGGCGGTGGCCGGCATTGCGCGGCCATTGGCGGGGTCGGTGGCGTCGAGAAGGACTGACAAGCGCACATCAGCAGTGGCCAACCGATCGCGCAGATAAACCTGGTGACGCTGTGCATCGCTCAACTCCCGCGTGTGTTGTTGATCGCTGGCGTGAAGCTGTTGCTCCAACGCCCGACGCCTGTCCTGTTCGGCCCGGTATTGGCCCTGTGCTTCCTGGCTTTGCCGGTTGAGCAGGGCTGAATGTCGTGCGGCCTGGCGCTCAAAGGCCAGGCCATGACGCCAGGCCTGGACCTGCCAACTGGCTGCCGCCGAGATAGCCATCAGCAGGGCAACCGCCCATATGCGCCCGCTCAACGGCATAACACCGCCCTCGCCTTTTCCCACAGCTGTTGGCGGTGCTCCAGTCCGTTGAGGCCACCATTGATACGGCGGGTGATGGTGGTGAATTGGTCCTGGTCGGCCAATTCATTCAAGCCGTTGCTGTGCCAGAACCAGGCGGCGGATTCGGCCGCCCATTGCGGCTGCTCCAGCAGTTCGGGGAAATGCAGCAGACGTTCATCGCCAAACAGCGCCCGGCTGCAGGCCAGGTAATTGCGCCGCCCGGTAATCTGGATCAAGCCGCGGCCCCGGTACTTCTGGCCGTCACCGTCGGCGTCGGGAGTGTTGCCCAGGCGTGCAGCCAAGGCGCCCGTGTCGTATTTGCTCAGGTAGTGCTCGCCGCCCAGTTCACGCACGTAACGCAGCTCACCGGACTCGTGCCCGACCTGGGCGATAAACGCCGCCACCCGCTTAGGCCCGGTGATGTGTCGATGGAGCATGGCGGCGTTCAGCGCCAAAATAAAAACGCCCGCTTGGGCGCGGGCGTTAGGCAGGATCTGTTGCAACTGCTTCAGCGTGATCATCCTTGATCTCCAAGCATTTAAGAGGCCAATCCACGGGCCATGATCGAACTGCGATACCCCGTCGTCGTGTCGCCTACATGGGTCACCTTGTCAATCGACCAGCGCCCCTGCATATAGCCCGGCCAGGTTTCATCCAGCAACAACAGGCCTTCGGCGGACAGCAACGGGTTACCAGGGCAGTCGATGGTGATGCTCAAACCTTCACGCCCCACCCGGCGCAACTCGCCCTGTGCCACTGAGCGCGCTTCGGTTTCACTCTGGCACCGTTGGCGCAACGTCTTGAACGGCGCGATCCCCACCTCGACCACGCGCTGGCGAGAGGCCGCGGCATCCCACCAACTGACACGGCACCCCTGGTATTTGGCCCGCGCATTTTCATCAACCCGGGCACTGATAAACGCCTGCTCGCCGGGACGGTTGTCATGGGTCACCGACAGCCGCACATCCGGCAGTTGCTGGCCCGAGAGCGACTTGACCTGGCCGCTTTCCGCCAGCACATACAGCTCGTTGACCGGCTTGGTCACCGCGTTGTAACGCCCGGCCAGTCGGGTGATAAAGCCCATGTCCGTCTCGTTGGACTGGTCGATATGATCAATCGCAATCCCATCCAGCGACGGCGCCACCCTGGGCGAAAACCCATGCCGCGTCGCCAGTTGGCGAAACAGCGCACCGAGGGTCGTGGGCCCATGGCTGGCGGAACGGCGCTGGCGGTAGCCACTCTGGTCCATCACGCTGAACGGCGCCGCCGTGGCCACGATCACCAGGCGCATGGGAAACAGGTAAGGCGTGCGCTGGGTAATCACAAACTCGCCTTTTTCCACCAGGCCCGACTCGCGGTAACCCACGCGCAAACCGATCTTGGCGCCCAGGCTCGGCAGGCCTTCCAGGCCCTCGATATTGATGGTCAGTTCGAGGCGGTCGGATTCGATCCCCGCCGCGTCGGTGTGCTTCCACTGCATCAGCCGTGGGTTGATCAAGGCCGCGTTGGCGCCATAAATCTCCACGACCGGGGTAAATCCCATTGCCATGTTGCCTCCTTAATCCCAGGCCGAAACCGGCTTTGCAACACCCGGTTGCGCGTCCATCTCGGGCACGATCACCCCGATGCCCGCCGGCAACACTGGGCCATACTCGGCAAGCCCGGGGTTCAAGCGCCAGAGGGTTTCTTCGGCCGCGTCATCGCACCGCCCCAGCTCACGGTAGAGCAGGAGGTTGACCGAATCACCGGCAATACTTCGGACTCTACGCATTGATAAATTCCTCCAGCACCAGCGTCCACTTGATCACCATGGCAGTGCCGTCATCAATCACACTGGCCTGGTTTTCCGTGACCGCCGTAATGCGCCACAACCCCCAATTGCGGCCGATGCCATCGACCAGCGGCAGCGGTGCCCGTGCATCCTGCAAGGCGCGCAATTGGTCCAGGCGCTGCATGCCGACGGCCGCCATGGCGGTTCCATTGAAGGTCAGTTTTTCCAGCTTCTGACCGTTCTGTCGCGACTGGGGCTTGCTGGCAATAATCTCCAGGTCGCCCCAGCCACCATCACTGCTGCGCTGGAGCGCGGAATAGGCGAACCCTCGGGACAGCCCGAAAATAAAGTCGCCCAACACCATCTGCTGTCGCATCAATCACCTCCGTCGGTCAGTGCCGCATTGCGCCGAACCGCCAGTGAATCGCTGAGCATCGGCACGCATTGGTTTTGCAGGCTTTGCAGGACCCGGTCGACCACCTGCTGGGCGTCGGCAGGGTTGACGCCGGTGATCTGGATGCTCGGCGCCAGGGTGACCTGGACGTTGTCCGAGCGGGCGCTGTTGAGCTCTTTGCTCACGGCATCGGGCGATGGCAGGCGGTCACTGGGGCCGAACAATTTTTCACCGAACCAACTACCGCCCTCGCCGCCCAACAGGCCACCGATAACGCCGCCCACCGCAGTGCCCACGCCAGGGAATACCAGGGTGCCAAGGGCCGCCCCGGCAGAAGCGCCGGCCCATGCGGCACCGGCGGTACCGAGGCCGCTGCCGACGGCTCGCATGTTGCCGCTGCGCACGCCCCGGACGACGTTGATGGCCGCCTCGGCGGAGCGCAATGGCGTCAACCTGCGCACGCCGATAGATCCCAGCCGGCTCAGGGTTGGGACCAGGCGGGAGGCTGGGGCCTTGCGCAGGCCGAGGGCTGATGCACTCTTTAATAGCAACGCCTTGCCTGTGTTCAACGCACGGGTAGAAACCCTTCGCAGGCTAGCGCTTACCGAAGTCACCCGCGCCAGGAACCCCGTTTTCAGGCCGTCAAACACCTTGCCTGCGCGCTCGCCCAGGCTCCTCATGATTGCCATGGGCCCAGTGGCGCTCCTGCCGGTCCCTGAGGTTTTTCTCGGCATCGGTGGGCTTGTGCGGCCAGTGCCGTTTTGCCTCACCGTTTTTCGTGACCCTTTGGGCCCGTAACGAGCCCGCCCGGTCAAGGGTTCGCTGGCGCCTGGGCAGCAGCAGTCCTTGCTATCGTCCCGGAACAATTTCCCGACGTAGGGCAACTTGCCCAGCGTTGCATCGACTACCTTGCCCGATACCCGGCTCTTGACCGTATCAAGCAAGCTTTCACCCACCCATTTGGAACTCTTGCTCAACCAGGACTCAGTCGCCGAGGCCTTGTCTTTGGACGCAGCTTGCGGCGCACTGGTCATGGCTTCAGCGACCGTGCCGCCCAGCGGCCCACCCGTGATAAACAGGGTGCCATTAAGGGTTTCCAGGCTCTCGCGCAGGCGCACCTGTTCCTCGGTCAACGCGTGGATATGCAGGCTGGCGTTGGCCAGGGCCAGGCTCAGCTCAGACGGCGGCTCGGTTGCGCCGCCCACACTGGAGGCGCCAACCAGACTTTCGTCCTGTGCTTCAAGCAGGCCCGGCAGTTGCAAGGCGCCACTTTCGGCCAGTGCGGGAAAGGTCATCCAGCGTTTGTCTTCGTCGGCGAGCTTGAGCGTATATCGAGGGTCTTGCATCTCGCTCTACTCCTATTTGACGCCAAGGCGATTGATCGCGATGTCGTAGCGGCGCAATGCTTTTGCGGCATCCCATTCGAGGATTTCCGCTTCGTTTACCGAGTAAACCAGCGGTACAACGTCGAGGATTACTTCGATGTCGCGCTGCGAAAGAAGTCCGCCGGTTTGTTTAAAAAATCGTCGATGCGCTCCTGCAATTCCGTCCAATCAGGCACCGTCAGGCCGTCCAGATCGGGGATCATCAGGCCGGTGCAGTGCGAGGTGATGAACTCGGCGCGCTCTTTGTTGGTGGCGAGTTTTTTCATCACTTGGGTGGCACGCAGGGCAGGCATTTCCAGGGTGACGCTGGTCAATACGCGGCCGGCCACTTCCAGTGGCAGCAGCAGTTGCACTTGCTCGCCGGGCTCGGTGGAACCTTCCAGAAAGAACGAAGCCGGGCGCGTCGACAGGTCGTGCACGTACTGGACGATGCTCACGTAGTCCGGGCGCTTGAGTTGGTCGAGTTCCTTTTCCGAGAGGCCGGTGGCCAGTTTGGCCAGCTCGAAGAACTGGTCGTCCTCATCATCGCCCGCACGGGCCAGGGCCTGTTTTTGTGGGGCGTAGAACAAGGGTTTGAGTTGGATCTGCTCGATCGTCGCACCGCTGTCGGCGGTGATGGGCGCCAGCAGGATATGCAGGGGTGGCTTCCAGGCCATGGGCGAAATTCCTTGATGAACAATGTTGAACACGTGGACACGGTCAATGTGGAATCTGGCTTGCCTGCGATCGCGCTGTGTCAGCAGCCTCATTTGTCACTGGTAGACCGCTATCGCAGGCAAGCCAGCTCCCACACTGGCCGTGCCTATTTCCGATTTGTGGAAGGGCTTACGGCATCAACACCGCACGCCGGGCATCGCCGAGGATGTCGACGCCGTTGAGCACAAACTTCTGGGTGCGCACGTCGATGTCGATCACCGGCACGCCGTTGTCCAGGCGATGGTAGGTGCGGCAGGACAGGTCCAGGGTGGTGGTGGCCTTTTCGCCCATCTTCAGCTTGGCTTCCTCCAGGGATTTGAGCTTGCCGCCGACGGTGTGGTAGGTGAAGTAGGTCTTGCCGTCCTGGTCCTGACCCGCTTCGCGCACGTTGAGCAGAATGTCTTCGCCCAGGCGCACGCCCAGGGCCAGCATGATTTCGGGACCGGCGCCTTGCAGCACCAGCTTGGCGCTGAGCACCTTGGCACTCTTGGCCATTTCCTCGGCGATAAAGCGCCCGCCGGACATGGACTCCATCTCGAATTCGATCTTCGGCGGGGTGAATTCCTCGACAGTCGCCGACAGCGGCAGGCCTTGGAGGGTCGCCGCAATGGCCTGTCTGACTCGGTTGGTAAACATTAGAGAACGTCCTCCAGGAACTGCTCGATGATTTCATCGCGGGCATTGAGTTGATAAACCATGTGTTCGTTCGGCGCGTAGCGGCCGTAGTCGATCACGATGAACCAGGTGCCGTTCTTGTACTTCTCGACACTGTTGAGTTCCGGGTGCAGATACACACTGCCGCCAGGGATGGTTTCGTCGGCCACCAGGGTTTGCAGCCAGTCGTTGATGCGCTTGACCTCCTGGTCCATGAACGACTTGGTCAGGTTGTGTGCCATGGCTTTCTGCCCGGCCTTGACCAGCTTGCGGCTGATGGCGTCTTCCAGGCCGACATAGCTGATGAACTTGCCGGTGATGGAGCGGTTACCCAGCAGCGAGAAGCCACCGAGGATGGTGCGCGCGTAGTAGCTCACGCCGTAACGGTTGAGCAGGTCGCCTTCGGTGGAGGTGTCGAGGATGTTGTACTCGACCACGCGGGACACGTCTTCGGCGAAGGTCACCTGGTTGCCCGGGCTTTCCCATTGCTTGACCTTGGCCAATGCGGCGATGGCCAGGGACGACGGCGCGAGGAATACGTTTTTCTTCGCCGCCTTGGAGTACACCGACGGCATGTTGTGCACCAGCAAGCAGCGGTCGAAACCCAGGTCGGCACCACCCAGCTCGCCGCTGTAGGTCACTTGGTCGGCGACGCTGGCGTCTTTGCCGTCCAGCACCACACGGGCCTTGATGCGCTTGCCGAACGCGGCAAATTCACCGGCCACCGCTTTGGTCCCGGTGAAGCCCGGGGCGCCGATGATGGTCAGGTCTTCGGGGACGCTGCTCAGCGCCGCGAGGCCCAGTTTGCGACCGGTTACCGGCTCGTTGCCGCCGATCACGTTGTTGAGGGTATCGGCCGGGGTCGCGCCCTCTTCGACGATAACCACATACACCGGCACCTTGACCACTTTGAGGATCTGGTACACCGCATGAAACAGCGTGCCCGACTCGGCGCCGGTCGGGTCCAGCAGCGCCTGGGCGGTGAAGCTGTTGATGCGAAACGGGGCGTTTTTCGGGATCGACAGGTGCGCATTGGGCGCGGTGCCGACCAGACCGATCACGTTGTCACCCAGGCCACCCATGGCCTCGGGGGATTCGCTGGCATTGACGGTGATGCCGTTATGCTCGAAGTTCAAAACCTCAGCCATGATTATTCAGCCTTCTTGGTGACGGCCTTCTTGGCCGGTGGGGTGTCTTGGGCGGCAGCCAGCACGCTGGTCAATTCCAGGCGGCCGGCGGTGCGCAGGGCGGTTGCTTCGACGTCCAGCAGGTCCAGTTCCTGGCCGACGGCGGACCAGTGGCCACCTCCGGTGGGGAATGGGATGAGGACGGTGTAGGTTTGGCGGTTGGCCATGGGGGGAATTCTCCGGATGCAAAAAGCGCAAAGCCCCTGCGGGAGGGGCTTTGGGCGAGCGAAAAAAAACCGCTGTCGCGGTGGGGTGAATTACTTCAGGAAGGCCGGCTTTTCAGGCCAGATCACGGCGTCCGGGTCGGCGCCCTGGTCGGGGATATCGCGCAGTGCCTTGCGGTAGGCGACGAACACCGGGCGGTCTTTATCCGCCATGGGGTAATCAGGCATTGCCGCATAATCGCTGGCGGAAAGATCGGCGTCTCGGGACGCTCGGATTTCCGCCCACTTAATCAGAGGATGCAGTTCAGCAAGTGTAAAAACAGGTTTCATTAACGTTCTCCTTAATCCAAAGCCAACATGTATGACCAATCAGAGGGATGAGTAACGACACCCGTACAGGCGCCTGCAAGCATGACCTCAACGACCCCATCTGCCGTGATACACATTGGGTGGATAAACCAGTAATGGCCAAACATATGAGTCGGTTGCATGACTACTGAACACCAACGCCACTTGCCCTTTACGGCCCCTGTACACCACGCGTTATTAACCTCCCCTTCAACAATCCGAACAAAAGCACCTATCGTCAGGCTCGAGTTCAGAATCAACGGGCGGCCACCACTTAACTTTCCGTCATCGGCTGACCTTGGATAAGCGAGCCAAGTACCTGCCGTAGTACTCGACCATTTCATTTGCCAGACATGAATAACATTTCTCCAATATTCAGAGGCCCTAATATCAAAATCAGGAAACTGTTCCCGAACATCAGCTTGGACTTGTAGCATAAAATCGATATCTGCTTGGGGGCGCCCAGCTTTCTGAGAAACAGTAGTGATTGCCCGCAATTTCGTTGTAGTTACCTGCTGATGGATATCCCATCCCTGGATCAAATTGCCTGTGGCATCCGGCGCCATACTAAAATTTTGCGTAAGCGCCAGCCTGGGCAATCGCTGATCCAAACTTGCGATCTGTTCACGGTAAGTTCGCTGTGCCGCCTCAAGGGCTTTATCAATCTCGCCAATCTTGCCCGTCACAACACCCGTCAGATTATTTGCCGCGCTGACAACCGCGGCCAATTGCTGTTCAGTACTCAATGTTTAAACTCCTTGTAGTGCATTGATCTTGTGTTAAGCCTTCGCTTCAAGCGCCATCAATCGAAATAAAACTCCGACTCCTCGCGCCATATTGTCGATGCTGGCCGCCGAGAGCGACGCCAACTCATCCACCATTAGGATGTTGAGGTTTTCCGAGCCCACGATCACGGTGACGCTATCCGCCGGCAACGGCGAAATATCCAACGTAAACTTCTGCAGCACCCGAGCAGCCGCCGCCTTATACGTCAGCAACTGCCCCGCCACCGAATACACGGCCAACAACGTCCCACTGGCGAGATAAAACCCAAACTCGCCAATCTCATACTCGCCATCGCCATCAAACAGCGCGGCCATGCGCAGTTGGCGCTGGCCCAGGTCTTCGTAGTCCACAATCGCCACCCGCTGGCGCTCATTGCGCAGGGCGGTTTCGTTGCCGGTGGGGTTGTAGCGGCCGGTGCCGGCGGCGATGTGGGTGATTTCGCCTTTCAAGCCTTGGTTCTTTGCCTGCAGCACTTCATCCAATCCCTTGGAGGTGAAGCGCACCAGGCGTGTGATGTCATCGGTCATGGCTGCGCCCTGAGGTCGTAGTCGTTAATGGTGTAGTGCTGGGCCACGCCCGCACTGTTAAGCCTTGAACTGAGCATCAGTTCCGGCAGCGCGCCCCACAGCGACAACTCGCCGTCGCTCAACGCCCGGTGGGCGGCGCCGGTCATCGGCAGCCCACCGTGCACTTCATGCACCAGGGTGATGGTGGCTAGGTCGCGCTCGCTCTTGGCCGCGTTGATACGGCGGATCAAGCGGTTGTGGTCGCCACTGGACCAACTGCGCCCGATGATCGCCTGCACGTCGAAGGTGTAGGGCTGGGCCTGTGGGCGCTGTTGGTACCAGGCCAGAATATTGGGGGTAAACCCCAGGGATTCGACCGCGTGGCTCAACGCCTTGGGCGTACCGGCCTGGCGCTGGATTTGCCAGGACAGCGCCACCGTGAGGCGTTTTTCGGTTTCATCGGCAGAGGCATTCCACTCACTGACGCCACGGTCGGCGGCCAGGTAAGGCAGGAACGGCGCAGGCGTTTGCAGCGGGTTCATCAGCGCCGGGAAGGGCGGGACGACCCGTTCGAGCAGTCGACCAAAGCCCAGGTCCAAAGCCTTCTCCAGCGGTGAGCTGTTGGCAGGCAACAGGCTGGGAGATTGTTCAGTCATAAGCTGCGCACCTCCACCTCGACACCCGTGCAATACGGGGCCTGGAACGCCGTGGTGATGATCGGCGCCAGCGGCTCGAGAATCTCCAGCTGCGCCGCCCCGGCGGTGTGGATGGTGTAGTCGATCCAGCTCGGGTCCACGCGCCCTTCCAGGCAGTGACAGGACTCGGCATAGGTCTGCAGCAACTGCTGGGCCGCCACTTGTGTCAGCCCCGAGTCCGGGCCGGCGTTGATCTTGGCCACCACGCGGATCTTGTACGGCACGATCTGCGCGCCCTGCACCGTGACCCAATCGGTTTCCGGGCGTACATCGGGCCGGGCGAAATGGCGCCGCACCCCTTCAAGCAAATCCGCCGACGGCGTGCCATTGCCGGTGCGGGACAGCACGGTGACCATGACTTGCCCAGGCGCGGTGCGCCGGGCGTTGCCGTCCTTGACCTGGGCGGCATAGCCATCCGGGTCGAAGGTATAGCTGACCGTCACCACCCCCGCAGCCGTACCGTGGACTTTCACCGCCGGCCGCTCGCCGAGGGTAAAGACCTCGCGCCGATACTGCATGCGCGAACCGGCAGCCGGTGCGTGGGGGGCCAGGTAGTAACGCAGACGAGCATCATCATCGCTTTCCAGGGTCGGCGGCACGGGCGGGAATGCCGCCGGGTCGCCGGGGTCGAGCACCTGGCGCTCCAGGCCCATATCGGCCAGGCGCGCATCCAGGTTGCTGCCGGTGGCCCACCACGCCAGCATCTGCTGGATGCGCGCGTTGTACTTGCGCTCATGGGTTTGCAGGCGCACACAAAACGCTTCCAGGGCCAGGGTCAGCAACTCGCTTTCGTTATCCAGGCTGACCTTGAGCTTGGCCGCGCTTTGCGGGGCGCGGGCGGCGACATAGTCGACGACAAACGCCTTGAACTGCGCCAACAGCGGCTCGAACTCGTCGACGGCGATCAGGTCGGGCGGCGCCAATTGGTTCTGCCCGGGGATCAACATGCTCATGTCACCACCTCGAAGGATTGCTTGCGGTTTTTCCAGGTGCCGGCAAACCGCAGCAACAGGCCAGCGCCCTGGCGATTGGCGACGATGACTTGCGGAACAAAATCGGCGATGCCGTTCTGTGGGTTGTAAAAAGCCTGGGCAGCGTGGCTTTGGGCGAGGATCAACAGGTCGTCGCCCAGGTTCTGCCCCAGCAGTTGCGGGATCAGCGAACCGTACAGCGGGCGTTTCTGCCGTGTGCCCAAAGGTGTGGTCAGGGCCCGGGTGGCGCGCTGGACAAATTGCGGCCAGTCGTCCACCACGGCTCCGGTGTTTCTCTCTATTCCGATCATGGCAAATCCTTATGCCGTGCTGATAACTCGACCCTGGTGGTCCACCACCGGGCCACTCAAGTGAACGCCGGACGCATCCAGCAGCAGGCCGACTGCACCGACGTGCACGCTGATGTTTGCGGCGGTCATGACCAAACGGGCAGCGCCCAGACTCATTTCCACCTGCTCGCGAGAGCCAGTGAATGCCGTGGGGCCGTTGCTCCAATCCAGCACATGACCGGCGGCGTCGTAGGCGCTTTGCGTGCCGTCCGGGTAACGCCGACTCGTCAGGCTGGCGACACTGGACAGCGGCGGGAAGCGATCACTGTTCAGGCCAAACAGCGCCACCGACTGCCCCCCGCCCTCGCCGCCGCCGTAGTTGAGCAGCAGGCATTGCTCCCCCACCGTGGGGATCCGCGTTTCGGTCTGCGCCCCGGCGCTGGGGTTGAAAAAGCGAATCGCCGGGGTCAGCAACTCGCCATGCCTGACCTTGCAGGTATTGCTGGCCGCGTCGACCTCATGACACACGCCGATCCGGCAAAAACTCTCGGCCCGCCGATAGAGGTCTTCAAGCTGGGTTTCCATCTGCGCCAGGCGCTCGACGATGGGCGCCAATTGCAGGCGTAACAGTGCGTCGAACATGGGGCTACTCCTGCAGGGGCCGGTATTGATCGGGGTCGTCGATATTCGACACCTCCCAGGTGCGGGCAAACAGCGGCTTGCCCATAGGGTCGTCCAGCAGCGGCGGGCCGATGTAGAGGGTTTGGTTGAAGGACACGGTCCAACTGTCGTACTGGGTGTCGGCCCCCGCCAGGGTCGATGGCAGCGCGACAATGTTGACTGGCACATCGCACTGGGCCGCCGGCAACTGCCAACGGTTATCCAGCACCAGGTCCATCAGCCGGCTCGCCAGGTCACAGGCGTCAAAAGCTTGCGCGCCTTCGGCGGCCATGACCTTGAGCGAGATCGACAACACATGGGCCTTGCGTCCTTCAAGGGAACGTACGCCCGGGCCATTACGCTCGACTGTGATTGCCACGGCGGTTTCATCCGCCGCCAGGATGCCCGGCGGGCTGCCCACCCGTAACGCCGGGAACGCCTTACGCAGGGCCTGGCCGATGGCTATTGGCAGTTGTGACGGTTTTTCAATGAGGGTCATGGTGTGGCTTCCTTGCAACGATCACTTTGAGTCCGGGGGCGAACCGGGCGGCTCATTCACCCCGATGCGCTTGGCGGCCCAGCGCTCGTAGAGGCCGATGGCGACGTCGGCACCGGCCATGGCGGTCAGGCAGCCGAGGGCGCCCGCCGTCCAGATCGACATGCCGGCGGCGTACAGCAGCATCAACGCCGACACCCCGCACACCATGCACGCCCCGGAACGCAGGGCCAGGCGGCGGACCAGCGACCAACCGCGGGCACCCTCCTTGTCGGCGCGCCACATCTCCCCGGACACGCCGCCGATCAGGGCCAGAATAATCACCAGCCAGATAGGCATTTCTGCCAACGCTTGCTGCTCGTTTGTCATGTCACGCCTCCTGGAATGCGTAAAACCGGCAGGTGGCCGGTGCTTTGATAAATAGATGGATGGGTGTGTCGGTAGGCATTCCAAAAAGCCCGGTAGCCCGGGCTTTTCAGTAATGCGGTCCTTGGATCTTTCGGCGCTACTGGCGCGGTACGGATCTTTCCTCGATGTTTTTCCGACCACGATCCCTGTCTGCCGGATAACTGCTTGTGGTGCTTTACGCTGCACACCCGGGTCAGTTGCCAACCCTCTGAACCGTCAAGGCCGGTTCATCGCTGCCTGTTGTAAACCGTGAAACTAAAGAGCGTCGGCATCCTTGCCGGTGTTGCCTGGCGTCCTTGCCATCACTCGGTGGCGTCCATGCCAGTGTTGCGTGCCTTCCTTGTCTTCCTTGGCAGCATCCTTGCCGCCTCCACCAGACCTTGTTGGCTGGCTTGAGATGGAGAATATGCATGTATGCATATACAGTCAATGCACAAATGCATTTATTTTTACTCGGATAATGCATTGGCGCATAAACCCCTTGAGTGGTGGGCCCTGGGCGGTTTTCCATAGGCGAAAAAAAGCCCGCTCTCAGGCGGGCTGTTTCTTACAGAGAAGGGTTAGCGGGCGTACATGCCCCACCAGAAAACGTGACCGAGGATGCTGATCTGCTCTTCCTGGATATCCTGGAAGCTGTAGTCCTCATCCGGGTGCTCATCACGATTGAAACTGCGCAGGCGGATCCCCGAAGGCAGACGATAGAGCTGTTTGACCCGCAATTGACCGTTGTGATTGATGGCATACAAGTCGCCATCGACGATATCGCCGATCCCGCTCTTGCCGGCATTCACCCCCACCGTGGCGCCATCACGCAACACCGGCAGCATGCTGTTGCCGCGTACCGTCACACACTTGGCCTGGTCGAACTGCACACCGTTATGCCGCAGGCTGCGCTTACCAAAACGCAGGCTGGCCTTCTCGCTTTCCTCGATGACGAATCTTCCTGATCCAGCAGCCAATTCAACCTCGCGCAAAAAGGGGATCGACACCTCGTCATCATTAACGGGCGTGTCGTCGTCCCACAGGCTTATATCCTTGAGCTCCGAATGCATCGGGTCGCGCTCATCCTGCCACGCCGACCCCGCGCGCCCGCGCAACTGGTCGGTGCTCACCCGGAAGTAATCGGCGATACGCGAGATGTGCTTGTCCGACGGATCAACGATCTTGCCGCTGAGAATCCGTGACAGAGTGGATTGAGGCACGCCGGTACGCCGGTGAAGCTCCGTGGGGGAGATCCCGTCGCGATCGAGCAGCTCTCTTAAGACGATTGAAACGTTGCGTTTTTGCATAACGGGGATAGTGACGGGAGTTTTTGGGGTTGGCAAATGCTAATTTGCATATTTTGTGCATGGGGTATGTGGATGTACTGGCCGTTTGTGAACTGCGAAGCACGGACCTTGCATGTTAACCTTGCCGCCATCGCAAAAAATGCTGGGCCAAGCGCCCCCTTTGCCCCATCACTTTCAACGAATTTGCCTACTACCCAATGAGTAAAAACACGTCCGATCTGTCCTCCCACACCCCAATGATGCAGCAGTACTGGCGCCTGAAAAACCAGCACCCTGATCAGTTGATGTTCTATCGCATGGGCGACTTCTACGAGATCTTCTATGAAGACGCGAAGAAGGCCGCCAAGCTGCTGGATATCACCCTGACCGCGCGCGGGCAGTCGGCTGGGCAGGCGATTCCGATGTGCGGGATTCCTTATCATTCGTTGGAAGGTTATCTGGCCAAGCTGGTCAAGCTCGGTGAGTCGGTGGTGATCTGTGAGCAGATCGGCGACCCGGCGACCAGCAAGGGGCCGGTGGAGCGTCAGGTGGTGCGCATCATTACCCCGGGGACGGTGAGTGATGAGGCGCTGCTGGATGAGCGGCGCGACAACCTGATCGCGGCGGTGCTGGGGGACGAGCGGTTGTTCGGCCTGGCGGTGCTGGATATCACCAGTGGCAACTTCACGGTCCTGGAAATCAAGGGCTGGGAGAACCTGCTGGCGGAGTTGGAGCGCATCAATCCGGTGGAGCTGATGATCCCGGATGATTGGCCAAAGGATCTGCCGGCGGAAAAACGCCGTGGGGCCAAGCGCCGTGCGCCGTGGGATTTTGAGCGCGATTCGGCGCTGAAAAGTCTGTGCCAGCAATTCTCCGTACAGGATCTGAAGGGTTTTGGTTGCGAGACCCTGACCCTGGCCATCGGCGCCGCCGGTTGCCTGCTCAATTACGCCAAGGAAACCCAGCGCACCGCCCTGCCGCATTTGCGCAGCCTGCGCCATGAGCGCCTGGACGATACGGTGGTGCTCGATGGCGCCAGCCGGCGCAATCTGGAGCTGGACACCAACCTGGCCGGCGGGCGCGACAATACCCTGCAGTCGGTGGTGGACCGTTGCCAGACCGCCATGGGCAGCCGTCTGCTGACCCGTTGGCTGAACCGTCCGCTGCGCGACTTGACCGTATTGCAGGCGCGCCAGTCGTCCATTACCTGCCTGCTGGACGGCTACCGCTTTGAAAAGCTGCAACCGCAGCTCAAGGAAATCGGTGATATCGAGCGGATTCTTGCGCGGATCGGCCTGCGTAACGCCCGCCCGCGTGACCTGGCGCGCCTGCGTGACGCGCTGGGCGTGCTGCCCGAGTTGCAACAGGCGATGACCGAACTGGACGCGCCGCACCTGCAACAACTTGCTGTCACGGCCGGCACCTACCCGGAACTGGCTGCGCTGCTGGAAAAAGCCATTATTGACAACCCGCCCGCGATCATCCGCGACGGCGGCGTGCTGAAGACCGGTTACGACAGCGAGCTGGATGAGCTGCAAGCCTTGAGCGAGAACGCCGGGCAGTTCCTGATCGACCTGGAAGCCCGCGAAAAAGCCCGCACCGGCCTGGCCAACCTGAAGGTCGGCTACAACCGTGTGCACGGCTACTTCATTGAGTTGCCAAGCAAGCAGGCCGAGCAGGCACCTATCGATTACCAGCGTCGCCAGACCCTTAAAGGTGCCGAGCGCTTTATTACACCCGAGCTCAAAGAATTCGAAGACAAGGCGCTGTCGGCCAAGAGCCGCGCCCTGGCCCGGGAAAAAATGCTCTATGAAGCCCTGCTCGAGGACCTGATCGGCAAGCTGGCACCGCTGCAGGACACCGCAGCGGCCCTGGCCGAGCTGGATGTGTTGAGCAACCTTGCCGAGCGCGCCCTGAACCTTGACCTGAACTGCCCGCGTTTTGTCAGCGAGCCGTGCATGCGCATCGTCCAGGGTCGCCACCCGGTGGTGGAGCAAGTGCTGACCACACCGTTCGTGGCCAACGATCTGTCGCTAGACGACGATACCCGCATGCTGGTGATCACCGGTCCGAACATGGGCGGTAAATCCACCTACATGCGCCAGACCGCCTTGATCGTGCTGCTGGCGCATATCGGCAGCTTTGTGCCGGCGGCCAGTTGCGAGCTGTCCCTGGTAGACCGCATCTTCACCCGGATCGGTTCCAGCGATGACCTGGCCGGTGGCCGTTCGACCTTTATGGTGGAAATGAGCGAAACCGCCAATATCCTGCACAACGCCAGCGACCGCAGCCTGGTGCTGATGGACGAAGTGGGGCGCGGCACCAGTACCTTCGACGGCCTGTCCCTGGCCTGGGCTGCTGCCGAGCGCCTGGCCCACCTGCGGGCCTACACGCTGTTCGCCACCCACTATTTCGAACTGACCGTGCTGCCGGAAAGCGAGCCGTTGGTGGCTAACGTGCATCTCAATGCCACCGAGCACAACGAGCGCATCGTGTTCCTGCACCATGTGCTGCCAGGGCCGGCCAGCCAGAGTTACGGCCTGGCCGTGGCCCAGTTGGCCGGTGTGCCGAACGATGTGATCCTGCGCGCCCGCGAGCACCTCAGCCGCCTGGAAACCACCGCCCTGCCCCACGAAACCGTGGTTGCAAGCCCAGCCAAGGCCACCAGCAAACCGGGTGTGCCCATGCAGAGCGATATGTTCGCCAGCCTGCCCCACCCGGTACTGGATGAGTTGGCAAAGCTTGACCTGGACGACTTGACTCCACGAAAAGCGTTGGAATTGCTCTATGCACTGAAGACACGGGTCTAACGCAGACGCGTGCAAGCTGATAGAATCTCGCGCGGTTTGGGATGCTGCGGGCTTTTAGCCTGGCCTGCAGACTATCGCTCCCAAACCTCGCGAGCCCTGCCAGAAGGGGTTTCGCTGCCGCCGCCTGAGGAGAAAACTAGAAATGACCTTCGTCGTCACCGACAACTGCATCAAGTGCAAGTACACCGACTGCGTAGAAGTGTGTCCGGTGGACTGCTTTTACGAAGGCCCGAACTTCCTGGTAATCCACCCGGATGAGTGCATTGACTGCGCCCTGTGTGAGCCAGAATGCCCGGCCGTTGCGATTTTCTCCGAGGATGAAGTCCCGGAGGACATGCAGGAATTTATTCAGTTGAACGTCGAGCTGGCGGAAATCTGGCCCAACATCACTGAAAAGAAAGAATCGCTTCCAGATGCGGAAGAGTGGGATGGCGTTAAAGGCAAGATCAAAGACCTCGAACGCTAACAGCGTCGCGCCCCTCTAAAAGGCCCCTTGCGGGCCTTTTTGCGTTTTTGCGCGCGGGTCTTTTACTTTTCTGCAGGCAAAAAAAAGGGGCGGTTTGACCCGCCCACATTTTTTCCCTAGTCCCTGTGTTCCTTTTCATCGTCCTGATGAATCGCATCCTGCGAGGTTCCCTGAATCATCGTTCCGTGATGACTGTGTCAATCCGTGGACACAGGGCTGATAGTAGAGACTTCCCAGACAAGTTCAACGGGATCCATTCCCAAGCACACCCCGCCGCCGCTCTCGACCACAAATAAATAAGCGTTATATTTCAATAATATAGAAATATGTCCAGGTGATTCGAGGCATCCAGGTCCGGTTAAAAAACCAAACACTTACGAAAAAGTAAGCGAATGCTTACACCGTCCATTAGGGAAATGCGCACCCACCCTCCCAAAAGGTTTACGCCAGACAAGAAAAAGCCCCGACAGGGTCGAGGCTTGTCTGCCTTCAGGTCGATCAGTCGTCGCTGACAGTGATGGTCGGCATTGCCTGGGCACCGGCTTCCTGCAAGACAATCCGCGCGCCTACATGACGGGCCAGTTCCTGATAGACCATGGCGATCTGCCCATCGGGTTCGGCGGCGACCGTCGGCTTGCCACCATCTGCCTGCTCACGAATGCCCATCGCCAGCGGCAGCGAAGCCAGCAGCTCAACGCCATATTGGGTGGCGAGCTTTTCGCCGCCGCCTTCACCGAACAGATGCTCGGCATGGCCGCAGTTGGAGCAGATGTGTACCGCCATGTTCTCCACGACACCCAGCACCGGGATGTTGACCTTGCGGAACATCTCCACGCCTTTGCGCGCATCCAGCAACGCCAGGTCCTGGGGGGTGGTGACAATCACTGCACCGGCCACCGGCACTTTTTGCGCCAGGGTCAGCTGGATATCACCGGTGCCCGGCGGCATGTCGATCACCAGGTAGTCCAGGTTGCCCCAGTCGGTCTGCATCACCAGTTGCATCAAGGCCCCGGAAACCATGGGCCCGCGCCACACCATCGGGGTGTTGTCATCGGTCAGGAACGCCATCGACATCACTTCCACGCCATGGGCCTGGATCGGCACGAACCACTTCTGGTCCTTGATCTTTGGCCGCGAGCCTTCGGCGATGCCAAACATCACGCCCTGGCTGGGACCATAGATATCCGCGTCGAGGATGCCCACCCGCGCACCTTCACGGGCCAGGGCCAGGGCCAGGTTGGCCGCCGTGGTCGACTTGCCCACGCCGCCCTTGCCGGACGCCACCGCCACCACGTTCTTGACGTTGGCCAGGCCGGGGATCTGTGCCTGGGCCTTATGCGCGGCGATCACACACTGGATGTCGACCTTGGCCGAGCGCACGCCGTCCAGGCCTTCAATGGCCATTTGCAGCATCTGCGCCCAGCCACTCTTGAACAGGCCTGCGGCGTAGCCCAGCTCAAGCTGGACCGTGACCTGATCGCCCTGCACCTCAATGGCCCGGACACAGCCGGCGCTGACCGGGTCCTGGTTCAGGTAGGGGTCGGTGTACTGGCGAAGAACGGCTTCCACCGCTGCGCGATTGACGGCGCTCATGGGCTACTCCCGGAAAAGACAGACTAAAACAGGCGGCTATCCTAACCGTTCCGAGGCGTGAGGGGCATGCTTTCGCGATATTGGAAAACCCTGAAACAGCCTCACGGGGTGAAATAAATTCCCCAGCGCTTTATAGTGGCCGACCTCCGTTTCATCAAGTAGCCGAGCCCCATGTCCGAGCCACGCAAGATCCTCGTCACCAGCGCCCTGCCCTATGCCAATGGTTCCATCCATCTTGGCCATATGCTTGAGTACATCCAGACCGATATGTGGGTGCGCTTCCAGAAGCATCGCGGCAATCAATGCATTTATGTCTGCGCGGACGACGCCCACGGTTCGGCCATCATGTTGCGCGCCGAAAAGGAAGGCATCACCCCGGAACAACTGATCGCCAACGTCCAGGCTGAACATAGCGCCGACTTTGCCGAGTTCCTGGTGGATTTCGACAACTTCCACTCGACCCACGCCGAAGAGAACCGCGAGCTGTCGAGCCAGATCTATCTGAAACTGCGTGATGCCGGGCACATTGCCACCCGCTCGATCACCCAGTATTTCGACCCGGAAAAGAAAATGTTCCTGGCCGACCGCTTCATCAAGGGCACCTGCCCCAAGTGCGGCACCGAAGACCAGTACGGCGATAACTGCGAAAAATGCGGTGCCACCTACGCACCGACCGATCTGAAAGATCCGAAGTCGGCGATCTCGGGCGCCACCCCGGTGCTCAAGGATTCCCAGCACTTCTTCTTCAAGCTCCCGGATTTCCAGGAAATGCTGCAAACCTGGACCCGTAGCGGCACCTTGCAGGACGCCGTGGCAAACAAGATCGCCGAATGGCTGGATGCCGGCCTGCAACAGTGGGATATCTCCCGCGATGCGCCGTATTTCGGTTTCGAGATCCCCGATGAGCCGGGCAAGTACTTCTATGTGTGGCTGGACGCGCCGATTGGCTACATGGCCAGCTTCAAGAACCTCTGCGACCGCACGCCGGAGCTGGACTTCGACGCGTTCTGGGGCAAGGACTCCACCGCCGAGCTGTACCATTTCATCGGCAAGGACATCGTCAACTTCCACGCCCTGTTCTGGCCGGCAATGCTCGAAGGGTCGGGCTACCGCAAGCCGACCGGCATCGCCGTGCACGGCTACCTGACGGTCAACGGCCAGAAGATGTCCAAGTCCCGTGGCACCTTTATCAAGGCGCGCACCTACCTGGACCACCTGTCGCCGGAATACCTGCGCTACTACTATGCGTCCAAGCTGGGCCGTGGCGTCGACGACCTGGACCTGAACCTGGAAGACTTCGTGCAGAAGGTCAACTCGGACCTGGTGGGCAAGGTGGTCAACATCGCCAGCCGCTGCGCCGGGTTTATCCACAAAGGCAACGCTGGGGTGATGGTGCCGGTCAACGCCGCACCGGAGCTGACCGACGCGTTCCTGGCGGCCGCGCCAAGCATCGCCGACGCCTATGAAGCCCGCGACTTTGCCCGCGCCATGCGCGAGATCATGGGCCTGGCCGACCGAGCCAACGCCTGGATCGCCGACAAGGCACCGTGGTCGCTGAACAAGCAGGAAGGCAAGCAGGATGAAGTCCAGGCCATCTGCGCCACCGGCATCAACCTGTTCCGCCAGTTGGTGATCTTCCTCAAGCCGGTGCTGCCGTTGCTGGCCGCCGACGCCGAGGCGTTCCTCAACGTTGCACCGTTGACCTGGAATGACCACACCAGCCTGCTCAACAACCATCAGCTCAACGAATTCAAGCCGCTGATGACCCGTATCGACCCGGTCAAGGTGCAGGCCATGACGGATGCTTCCAAGGAAGACCTGACCGCCAGCCAGACCGACACCGGCAACGCCGCCCCAGCGGGCAATGGCGAGCTGGCCAAGGATCCGCTGTCGCCGGAAATCGACTTCGATACCTTTGCCGCCGTGGACCTGCGGGTCGCGCTGATCATCAAGGCCGAAGCCGTGGAAGGCGCCGACAAGCTGTTGCGCCTGACCCTGGATATCGGTGACGAGCAACGCAACGTGTTCTCCGGGATCAAAAGTGCCTACCCGGACCCGTCCAAGCTCGATGGTCGCCTGACCATGATGATCGCCAACCTCAAGCCACGCAAAATGAAGTTCGGCATCTCCGAAGGCATGGTGATGGCAGCCGGCCCTGGCGGCGAGGAAATCTACCTGCTCAGCCCGGACAGTGGCGCCAAGCCTGGCCAGCGCATCAAGTAACCGGAAAACCCTGTCGCGGTGATTGGCCGCGACAGGGCGGTTTGCGCTAGTACCCTCTCCCTGCTTGCCGGATAATCAGGCCCTGTTTGCTTAACCGGCTCGACCATGACCGAACTGCTTGTCGCCCTTCCCTGCGCTGCCCTGATCAGCCAATACCTGCTGCGTGTTGCGCTGCCCGGGGATCCGCCTTTGGAACGACGGCGGGTGCACGCCCTGGGGTTCGCGACCACACTCTTGGTCGCCCTCAGCGGCGCTTTCAGCTACCTGGTTGTTCACTTTGTGTTGCACCCCTTGGCGCTGGACGCGTTATGGCTGTTTGCTTATGTGCCGGTGGCGATCTTGTTGAGCCAGCCATTGCTGACGGTACTTTCCCGCCGCGTGCCCGCACTGCCCTTCGACGGGTTGTGGCTGCCGCTGCTGGCGAACGCCGGCGTGCTCAGCGTGGTATTCCTGGGCCCTGGCAATACCACCCAACTGATCTATAGCCTGGGCATCGGCCCGGCATTCTGGCTGACCCTCAGCCTGTTCAACGATTTGCGCCAGCGCATAGACCACAACGATATCCCCCAGCCCTTCAAAGGCCTGCCCATGGACCTGTTCAGTGCCGGGCTGATGGCCGTGGCGTTGCTGGGCTTAAACGCAATGATCAAACCATGAGCCTGATTCAACGTATCGACGCCCTGCTGCCCCAGACCCAATGCGGCAAATGCGGGCACCCGGGTTGCAGACCCTACGCCGAAGGCATCGCCCGGGGTGAGGCTATCAACAAGTGCCCGCCAGGCGGCACAGAAACCATCGCCGAGCTGGCGCAGCTGTTGAACCTGGCGCCCCTGGAGCTGGACAGTACTCGTGGTGAAGCCCCCGCGCAGATTGCCTTTATCCGTGAGGCCGAGTGCATCGGTTGCACCAAGTGCATCCAGGCTTGCCCGGTGGATGCGATTGTCGGCGCGGCCAAGTTGATGCACACCGTGATCGTGGATGAATGCACCGGTTGCGACTTGTGTGTCGCGCCCTGTCCGGTGGACTGCATCGACATGCTGCCCTTGCCGCTGGCCACGGTGCTGCCAATTGTCGCGGGCTATGCCAGCACCGCCGAGGAGCGCCAAGAGCGCGGGACCAAGCGTGAGCGCGCCCGCCGCCGCTTCGAGCAACGCAACGCCAGGCTGCAACGCGAGGAAGAGCACAAGCTGGCAGAACGCCTGGCCCGCAGCAAACGCCCGGCCCCCAGCGCAGAGAGCAACGGCGACCCGCTGCAGGCTGCCATCGAGCGCGTGCGCGCGCAAAAAGACGCCGACATCGACGCAGCGCTAAAAAAGGCCAAGATCAACCTGGCGATGAGCCGGGCGCAACTGCATAAATCCCTGAAAGCCTTCGGCCATCCGCCGACCTTTGAGCAACAGTCGCAGTTGATCATCCTGCAACAGCAATTTGAATCCGCCGAACAGGCATTGGCCGCCCTTGAAACCAACGCCCCCGCTGTTGTGATCCCCCAGGCCAATAAAGACCCAGCGCTCAAACGCGCCAAAATCCAGTTGGCCATGCGTCGCGCCGAGCTGAAAAAAGCTCAGGACGCACTGGCCGATGCCGAACAACTGGCCGCCCTGGGCGCCGCCCTGGCCGACGCTGAACAAGCCTTGCATGCGGCCGAAGAAGCCTCCGAGCAGCCCAGGCCTGATTTGCAACGTGTCGAGAAACGGCCCATCGACAGCCAACTGCGCCAATTGAAGACCGCCCTGGCCTATGCCCGCGCCGACCTGAACAAACTCGAACGCCAGCCCGCCAGCAGTACCAACGCGTTAATCGACGCCAGACAACGCCTGGCTGACGCTCAGCGGTTGGTGGATGAACATGTCGGGGCCTGACGTTGTTGAGCGCCAGCAACAGGCCATGCAGCGCCTGTTGATGGCGGTAACGCCCGGCGTGCTGGTGCTGTTCTGGCTGTATGGCTGGGGCGTGTTGATCAATCTGTTGCTGGCCGGCACCTGTGCCTGGGCCGTCGAAGCCGGGGTGCGCCGGTTGCGCGGCCAGGGCGGTGGCGACCTCAGTGGCCTGGTCAGCGCGGTCCTGCTGGCCCTGGCGCTGCCACCTTACTGCCCGTGGTGGCTATGCGTGGGCGCTGTGAGCAGTGGATTGCTGCTGGGCAAACACCTGTATGGCGGCAAGCAGAACCCCTTCAACCCGGCCATGCTCGGTTATGCGCTGATGCTGCTGGCCTTTCCCCAGCCAATGACCCATTGGCCGGCATCCCACGGCCTGGACCTGCTGGCCGGCCTGCAACAGGTGTTCGGCCTGCACGGCGAGACCGCCGATGCCTGGGCCCGGGCCACGGCGCTGGATACGTTACGCATCAATAACAGCCTGACCATTGATGAACTGTTTGCCAGCAACCCGGCGTTCGGCCAGATCGGCGGCACCGGCAGCGAGTGGGTAAACCTGGCGTTTCTCGCCGGCGGCGTCTTTTTACTGCAGCAACGGGTATTCAGTTGGCATGCGCCGGTGGGCATGCTCGCCAGCCTGTTTGTCATCAGCCTGCTGGGCTGGAACGGCTCGGGCTCGGACTCCAATGGCTCGCCGCTGTTTCACCTGCTGACCGGGGCCACCATGCTCGGGGCCTTCTTTATCATCACCGAACCGGTGTCGGGCGCGAAAAGTGCGCGGGCACGCTTGCTGTTTGGGGTGGGCGTGGGGCTGCTGACCTACCTGATCCGCACCTGGGGCAGCTACCCGGATGGCGTGGCGTTCGCCGTACTGATGATGAACCTCGCGGTGCCGACCCTGGAGCGCTGGGCACGGCCGCAGGCGGTGAAGGCATGACGCGCACCTGGCAAGCCTTGATCGTGCTGTTGATCGCCGTCGGCGCGGTGGGCCTGACCGTTGGCCTGCAACAGCTGACGACCAAGCCCATTGCCGCGCAGCAGCGTGAGATGCAAAGTCGGGCGTTGCTGGATGTACTGCCCGCTGGCAGTTATGACAATCACCCCCTGGAGCGCCCGCTGGGTATCGCCTCGGAAATGCTGGATAACAGTCAACTGCTGGGTGGTTACCTCGCGACCCTGGCCGGTAAACCCAGCGCCGTCGTGCTGCGCGCGCAGGTCGATGGTTACGGTGGACGTATCCAATTGCTGATTGCCATCGACCACAACGCCAAGCTGCTCGGGGTAAAGACCCTGGCCCACGCAGAAACCCCCACATTGGGCGGACCTATTGGCGAGCCCGGCAATCCCTGGCTTGCCTCGTTCAAAGGGTTGTCGGGGGAAAGTCCGCAGATATGGGCGCTGAAGAAAGACGGTGGCCAGTTCGACCAGATGGCGGGCGCGACCATCACCTCCCGCGCGGTGATTAACGCAACCCATGATGCCTTGCGGTATTTTGAGGAACATCGTCAGGCGCTGCTGGAGACTGCCAGCCATGACTAAACCATTCGCCCTTGGCAGCCTGTTGCTGCTGCCTGCACTGCTGGGTGTCAGCGCCACCCCGGCCGGCGCCGCTGCCTTCTGGGCCCTGTGGGTGCTGATCGTGACGCTGCATGGCTGGAGCTGCGCCTGGGTGCGTAATCGCCTCAGTGGCAATTGGCGGCTGATTGCCAATGTGTTGCTGGCCACCACCTGGGTCAGTTGCGCACATTTGGTGGCCCAGGCCCTGGCCTTTGGCCCGTCTATGGCCCTGGGAGCGTACCTGGGGTTAATTGGCGTGCAATGCGTATTGCTTGAACATGCCGGCCTGTTCGCCGCCAACCAGCGCAGGGCGCAGCTTCAGCTATTCACCGTTGCTACCGGGCTATTGGTTGCAATCACCCTCTCGCGCTTGTTACTCGGCAGCAGCATCGCCACCCTCGCCCCCACAGGGTTTATCCTGCTCGGGTTGTGGCTTGCCGGGTGGCAAGCCTGGACCCAACGCCGCAAACCACACTGAAGGAACCGCTCGCCCCATGAATGCCGCAAAACGCCTGGAGATCTTTCGTCGGTTTCACGAGGACAACCCAGAACCCAAGACCGAGCTGGCCTACTCGTCGCCGTTCGAGCTGCTGATTGCGGTGATCCTGTCTGCGCAATCGACGGATGTGGGCGTCAACAAGGCCACGGCCAAGCTGTTTCCGGTGGCCAATACTCCAGCGGCGATCCATGCCCTGGGGGTGGAGGGGCTGTCGCAGTACATCAAGACCATTGGCCTGTATAACAGCAAGGCAAAAAACGTCATAGAAACCTGCCGACTGCTGGTCGAGTTGCATGGCGGCGAAGTGCCACAAACCCGGGAAGCACTTGAAGCTTTGCCCGGCGTGGGTCGCAAGACGGCCAATGTGGTGCTCAATACAGCGTTTCGCCAATTGACCATGGCGGTGGACACACATATTTTCCGCGTGAGTAACCGCACAGGGATCGCACCGGGCAAGAATGTGGTGGAGGTGGAGAAAAAACTGATGAAATTTGTGCCAAAGCCTTACCTGCTCGACTCCCACCACTGGTTGATTCTGCACGGCCGTTATGTGTGCCAGGCCCGCAAGCCGCGTTGTGGCAGCTGTCGCATCGAGGATCTGTGTGAATACAAGGAAAAGACGTCTGACGATTGAGCCGTCATTGCTTTTATTGATGAGTCGATTGAAAAAATCTTTTTTACCCGGTGCGCAATTGCCGATATAAGGAGCGCCAACGGCAGTCTTAGCCTGGAGTTAACCTTATGAGCACTGGCAAAGAACAACTGGATGTAGAAGATGACTTTGTGGCAACGGACACTGACGAAGTAGCCGAGGCGCCCGTAGAAGTGGCCAAGACCAATTTGAGCAAACGCCGCACCATCGACAATCTTCTGGAAGAGCGACGCCTGCAAAAACAGTTGGCCGATTACGATTTCGATCTCTAGCCAAACGATCACACAGAAGCCTCCGCGATGGAGGCTTTTCCTGCCTGTTGCTCCCTGCTTCTTAAACCAGGCCGTTGCGCTGAGCGAGCTCGATCAGGTCCACCAGGGACCGGGCATTGAGCTTGAGCAGCAGACGCGTCTTGTAGGTACTCACCGTCTTGTTGCTGAGGAACATGCCGTCGGCGATTTCTTTGTTGGTTTTTCCCTGGGCCAACTGCTGTAGCACCATCATCTCCCGGCCTGAGAGCCGTTCGACCATATCCGCCTCGCTGGTATTGCCCTGGGTGGACCGCACCGAGTTGAGTGCCTGGTTGGGGAAATAGCTGTAGCCAGACAGCACGGCCTTGATTGCGCTCAGCAGCTCGGTAAGGTCCTGCTGCTTGCACACATAGCCCGCCGCCCCCGCCTGCATGCAGCGCATGGAGAAGTGACCGGGAGCCTGGGAGGTCAGCACCAACACCTTGAAGGGTTGCGCCTGCTTTGTGGAAGACAGGCGACAAATAACTTCCAAACCGTCAAGTTTGGGAATTCCAATATCCAGGATGACAATATCCGGCATATGCTCCCGCGCTAGTTGTAACGCGTCGACTCCGTTATCGGTCTCTGCAACGACCTCATAACCATGACGCTCCATTAGCATGCGTACAGCAAGGCGAATGACGGGATGATCATCCACGATCAGCACTTTATTCATGGGCAAGTCCAATTTCGCTGTTCGAATTATTCAGAGCCAGCACAATAGCCTAGTCGTTTCCTCCTTGGCATAGCACTCCCCCCCAAGTAACGACAAGCAGAGACCCAACCCACAAAGTTATGAGAATAGACCTACAAAAAAACGCCTCTATGGATGTGTCGGTTATTGTTCAGCCTTTCAGAACTTTCCGTGGGCAAACATATTTTGAGCAAAAAAAGCACCGTTTACCCTAGAAAAGTAAACATGACGCACGCCATTTTCAGGAAATGCCCCTTGCACGGGCCAGACCTGCGTGCCTCGACGCGGCCATTGCCCCTGCAAAAAAGTTCCCTCGGTGCAACAGTCATTAACAACACTTGGAATTATCTGACAGATATTTCCACAAATAAAATAGAACTCCATCTCTTTCCTACTAAACAACCGAATGATTTTAAACACAAACAAGGCTGCATGCCTGAAGCACCAACTTCCCGACACAAAAAAAACAAAAGCAAAACTAATAAACAGCAACGCCCCAAACACATCGGCAAGACATTAAACACTGATAAACAAAACCCGGACCTCCTGAATGACGGACAAAAAAATGGCCCCTTTTTCAAGGGGCCACTCTTTATGACGCGTCAGGTACTTCAGAACAACTTGCGGCCCTTGTTGGCCGCAATGCGCATGCGCAGTGCGTTGAGCTTGATGAAGCCAGCAGCGTCAGCCTGGTTGTAGGCACCGCCATCTTCTTCAAAGGTCGCGATATTGGCATCGAACAGCGACTCATCGGACTTGCGGCCGGTGACGATCACGTTGCCCTTGTACAGCTTCAGGCGCACCACACCGTTCACATGGACCTGGGAGGCGTCGATCATCTGCTGCAGCATCAGACGCTCAGGGCTCCACCAGTAACCGGTGTAGATCAGGCTGGCGTATTTAGGCATCAGCTCGTCTTTGAGGTGAGCCACTTCACGGTCCAGGGTGATGGACTCGATGGCGCGGTGAGCGCGCAGCATGATGGTGCCGCCCGGGGTTTCGTAGCAGCCACGGGACTTCATGCCCACGTAGCGGTTTTCGACGATGTCCAGACGGCCGATACCGTGCTCGCCACCGATACGGTTGAGGGTCGCCAGTACGGTGGCCGGGGTCATTTCGACGCCGTCCAGCGCGACGATGTCGCCGTTGCGGTAGGTCAGTTCCAGGTACTGCGGCTTGTCAGGAGCGTTCTCCGGGGAGACGGTCCATTTCCACATGTCTTCTTCGTGCTCGGTCCAGGTGTCTTCCAGCACGCCGCCTTCATAGGAGATGTGCAGGAGGTTGGCGTCCATCGAGTACGGGGACTTCTTCTTGCCATGGCGTTCGATCGGGATGGCGTGCTTTTCAGCGTAATCCATCAGTTTTTCACGGGACAGCAGGTCCCATTCACGCCAAGGAGCAATCACTTTCACGCCAGGCTTCAGGGCATAGGCGCCCAGTTCGAAACGCACCTGGTCGTTGCCTTTGCCGGTGGCGCCATGGGAAATGGCGTCAGCGCCGGTTTCGTTGGCGATTTCGATCAGGCGCTTGGCAATCAGCGGACGTGCGATGGAAGTACCCAGCAGGTACTCGCCTTCGTAGACGGTGTTGGCGCGGAACATCGGGAAAACGAAATCGCGGACGAATTCTTCGCGCAGGTCGTCAATGTAGATCTCTTTGACGCCCATGGCTTGCGCCTTGGCTCGTGCAGGTTCGACCTCTTCGCCCTGACCCAGGTCAGCGGTAAAGGTCACCACTTCACAGTTATAAGTATCCTGCAGCCACTTGAGGATCACCGAAGTGTCCAGGCCGCCGGAATACGCGAGAACGACCTTGTTTACGTCGGCCATGCCATCACTCCACGGGGTTTTACGGAAAGGCGTCGATTCTACCGATCAAAACCGTGAAATTACAGGGGCGCGACAGCAAATGAAGATAAAGCGACAGATTATGTCGGGCGAGCGACGAATGGCCGATGCCTACGAGGTCGCCGCCGCATTCGCCGGGGCGGTGGCCTGGGGTGCCGGTTTCTCGGGGGCTGGCACCCGGTCGAGATGGATATTCACCCGCCGGTTCTTCGCCCGGTTGGCCGGGTTGGTATTGGGCACCAGCGGATAGCGCTCGCCGTGGAAGCGCAGGACGATCTGCGATTCGGGAATGCCATTGGCCTTGAAGAAGTCCATCACCGCTAGGCCTCGACGCCGGGACAGGTCGCGATTGGTCAGGCGATTGCCGCTGTTATCCGAATGGCCGTCCAGTTCGATATGGTTGACCGTAGGGTCGGCCTTGATGAACTCAAGCATGACCAACAGCTTGGCCTTGGCCGCCGGGTCGAGGTCGATACCGCCACCCGGAAAGCCGACTTCAGCCTGTTTGACCTGCTCGAAATTCATCGGCAGCAATTTCGCAGTACATAACTGGTAATCGCTGTAAGCCTTGTTGAAGCGCACCGGCAGCAAGCGGATTTCCGAATAGCCACCATCCCGGGAATAGTGGCGCACAGTCGGGCTGCGGCCATCGAGCAAGCCATTGAACAGGCGCCCGGCCTGGGCCTGGGAGCTGTTGAACAGCACATCGCCGCTGCCCGCACGCACCGCACCGAGGTTGATATCACCGCGCCCCGGCTGCCACGGCGCCGCCGCCGCCAAGAGTGTTGCGGAGCCGACGCCCAGCGCGCTGTTGTAGGCCTTCAAGCGAAATGTCGCCTGCTCGCCGGCCCGGCGCACGAACTCACCCGAACCAAAATCGGCGATCGGCTGGCTCAAGCGGCACTCGAACTTGTCGCCTTCCACCTTCCACTCGATATTTTCCAGGCGCGTCTGGAAGGTCAGGGCCATCGCAGGCAGGCTGGCGAACACGCTGAGCAGGGCTAGATATTGCTGGCGCACGGGCGGCTCCACTGGTTTCTACAACACAACAAGGCGTCATACATCGTTAAGGCATACCCAGGGATATCGGTCGCGCCCTGCAAAACTTGATAGCGAGTGCCTGCAAGAGTCTTTTCCGGTAGCATTCCCACCAGATTGACCCGCCTGGAATCCCCAATGTCCGACCGCCTGACCCTGCTGCGTCCCGACGACTGGCATATTCATCTTCGCGATGGTGCTGCGTTGCCCCAAACCGTGGCTGATGTAGCGCGCACGTTTGGCCGTGCCATCATCATGCCTAACCTGGTACCTCCGGTGCGCAATGCCGCAGAAGCCGACGCCTATCGCCAGCGCATCCTCGCTGCACGACCGGCCGGCAGCCGCTTTGAACCGTTGATGGTGCTCTACCTGACCGACCGCACCCAGCCCGCAGAAATCCGCGAGGCCAAGGCCAGCGGTTACGTGCATGCCGCCAAGCTGTACCCGGCCGGCGCCACGACCAACTCCGACTCCGGCGTGACCAGTATCGACAAGATCCTGCCCGCCATCGAAGCCATGGCCGAAGTGGGCATGCCGCTGTTGATCCACGGTGAAGTCACCCGTGGTGATGTCGATGTGTTCGATCGCGAGAAGATCTTCATCGACGAACACATGCGCCGTGTGGTCGAGCTGTTCCCGACCCTCAAGGTGGTGTTCGAGCACATCACCACTGCCGACGCCGTGCAATTCGTCACCGAGGCTTCGGCCAACGTTGGCGCGACCATCACCGCGCATCACCTGCTGTACAACCGCAACCACATGCTGGTGGGCGGGATCCGGCCGCACTTCTATTGCCTGCCGATCCTCAAGCGCAACACCCACCAGGTGGCACTGCTCGATGCCGCCACCAGTGGCAATGCGAAGTTCTTCCTCGGTACCGACTCGGCCCCCCACGCCCAGCACGCCAAGGAAGCTGCCTGCGGCTGTGCCGGCTGTTACACCGCCTATGCGGCGATCGAGCTGTACGCCGAGGCTTTCGAGGCACGCAACGCCCTGGACAAACTCGAGGCCTTCGCCAGCCTCAATGGCCCGCGCTTCTACGGCCTGCCGGCGAATACCGACCGCATTACCCTGGTCCGTGAAGACTGGACCGCCCCCACCAGCCTGCCATTTGGCGAGCTGACCGTTATCCCGCTGCGCGCCGGTGAAACACTGCGCTGGCGCCTGCTGGAGGAACACACGTGAGTGAAGACCATTACGACGACGAACAGGAACACAGTGGCGGCGGTTCGCGCCACCCGATGGCCGAGCGTTTTCGCGGCTATCTGCCTGTCGTTATCGACGTAGAAACCGGCGGTTTCAATTGCGCCACCGATGCGCTGCTGGAAATTGCCGCGACTACCATCGGCATGGACGAACAGGGCTTTGTGTATCCAGAACACACCCATTTCTTCCGCGTCGAGCCTTTTGAAGGTGCCAACATCGAAGCGGCGGCCCTGGAGTTCACCGGAATCAAGCTCGACCATCCGTTGCGCATGGCCGTCAGCGAAGAAGCGGCATTGACCGACATCTTCCGTGGCGTTCGCAAGGCCCTGAAGGCCAACGGCTGCAAACGCGCGATCCTGGTCGGCCACAACAGCAGTTTCGACCTGGGCTTCCTCAACGCCGCCGTGGCGCGCCTGGACATGAAGCGCAACCCGTTCCACCCGTTCTCCAGCTTCGACACCGCGACCCTGGCTGGCCTGGCTTATGGCCAGACCGTACTGGCCAAGGCATGCCAGGCTGCCGGTATCGACTTCGACGGTCGTGAAGCCCACTCGGCTCGCTACGACACCGAGAAGACTGCCGATCTGTTCTGCGGCATCGTCAACCGCTGGAAGCAGATGGGCGGCTGGGAAGATTTCAGCGACTGATCAGGTCGCTAAATCCCACGCATAAAAAAACCGGCCCTCTCAGGCCGGTTTTTTTACCGCGAATCTGGCTTACAGCTTGCCAGCGTTCTCGGTCAGGTAAGCCGCAACGCCTTCTGGCGAAGCGTTCATGCCTTTGTCGCCTTTTTTCCAGTTGGCTGGGCAGACTTCGCCGTGCTCTTCGTGGAATTGCAGAGCGTCGACCAGGCGGATCAGCTCTTCCATGTTACGGCCCAGCGGCAGGTCGTTGATGATCTGCGAGCGCACAACGCCCTTGTCGTCGATCAGGAACGCGCCACGGAAAGCCACGCCGCCTTCGGACTCAACGTCGTAGGCCTTGGCGATGTCGTGCTTCATGTCGGCAGCCATGGTGTATTTGACTTTGCCGATGCCGCCATCATTGATGGCAGTGTTGCGCCAGGCGTTGTGGGTGAAATGGGAGTCGATGGACACGGCAACCACTTCAACGTTACGTGCCTTGAAGTCGTCCATGCGGTGATCCAGGGCGATCAGCTCGGATGGGCAGACGAAAGTGAAGTCCAGCGGGTAGAAGAACACCAGGCCGTATTTGCCTTTGATGGCTTCAGACAGCTTGAAGCTGTCAACGATTTCGCCATTGCCGAGGACGGCAGGTACGTCGAAATCCGGGGCTTGTTTGCCGACGAGTACGCTCATTGGTTATCTCCTGATGGTAATTGAAGTAAATGGACCGCCCCTGAGTCTGCCGTGAATTGACGACAGGCCTGTGACGCGATCACGCTTCGTAAAGACCGACCATCATACCTGAAAAAAGCCGTTCGTCAGTGAGGGGCCCACGGCGGGCAAAGGTTTGAGAAAGCACTTTGACAATCATTCTCGTTAACATTAAGATCCATCGCACTTAAGCCTTAAACCGCGATGGTTCTCCCTTATGTATGTCTGCCTCTGCACTGGCGTCACCGACGGACAAATCCGCGAAGCGATCTATGAAGGTTGCTGCAGCTACAAGGAAGTGCGTGAAACCACCGGCGTTGCCAGCCAATGTGGCAAATGTGCCTGCCTTGCCAAGCAAGTGGTACGGGAAACCCTGACATCGCTGCAAACAGCCCAGGCCGCGATCCCCTACTCGGCAGAATTTACACACGCCTGAAGTGGCGTGTTTTAAAGAACCGGACTTAGCGTCCGGTTTTTTTATGCCTGTAATTCAAATAGTTAGCGCCAAGACGCGGAACACAAACATTCTTATTCCGATTAATTTTCATTTATTATTCAATAACTTAGGTTTGACACTAGTAGTTGTGCAGCTCAAACTCCGCCTTATATACAACGAATACAGGGCAGGACCCCAATCATGAAAGGCGACATCTCAGTCATCCAGCAACTCAACAAAATCCTTGCCAATGAACTGGTCGCGATCAATCAGTATTTCCTGCATGCACGCATGTATGACGATTGGGGCCTGGAAAAGCTCGGCAAGCGTGAGTACAAAGAGTCGATCAAGGCCATGAAGGACGCAGACGCGCTGATCAAGCGCATCCTGTTCCTCGAAGGTCTGCCGAACGTCCAGGACCTGGGCAAGCTGAACATCGGCGAGCACACCCTGGAAATGCTCAACAGCGATGTGGGCTTCGAGCGCAAGAGCCATGCCGACCTCAAGGCCGCCATTGCACATTGCGAGACCAAGGGCGACTTCGGCAGCCGCGAACTGCTGGAAGATATCCTTGAAGACCAGGAAGAGCATATCGACTGGCTGGAAACCCAGATCGGCCTGATCGACAAAGTGACCCTGGAAAACTACCTGCAATCGCAGATGGGTGAATAACCGCGCCAACAGGCACAAAAAAGCCCCGCTCTCGAATGAGAAGCGGGGCTTTTTATTGCGCGCGAATTACGCTTCGGTCTTGGCCGCTGCTTTTTCAGCTGCGTCCTTGATCAGCGCTTGCAACGAACCATCAGCCGCCATTTCGGTGATGATGTCGCTACCGCCGACCAGCTCACCGGCCACCCACAGTTGTGGGAAAGTAGGCCAGTTGGCGTACTTCGGCAGGTTGGCGCGGATTTCCGGGTTTTGCAGGATATCGACGTAAGCGAACTTTTCGCCACACTGCATGACGGCCTGGGAGGCCTTCGCGGAGAAGCCGCACTGCGGGGCATTCGGTGCGCCCTTCATGTAAAGCAGAATGGTGTTGTTAGCAATCTGCTCTTTAATCGTTTCGATGATATCCATGGAACACCTCGGCTGGAACTTTGCGACTCACAGGTCGGCACGGTGGCGCATTGTAACGCAAAATCCCAGCGTGGTGCTCGGGCTCCCCGACAGACTCACTGCGTCACGCCGCCGCGACCTGCACCGGCACGCCGTTCAACGCCGCGTTACCTGACAGTTCGTCCAACTGACGCTCATCCGTCAGGTCGTTGGCACTCGCCCCCGGCTGCGCGCTGGCAATACTCATCTGCACACCCGGCCGGTCATGACCCCAGCCGTGGGGCAGGCTGACCACGCCGGGCATCATCTCCAGGCTGGCCAGTACGTGCACCTCGATCATGCCGATCCGCGAACTGACCCGCACGCGCTGGCCGTCACTCAGTTGGCGACTGGCGAGGTCATCCGGGTGCATCAGCAACTGATGCCGCGGCTTGCCCTTCACCAGTCGGTGATAGTTATGCATCCACGAATTGTTGCTGCGCACGTGCCGGCGGCCGATCAGCAGCAACTCATCAACCGTGGGCAACGGCAATGCGGCAAACCGCGCCAGGTCCACGAGGATCACTGCTGGCGCCGCCTGCACCCGACCATTGGCGGTTTTCAAGCGTCCCGCCAGGTTGGCCTTCAGCGGTCCCAGGTCCAGGCCATGGGGATGCTCGGCCAGCATCGCCACCGACAGCTTGTGCGAGGAAGCATCGCCATAGGCCCCGGCCCGCAGGCCCAGGTCAATCATCTGCGCCGGCGCCAGGGTTGGCTTGAGCGGGTTGCCAGTGCGGGCCGCAAACGCCTGGGCCAGGCCGACAAAAATCTCCCAGTCGTGCAACGCGCCCTCGGGCTTGGGCAGGATCGCCCGGTTGAAGCGCGTGACGTTACGCACCGCAAACATATTGAAGGTGGTGTCGTAGTGATCGTTTTCCAGGGCCGAGGTCGATGGCAGGATCAGGTCGGCATAGCGCGTGGTTTCGTTGATATACAGGTCCACGCTGACCATGAACTCCAGACCGTCCAGGGCCTGCTCCAATTGGCGTCCGTTGGGGGTGGACAACACCGGGTTGCCGGCCACTGTCACCAGCGCACGGATTTGTCCTTCGCCCTCGGTGAGCATTTCTTCGGCCAAGGCCGACACCGGCAGCTCGCCGCTGTATTCGGGACGCCCGGACACCCGGCTCTGCCAACGGTTGAAGTGCCCACCAGACGTGGCGGCCACCAGGTCCACCGCTGGTTCGGTGCACAAGGCGCCCCCGACCCGGTCCAGATTACCGGTGACCAGGTTGATCAACTGCACCAGCCAGTGGCAAAGGGTACCGAACGCCTGGGTCGATACCCCCATCCGCCCATAGCAGACCGCCTTGTCTGCCGCCGCAAAATCCCGCGCCAACTGGCGGATCTGCTCGGCCGGCACCGCGCAGTGGGCGCTCATGGCCTCGGCGGTAAAGCCTGCGACAGCCCGGCGCACCTCCTCCAGGCCGTCCACCGGCAAATGGCTGTCGCGGGTCAGGTGCTCACTAAACAATGTGTTGAGTAGCCCGAACAGCAACGCCGCATCCCCGCCGGGGCGCACAAACAGGTGCTGGTCGGCCATGGCCGCCGTTTCACTGCGTCGGGGGTCGACCACCACCACTTTGCCGCCCCGTGCCTGAATGGCCTTCAGACGTTTCTCCACGTCCGGCACGGTCATGATGCTGCCATTGGAGGCCAGTGGATTGCCGCCCAGGATCAACATGAAGTCGGTCTGGTCGATATCCGGGATGGGCAGCAACAGGCCATGGCCGTACATCAGGTGGCTGGTGAGGTGATGGGGCAGTTGGTCTACCGACGTCGCGGAGAAGCGATTGCGCGTCTTCAACTGCCCGAGGAAGTAATTACTGTGGGTCATCAAGCCGTAGTTATGCACACTGGGATTGCCCTGATACACCGCCACCGCATTCTGCCCATGCCGCGCCTGGATCCCCGCCAGCCGTTCGGCCACCAGGGCGAAGGCCTCGTCCCAGGGGATCGGCTGCCACTCGCTGCCCACCCGCAACATCGGCTGGTGCAGGCGGTCGGGATCGTTCTGGATATCTTGTAGGGCCACGGCCTTGGGGCATATATGGCCACGGCTGAAGGTATCCTGGGCGTCCCCTTTGATCGAGGTGATGGCAATGCTGCCATCATCCGAAGTGGTGGTTTCCAGGGTCAGGCCGCAAATGGCTTCGCACAGGTGGCAGGCACGGTGATGGAGAGTCTTGGTCATGGCCAGTCTCTTTATTAGGGCTTTGGCCCGACTATGGGCTGCGGCCAGCGGCGGCACCAGCATCGTTCGCCCCGTGAATCAATGGGCATCAGGCCAGACCATGGGCAAGCATGAGCAAATGTTTCAGAAACCGCCCACACCGCCCCGGAAACCGACGCAACCGGCCCGGGGCCGCCATCACACATTGCAAAAGGTCGCGGCGCCAGTGTACAAATGACCCGCTGCTGTCCGTAAACAGGCCTCAAAAGTGCAATTCCCGCCCCTTTGAACACCCCTAAAAAACCGTAGCCTATTGGTAAGACGCGACATTTAATGTCAATATCGCGCCTTCCCCTATTTCGTCGCCCCGTGCGGCTTTCGCCGCAGGTCTCGCCCGTTGTCACAATAAACAAGGCTTTGAGTATCTGCGGTCTGTTGCAAAAAGGTAGTTAATGATGAGCGCAAGGCACTTTCTCTCCCTGATGGATTGCACGCCCGAAGAGCTGGTCAGCGTGATCCGTCGAGGCATTGAGCTTAAAGACCTGCGTAATCGCGGCGTACTGTTCGAGCCTCTGAAAAACCGCGTACTCGGGATGATTTTCGAGAAGTCGTCCACCCGTACCCGCCTGTCCTTCGAAGCCGGCATGATCCAGCTCGGCGGCCAGGCGATTTTCCTGTCGCCTCGGGATACCCAACTGGGCCGTGGCGAGCCGATCAGCGATTGCGCCATCGTCATGTCACGCATGCTCGATGCGGTGATGATCCGTACCTTCGCCCACAGCACCCTGACTGAATTTGCCGCCAACTCGCGAGTGCCGGTGATCAACGGGCTGTCCGACGACCTGCATCCGTGCCAGTTGCTCGCCGATATGCAGACGTTCCTCGAACATCGCGGCTCGATCCAGGGCAAGACTGTGGCCTGGATCGGCGATGGCAACAATATGTGCAACAGCTATATAGAAGCGGCGATCCAGTTCGACTTCCACCTGCGCATCGCCTGCCCCGAGGGCTACGAGCCGAGCGCCGAATTCCTGGCCAAGGCCGACGCCCGCGTGCAAATCGTGCGTGACCCGAAAGACGCGGTGATCGGCGCGCACCTGGTGAGCACCGACGTCTGGACCTCCATGGGCCAGGAAGACGAGACCGCCAAGCGCCTGGCCCTGTTCGCGCCTTATCAAGTCACCCGTGAATTGCTCGACCTCGCCGCCCCGGATGCGCTGTTCATGCACTGCCTGCCGGCCCATCGCGGCGAAGAAATCAGCCTCGACCTGTTGGACGACCCGCGCTCCGTCGCCTGGGACCAGGCAGAAAACCGCCTGCATGCGCAGAAGGCCCTGCTGGAATTCCTGGTCCCACCGGCGTATCACCACGCATGAGCCAGCCACTTCTGCTGAACCTGCGCAATCTGGCATGCGGCTATCAGGACCAACGGGTGGTGCAGAATCTCAACCTGCACCTCAACGCTGGAGATATCGGTTGCCTGCTGGGCTCCTCGGGCTGTGGCAAGACCACCACCCTACGGGCGATTGCCGGGTTTGAGCCGGTGCACGAAGGCGAGATCAACCTGGCTGGCGAAGTGATCTCCAGCGCCGGCTTTACCCTGGCCCCGGAGAAGCGTCGCATTGGCATGGTGTTCCAGGACTACGCGCTGTTTCCACATCTGAGCGTGGCCGACAATATCGGCTTCGGCATTCGCAAACACCCGCACAAAGAGCGGGTGGTCGCCGAACTGCTGGAGCTGGTCAACCTGAAGAACCTGGGCAAGCGCTTCCCCCACGAACTGTCCGGTGGCCAACAACAGCGCGTGGCCCTGGCCCGTGCTCTGGCGCCGGAACCGCAATTGCTGTTGCTGGACGAGCCGTTCTCCAACCTCGACGGCGAACTGCGGCGCAAGCTCAGCCATGAAGTGCGCGATATCCTCAAGGCCCGTGGCACCAGTGCGATCCTGGTGACCCATGACCAGGAAGAAGCCTTTGCGGTGAGCGACCATGTCGGCGTGTTCAAGGAAGGCCGCCTGGAGCAGTGGGATACGCCCTACAACCTCTATCACGAACCGCTGACGCCCTACGTCGCGAGTTTTATTGGCCAGGGTTATTTCATCCGTGGCCAATTGAGCACCCCGGAGTCGGTCACTACCGAACTGGGCGAGCTGCGCGGCAATCGTGCCTATACCTGGCCAACCGGCTGCGCGGTGGATGTGTTGCTGCGCCCGGATGACATCGTGTATGCACCGGACAGCCCGCTGAACGCGCTGATCGTCGGCAAGACCTTCCTGGGTGCCTCGACCCTGTACCGCCTGCAGTTGCCGACCGGCGCCCAGCTGGAGTCGATTTTCCCCAGCCATGCCGATCATCAGGTGGGTGTACACGTGGGGATCCGCGTGGCGGCCGAGCATCTGGTGTTGTTCCAGGCTTCGGGGAGCACGGCGGCGCAGATCCCGCAGGTGGAGTCCGGTGTGCGGCGCTACAGCACCGCCAGTTGAACAAACCGAGTCAAAAAGATGGAAGCGGGCTTGTGTGGGAGCCGGGCTTGCCCGCGATGCAGGCGCCTCGGGCTGTCAGCTACAGCGAGGTGAGGCTATCGCAGGCAAGCCAGCTCCCACAGAGGCTGGCTCCCAGATCTGACTCCACCGCTCTTGAAATCACGCCCGGCCAATCGGCGCAAATTTTCCCTGGGTATGCTCGGCCAACACCACCGCCGCCAACTCCACTTCCAACCCTCTCCTGCCCGCGCTGACAAAAATTGTCGCAAAAGGCTCTGCGCTCACATCAATGAAGGTGCGCAAGCGCTTCTTCTGCCCCAGAGGGCTGATCCCGCCCAACAAATAACCGGTCGAGCGCTGCGCCGCCGCCGGGTCGGCCATCTCGACTTTCTTTACGCCCGCCGCGTGAGCCAGGGCCTTCAAATCAAGACTTCCGACGACCGGCACCACAGCCACCAATAATTCGCCTTTTTCGCTGCTGGCAAGCAACGTCTTGAACACCTGCGCCGGGTCGAGGCTCAACTTTTCCGCGGCCTCCAGGCCATAGGATGCCGCCTTGGGGTCATGTTCATAACTGTGGATGCGATGTTCGGCGCGAACTTTTTTCAACAAGTCCAATGCAGGTGTCATGGAGGCTCCAGGCTTGGGGAAAACGTGGAAAAACAGACCGCCGATTCTAGGACAAACCCGGGCAAAACGCTCTAGTGCAGGGGGTCGTGCGACGAATCCGCGCAGATCCTGGCCACGCTTGCCGCCAGCCCCGCCGATGGGTTGCCGAGATCATTCATCACGCGAATAGTTTGAAAATGACCGGCCGTTCACTTTCGACCTTTGACAGCGGCGTTTCTTGTCTATATTTTTTCGTTTCCGAATACTGTAAGAATCTATCCACAGTGTCCGAGCAGTAAGCCGTGCGCAGGATGGGGATCCTGACCACGGTGAAAATCGCGCATCGCCCGTTGCGGCACAGCGCCAGACAAGAAAAAAAATCGAGGTTTTCAATGACAACTGCTCTTCAACAGCCTTCACTTTCCAGCCAATGCATGGCCGAGTTCCTCGGCACCGCGCTGCTGATCTTCTTCGGTACCGGTTGCGTCGCTGCGCTCAAGGTCGCGGGTGCCAGCTTTGGCCTGTGGGAAATCAGCATCATCTGGGGGATCGGCGTGAGCATGGCGATCTACCTGAGCGCCGGCATTTCCGGGGCTCATCTCAATCCAGCCGTCAGCATCGCGCTGTGCATCTTTGCCGATTTCGACAAGCGCAAACTGCCCTTCTATATCATCGCCCAGGTTGCCGGCGCCTTTTGCTCCGCCGCGCTGGTCTACACGCTCTACAGCAACCTGTTTTTCGATTACGAACAAACTCACCAGATGGTTCGTGGCTCCGCAGCCAGCCTGGAACTGGCCTCGGTGTTCTCCACCTACCCGCACGCCCTGCTGAATACGGCCCAGGCGTTCCTGGTGGAAATGGTCATCACCGCGATCCTGATGGGCGTGATCATGGCCCTGACCGACGACAATAACGGCTTGCCCCGCGGCCCCCTGGCCCCGCTGTTGATCGGCTTGCTGATCGCCGTGATCGGCAGCGCCATGGGCCCGCTGACCGGGTTTGCGATGAATCCGGCTCGGGATTTCGGCCCCAAGCTGATGACCTTTTTCGCCGGTTGGGGTGAAATGGCTTTCACCGGCGGGCGCGATATTCCCTACTTCCTGATTCCGATCGTTGCACCGATTGTCGGTGCCTGCCTCGGCGCTGCGGCCTATCGCGGGTTGATTGCCCGCCATCTGCCCAACGCCGCAGCTGCTACAACTGATGCAGCCGAAACCGCCACCAGCGGCAATACCCGAACTTCTTGAAAGCGGTAGCCTGAGCCCTTCTGCCCCTTGCGGCCCAGGCTACTTACCCACTCCTTTTTTCCGTCCAAGGCAATCGACATGACCGACACACAGAATAAGAACTACATCATTGCCCTCGATCAGGGCACCACCAGTTCCCGGGCGATCATTTTTGATCGTGACGCCAACGTGGTGTGTACCGCCCAGCGTGAATTCGTCCAGCACTACCCGCAAGCCGGTTGGGTCGAGCATGACCCGATGGAAATCTTCGCCACCCAGAGCGCCGTGATGGTCGAGGCCCTGGCACAAGCCGGCTTGCACCATGACCAGGTTGCCGCCATCGGCATCACCAACCAGCGTGAAACCACCGTGGTCTGGGACAAGGTCACCGGCCGCCCGATCTACAACGCCATCGTCTGGCAGTGCCGGCGCAGCACCGAAATCTGCCAGCAGCTCAAGCGCGACGGCCATGAGCAATACATCAGCGACACCACCGGCCTGGTCACCGACCCGTACTTCTCCGGCACCAAGTTGAAGTGGATCCTCGACAACGTCGAAGGCAGCCGCGAACGCGCGCGCAACGGCGAGTTGCTGTTCGGCACCATCGACAGCTGGCTGATCTGGAAATTTACCGGCGGCAAGACCCACGTCACCGACTACACCAACGCTTCGCGCACCATGCTCTTCAACATCCACACCCTGGAGTGGGATGCGAAGATGCTGGAGGTCCTGGACATCCCGCGCGAGATGCTGCCGGAAGTGAAGTCCTCCTCGGAAATCTATGGCCGCACCAAAAGCGGGATTGCCATCGGCGGCATTGCCGGCGACCAGCAAGCCGCCCTGTTCGGCCAGATGTGCGTTGAGCCGGGCCAGGCGAAAAACACCTACGGCACCGGTTGCTTCCTGTTGATGAACACCGGCGACAAAGCGGTCAAATCCCAGCACGGCATGCTCACCACCATCGCCTGCGGCCCGCGTGGCGAAGTGGCTTACGCCCTCGAAGGCGCTGTGTTCAACGGTGGTTCCACCGTGCAGTGGCTGCGCGATGAGTTGAAGATCATCAATGACGCCCACGACACCGAATACTTCGCCAACAAGGTCAAAGACAGCAACGGCGTGTACCTGGTACCGGCGTTCACCGGTCTCGGCGCTCCGTACTGGGACCCCTACGCCCGTGGCGCGCTGTTCGGCCTGACCCGTGGCGTACGTGTCGATCACATTATTCGTGCAGCGCTGGAGTCGATTGCCTACCAGACCCGCGACGTGCTCGACGCCATGCAGCAGGACTCCGGCGAACGCCTCAAATCCCTGCGGGTAGACGGCGGCGCAGTGGCCAACAACTTCCTGATGCAGTTCCAGGCCGACATCCTCGGCACCCAGGTCGAGCGCCCGCAAATGCGCGAGACCACGGCGTTGGGCGCTGCCTACCTGGCCGGCCTGGCCTGTGGCTTCTGGGGCAGCCTGGATGAGCTGCGTGGCAAGGCAGTGATCGAACGCGAGTTCGAACCACAACTGGACGAGCCCGCCAAAGAAAAACTCTACGCCGGCTGGAAAAAAGCGGTCAGCCGCACCCGTGACTGGGAACCCCACGAAGGCGCTGAATAAGCCAAGCGTAGGACCCACATCGGGTTGTAACTGGCAGGGAGCAGATTCCTGCGTCATCATGGGCCACTTTTGTATGGCAGCCCACAGGACGCCCAATGAATCTGCCTCCCCGTCAGCAACAAATCCTCGAACTGGTCCGCGAACGCGGCTACGTCAGTATCGAGGAAATGGCGCAGTTGTTCGTTGTTACCCCGCAAACCATCCGCCGCGATATCAATCAGTTGGCCGACGCCAATCTGCTGCGTCGCTACCACGGCGGCGCCGCCTATGACTCCAGTGTCGAAAACACCGAGTACGCCATGCGTGCCGACCAGATGCGCGATGAAAAGCAGCGTATCGGCGAAGCCATTGCCGCACAGATCCCCGATCATGCCTCGCTGTTCATCAATATCGGTACCACCACCGAATCCATTGCCCGGGCGCTGCTCAACCACAGCCACCTGAAGATCATCACCAATAACCTCAACGTCGCCATGATGCTCAGCGCCAAGGACGACTTCGACGTGCTGCTGACCGGCGGCAATGTACGCCGTGACGGCGGCGTGGTGGGCCAGGCCAGCGTGGACTTCATCAATCAGTTCAAGGTCGACTTCGCCCTGGTGGGTATCAGCGGTATCGACGAGGACGGCAGCCTGCTGGACTTCGATTACCAGGAAGTGCGGGTTTCCCAGGCAATCATTGCCAACGCACGCAAGGTGATCCTCGCGGCGGACTCCAGCAAATTCGGGCGCAATGCCATGATTCGCCTGGGGCCGATCAGTTTGATTGATTGCCTGGTCACCGATCAGCAGCCGGTGCCGGCGCTGGTGCAGTTGTTGAGCCAGAACAAGATTCGTCTGGAAGTCGTCTGAGCGCCCCCTGAGCTCGTTGGCGCCTGGACCTGCGCCATCGCGGGCAAGCCCGCTCCCACAGGAACGGGCTTGCCCGCGATGGCGGCCCGGAGGCCACAACTCTCTTGAGCCAGCATCCGGCTCAATGTTCACAATTTTTCCTTTTCCCGCCCTTCGATGAGTTTTTTCAATCGAAGTCAGCTGGCTGTGCCCGCGTTTATAAGCTACCATTTTCGCAAATGAACATTAATGTTCGAATTCCAATATTAAAAAAGATCGCGAGGCCAGCCGATGACCCCTTCTACCTTGCCTGCTCCACCCCTTGCCGAAGTCTATGATGTTGCCGTGATTGGCGGCGGGATCAATGGTGTAGGCATCGCGGCAGACGCAGCCGGTCGCGGCCTGTCGGTATTCCTTTGCGAAAAGGATGACTTGGCCAGCCACACCTCGTCTGCCAGCAGCAAGCTGATCCATGGCGGCCTGCGCTATCTTGAACATTACGAATTCCGCCTGGTGCGCGAAGCCCTGGCCGAACGCGAAGTGCTACTGGCCAAGGCCCCGCACATCGTCAAGCAGATGCGTTTTGTGTTGCCCCATCGCCCGCACCTGCGCCCGGCCTGGATGATCCGTGCCGGCCTGTTCCTGTACGACCACCTTGGCAAGCGCGAGAAACTTGCAGGCTCCAAAAGCCTGAAGTTCGGCGCCGACAGCCCGCTGAAAAGCGAAATCACCAAGGGCTTCGAATACTCCGATTGCTGGGTCGACGACGCGCGCCTGGTTGTACTCAACGCCATGGCCGCCCGGGAAAAGGGTGCACATATCCACACCCAGACCCGTTGCGTCAGCGCCCGTCGCAGCAAGGGCCTGTGGCACCTGCACCTGGAGCGCGCCGATGGCAGCCTGCTGTCGATCCGCGCCAAGGCTCTGGTGAACGCGGCCGGCCCATGGGTCGCCAAGTTCATCAAGGATGACCTCAAGCTCGATTCGCCGTATGGCATCCGCCTGATCCAGGGCAGCCACCTGATCGTGCCGAAACTGTACGAAGGCGCCCATGCGCACATCCTGCAGAACGAGGATGGGCGTATCGTCTTCACCATTCCGTACCTCAATCACCTGACCATCATCGGCACCACCGACCGTGAGTACACCGGCGACCCCGCGAAAGTGGCGATCACCGAAGGTGAAACGGACTACATGCTCAAGGTGGTCAACGCCCACTTCAAGCAGCAGCTGAGCCGCGACGATATCGTGCACACCTATTCCGGCGTGCGCCCGCTGTGCAACGACGAGTCGGATAACCCGTCGGCCATTACCCGCGACTACACCCTGGCACTGTCCGGCAGCGGCGAAGAAGCGCCGATCCTGTCGGTGTTCGGTGGCAAGCTGACCACTTACCGCAAGCTGGCCGAGTCGGCCCTGGCGCAACTGGCCCCCTACTTCCCGCATATCAAGCCGAGCTGGACCGCCAAGGCCAGCCTGCCCGGCGGTGAAGACATGAGCACGCCAGAAGCCCTGGCCACCGACATTCGCAGCAAGTTCGAGTGGATCCCCAGCGAAATCGCCCGCCGCTGGTCGACCACCTATGGCAGCCGCACCTGGCGCCTGCTCGAAGGCGTGCAATCGCTGGCCGACCTGGGCGAGCACCTGGGTGGCGGCCTGTACACCCGGGAAGTCGACTACCTGTGCGCCGAGGAATGGGCGACCCAGGCCTACGACATCCTGTGGCGGCGCACCAAACTCGGGCTGTTCACCACCCCCGAGGAGCAGGAAAACCTGCAGCGTTACTTGGTCAAGGTCGAACAGAACCGCAGCAAGATCGAAGCAGCCTGATGCATCCAGCCCCTGCGCCGAAAGGCCCAGGGGCTTTTTTATGGACGTCTTGATGTGAAATGCGATCAATGGGGGAGCTGGCTGGCCTGCAACAACGGGCGGTGATCGCCGGCAGCCAATGCCTACAGATTCGGTTTTCCGAACGTGGTAACGCCACCCTATTCGGTTTGCCGGATTTAAACACCGGATAAACCTCGTCATATAAAGTTAATCGCTATATAAATCATACGGTTAGACTTTTAATCACAGTCTGGCACGACTCATGCTCTACACTTGGTACGTGTTTGTCTGAGATGCTTCAGGAGCCGTCACAGGCATTCGCTGTATCGAAAGAGCCGTCCAGGCTTCATAAAAAAAACAAATGTCGAGGAAGTATTGATGCGTATCGTTCCCCATATTTTGGGCGCAGCTATCGCTGCTGCTCTGATTAGCACTCCAGTCTTCGCCGCCGAACTGACCGGCACGCTGAAGAAAATCAAAGAGTCGGGCACCATCACCCTGGGCCACCGCGACGCCTCCATTCCGTTTTCCTACATTGCGGATGGTTCGGGCAAACCAGTGGGCTACTCCCACGACATTCAACTGGCCATCGTCAAAGCTGTCGAGAAAGACCTCGGCATGAAGGAAGGCGAGCTGAAGGTCAAATACAACCTGGTCACTTCGCAAACCCGTATCCCGCTGGTGCAGAACGGCACCGTGGACGTTGAGTGTGGTTCCACCACCAACAACGTTGAGCGTCAGCAGCAAGTCGACTTCTCCGTCGGCATCTTCGAAATCGGTACCCGTCTGCTGTCCAAAAAGGACTCGACCTACAAGGATTTCGCTGACCTCAAGGGCAAGAACGTCGTGACCACCGCCGGCACCACGTCCGAGCGCATCCTCAAGTCCATGAACGCTGACAAGCAGATGGGCATGAACGTCATCTCCGCCAAAGACCACGGTGAGTCCTTCCAGATGCTGGAAAGCGGCCGCGCCGTTGCCTTCATGATGGACGATGCGCTGCTGGCCGGTGAAATGGCCAAGGCCAAGAAGCCTACCGACTGGGCCGTGACCGGCACGCCGCAATCCTTCGAAATCTACGGCTGCATGGTTCGCAAAGGCGATGCACCGTTCAAGAAGGCTGTGGATGACGCTATCGTCGCTACCTACAAGTCTGGCGAAATCAACAACATCTACACCAAGTGGTTCAGCTCGCCGATCCCACCAAAAGGCCTGAACCTGATGTTCCCGATGAGCGACGAACTCAAGGCCCTGATCGCCAATCCGACCGACAAAGCAGCCGACGACAAAACGGCTGAAAAAAAGTCCTGATTCCGAACTAACCTTATCTCCTGAGGGAGCCAACCCTCCCTCAGGCGTCTGTTACTACCTGCTGGCATTATTATTTGGAACACTCGACCTGGCGGTTTCCGAGCCGATCGCGTGTGCCTGACGTTCACCGTCAGGCGGGAATGGATCTTCCCCAAGCGGGTGCTTGTACATCGATTGATTTCGGGGGAGACCCTAATGAATTACAACTGGGACTGGGGCGTATTCTTCAAGTCCACCGGCGTGGGCAGCGAGACCTATCTCGACTGGTTCATCTCCGGTTTGGGCTGGACCATCGCCATCGCCGTCGTGGCCTGGATCGTCGCCTTGCTGCTGGGCTCGATACTGGGTGTGATGCGCACGATGCCTAACCGCCTCGTAGCCGGCATCGCCACCTGCTATGTGGAACTGTTTCGTAACGTGCCACTGCTGGTACAGCTGTTCATCTGGTACTTCCTGGTGCCCGACCTGCTGCCGCAAAACCTGCAGGACTGGTACAAACAAGACTTGAACCCGACCACCTCAGCCTATCTGAGCGTTGTCGTGTGCCTGGGCCTGTTCACCGCCGCCCGCGTATGTGAACAAGTGCGTACCGGTATCCAGGCGCTGCCCCGTGGCCAGGAAGCCGCCGCGCGCGCCATGGGCTTCAGCCTGTCGCAGATCTACTGGAACGTGCTGCTGCCCCAGGCCTACCGGATCATCATTCCGCCGCTTACCTCGGAATTCCTCAACGTGTTCAAGAACTCCTCCGTGGCGTCCTTGATCGGCCTGATGGAACTGCTGGCGCAAACCAAGCAGACCGCCGAGTTCTCGGCCAACCTGTTTGAAGCCTTCACCCTGGCCACGCTGATCTACTTCACCCTGAACATGAGCCTGATGCTGCTGATGCGCCTGGTCGAGAAGAAAGTCGCTGTGCCCGGCCTGATTTCCGTGGGGGGCAAATAATGGAATTTGATTTCAGCGGCATTATCCCGGCCATGCCTGGCCTGTGGAACGGCATGGTCATGACCTTGAAGCTGATGGTCATGGGCGTGGTCGGCGGCATCATTCTCGGTACTATCCTGGCCTTGATGCGCCTGTCCTCCAGCAAACTGCTGTCCCGCGTGGCCGGCGCCTATGTGAACTACTTCCGCTCGATCCCGCTGCTGCTGGTGATCACCTGGTTCTACCTGGCAGTGCCGTTCGTGTTGCGCTGGATCACCGGCGAAGACACGCCAATCGGTGCGTTCACCTCCTGCGTCGTGGCCTTCATGATGTTCGAGGCGGCGTACTTCTGCGAAATCGTGCGGGCCGGCGTGCAGTCGATCCCCAAGGGCCAGATGGCTGCGGCACAAGCGATGGGCATGACCTACGGCCAGACCATGCGCCTGATCATCCTGCCCCAGGCGTTCCGCAAGATGACCCCGCTGCTGTTGCAGCAGAGCATCATCCTGTTCCAGGACACCTCGCTGGTCTACACCGTGGGCCTGGTGGATTTCCTCAACTCCGCCCGTTCCAACGGCGACATTATCGGCCGCTCCAATGAGTTCCTGATCTTTGCCGGTGTCGTCTACTTCATCATCAGCTTTGCCGCCTCGCTGCTGGTCAAGCGTCTGCAAAAAAGGTTTGCCGTATGATCTCTATCAAGAACATCAACAAGTGGTATGGCGACTTCCAGGTGCTGACCGATTGCAGCACCGAGGTCAAAAAAGGCGAAGTGATCGTGGTGTGCGGGCCGTCCGGCTCGGGCAAATCCACCCTGATCAAGTGCGTCAACGCCCTGGAACCGTTCCAGAAAGGTGACGTTGTGGTCGATGGCACCTCGATTGCCGACCCGAAGACCAACCTGCCGAAACTGCGCTCGCGCGTAGGCATGGTGTTCCAGCACTTCGAACTGTTCCCGCACATGACCATCACCGAAAACCTGACGGTTGCGCAGATCAAGGTGTTGGGCCGCAGCAAGGCAGAAGCCGAGAAGAAAGGCCTGCAATTGCTGGAGCGTGTAGGTCTGTCGGCACACAAGGACAAGCACCCGGGCCAACTGTCCGGCGGCCAGCAGCAGCGCGTGGCGATTGCCCGTGCTCTGGCAATGGACCCGATCGTCATGCTGTTCGACGAACCGACCTCGGCCCTGGACCCGGAGATGGTCAACGAAGTACTGGACGTGATGGTGCAACTGGCCCAGGAAGGCATGACCATGATGTGCGTGACCCACGAAATGGGCTTCGCCCGCAAAGTGGCCGACCGCGTGATCTTCATGGATGCCGGCAAGATCATCGAAGACTGCCCTAAAGAAGAGTTCTTCGGCGATATCAGCGCCCGCTCCGAACGTGCGCAGCACTTCCTCGAGAAAATCCTGCAGCACTAAGCACAACACAGCGTCCACTGTAGAAACCGGGCCCTGTGGGAGCGGGCTTGCCGGCGATTGCGGCATATCAGTCAACCTCTGTGGCTGACCTACCGTCATCGCGGGCAAGCCCGCCCCCCACACCGGTCCAGGCAAGCGCTGGTTGACCCAAGGCATCTGTGATGAAATGCGACCCCACCCTCTATCGCGCCGCACCGCCATCCCTTGCCGTGAAGCCTCGTCTGATTCGCCAGCTGTTCCTGCCGCCCCTGATCATCCTGTTGATGATCGGCCTGGGTTTTATCGGCTTCTGGACCAGCGAGTACTACGGCATCCGGACCCTGGGCGAGAACGGCGAGCGCCAGTTGGAGCTGCATGCGCGCACGGTCGAGAGTGAGATCAGCAAGTACACCTACCTGCCCAGCCTGCTGGAGCTGGAATCCAGCGTCTCCAAACTGCTGGCCGACCCGAACCCGGAACACCGGCAAGCGGTCAATGAATACCTCGAAGGCCTGAACCGGCGCAGCCGCAGTCGGGCGATTTATGTGATGGACACCACCGGCCGCGTGATGGCCACCAGTAACTGGCGCGATGTCGACAGCTACCTCGGTGAAGACCTGTCGTTCCGCGCCTATTTCCAGAATGCCGTACGTGGCCAGCCCGGCCGTTTCTATGGCATCGGCAGCACCAATGGCGAGCCTGGCTACTACTTGGCCCACGGCCTGGAAGAACACGGCAAGATCATTGGTGTCGCAGTGGTCAAGGTGCGCCTCGAAGCGTTGGAAGAACGCTGGCAGCGCGCGCGCCTGGAAGCCTTTGTCAGCGACGAGAACGGCATCATCATCCTCTCCAGCGACCCGGCACGCCGGCTCAAGGCGGTGCGCCCGCTGAGCGACGATACCAAGGAGCGCCTGGCCCGCAGCCTGCAATATTACTGGGCGACCCTCAACGAACTGCAACCCCTGGCCCGCGAACAGCTCGACACCGGCACCGAAAAACTGACCTTCCCGGCCAACAGTGAAGTGGTGGCCGACGACCGGGAAGTCACCTACCTGGCCCAGACCCGGCCCCTGAACGACACACCGTGGAATTTCACCCTGCTCACCCCGCTCAACGACCTGCGCCAGGCCGCGATCAACCAGGGCATCCTCGTTGCGGTGGCCTTTGCCCTGGTGGCGTTCCTGCTGATTGCCTGGAATGAGCGGCGCAAGGTAATCGCCACACGCCTGGCCGCCCGCGAGGCCCTGCAGGAAGCCAACAACCAGCTGGAGCGGCGGATTGCCGAGCGCACCACCGACCTGCGCGCCAGCAACGAACGGCTCAAGGCGCAGATCCGCGAGCGGCGCCAGGCCGAAGAAACCCTGCGCCGGGCCCAGGACGAATTGGTCCAGGCCGGCAAATTAGCGGCCATCGGCCAGATGTCCACCAGCATCGCCCATGAACTGAACCAGCCGCTGGCGGCCCTGCGCACCCTGTCCGGCAATACCGTGCGCTTCCTCGAGCGCGGCGCCCTGGATACTGCCAGCACCAACCTCAAGACCATCAATGAACTGATCGACCGCATGGGACGCATCACCGCCAGCCTGCGCTCGTTTGCCCGGCGGGGTGACGACCAGGGCGAAGCCAGCCTGGGCAAGGCCGTGGATGCGGCATTTCAGGTTCTGGGCAGCCGCCTCGACAGCCTGCCGCTGACCGTACACCGTCAGTTCAGCCAGGCCATGTTGCAGATCGACCAGACGCGCCTGGAGCAAATCCTGGTCAACCTGATCGGCAACGCCCTGGACGCGATGCACGCCCAACCCGCCCCGCAGCTGTGGCTGGAAAGTGACATCAGCGAAGGCAAATACCGCCTGCGGGTGCGGGACAACGGGCATGGCATCGACCCTGAGACCCGCAAGCATTTGTTCGAACCCTTTTTCACCACCAAACCCGGCGAGCAAGGCTTGGGCCTGGGCCTGACCCTGTCGGCCAGCCTGGCCGCAGCCACCGGCGGCAACCTGGCCGTCGAGCATCCGGCCGCTGGTGGTACAGCCTTTGTCCTGAGCCTGCCCCTGGCAGGCCATCAACCCGGCGAGTCGATATGAACAGCCAACCCAACACCGAGCTGACCGTGCTGATTGTCGAAGACGATCCCCATGTGTTGCTCGGCTGCCAGCAAGCCCTGGCCCTGGAAGATATTCCCAGCGTCGGCGTGGCCAGCGCTGAAGAGGCACTCAAGCGTGTCGGCGAGAACTTTGCCGGCATTGTGATCAGTGACATCCGCCTGCCCGGCATTGACGGCCTGGAGCTGTTGACCCGCCTCAAGGCCCTGGATAAAAGCCTGCCGGTGGTGCTGATCACCGGCCACGGCGATATTTCCATGGCCGTGGGTGCGATGCGCAACGGTGCCTATGACTTCATGGAGAAACCCTTTTCTCCGGAGCGCCTGGTGGACGTGGTGCGCCGCGCCCTCGAACAGCGTGGCCTGGCCCGGGAAGTCTGGGCGCTGCGCCGGCAACTGGCCGAACGTGACTCCCTGGAAGGCCGGATCATCGGACGCTCGCCGGCGATGCAGAACCTGCGCGAGTTGATCGCCAACGTCGCCGACACCTCGGCCAACGTGCTGATCGAAGGCGAGACTGGCACCGGCAAAGAGTTGGTCGCCCGCTGTCTGCACGACTTTAGCCGCCGCCACGCCCACCAGTTCGTCGCCCTGAACTGCGGCGGCCTGCCGGAAAACCTGTTTGAGAGCGAGATTTTCGGTCACGAAGCCAACGCCTTTACCGGTGCGGGCAAACGGCGGATCGGCAAGATCGAGCATGCCCACGAAGGCACGCTGTTCCTCGACGAAGTGGAAAGCATGCCGATGAACCTGCAGATCAAACTGCTGCGGGTCTTGCAAGAGCGCACCCTGGAGCGCCTGGGTTCGAACCAGAGCGTGGCGGTGGATTGCCGGGTGATTGCCGCGACCAAGTCCGACCTCGACGACTTGAGCCGCGCCAACCAGTTCCGCAGCGACTTGTACTACCGCCTGAACGTGGTGACCCTGGAACTGCCGCCGCTGCGCGAGCGTCGCGAAGATATCCTGCAGTTGTTCGAACACTTTCTGCAGCAATCATCCCTGCGCTTCGACCGCATCGCCCCGGAGCTGGACAACCAGACCCTGTCCAGCCTGATGAGCCATGACTGGCCCGGCAACGTACGTGAACTGCGCAACGTCGCCGAACGTTTTGCCCTGGGCCTGCCCGCCTTCAAGAAAAGCGGCGCCAGCCCCGACAACCATGGCCTGGCCTTTACCGAAGCGGTGGAAGCCTTTGAACGCAACCTGCTCAGCGACGCCCTGCAACGCAGCGGCGGCAACCTGACCCAGGCCAGCCAGGAACTGGGAATGGCCAAGACCACCCTGTTCGACAAGGTCAAGAAATACGGCCTGAGCCATTAAGGAGTCATGCGTGGATTTAGTCTTCAAGGCCGCCCTCGGAGCGGCGGTGGTGTTGCTCCTGGCGGTGCTGGCCAAAACCAAGAACTATTACATCGCCGGCCTGGTGCCGCTGTTTCCGACCTTCGCACTGATCGCCCACTACATCGTCGGCAAGGGCCGCTCGGTGGACGACCTGAAGACCACTATTGTGTTCGGCATGTGGTCGATCATTCCGTACTTTGTGTACCTGGCGACGCTGTATGTGATGGTCGACCGCATGCGCCTGGAGGCCTCCCTGGCGGTGGCCGCGGTGGCGTGGCTGATGGCGGCGACGGTGCTGGTGAGTGTGTGGATTCGAATTCACGCCTGACACTCCACGGCTCCACTGTGGGAACTGGACCCACTCGGTACACCCATAAAACCGAGTTGCCTGCATCGCAGCCTCGCTAAAGCTCGACAGCTCCCACATTTGATCCCTGTGATTCCCCAATCCCCTGTGGGAGCTGTCGAGCCCCAGCGAGGCTGCGATGGGATCGACTCGGTACACCTGCAAAACCGAGTTGCCTGCATCGCAGCCTCGCTAAAGCTCGACAGCTCCCACATCTGATCCCTGTGATTCCCCAATCCCTTGTGGGAGCTGTCGAGCCCCAGCGAGGCTGCGATGGGGTCGACTCGGTACACCTGCAAAACCGAGTTGCCTGCATCGCAGCCTCGCTAAAGCTCGACAGCTCCCACATTTGATCCCTGTGATTCCCCAATCCCTTGTGGGAGCTGTCGAGCCCCGGCGAGGCTGCGATGGGATCGACTCGGTACACCTGCAAAACCCAGTTGCCCGCATCGCAGCCTCGCTAAAGCTCGACAGCTCCCACATTTGATCCCTGTGATTCCCCAATCCCTTGTGGGAGCTGTCGAGCCCCGGCGAGGCTGCGATGGGATCGACTCGGTACACCTGCAAAACCCAGTTGCCCGCATCGCAGCCTCGCTAAAGCTCGACAGCTCCCACATTTGATCCCTGTGATTCCCCAATCCCTTGTGGGAGCTGTCGAGCCCCGGCGAGGCTGCGATGGGATCGACTCGGTACACCTGCAAAACCCAGTTGCCTGCATCGCAGCCTCACTAAAGCTCGACAGCTCCCACATTTGATCCCTGTGATTCCCCAATCCCTTGTGGGAGCTGTCGAGCCCCGGCGAGGCTGCGATGGGATCGACTCGGTACACCTGAAAAACCCAGCTGCCTGCATCGCAGCCTCGCTAAAGCTCGACAGCTCCCACATTTGATCCCCGCGATTCCCCTATCCCTTGTGGGAGCTGTCGAGCCCTGGCGAGGCTGCGATGGGATCGACTCGGTACACCTGCAAAACCCAGCTGCCTGCATCGCAGCCTCGCTAAAGCTCGACAGCTCCCACATTTGATCCCTGCGATTCCCCAATCCCTTGTGGGAGCTGTCGAGCCCTGGCGAGGCTGCGATGGGATCGACTCGGTACACCTGAAAAACCCGGCTGCCTGCATCGCAGCCTCGCTAAAGCTCGACAGCTCCCACATTTGATCCCTGCGATTCCCCAATCCCTTGTGGGAGCTGTCGAGCCCCAGCGAGGCTGCGATGGGATCGACTCGGTACACCTGAAAAACCCAGCTGCCTGCATCGCAGCCTCGCTAAAGCTCGACAGCTCCCACATTTGCTTATGTGTGGTTCCCAGGGCTCAGCGTACGATTTTGTCGATCTGGATCCCCAGCTTTTTCAAGCGGTACCAAAAGCTACGTTCGGAGATGCCAATCCGCGACGCCGCAGCCGCCTGTACGCCATTGCTCTCCTGCAAGGCCGCGAGGATGTAGGCCTTTTCCACCTCGGCCAGCGCCGCGTCCAGGTCCTGGGGCACGCCTGGGCCTTCGCTGAGGATTGTCGTCACATCCCGCTCGGTCGGCTGGGACGCGAACAGGTAGGCCGGCAGGTCGATATCTTCAATCACCGGGCTGGAGGCGACGATGGTCGCGCGCTCCACGCAGTTTTGCAGCTCGCGGATGTTCCCCGGCCAGTTGTAGGCGGCCATGGCCTGCAAGGCGTCGGGGCTGAAGCCGGTGATGCGTTTACCGGCGTTGGCGCTCAGGCTGCGGGCAAAGTGGCGGGCCAGCGGGGCGATGTCTTCGACGCGCTCGCGCAATGCTGGCAGTGGGATCGGGAACACATTCAGGCGGTAGTAGAGGTCTTCGCGAAACTCTTTGTTCGCCACCGCTTCCAGCAGGTTCTTGTTGGTGGCGGCGATCACCCGCACGTCCACCTTGCGCTCACGCGGGTCGCCGACCGGCTCGATCACCCGTTCCTGCAAGGCGCGCAGGATCTTGGCCTGCAACGCCAGGGGCATATCCCCCACTTCGTCGAGAAACAGCGTGCCCTTGTCGGCCTGCATAAAGCGCCCTACCCGGTCGGCCACGGCGCCGGTAAACGCGCCCTTGCGATGGCCGAACATTTCGCTTTCCAGCAGGCCTTCGGGGATCGCCGCGCAGTTGACCGCCACAAAAGGCTTGTCTGCACGGTTGCCATGCTTGTGAATGGCGCGGGCGACCATTTCTTTGCCGGTGCCGCTTTCGCCGGTCAACAGGATGGTGGCGTTACTTTCACGCACCGAATCCACCGCCTGCAACACTCGGCGAAACGCCGGGCTTTCCCCGACCAGGCTATCGAACTGGGCATGTTCATCGAGTTCGGCACGCAGCCGTGCGTTGTCGCGCATGATGTCGCGAAACTGCAAGGCCTTGGCCACGGTGATGTCCAGCTCGTCGATGTCAAAGGGCTTGGCAATGTAGTCGTAGGCGCCGTTACGCATGGACTGCACGGCATTTTTCACGGTGCTGTAGGCCGTCATCACGATCACCGGCAATTGCGGGTAGCGCACCTTGATCTCGGCCAGCAGTTGCGGGCCGTCCATGCCGGGCATGCGCCAGTCGCTGATCACCAGGTCGATGTCCTCCTGCTCCAGCACCTTGAGCGCATGCAGGCCATTGCCGGCGATAAACACCTGGATATGGTTCTGGCTCAGGGCCGACGACAGCAAATCGCAGAGCTTGGGCTCGTCGTCGACCACCAATATGTTATGTGTCATGACTGTCCTCGTCGTCGCCGTCATCTTCACCGTTGGCCGGAATGTACAGGCTGAAGGTGGCGCCGGCATCTTTCTCGCTGGTGCATTCGATGCTGGCGTCGTGACTCTCCATGATTGAATAGACTTTCGCCAGGCCGAGGCCGGTGCCCGAGGCCTTGGTGGTAACAAAGGGGGTAAAGATCCGCTCGATCATTTCAGGGGGGATGCCCTGGCCGCTGTCGCTGATGCTGATCACCGTGTAGTGATCGACACGGCTGATGCTCAAGGTCAGGCGCCCGCCCTGGGGCATGGCGTCGATGGCGTTGAGGATCAGGTTCAGGCACGCCTGCTTGAATTGCTTGGCGTCCACATACAGGGTCGCACCCGGCGCCTGGTCGTCGAGATGGGCGTCGATGGCGTGGCTGGCCAGCTCCGGCGCGCAGAAACCGAGGATTTCTTCCACCAGCGGCCGCGCCGGTTGCTGGCTGCGCAGCGGTTCGCTGGGCTTGGCGAAGTCGAGGAAATCGGTGATCAGGTCATTGATCCGGCTGACTTCGCTGATCACGTATTCCAGGTGGCGCTTGTCGGTCTCCGGCAGGTCCGTGCGACGGTGCAGCAGTTGGGTCGCGGTCTTGATGATGCCCAGCGGGTTGCGGATTTCATGGGCCAGGCCCATCGCCACTTCGCCCAGGGCATGCAGGCGGTCGCGGCGGCGCAGTTGGGCTTCGAGGTGATGCAACTCGCCCAGGCGCTCGGTCATATGGTTGAAGGTGCTGCTCAATTGCGCCAGCTCGTCACCGCCGGTGACGGCCACGCGGTGCTGGTAGTTGCCGCTGATCACCGCGCTCACACCCTGGGACAATTCGCGCAGTGGCCGGGTCAGGTGCCGGGAGACCAGCACACCGGCCCCCAGGGACAAAGCGGAACTGAGCAGGAAGATCAGCACAAACAGATTGCTCTGGTTCACCAGCCCCACCAGGCTGGTGTGGCGCAGCAGGCCGCTGAAGATCACGCCCTGTAACTCGCCGGTGTCATTGAAGATCGGCCAGTACAGGCCGCTGTAGTTGCTGGTGAACTGTTCACTGGGCTGCTTGGTGCTGCGCAGGAGGGTTTCCACGGATTTCGGCACGCGGGTCGGGTGGTCTTCAAAACGCTGAGTAGAGAAGATCTCCGAGAAGCCTTCGGTATTGGCCAGGTACAGACGCAAGTCCAGGGAGTGCACCTCGGCGACGCTGGTCAGGAAGCTGCTGTCCAGGTAGGTACCGACCAACAGTTCGTAGTCGACGCCATCCTGGCTGGTCTCGAACGAGGAAATCACGGCCCCGGTGGCCACGCCGCCGACCTGCACGGTTTGCAACACGGCATTGGGAGCGAGGCTGATTTGTTTCACCACATCATCGCCCACGGTGCTGAACATCACCTTGCTGTCACTGCTGCGAATCAGCGTGACCACATCAATATCAGTGGCGCGGGCAATGTCCGCGATCAAACGGTCATGACGCATCGCTTCATGGCTGGAAGGCGGACGCACATACCGCAGGAAGATCTGCGCCACACGGGCGTTGTCGTGCAGGATGTCGCTGACTTCATCCTTGACGATGCGGGTCGACTCTTGCAGCCAGATGCGCACGTTGCTGTCGAAAATCTGCGACAGGGTGGTGGCCGCCAGCTCGGCGGCGATCATGGTCGGGATCACCGTCACCAGCCAGAACGCCAACACCAGCTTGCGCTGCAGGCTCCAGCGGGAAATGGCAAATGGGCGGGCTTTCTGACGGGTTTTGGCGATCATCGGGTTTCGCTTATTGCAGCAGCCATGGCAGGGTCGGATCGGTCCGGGCGAATAAACACTTTTACCAGCTTGAGCAGGGTATCGAGCAGCCGGTTGCGGTGCTGGAAGAACAGCGTATTGCCGGCGAACTCACAGCCCAGGCGTAGCTTACTGGCATACCCGGCCTGCCCGCACTCGTACAACGCAATATTGTGCTCGATGCAGTAGTCGACGTTGGTCAGCCAACTGCGAAAGTACAGGTTATGTTCGCGGCTCTGGGCCAGGTCGTGGGCAAAGAACTTGTCGATCAGCCGGTGCTGGTCCAGCAGCACCAGGTTGAACGCCACCAGTTGCCCATCCACCCAGTAAAGTACACAGCGCGCCCGTTGTTCAAGCTGGGCGAGCACCTGGCTGAAATAACCGGCAGGCAGGCGCTCGAATTGCAGGTCGGCGCGAGCCAGCGTGGCTTCGTAGAGGCGCATGATATCCGGCAACACATCATCGACATTGTCCCGCCACTCCACGTGTGGCCCCGGCGCACGCAGCTTGCGCCGCAAATCCTTGCGCGTGGATTTGCCCAGGGAGCCCAGATAGGCATCCACCGAGCCGTAGGGCAGCGGCAGCAACCCGGTAGGCAAACTCGGCATGCTGTGCAGGCCGGCGGTCTTGCAGCTGTCGGCCCAGTCCTGATCCAGGCTCGGCGCGTCCTTGACCGCCAGCAGGCCGATGCCGAATGCATCGGCATCCCGACGCGCGGCGACCAGTAATTGCTCCAACAGCGCACTGCGGCGCGCAGCGGGCACATGGCTGGCGACACCGGCATGGCATTGCTCGGCCACCGGCGAGCCGATGGCGTACAAGCCCAGGCGCAACGCTCCCGGCCACCAGCGTTCCAGGCGCTGAGTAAAGCGTTTGGCGATGCCCGACACGGTGGTATCGAGGCGGTAATGGGTGATGAACGCCGGGGCGACGGCCAGCAGTTGCCCGTCCTCATAGAGGGCCAGGTAGCGCCACTGGAAGTCGTCGATGGCAGCGTTTTCTACGGCGACGTAGTAATCCCAATCCTCCAACGCCTGGGGAAAACAGTCATTCCAGGCACTGCGTTCGATGGCGTGGATGCTCGGGAAGGTGTGTGCGGTGATCACATCGGAATATCCCTGTAAGTGCTCCTGTAGGCGCTGTCTCGCCCCGCGAGGCTGCGATAGCGGTGGCTCAGGCAACATCAATGTTTACTGTGCCGCCGCCAGCGCGGGCTCGCAGAACGAGACATCGCCCATTTTTGAACCGGTGTGCTGCTCGATAAAGTCGGCACTCAACTCGATCACCCGGCGGTATTGCAGGTCGACGGTGATCATGTGATAGCAGTTGTCCAACAGGATCTTGGTCACCGGCCCCCCCAGGTGGCGTTCCACGTAGTCGGCGTTCCAGCGGCTGGTGATGTCGTCCTCGATGGAGTGCAGCACCAGCGCCGGGGTCTTGATCGACGGCATGCGTTTCTTCACCACCGCATTCATCCAGTGCAGCTCGCGCACGGTGACGCCTTCCATGGTCAACAACCCGGCCTCGCTGCTCTCACCCTCTTTCATCTGCCGCTCGACGATGGCCCGCAGGCGTTCGTTCTTGATGCCGTAGGGCGGCTTCTCGGTAAAGCGGAACAGGCGCACGCCGAACGGAATACGGATCAGCAACGGCGTGATGAAGGCAAATTTGTTGATGCTCCAGCCGTCGTACTTGAGGGTCGTGGAGTACATCAGCAACCCGGCGACCTGGCCCGGAAACTCCGAGGCCAGGTACATCGACATTACCGCGCCCATGGACAAGCCACCGACGAACACCTGCGCATGGCGCTGCTGCACGCCGACAAAGGTCTTGCGCACGCCCTCGTACCAGTCGCGCCAACCGGTGGCCTGCAGGTCTTCGTTGCCCCCGCAGTGCCCGGCCAGGGTCGGCACATACACGGTGCAGTTGCCCTCCTTGGCCAGGCCCTGGGCGACCCGACGCAACTCGGTCGGGGTGCCGGTCAGGCCGTGGATCAACAAGACCCCGACCGGACCGTTGCCGAGAACGAAGCCGGCGTTGCCTTCGCCGAGATCGATATCGGCCTGGTTCACCGCTTCATCGCTCGGGTCAGCAGTTGCTCCAGCAGCTTCAAGCCCAGGTCGATTTCCGGGTAGCTGATTTCCAGGGACGGCGCCAGGGTGATCACGTTCTTGTAGTAGCCGCCCACATCGAGGATCAGCCCGAGTTTCTGGCCGTCTACCAACATGTCGCCTTTCATGCCCTCGTCAACCATGTAGTCCAGGGTCGCCTTGTCTGGGGTGAAGCCATCGGGACCGCAGATTTCACAGCGCAGGGCCAGGCCCAGGCCATCGACGTCGCCGATGATCGGGAAGCGCTTTTGCAACTCTTGCAGGCCTTCAAGGAAGTATTTGCCCTTGGCCATGACCATCGCGCCGTAGTCGACTTCGCTGGTCATCTTGAACATTTCCAGGCCCACCGCCGTACCCAGCGGGTTGGAGGCGAAGGTGGAGTGGGTGGAACCTGGTGGGAAGATTTTCGGGTTGATCAACTCTTCCTTGGCCCAGATGCCGCCCAGGGGGTTGAGGCCGTTGGTCAGGGCCTTACCGAACACGATCACGTCCGGCTGCACATCGAAGTGCTCGATCGACCACAACTTACCGGTGCGCCAGAAGCCCATCTGGATTTCATCGACCACCATCAGGATGCCGTGCTGGTCGAGCACCTGCTTGAGTTCGCTGTAGAAGTTCATCGGCGGGATCACGTAGCCGCCAGTGCCCTGGATCGGCTCGACGTAGAACGCTGCGTACTCGCTCTGGCCGACTTTCGGGTCCCACACACCGTTGTATTCAGTCTCGAACAGCCGTGCGAACTGCTGCACGCAGTGGCTGCCGTATTCTTCCTTGGTCATGCCCTTGGGACCACGGAAGTGGTACGGGAACGGGATGAAGTTGGCGCGCTCGCCAAAGTGGCCGTAGCGGCGACGGTAGCGGTAGCTGGAGGTGATGGACGACGCACCGAGGGTGCGCCCGTGGTAACCGCCCTCGAAGGCGAACATCAGGCTCTTGCCGTTGGTGGCGTTACGCACCACCTTCAGCGAGTCCTCGATGGACTGCGAACCGCCGACGTTGAAATGCACCCGACCATCGAGGCCGAATTTTTTCTTGGCATCCACCGCGATCATTTCCGACAGCTCGATCTTGCCCTTGTGCAGGTACTGGCTGGCGATTTGCGGCAGGGTGTCGATCTGCTGTTTCAGCGCATTGTTCAGGCGCGGGTTGGCATAACCGAAGTTGACCGCCGAGTACCACATTTGCAGGTCGAGGTAGGCCTGGTCTTCGGTGTCCCACACGTAGGAGCCTTCGCAACGGCTGAAGATACGCGGCGGGTCGATGTAGTGGACGGTGTCGCCGTAGGAGCAGTATTTGGCTTCTTTATCCAGCAGAACCTGGTCTTCGGCGGTAGCGATACGGATATCAGACATGATGAAAGAGTTCCTGATTTTCGGAAGTGAAATGGGTGGCGTTGGCGGCGATGCCCTGGGGCAGCCTGGCCAGCAAGGCCGGCAGTTCGGCAAAGGTGTCGAAGCGCAGATGGGGGATGGCGTGGGCCTGGCAGTACTGGGCCAGGCTGCCCTTGGCGAAGACAAAATCGGCGGTGGTCGAGACGCACATATCGGACTTGCCGTCGCCGATCACCAACACCCGTTTGTTACGCGGGGTGGACTTGCATTTGCAGTTGCCCGAGGCCGCGCGGCAAGCGTCGCTGGCATGGGGGAAGTCGATGCGCCAGCTGTTCTGGTCAACCTGGCGCAGGCGGTTGGCGATGATCGGCAGCAGGGTCACGTAGTTGCGCGAAAGGATCCGCGCGATGCCTTGCTCGATGCCGTCGCTGACCACTTCAAGGGACGCGCCCAGGCCAAGGACATGGTCGACGAAGTCCGGGAAGTCCGGGTCGATCTCGACGGTGTCGAAATACGCCAGCAGTTCGGCCGGTGTCGCCTTGATCAATGCCAGTTGGCGGCTCAGGCATTCGCGGGAACCGATATGGCCGTCCAGCCATTGTTGCTCGATGGTTTCCCACTCGGGGCCGGCGAAGCGTTGGAGAACATTGTCGATGACATCGGTGGGTGTGATGGTCCCATCGAAGTCACACACGATATGCCAGTCATTCATCTGCGTTTACCTTGGAGATGACAGCGCGGATGCGCTTGTACCAGGGTTAGAGCAGGGACTGTGCCAAGTGCACAAAACCCAATGGGGCCGGGCTTCTGCCGCATGTCACGGTGAAATACCCAGCGCCCAAGCTACAATTTTTGTAGGTCGCTACAAACAACATGAGTGCTTGCGTGGGGCCCTGCGCCTGCGCGTTCATGCGCGCATATTTTGCAAGAGGAGCAAGCAATATGTTCAGGGTGACTTCGCGGGTATTCGCCGGCGTCCTGGGGCTGTGGATGGGTTCGGCAGCAGCGGCCGACATCAGCGGCGAGGTGGGCCTGGGCCTGAGCTATCAGCCACGGGAGCCCGCCGCCAGCCGCTATCAGACCGTGCCGGTGCCCTACTTCGACCTGGATTGGGGAGATGTCAGCCTCGATACCGATGACGGCCTGACCTGGAGTGCGCTCAACAGCAATGGCTTGAGTGCCGGGCCGTACCTCAATTACCTGGCGGGACGCACGGCCCACGGGCCGCTGAAGGGCCTGCGGGATGTGTCGGACATGGCCGAGGTCGGCGGGTTTATCCAGTACGCGCCAGCGGACTTCTGGCGGGTCTACGCGCAACTGGGGCGGGCCGTGGGCGGTGCCCGCGCGCAAAGCGGCGTGCTCGGCAAGCTCGGCGGGGAGCTGGGTTACCCGTTGGGCGGCGCAGTGATTGGCAGCACGGGGCTGGTCGCGCATTTTGCCGATGGCCGCCAGACCCAGACGTTTTTCGGGGTGGATGAGCAGGAAGCGGCAGGCTCCGGGATTCGCCCGTACAACGCCAGCGGCGGGTTCCAGAACCTGACACTGACCCAGAGCGTGCAGATTCCCCTGGCGCCCAAATGGTCGTTGCTGGCCAGTGCCAGTTGGGTGCATCTGCTGGGATCAGCGGCGGACAGCAGCATCGTTCGCCAGGCCGGCGAGGTGAACCAGGGGCAGGTGCAGACGGCGATCAGCTACACCTTCGATTGATTGTGTGGAAGCGGGCTTGCCCGCGATAGCATCACCGCGGTGTAACTGATACACCACGGCGCCTGCATCGCGGGCAAGCCCGCTCCCACATTTGTCCGTCATTCCAGTCTGGGCTCAGTTTTCTTCGCCCTCGGCCAGCAGTGCAATCCCGCCAATAATCACCACCACGCCCACCCAGTGCAGGAAGCTGATGTGCTCGCCCAGCCCCAACCACGAGCCGAGCAGCACCACCACAAACACCAGCGAACTCAGGGGGAAGGCCAGGGATAGGCTGCTGCGTCGCAGGATCAGCATCCACACAAAGAACGCGCCGATATAGCAGGCGATCGCCGCGAGGATCCCCGGGTTGACTGCCACCGCCGCCAACCATTGCCAATTGAAATCCATCTGGCCAATTTGATCGCCAGCCACCTTGGTAAACAACTGCCCGGCGCTTTCGGTGAGGATCAACAACGCCCATAATACTACGGTGCCCAAGCGCCCATGCAGCCAGCCAACCGGACGGATAGCCATCTCTTGCGAACTCATGATTGTGCTCCTGCTACAGCCACCAACATCACGCCGGCGGTAATCACCATCGTGCCCAGCCAGCGCCGGCGGCTGACGGTTTCGCCCAGTATCACCTTGCCCGCCAACACCACCCCGCAGTAAGCCAGTGCGGCGGCCGGGAACAACAGGCTCAACGGCGCGCGGGACAAGGCTTCAAGCCAGACAAAAAATTCGATGACATAGGCGCCGATGCCCGCCCACAGCAACGGCGCATTAAATACCTGGCCCCAGAAGGCATTCAGGCGAAAGCCGCCTTCGAGTTCGGGCAAGCGGTCCAGGCCCAATTTGAAACACAACTGGCCGATCACATCGAGAACGATGGAAAAGGCCACCAGCAACACGACGGTCAGGGTCACGGGAACAGCTCCTCGAACAGGTTGATCAACGCTTCATTGGTGGTGGCGTTACGCAGCAGGTCGTCAGCGCTCCAGCGTGCGGCCGGCGGCTGGTCGGACTTGGCTTCCCAGCGCTTGAAGGCGTTGCTGAACGCAGGCTGGGCAAACTCGCCGCACACGTCGATGCCAAGGATCCGCTTGCTCGCCGCCAACGCACGCAGGGCTTGCAGCAGGTGCGTCAGGCGCATGCCGCCCTGGTCCCAGTTGGTGGCCGCGTCTTCGCTGGCCAGCACGTCCTTGTCGAGGGTGATCCATACCGCCTCGGTGGGCAGGCTGGCGATCATTTGCTCAAGGAATGCAGGCCAGTCGAGCTCAGCGAGGTTGCGCCAGTGCAGGTGGTTTTCCTGTTGTGCATGGCCGGCGCCATCCCCTACCCGCCCCCAGACTTTCGACGGCGCGTGCTGCCAGGGAAACAACTGCAAGTGCCCGCGCTTCAGGGCGCCGAGGTTACCGCCGCGCAGTTGCGGGTTATGCAGGTCATCGCTGCACGGGCCGAGGGTGACGATGCGCTGGATCGCCGGCATCTTCAGGGCTTGATTGACCCATGAGCCGCAGTGTCGGCGCGGGGCCAGGCGTACCCAGTCGGGGTGGTTGTCGAAGTGGATCAGGCTGATGGGTTCCTGCACTTCGGCGAGAAAAGCCGGGGTCAGGTGGTGATAGTCGCCGGAGCCGACAAAGAAGATTTCCGGGCGCGCCGTGCTTGGCCGGGGCCGTTGGGCCAGGCGCTGGGCAAAGCGTTTCCAGGTTTTTTCGGTGGACCACAGGCGCAGTTTCGGGCCCAGGTCGAGCAGGTCCAGGCGCGTCGCTTGACCACTGGCCAGACGCCGGGCGATGGGTGCCTGGGCTGTGAGGCTGTGGTCGAGATCAAGAATATTCAAGGTAATGTTTCACCCCCTGGCAGTGCCCAGCCGCTTACCGGCGGGGCTTTAGGGGGGTAATGCAAGGGATGGGCCAGGAACCCATGTGGCTTGCTCGCCAAGGCGGTGGGTCAGTCAAGAGATACTTAGCTGATCTACCGCTTTCGCGAGCAAGCCCGCTCCCACATTTGGTCGGTGGTGTTTGTTAGCTTTTGGCTTCGTTGATGATCTGGCGGATTGCACCGACAAACGCTTCAACCGGCTGCCCACCACTGACCGCGTACTGGTCGTTGAACACGATGGTCGGCACCGAACTCACCCCGCGTGATACCCACAGCTGCTCCTGCTCGCGGACTTCTGCGGCGTACTCGTCCGAGGCCAGAACCTCGGCTGCGCGCTTGAGGTCCAGGCCAACGCTCTCGGCAATGATTGCCAACGTGGCGTGGTCGGACGGGTCCTGGCCATCGCTGAAGTAAGCCTTGAACAGCGCTTCCTTGAGGTTGTACTGCAAGCCCTCGAGCCCGGCCCAATGCAGCAGGCGATGGGCGTCGAAGGTGTTGTAGATACGGCTTTGGCCATCGGTACGAAACGCAAAGCCCAGGGCGGCGCCCATGTCGCGGATGCGCGCGCGGTTGGCCTGGGACTCTTCGGCAGTGGAGCCGTATTTCTCGGTGATGTGCTCGGTGATGTTCTGCCCTTCGGCGGGCATGTTCGGGTTCAGCTCGAAGGGCTGGAAGTGGATCTCGGCCTGCACTTCGGCGCCCAGTTGGTCCAGGGCTTCGGTCAGGCCGCGCAGGCCGATGACGCACCAGGGGCAGGACACGTCGCTGACAAAGTCGATTTTCAGGGAAGTACTCATTCAGGCAACCTCGCAGGCATTACACGCCACAAAGTTCGCACCATACACCTCTACGCGGCCGTCATAAAACCTTGGCGGGGGCCACGGGCTCAACCTGCGCCCACTGCGCCGCCTCTTCGCGGTGGGCTTGCAGGTACGGCAACACCGCCGCCAGCAACGGCGCCTTGAACGCTTCCTGAAAACGATGGGCCAGACCCGGGATCAGCCGCAACTGGCTGCCCTGGATATGCGCCGCCAGGTGCACACCATGCATCACCGGCAACAACGGGTCGGCCGTGCCATGCACCACCAGGGTCGGCACGCGCAGTTGGTTGAGCAATGGCACCCGGCTCGGTTCGGCAAGGATGGCCATGATCTGGCGCTTCACACCCTCGGGATTGAATGCCCGGTCGTAAGACTGCGCCGCCTGCTGCAGCAACGCCTGGCGGTCATCCTCGACCTGGGGGCTGCCCAGGGCGGCCAGCAAGTCGGCCTGCTGCTCCAGGGCCACTTCACGGTTGGGCGCACTGCGCCGCGACAGCAACTGCACCAGCGCGGCATTCGGCGCGGGCAGGCCTTCGGCGCCGGAGCTGGTCATGATCAGGGTCAGGCTTTCTACGCGCTGCGGCGCCATCGCCGCCAGATGCTGGGCGATCATCCCGCCCATGCTCGCGCCCAGTACATGGAACTGGCGCACCTGCAACGCATCCATCAACCCCAGGGCGTCGTCGGCCATATCGGTCAGGGTGTAGGGCGCAGCCACCGGCAGGCCGAGTTTGTAGCGCAGCACTTCAAAGGTCAGGTTGGCGCTGGCCGGGGCCTGGCGCCAGGTGGACAGGCCAACGTCACGGTTGTCGTAGCGGATCACCCGAAAACCTTGTTGGCACAAGGCGACCACCACTTCGTCCGGCCAGTGGATCAACTGCCCGCCCAGGCCCATCACCAGCAGCAACGCTGGGTCGGAAGCACGGCCGATGCTCTGGTACGCCAGGCTCACCTGCTCCAGGTCGACCCGCTCAGTCGGGACATTGACATCACATCGAGAAGCCGCAAAAGACGGCAGGCCGAACAATAAGGCGGCCAGTAAAAGCAACACGCGCATGAAAAACACCGAAACGCAGAACCCCAGTAGAGCGCGAGTCTGATGAAGTTTGTTCAAGCGCGCTGCCACAGTTACGTGACAGTTTGATGAAGAGTGCCCAGCGGTCATGGTCGACAGAATTGGCAACATGAGACAAACTCACGCTATCCGAACTTGTCACAAATTATCTTCATGGAGAGCCCGTGCTCGAAATCCGTCATCTCAAGACCCTGCACGCCTTGCGCGAAGCCGACAGCCTGGTGGAAGCCGCCGAGCGCCTGCACCTGACCCAGTCGGCACTGTCCCACCAGTTCAAAGAGCTGGAAGAGCGCATGGGCATGCCGCTGTTTGTGCGCAAGACCAAACCGGTACGCTTCACCAGCGCCGGCCTGCGCCTGCTGCAACTGGCGGACGCCACCCTGCCGCTGCTGCGCGGTGCCGAACGGGATATCGCACGCCTGGCCGGCGGCACCGCCGGGCGCCTGCATATGGCGATCGAGTGCCACAGCTGCTTCCAGTGGCTGATGCCGACCATCGACCAGTTCCGCGATGCCTGGCCGGAAGTCGAGCTGGACCTGGCTTCCGGCTTTGCCTTCGCCCCGCTGCCAGCCCTGGCCCGTGGCGACCTGGACCTGGTAGTGACCTCCGACCCGCTGGAGCTGGCGGGCATCACCTATGTGCCGTTGTTCACCTACGAAGCGATGCTCGCCGTGGCCAACCAGCATGCCCTGGCCAATAAGCCGTACATCGTGCCCGAGGATCTGCTCAGCGAAACCCTGATCACCTACCCGGTAGAGCGCGACCGCCTGGACATCTTCACCCGTTTCCTGGAGCCGGCCGACGTCGAGCCGGCCCAGGTCCGTACCTCGGAGCTGACGGTGATGATGATGCAGTTGGTGGCCAGCGGACGCGGCGTGTGTGGCATGCCCCACTGGGCGCTGCACGAGTACAGCTCGCGGGGTTATGTGAAGGCCAAGCGGTTGGGCGAGAGGGGTCTGTTTGCCACGCTGTACGCCGGGATCCGCGCGGATATGCTGGATGCGCCGTACATGCGCGACTTTTTGCTGACGGCCAAGGACACCTCGTTTTCGACCCTGGATGGGGTCAGCGCAGTCCGTTGATTGCTCACGCGCTGCGCCGTTGCTCCAGCATCAGGCGCACCGCCAGGGCGGCCAGCACAAACCCCATGAAATAACGCTGCACCGCCAGCCACGTGGGGTTGTGGATAAACCAGGCGGCGATGCTCGCGGCGCACAGCGAGATCAGCAGGTTGACCACAAAGCTGACGCTGATCTGGGTAAAGCCCAGCATCAGGCTCTGGGTGAAGACCGAACCGTGCTCCGGGGTGATGAACTGCGGGAATACCGACAGGTAGAACACCGCGATTTTCGGGTTCAGGGCACTGGTCAGAAAGCCCATGGTCACCAGCTTGCGCGGCGAGTCGGCGGGCAGTTGCTGGGCCTCGAACGGCGAACGGGCGCCCGGTCTCACTGCTTGCCAGGCCAGCCATAGCAGGTATAGCGCGCCGGCCCATTTCAGCACTTCATAGGCCACCGGCACCGTGAGAAACACTGCGGTCAACCCAGCAGCCGCGGCGAACAGGTGCACAAAAAAACCTGCGACCACCCCCAATAACGACGTGACCCCGGCCCTGCGGCCCTGGCAGATCGAGCGGGAGATCAGGTAGATCATGTTCGGCCCGGGCGTGAGTACCAGCAGCAGCGAGGCGGCGGCAAAAATCAGCAGTTCATTGAGGGGGATCACGGCTCAGTCCTTTGCGCCCGACAGTTCAGGCAGTAGTGGTCAGCGATGCGCGATAAAACGGCAGGATCAAGTCACGTGTCAAGGGCGCCAGCTGCAGGCCGCCGTCGCCGGCCGGGTCGATCCAGCGCACTTCTTCGATCTCGGCAGCGGGCGTTACCGCCACGTCGATACGCACTTCAAAGAGCTCGGCCGCCACGGTAAACCCCGGCTCGTTGGCCGCCGGCGCCGAGAAGTGGCCCAGGTAGTGTGCCTGGGCCGAGTCGATACGCAACCCCAGCTCTTCGTACAGCTCACGCGCCAGGGCCTGCACCGGTTGTTCGCCCGCGTCGATCTTGCCGCCCGGCTGCATGAACGCCTGGGTGCCGCGCTTGCGCACCAGCAGGGTCTGGCCGTCGCTGCCGATCAACAGGGCGGCGGCGATACGGATGGTCTGGGACATGAAATAAACGCCTTGGAGTAAAGGCCGCAAAGGATCACACGACCCTGCGCTGCGCTGCCAGCTTTGTGGCCGTTTTTTTGTGATGACGGGTTTGTTGTGGCGAGCGGGCTTGCCCGCGCTGGGCGGCGAAGCCGCCCCAGACCACCCACCGAGCTCCAACTGAGAAAACACGGTGGCCTGATTAGGGCTGCTTCGCAGCCCAGCGCGGGCAAGCCCGCTCGCCACAACAAGGCTGGTTGCCCCCTTGCCACAGGTTGTGTGATTTTTTATTGAGCAGGGAGCGGTTCGTCAGGCTCCTTGATGAACACGCTGTACTTGGCGCCTTCCATCGCCTCAAAGGCGATCAGCTTGTCCACCAGCGGCAGGTTCAGCACCTTGCCAGCGTTGAGCAGCAGCATGCCGTTGTCGGCATTGAGATTGCGCGCCAGGATCATGCCTTCGGCCAATTCCCGCGTGCCGAGCACCTTGACCGTCGGGTCGCCCAGGGTCACGTCGCTGAGGAAGGCCGCACAGGCCTGGACGAAGTCTTCCACCATATCCGGGTCATACAGGCGCCCGGCGTATTTGCGGATGTACAGCAACGCTTCGTCGCTGTTCATCTGCCGCTCCAGAATCAAGCCGCGCTGCAATTCGATAAAGTCCACCGCCAACTTCAGCAAACGCGAGCCAAACGGAATCCCATCGCCCTTGAGGTGGTCGGGGAAACCACTGCCGTCCCAGCGTTCCTGGTGATGGCGGATGATGCGCGCCGCATCCTTCATCGGCTCCAGGGTCATCAGCAGCGATTCGCTTTGGGTCGGGTAGGTGCGATACAGCTCGCGGTCAGTACTGTGCAACAGGTCGGCGGGAGCGATCATCATCCTGTCGGTCCAGCTCAACTTGCCGACGTTGTACAGCGCCGCAGCCATGGTCAGGTCGCGCACACTGGACTCATCCATCGACTGGGCTCGGCAGTACACCCGGATCAGCTCGATCAATGGGCGGTTGGTCTGTTTTTCCTTGGGCAGGCGCAGGTTGGCCAGCAGGGAAAAGACTTCGGTGCCGGTCACGTAGCTGCGTTTGAGCTCATCGTAGGCCAGGTCAAGCATGTCGGCGGTCTGTTGCAGCTCGCTGGTGCGCGAGAGGACGCGCTTTTCCAGGGTGGCATTGAGCGCCTTGAGTTGATCGTTCTGTTCGCGGGTCAGTTGCTCCAGGCGCAGCCTTTCGCGATCGGAAAACTGATGCTCCAGGGACTGGCGCAGGATCAGGAGCAGTTCATCATCGTTCCACGGCTTGCTGATATAGCGGTGGATCTGCCCCTCGTTGATGGCCTTGATGATCATCGTCAGGTCGGCGTAGCCCGTCAGCAGGATGCGCGATGTCGCCGGGTACAGGCGATGGGTTTCGGCCAGCAACGTCGCCCCGTCCATGGCCGGCATCCGGGCATCGGTCATGACCAGGTCCACGGGTTGGGCCGCCATGATTTCCAGCGCCTGGGCACCGCTGCCGGCCAATAAGACGTCATAAGGCTGACCGCGCAGCAGGCGGCGCAGGCTGTTGAGGATCGACTCTTCATCATCGACCAGCAAAACCGTGGGCCTGTAGGGAGAAGTTGTAGCGAGTTGCTCATCCATGGCGACACCTACTCAAACTTGAACTAGATTTAACCCTTGCACCTGCCGTTGACTGCGCGGTGCTTGCCCAGGCAATCAGCGCTCTACGTCAAAGGGTGAGCTGCCGTTGATTTGACGCCAACTGGCCGACTAATTCAAGGGAGCCGACTACGCTTGTACATAGAGTCAGCAATTGACTCACTCCTCTCACCCGTTGCGGAAAGGAATCCTTATGCACCCCTCCATGTTGTTGCATGCCGATGGGTCCGGGTCATGAGCCAGCGCCCTAAACATGCAAACCGACGCATTCTGATCGTTGACGATACGGCCTCTATCCATCAGGACTTCCGCAAAATCCTCTGTGCCGAGGCCATCGCTGACCAGACGCTGGAAAGTATCGAGCAAAGCCTGTTCGGTACGGCACCCGCGGTTCACCAGCGCTACACCCTGGACTCCGCCTACCAGGGCCAGGAAGCCCTGGCGTTGGTGAGCCAGGCGCTGGCTGATGGCGCGCCATACGCCCTGGCGTTCATCGACATGCGCATGCCGCCGGGGTGGGATGGCCTGGAGACCATCGAGCAGCTGTGGAACATCGACTCCAACCTGCAAATCGCCCTGTGTACCGCCTATTCCGACTACTCCTTCGAAGCGATTGAAGCGCGCCTGAAGTTCAGCGATCAGTTGCTGATCCTGAAAAAACCCTTCGACCATCTGGAAATCCGTCAGATGGCCAGTGCCCTGACCTGGAAATGGCAGTTGGCACAGGATGCGCTGCTCAAGGTGTCGAACCTGGAGCGCACGATCGAAGAACGGGTCCAGGAACTGCTCAAGGTCTCGCACCTGCTGCAATACGATGCCCTCACCGGCCTGCCCAACAGCACGTTGCTCGGCGACCGACTGACGCAGGCCATTGCCCTGGGCCGGCGCCACGATACTCAACTGGCCGTGATGTTTATTGGCCTGGACCGCTTCAAGCGTATCAACAACGCCCTGGGCCACCCCGTGGGCGATCAAGTGTTGCAACAGGTCGGCGAGGACCTGGCGGCAACGGTCCGCAAATCCGACTCGGTGTTCCGCTATGGCGCCGACGAGTTCGTGATGATCCTCAACGACATTCATCACCCCCAGCAAACCAAAAGCATTGCCGAGAAGGTCCTCAAGGCTCTGGGCCGCACCCGCCATGTGGCGGGCCATGACCTGCGTGTCACTGCCAGCCTTGGCATCAGCATTTACCCCAATGACAGTTTCAACGCCGTGGAGCTGATCAAGAAGGCGGAAACCGCCATGCGTAACGTCAAGGAACAGGGGCCGGACAACTTCAGCTTTTTTATCGAAGACATGAACCTCATCGCGCGCCAGCAGCAGACCCTGGAGGCCGCTATCCGCCTGGCCCTGGAGCGCGATGAGTTCGTCTTGCACTATCAGCCGAAGCTGGACTTGAAGAGTGGGCGGATTGTCGGCGCCGAAGCGTTGATTCGCTGGTTTCAACCGGCTCATGGCTGGGTCTACCCATCGGACTTCATCCCGATGGCCGAAGACAGCGGCCTGATCGTGCCCTTGAGCCAGTGGGTCTTGCGCCAGGCTTGCGAACAGGCGCAACGCTGGCAAGCCCAGGGCTTGGCGCCCATTTGTGTCTCGGTGAACATCTCGGCTATCGACTTCCGTCAGCGCGACTTTGTCAGCAACCTTGCGACCATACTCGAGCAGACAGGGTTGGCGCCCGCCCTGCTGGAGCTGGAGATTACCGAAAGTGTATTGATGCAAAACGTCGAGGACACTATTGCCATCCTGCACGAGATCAAAAAAATGGGGGTGCGGCTGGCCATTGATGACTTCGGCACCGGCTACTCCAGCCTCAGTTACCTGCGGCGCTTTCCCGTCGATGTGCTAAAAATCGACCAGTCGTTTGTTCGTGGCCTGGGCGAGAACACCCAGGACATGCAATTGATCAGTGCCATTATCAGCCTGGGCAAGAGCCTGGACCTCAATATCATTGCCGAGGGCGTGGAGACCGTCGAACAACTGGAGTTCCTCAAGGCCCGGCACTGCGAGGAGGGCCAGGGCTATCTGTTCAGCAAAGCCGTGGCGGCCGAGGATTTTGCCCGGCTGCTGCAAACCGGCCCACATCATCTGATGCCGGATCAATGATTCTCTGCTCACAAGGAATTGAAGTTGAGCAATACATCACCGCGTTACCCGTCGGCATGGGTCATAAGCCTGGTATTCGGCGTATGGCTGGGCGGCTCAACGGCACTCGCAGCGCCACTCGATGAGGCGCTCAAACCGCTGCCTGGAACGCCGGTGCTGGATGCCGCCCGTGTCGAGTTGGGGCGTCGGCTGTTCAATGAAACGCGTCTTTCGATCAATAACACCCTGTCGTGCGCCAGTTGCCATCGCCTGGACAAAGGCGGCGCGGATGACAAACCCTTCTCCCTGGGCTTCGACGGCAAGCCCGTGGCCCTCAACACGCCCACGGTGTTCAACGCCAGCCTGAACTTCAAACAGTTTTGGAACGCCCGGGCAGACACCCTGGAGGCACAGATCGAACAAGTGGTGACCAGCCCCGTGGAAATGGGTAACACCTGGCCAACCGTGGTCGCGACGCTGTCCGCTGCGCCTGAATATCAACGCGCATTCACCCAGGCGTACCCCGATGGCGTCACGGCGGCCAACGTGCAGAATGCCCTGGCCACGTACGAGCGCACCCTGCTCGCGCCCAATTCACGCTTCGACCAGTACCTGCTGGGCAACACCGACATCCTCAGCTATGACGAAAAACAGGGCTACCTGCGCTTCAAGGAGTACGGTTGTATTGCCTGTCATCAAGGGGTCAACATCGGGGGCAACATGTACCAAAAGTTCGGCGTGCTGGGTGACTACTTCAAGGACCGCGGCAACCCGGTGGACGCGGACCTGGGGCGCTACCTGGTCACCCTGGATGAGGAAGACCGCCATGTGTTCAAAGTGCCCAGCCTGCGTAACGTCGCCGTCACCGCCCCGTACTTTCACGACGCCTCGGCCAAGACCCTGGACGAGGCGATCGACGTGATGTTCAAGTACCAGTTGGGACGCACGCCGTCGGCGGATGACAAGGCCCGGATTGCGCTGTTCCTCAAGACACTGACCGGCGAGTGGGAGGGCAAGCCGCTATGAAGCTGACTCGCCGCGCCAGCCTGGCCCTGCTCGGTTTCGTCACCTTAGTGCTGGCCTCGATCCTGGTTTTTTTGTACATCAAGTCTTCCACCGACCAGAGCAGCAACTACACCCCGTCCCGGGACCTGATCCGCCATATCAAGCAATTGAACGCGCAATGGGACAGCGAGGTGCTCAAGGCGCGGATCGCCCTGACCCACAACTACGACCCGCTGGTCGCGCCCCTCAACGAGATGAACAGCCTCTGGGCCGAGCTGGAGGCGCGCGAGCACCTGCACCAGCATGCCGATCCAACCAAATGGCAATGGGAACAGAACAACTATCGAGCGGCGGTCGAGGAAAAAGCGCGGCTGGTGGACCAGTTCAAATCCCATAACGCCTTGCTGCGCAACTCCCTGGCCTTCCTGCCGACCGCCGAGGACGATATCCAGGCGCAGTTCGGACTGCTGGACGACAACAGCCGCCTGCAGTTGCAAGACGTTACCAGCGACACCTACGACTTGTTGCTCAGCAGTCTTGAGTTCGCGCTGGTTGCCAATAATGACAAGGCCGCAGAGATTCTTGTCGGGTTGAACAAACTGGCGATCAACAAAGAACACCTGCCTGGGGATTTCCAGAGCCCTATCGAGCTTCTCAGCAAGCACATTGCCCTGATTCTGCGTGAGCAACCGGTGGTCAACAGTTTGCTTGAGCGCATCGCCGCAATCCCGCTGTCCGAGCACTTGGACGTCATGACCAACCAACTCGACCAGGATCAACGGGTCGCCGAACTGACCGAGCAGAAGTACCACCGTTACCTGCTGGTGTTTTCGACGTTATTGATGCTGGTACTGGTGTACCTGGCTGTTCGCCTGTTACGCAGCTTCGCCGAGATCAACCGGGTCAACCGCGCCCTGCAGGCCGCCAACGAAAGCCTCGAACAACGGGTCGAGGAACGCACCCGGGAACTCAAGGACGCCCAGAGCGAGCTGCTCGACAGCGCCCGCCAGGCCGGCATGGCGGAAATCGCCACGAATGTGCTGCACAACGTCGGCAACGTGCTCAACAGCGTGAATGTGTCCGCCGACCTGGTCACCCGTAAGCTGCGGGCCAGCAAGGCCCTGGGGCTGGGCAAGGCCATGCAGTTGATCAACGAGCATCCCCATGACCTGGGCACCTTCCTGACGGAGGATGACAAGGGCAAAATGTTGCCGGGATACCTCAATCAACTGGTGGACGCGATTGCCATCGAGCAGCAAGGCATGGCCGATGAACTGGTGCAGTTGACCAAGAGCGTCGACCACATCAAGGACATCGTCTCCACCCAGCAGTCCTATGCTGGCGCCTCCAAGCTGCTGGAACCGGTCCATATCAGCGCCCTGGTCGAAGACGCGCTGCGCATGAATTCCGGGGCCTTGAGTCGCCACCATGTCACCGTGGTCAAGGACTATCAGCCGGTCCCCGAGGTCATGGCCGACAAACACCGGTTGCTGTTGATTCTGGTGAACCTGATCAGCAACGCCAAGTACGCCATGTCCAACCTCAGCGACCGGCCACGCCAGATAACCCTGACGGTCCAGGCCGTGGAGGGCGACACCCTGCAGATCAGCGTCAAGGACGAAGGCGAAGGCATCCCCGCAGAGAACATGACGCGGATCTTTACCCATGGTTTTACCACCCGCAAGGAAGGCCACGGCTTCGGCCTGCACAGCTGTGCCCTGGCCGCCATCGAAATGAATGGTCACCTGACCGCACACAGCGATGGGCCCGGCCTGGGGGCCGTGTTTACCCTGCAAATCCCTCTTGAGCGTGCCGAGACCTGACCATGAATCAACCCCCGAACCGGCGCATCCTGCTGATTGACGACACCCCGTCGATCCACGAAGACTTTCGCAAGATCCTCATGCCGCCTATGGAACAGAACGCGGCACTGGACGAAATGGAAAGCGCACTGTTTGGCGAGGCCGCCAAACCCCAGGCCCCACCGTTTGAACTTGACTCGGCCTATGGCGGCCAGGAGGGCCTGCAACTACTGTGTACCGCCATGCAACAAGCACGCCCCTACGCCCTGGCCTTTGTCGACATGCGCATGCCCCAGGGCTGGGACGGCGCACAGACCATGGAAGAACTCTGGAAGGTCGACCCGGACCTGCAAGTGGTGGTGTGTACCGCCTACTCGGATTACTCCTGGGAAGAGTTGCTGTCGCGTCTCAAGGCCCACGACCGGCTGCTGATCCTGAAAAAGCCCTTCGACAATATCGAAGTCCAACAGATGGCCAATACCCTGGCGGCCAAATGGGACATGGCCCGTCGCGCTCGCCTGAAGACCGGGCACCTGGAGCAGTTGGTAGAACAACGCACCGAGGCACTGACCCTCGCCAGCCAGGCCTTGCAGCAGGAAATCGACGAACGCAAGCAGCTACAAAGCCAGTTGATCCAATCGGAGAAACTGGCCTCCCTGGGGCAGATGGCCGCCGGGGTGGCGCACGAAATCAATAACCCCGTGGGCTTCGTCACCTCCAACCTTGGCACGCTGGAGAGTGACTTCAAACAATTGCAGCGCATGATCGACGCCTATCAACAGGCTGAGGCAGCCTTGGCGCCCGGTGACTGCCTTGAACAACTGAGCGCCTTGCGCAACGAGTTGGACCTGGACTTCCTCAAGGAGGACATCCCGATCCTGATCCGCGAATCCAAGGACGGCATCGGCCGTGTGACGCAGATCGTCAAAGACCTGAAGAACTTCTCCCGGGTCGATAACGACGAGCAATGGCAATGGGCGAACCTGCAGCAAGGGATCGACTCGACCCTGAACATCGTGGCCAGTGAACTCAAGCACAAGGCGGACGTGATCAAGCACTACCAGCCCCTGCCCGAGATTGAATGCCTGGCCTCACAAATCAACCAGGTGGTGATGAACCTGGTGATCAACGCAGCCCAGGCCATGGGCCCGGAACGCGGCACGATCACCCTCAGCAATGGGGTCGAGGGCGATCGGGTGTGGCTGGAGGTGGCGGATAACGGCTGCGGGATTGCGCCCCATAGCCTGCAGAAAATCTTCGACCCGTTTTTCACCACCAAGCCGGTGGGCGAAGGCACGGGCCTGGGGCTGTCGCTGTCCTATGGCATCGTCAAGAAACACCACGGGGATATCTCGGTGAGCAGTGAAGTCGGCAGGGGCACCACCTTTCGGGTGGTGCTGCCGATCCGGCAGACAGCGGCGTGACGCCTCTGATGTTCAGGCTTCAGTTGGCTTGGGGCTGGAGCCAAACGAGGCAAACCGCTTGTTGAACCCGGCAATCCGCCCTTCGACCTGAGTCTTGCGCTGCTGGCCGGTGTAGATCGGGTGGGACGCGCTGGACACGTCGAGGGCCATGTAAGGGTAAGTGTTGCCATCGGTGTGTTGGTGGGTGCGATCCGTGTCGACCGTGGAGCCGATCAGGAAAAACACATCGGCGGCAGTATCGTGGAACAGCACGGTGCGGTAGTCGGGGTGAATACCAGCTTTCATAGGGCCTCCGGGGCATCTGGGCAGGATTAATACGTTATACAGTAACGTAAATAATGCACCCAAACGAGAACGTATTGCAATACCAAGAGAGGCTTGGGTTCTCTGCGGTTGCCCCGGCAAGGAACTCGACCGTAAGCTGGGCCCCGTGTTGAACCGTGAACCCGCATAAAGAATAGAACCTTGTAGGAGCAGGCTCCTACAGGTCATAGAGCGTCCGAACCCAAGGAAACCGTATGAGCCTGTCGTTGCTTAGCCGTTATGCATTCTTTGCCGTGTGTGTCATTTTCACCCTCGCCAGCCTCCCCTTTATCCAACACGAATGGCTCTGGCCGATGACCCTGGTGACCGGCGTGCTCAGCCTGATCGGCGTGTTCGACCTGCTGCAAAGCCCCCACGCGGTGCGCCGCAACTACCCGATCCTGGGCAATATCCGCTACCTGGTGGAAGGCATTCGCCCGGAAATCCGCCAGTACCTGCTGGAGTCCGACAGCGACGCCCTGCCCTTCTCCCGGGCCCAGCGTTCGCTGGTGTATTCGCGGGCCAAGAATGAAAGCGCCGACAAACCCTTCGGCACCCTGATCGACGTGTACCAGTCCGGTTTCGAATTTATCGGCCACTCCATGCGCCCGGCCCCGTTGAGCGACCCCAGCGCCTTTCGCGTGGTGGTCGGCGGCCCGCAGTGCACCCAGCCGTACTCGGCGTCGGTGTTCAATATCTCGGCCATGAGCTTTGGCTCGTTGAGCGCCAACGCCATCCGCGCCCTCAACCAGGGCGCCAAGCTCGGCAACTTCGCCCACGACACCGGAGAAGGCAGCATCAGCGCCTACCACCGGGAAAACGGCGGCGACCTGACTTGGGAGCTGGGCAGCGGCTACTTCGGCTGCCGCACCAGCGACGGCCGTTTTGACCCCGAACGCTTTGCCGTGCAGGCGCAAAACCCGCAGGTACGGATGATCGAAATCAAGATGAGCCAGGGCGCCAAGCCCGGCCATGGCGGGATTCTGCCCAAGCACAAGGTGACGAAGGAAATCGCCGAGACCCGTGGCATCATGATGGGCGAAGACTGCATCTCGCCGTCACGCCACAGTGCCTTCTCCACGCCGATTGAGCTGATGCACTTTATTGCCCAGTTGCGTGAATTGTCCGGCGGCAAACCCGTGGGCTTCAAATTCTGCCTGGGCCACCCGTGGGAGTTCATGGGCATCGCCAAGGCCATGCTCGAGACCGGGATCCTGCCGGACTTTATCGTGGTCGACGGCAAGGAAGGCGGCACCGGCGCCGCCCCCGTGGAGTTCACCGACCATATCGGCGTGCCCCTGCGTGAAGGCCTGTTGTTTGTGCACAACACCCTGGTGGGCCTGAACCTGCGGGACAAAATCAAACTGGGCGCCAGCGGCAAGATCGTCAGCGCCTTCGATATCGCCAGCGTCCTGGCCATCGGCGCCGACTGGGCCAACTCGGCCCGGGGCTTTATGTTCGCCATCGGCTGCATCCAGTCGCAGAGCTGCCACACCAACAAATGCCCGACCGGCGTGGCCACCCAGGACCCGTTGCGCCAGCGCGCACTGGTGGTACCGGACAAGGCCCAGCGCGTGTTCAACTTCCACCGCAACACCCTCAAGGCCCTCGCGGAAATGCTCGCGGCGGCCGGCCTGGATCACCCTTCGCAGTTGTCGGCCAAACACCTGGTACGGCGCATGTCGGCCACCGAGATCAAGCTGTTCTCGCAGTTGCATGTGTTCCTCAAGCCAGGGGAACTGCTGACCGGTGAAGTGAACGGCGAGTTTTATTCGCGGATGTGGCAAATGGCGCGGGCCGACAGTTTCGAGCCCCATGAAGTAGAAGCGGCTTAAAGGACAACTGTTGTGTTGAAAGTGATCGCCGAAGACTTTATCAAACCCGAACACCTGGAAACCGTGCGCCCCTGGTACGCCGAACTGGTGGAAAAAACCCGCCAGGAACCGCTGTGCATCGCCTACGACTTGTTCGTCGACCAGAAAGACCCGGGGCACTTTGTGTTTATCGAGCAATGGCCCGACCAGGCCGCGCTGGATGCCCACTGCCAGACCGAACACTTCACCCGGCTGGTGCCGCAGATCAACGCGTATCAGGCCAAGCCTTGCCGGGTGTTGTTGATGGATGGGTTTTAATCCGTCATTGAAGAGGCGGTTTCTGGCAGCCACTCGCCAACAGGCAAATAGCCATAAGCTGGGCTTTTTCCTTACCTACCCTATAGGTGCCAAGCAACTGCCAATGGGCAGGAAGCTTTCGCGTGAGGGTGCCACGGTCCTGGGCATCAATCAGCCAAAGTCGGCCTGAGGCCGTTGTGAGCGATTCCAGGTCATCGACATAGATCTGATCGGCCTTGTCTTGAATCAGTGTGGAAATCTGATACCCGTTGGGACGCCCTGATGTGCCATCCGCGTTTATTGGTGTGTACTGCATCGCAGGGCGTTCGTTCTTGAGGTAATAGATCATGGACAAGTGCATGAAAGGCTCCAGCACCAACACCCCGTCTCCCGGCTGCGAGGTGTGGTCAACATAATCGGCCAGCGCGCCCAACTGATTGTTTTCATAACACCACGTACACGTCTTGTTATACACATGCCACAAACCATTCAACTCAAGCAGAATAACCGCTGACAAACCGATGACGAACGCCGACTTACTTCGTGTCGACACGCCCTCCAGTGCCATTGCAATGACGAGAGGCAACGCCAGCCCGGCAAATAAAAAATAACGTGGATACAGCAGCGGCCAAAACAATGACACCAGCATGATCGCCGCTATCGGGCACCATACATACACAACAAGAAGTGCATTATTTTTTCGATCACTTGCATCCCACAGACAAATAAATACGGACGCTATCCACACCACCAAGGCCAGGCCATAAACCCCCCAGACAGGCACCTGCTGACCTTCACTGAAATTCAGAAAAAACCAAGTCAGTTCGACCAATTCCTTAATACCCGGCTTGGCGATCCAGTCCAACCTCGAATACGTCAATTGATTTAGCAGGCTGGGCAACCAGGGTAAAAAACAAATCACAATCAAACCATTGGCCAGCCACCAACTACGACTCCACAGGTACTTATATTTTATCTGTCGAGACGTTGCCAGAAGCGAAATATAGGCCCAATGGGACAATAGGCATAAAGCCGCGAAATAGTGCGTATAAAGCCCTGCCACCATCAGCAGGATGTACAGGGCGAGCGGAACTTTACTCTGCGGACGGTCAAGCCAGTAGATAAATGCAATCGTCGCGCCCAGCATCAAAGCCCCCAGGAACGAGTACATACGGACTTCCTGGCTGTAGCGAACGGCCGCCGGAAAGATCGCCAATAATATGCTTGCCAGCATTGCCGCACGTCGAGGGAGCAACAGGTGCGACAACCAGATCCCCAGCGCCACCGAAACAACCCCAAAAAACACACTCAGACTGCGGGCGGCAAAAGCGCCATTACCGAACACCTTGATCCACTCATGCAACATCAGATAGTACAGTGGCGGATGAACATCACGGGCCGTATGAGACAGAATTTCAGAAGGCGGCTTCATACTCAGCAGCAGGCTAAAAGCCTCATCAAGCCATATACCTGTTTCAGTCAACTCGGCAAACCGCACCCCCACTGAAACCAACAACACAAAAAAATAGAACGCTATAAGAGCCAGGGAAATATCAATTTTTGTTCGCTTCGAGTTATCAACACCGCCCATAGCCACCCCGTCAAATTGACTCATCTGGCGTCTCCTGGTTCTTCACTACATTGGCGACTACATACCGCGGCCTATGCTTGGCTTCCATATAGATCCGCCCCACATATTCCCCCAATATGCCAATCCCGATCAGTTGCACACCGCCTAAAAAAAGAATCGCCGTCATCAGCGACGGATACCCCGGCACCTCATTGCCAAACAGTAATTTGGCGATGATCAGATACCCCGCGTACCCCAGCGCCAATAACGAAATACCGGCACCGATGTAACTCCATAACCGCAAGGGCAAGGTGCTGAACGAAGTGATGCCCTCCAGCGCCAGGTTCCACAGTTTCCAGGCATTGAACTTGCTGTGGCCGACCACCCGGCAAACCCGGTCATATTCGACGATAGCCACGGTGAACCCGGCCCAGGACAGTACGCCCTTCATGAACAGTTGCTGCTCCGGCAACGCCTTGATCACGTCCACCACCTTGCGGTCCATCAGGCGGAAGTCGCCGACGTTTTCTTCGATATGGGTGTAGGCGATGCGATTGAGCAGGTGATAGAACATCGAGGCACTGTGGCGTTTGAGGTAGCCATCGCTGGAGCGATCACGACGCTTGGCCAGGACCACATCGGCGCCCTCCTTCCATTTCTCGATCAGGCGCGCGACCACTTCAATCGGGTCTTGCAAGTCGACGTCCATGGGCACCACCGCCTCACCGCTGGCGTACTCCAGGCCGGCAAACAGTGCCGGTTCCTTGCCAAAATTGCGGGAAAAGTTGATCAACACCACATCGCTATCGGCCAACGCGATATCCCTGGCGATATCAGCCGTGCGGTCGGTGCTGCCGTCATTGATAAACACGATCTCGACTTCGTGATCCTGCAACGACGGCTCCTGGCGTACGGCCCGGTAAAACAGGTGTGTCGCCTGCTCCTCATTGAACAACGGCACGATCAGCGAGAGCCTCATGGGGCGGACCTGCGGAACACCCAGTACTTCGATAGCAGGAAACCGCACACCAGGCTGACCAGGGAAAACACCACCACGGTGACCAGCCCGGGCAAGCGCCAGCGATCCGCCAGCCACCCCACCGCCAGGCTCAAACTGCCCAGGCAGAAGATGAACAGCAGGTAGCGGCCCAGCGAAGCCGCCATACCAAAGGTGAAAGTGGCATTCACAAAAAACGAAAAGGTCGCCGCCACGCAAAAGGCCAGGAAATTGCTGAAGGCCTGGCTCAGATCAAAGGCGGCCCGGAGCACGAAAAACAGCTGCCAGTGGATCACCGTATTGGCGATGCCGATCACCGTGTAGGTGGAGAACCCCATCCATAGTCTGCCCATGCCACCATCGCGCCTCGTTGCCCATCGCCGTCGATGGGCAAGCAAGCCATGCCGAAAAAACCTCGTCTACTGTCAGAAATAACAGGTGGGGACGGTTATACGACCGACGGTATAATCCCATCCCGAAATTGAGACATTCAGTAATACCCATCCTTTGCAATTGCTTACAAATACCGCCAACCTGCGCCCGCCCGACGCGCGGCAGGACCATTGCCGATACTCACGGGTCACTATTTAACCCACTGTTCAAGAGCCCGCAGCCATGCTTAACGGACGCGACCCGCGCATCGACTTTTTTCGAGGCCTGGCGTTGATTTTCATTTTTTGGGATCACGTGCCTCACAACCCCCTTGGTCAGATCACCCTGCGTAACTTCGGCTTCAGCGATGCCGCCGAGGTCTTCGTGTTCCTCGCTGGCTACGCCTCGATACTGGCCTACAGCAAAGTGTTGCAGCGCGAAGGTTTTTGGATGGTCAGCCTGAAAATCCTGCGCCGTACCTGGGTGTTGTATGTGGTGCATATTTTCTTGCTGGCGATGCTGATGGGCATCGTCTTCTTCGCCAACAGCAAGGTAGAGACCCGCGACCTGGTCCAGGAAATGGGCCTCACGCACTTCATCACCAACCCGCAGCAAGCCCTGACCGATGAATTGCTGCTGCGCTTCAAGCCCAACCTGATGGACCCGCTGCCGCTGTACATCGTGTTGCTGCTCGGTTTGCCGCTGGTGCTGCCGGTACTGGTGCGCGCGCCCCTGGCGGTGGTGGCGGTGTCGCTGGTGGTGTACCTGCTGGCGCCCAAGTTGGGCTGGAACCTGGCGGCGATTGCCGATGGCGTGTGGTACTTCAACCCGGTGACCTGGCAGTTGTTGTTCGTGCTCGGCGGCGCGGCGGCAATCCGCGCCGGGCAGCCCCATGCACCTGAGACCCGGCCGTTGCAGCGACAACCGCTGTTTCTTGCCGCCGCCACCTACACACTGCTGGCCGGCGTGATTACCGTGTCCTGGCGCTGGCCCGAGATCCACGATGAGCTGATGCCCGCCGCCTTGAGCAACCTGCTGTACCCGATCAGCAAGACCGATCTGTCGCCGGTGCGCCTGCTGCACTTCCTCGCCCTGGCCTATGTCACCGCCAAGCTGCTGCCTGGCCGCGCCTGGACACAAAACTGGCTGGCGCAACAAAGCTGCCGCATGGGGCGCTATTCCCTGGAAGTGTTCTGCCTGGGGGTCTTACTGGCGCCGCTGGCGGATATGCTCAACGCCCAGGTCGACGACGCCTGGCCGATGCAGATATTCAGTGCACTGCTGGGCCTGGCGTTGATGGCTGGGCTGGCGGCATGGCTGGAGTTCAACAAGCAACTGGACCAGGCCCGGCGCAGTGATGAGCGCCCCTTAAATAGTTAGCCCCCGAGCCTGGGTGCGGGCTGATTCCATCTACCTTCCACTTATCGTGAAAGGTAGAGCACATGCCGACTCATCAATTACTCAACGGCCTGTCTGGCAATCTGCAATCGAGTACCGCCTGGGCCCAACAACAGGCGCTGGAGCTGATCCAGCGCAACGTTCTCCAGGCCCTCGATGGCCTGGACACCCAGGAAAAACAACGCTTTCTGCAGCTGCAACGCGACGCTCTCGCAGCCATGGCGGCGGTTGAAACCGAGAAAGAGCGAGTGGTCCGGGCCTTCAAGACAGACGGCCTGATGCAGTTGCGCAACCGGATCGGCGGACGCGACCCGCAGTTGTACCGCTTCGAGACCACCTACCTGGAAAAGGTCGAGCAAGCCTTGCCCTGGGATCGTCAGCCGGGCAGCCACATCCGCGTGCCCCGCCGCTCCGATAGCAATCTGCGCGAAATCGAACACGTCAAGAGCATGACCTTGTGGGAAGCCGCCTGCGTGAATTTCGGCTTTACCTCCGCCATTCGCCAGGACTCCGGCTACAGCCTGGTGGACGCCAGCCGCGTGGTAGGCCCCGATGGCGATCGCAGCCTCAACGCCCGGGCGTTCATCGCCATCGCCCGCGAGCTGGACCTGGGCCACCAGTTGCAAGTAAAGATCAAGGCCACACTCGGCGAGAGCGGCACGCTGCGCCGGTTGATGAGCGAGGCGGCGCTGGCACTCTTGCGGTTCGATGCGCTGGACGCCTGGCGCAACCGTGCCCACAACGGCATGACCCAGGCGGTATACGACAGCCTCACGGCGTTGATCGAGGGCAATGGGCCGCCCCTGGCCGTCGAGAGCCTGAGCCTGACCTCCGGCGTCACCCCCGTGATTGCCGTGCCCTTTGTGCCCTGGCAGAGTGCGATTCCCGTTCCGTTGCTGCTGATCAGAGTGGCCAGCCTCGCGGTGCTGTCCTATTTCCCCTTTCGCCCCGGCGGCGCGTTCCGCTACCACCGCGACGCACGCTCGGCCGAGGCTGATTTTCGCCAGCAGTTGCTCGACAGTCACCAGCAAGGCGACCTCGGCTGGTTTTCCCGCCAATTACCGCTGGTAGGCCTGTCGTTGTTCCGGCCGTTGCTGACCCAGGAACCACGCCCCGAGGGCATGAGCTGGCTGGCCGGGCTTCTGTATGACGGCTTTCACAAAGCCTTCCCGGAACAGACGCTCAACGACATTCATTTCGCCACCGACCCTGCCACCGGCCCCACCGAAACCCTGCTGCAAGCCCTGACTTATCGCCAGATCCAGCGCTGCCAGGCCGATATCGACACCCTCGCCAACACCCGCTCCGAAGCCGACTGGCAAGCGCTCAAGGACGCCACCGCCGCTATCGCCAACGAAGTCCTGCAACTGTTGCTCACCCCCCTGCCCGGTGGGGTCACGGGGATGAATCGGGTCATGCAACTGGCGGTGCTCGGCAGCATGACCTACAGCGTCAGCGCAGGCCTGGATGAAGCCATCAAGGGCGACGCCAGCGGCTTCGCTTCGACCCTGACCGATGTCGCCGATCTGGCCGTCAGCGGGCGCTTGATCAGCGTTGCCGGCAAAGCCCATCGCCAGCGCATGCTCCACTACCTGCAACAGCTGGGTAACCCGCGCAAGGTCACGCGCCCCGACGGCGTGGATGAATTGTGGAAACCCGACGCCCGCCACTACGCCCATGACCAGCAATACCTGCTCGAAGGTAAAAGTGCCGATGCCCTGTGCGTGTTCACCGTACAAGGCAGGCAGTACGTCAAACTGCACCACGAGCGCCAGACCCTGGTGGCCGAGGTCATCCACGACCAGCACAATCAGCGCTACGTGCTCAAGAACAGCCGCAGCGCCTACAAGCCTGCGATTGTGTTTGCCCCGCAGTTGCAAGCCTGGACCTTCGACTTGCACCACACCCAAGACCTGTCGGATACGCAGTTGCTGCAACAGATGCTGCACAATGGTTCGTCGATCATCTCCCCGGTCGACCTGGAACGGATGCTGCGCAGCACCGCCACCTCCCGCGCCATCCTGGAAAATGTCTGGCGCGGCGCACCGCCCCCCCTGAACCTGATCGAAGGCGTGCGGCGCCTGCAGGCCGATCAGGTGATCCAGCAGATTATCGAACACTTCCACGAAGCCGGTTATTTGCCCCCCTATGGCGATAGCGTGGTGCTGTGCCTGCTGACCCAACTGCCCGAGTGGCCCGCCGCAGTCCTGTTGAGCATCAGCGACCCACAACGCTCAGTGATCGAAACCTTTGGCAAGACTGAACAGCGGGTGCCTGGGCTGACGACCCTGACAATCGTGCGCAACGAAGACGGCAGTTACCAGGCCGAACGTCATCGCGGTCAGCCGCGCTACCGCGCCGCCCCCCTGCTGGACCTGGTCATCAGCCTACAGCCCGACACCTCGCAACTGGGCCTGACGGAGCAAGCCGATGCCACCCCCGCCCAGCGGATCATGGCAGTGCGCCGTGCCGTTGTAGACCTGGCACGGCGCGAACGCACGGCCTTGTTCGCGGCCCTGGTGAACTACGCCAGTTATGAAAAAAGCGAGCAACTGCCGCCCCCCTCTGTCCGGCGTTTCTTGCCGGTCAAGGCAGCAGAGCCCCTGGTGGCCGTCACCCCGCTGCTGAAAAAAATGCGCGACCTCAACAGCCCATTGTCACCGGCACTGCTCCAACGGCTGTTGGAACAGCATCCACTGACCCCAAGCCAACAACAGGCCTACCTGCGTGGCGGGCTTTTGCCAACGGCCTTTTATGAGCTGTTGGACACTCACCGCACCGCCCTGCGCATCGACGCCGCCATCGACGCGCTGTATCACCCCCGTCAGTTCAACAACGACGCCGATCAATGGGCCAGGGAGTTCGCTTCCGCCTTGATACAGCAACGTCTCAAACGCAGATTCGTCATCACCGAAGTGATCGCTGACACCATCGCCAGCCCTTATGTCTCCAGCGGCCCCGACGACCTCACCGTGGAACTGCGCCACTTCGGCGAAGGCGTCTACGAGGCCTATGACATGCGCAATGCCGGCACGATTGCCGTGTCACCGGCGGTGGACAGCTTCTACCTGGCCATTGGCTCAGTGCTGCAACCCCATGAACGGCAGCTACTCAGCATGAGCAGCGAAACCGATGCCCTGGGCCTGCGCGCTACCCTGGGCGACTACATGAGCAACCAGCGCGGCCCTTCAGGCTTTGTCAGGCTGGCCAACGGTTCGCTGGCGCAGTACGAACACACGCTGTCCTTGCCACACAAACTGCAGCTCGATGCCCTGGGCCTGCTTCCCCTCAGCGGTGACCATTACCTGCCCCTGTTTGGCTCCTGGTATCGGATCATCTATGACAGACGGGTATTCAAGTGGCGGCTCATGCACCCGCAAAAGGTCGGCGTCGACACCCCGACCCTGGAGCACAACGGTGAAGGTGCCTGGCGCCTGTCCAGCGAGAACCCGATGAGCTGGGATGACCACAGCCTGCTCTATCGCCTCGGCAGCGACCACTACGCATTCCCCAAGGATATGGCCACGTCCATTCTCGCCCTGACCGACACCCCGCCCCATGTATTGCGCCAGATACACCGTGGCAATCGGGCATCGCCGCCGCTGCTGGCCGATACGTGCAAGCGCTTGCGCATCGACCAGGAAATCAACCGGTTCATCGAGGCGATGTATGCCCTGCCCAGCAACCCTTTCGCCCGTCCGGACCTGCAATTGCTGGTGATTTCCAGCCTGCCCGGATGGCCCGACACCCACGTGTTGCAGATTGTCGACCGCGATAATCGCGTCACCCACCAATACCCCGAGCACCAGCGGCCCGACAACCAGGTGGTGACGGTCACCGATGCGCAGTTCAAAAGTGCCCGGCTGCTCGAGGCCATCGTGCCCCACGATGACGTTATCGAGGGCCTCCTGGGGCAGGTCCCCAAGACCACCGAGCAGCGTCTGGTCCAACTGGTCACCCGGATCGTCGAATACACCGAACGGGAGCGGGCGCAACTCCTCAAGTCTTTGTACCGACGCAGCGAGTCCGGCGGCAGCGAGCAAGAGCGGCGTTTCAAGGCCAAGCACCCGGACCTGCCCACCAGCACGGTCAAGGCGATCCTGGGCCAGGCCTCGTCACGGGAGCTCAGACAACTGCATAAGCACAACCAATTGAGCCTGCGCCTGGCGGAACAGGCGCGCACAAGTGCCCACGACTTGCGCCTGAACCGTGCGTACGAAGGCCTGTATGTGGATGCCTGCGCCAATGCCGACAGCGACCGGATCACCCTGTACCTGCTGCGACTCCTGCCCGCCTGGCCGAAAACCCTGCGTATTGATATTCGCGAATGGGACAACCAGGGACGCTTGCTGGAAACGGCAGGGCATCTGGTGGGGACATCACGCAAGACGATCGCCAGGACCAACCGGGGTTATCAGGCCTATGACCAACAGGGCGAACCGCTGGGCCAGCCATCGAACAGATTGCTGCGGGTCATTCTCAGTACCTTGTCTGCTGCCGAGCAGAGCTTAATTCAGGTTGACACCCAAAGCGGTATCGCCGAGCTGCAGTACCAGCTTGCCGAACTGGCCTTCGCCCGCCGTATTGAAATCAAGGGCCTGCTGGATATCCCACACCTGCAACCCTGGATGCAACCGGCGATGGGTGTTGACCGTTCGTTCCTGGTGTATCCGTTATGGCAACGAATCTGGCCTTTTCGCGGCCCCCGGCCACCGGACCTGGTGGCCAAGGTCCAAGAGCTGTACCCCCATTTCAACAATGACGATGCACGGCGACTGCTGCAGTCATTGAACATGAGCGACCCAGAAAAACTGCTCGAGCTGGAACGCCGCCAGGCGGAGTATCAGGCCATGGATGTGGAGCTGTCGCGCTGGAGTGAAACCCTGTTGCCGACCGACAACGAGCTCAACGATCCCCTGGGCATGAACCGCGGAAGGCGACGCCATATTGCCTACCAACTGCGCAGCGCATGGCGTCAGGAAAACGCTACGTTTTACATCGCCGGGCTATTCAACGTGCCCTCGCTGGAGTTGCAACTGGACGACGAAGGCTTGCCTCCTGCGTCATTCCTGACGGGCACCACCGGCTTCAATCACATTGAATACCTGCGGATTTCCGGCAATGCGTTCCCTGCGACAGGGTCGGAGTTTCTTGGCAAGTTCACCCAGCTCAAGGCATTGCGCATTGATTGTCGCCTGACTGAACTGCCCCAGGCGATCACCGACATGACCACACTTACCCACCTTGACCTGAACGACAACGACCTGCACTTGACCCAAGAGTCTGTGCAACGCCTGGCAAGCATGGTCAACCTGCAGAAACTCGATCTGAACGATAATCCGGACCTGACCCTCGTACCGGATGTCAGCCGGATGCTGCAGATGAATACCTTGCACCTGGCCAATACAGGCATCACTCAGTGGCCCATCGGCGCCAGCGCCCTGCCAAGCCTGACAGAACTGCACTTGCAGGCAAACGGGATCACCACCGTCCCTGAAGAGGTTTTCACCAACCCATGGCTGCAAACTGCCAATCGCAACACCCTGCTCCATGAAAACCCGTTGTCCGCCGAGACCCTGGCGCGCATCGACACATACCGCCTGGATACCGGCATCCGCCTGGGCGGGCAACTTCGCACACCGGCCCATGCTCCCGTAGCGGCAAACGACCTCGACACCTGGCTGACAGGCGTCGCGGCACAAGACGTGCCCGCCCGCCGAGAGCTGTGGGAACAGTTGAAAGCGAATGAAACCGCCAGGGCCGATGATGTGTTCCGGGTGCTGCGTGACCTGAAGCGGACCCACGCCTATCGCCACACGGCATCGAGGGCGCGCCTGACCGAACGGGTCTGGACCTTGCTGATCGCCATGGGCGAGTCGACGCAACTGCGCAACACGGTGTGCCTCAATACCTATGGCTCAGGCAATTGCGGCGACAGCGTCCTGCTGGCATTTACCAACATGGAGCTGCATCACCGGATCCATCAGGCCAAGCAGCAGCCAAGGAGTTACCTGGCCGACAGGGCATTGCTGGAGCTGGCCAAGAGCTGCTTTTACCTGAACCAGCTGGATCACTTTTGCGACCGGTTTATTCTTGAGCGCGAGCAGGCCGGGCTTGAAGTCGACCCCGCCGAGGTCACCGTTTACCTGCGGGACAAACTGGCCCGTGAATTCAACCTGCCGTTTTATCCACTGGCGTTGCTGTACACCGTGGATGATTACGTCACCGACGAGGTGGTCAATGAAGCGCGCAGGAGTCTGCGGGCACTCGGCCAGTCACCGGCGTTGCAGGAAGCAATCTTGATGACCGACTTCTGGATCGAGTATCTGGCCAGCAGCGAGCCGGAAGCGTTTTTCACCGTCAAGGGCACCATCGCTTACAAAGTCGGCGCGCTGAATCAGGAGTTTCCGACCAAGGACTCGGATGAGTATTGGACCCGCCACCAGCAACTGCTCGACGAGGAAACGGCCGAACAGAACCGCCTTGTGCGTCAGTTGACCGAGGGCACGCAACGGACGTTGATGCACGTCTGAAGCGCGACTGGCCTGCCTGTGAAGCAAACAGGCAGGCCAGGGGTCAGGGGATTACGCCGAACGTTGCGCGCCAAGACCGTCCTGGGTCGGCTGCAGCTTGAACACGTAGAACAGCACGGTCAGGAATACCAGGAACACCGGGCCCACATACAGCGCCACGCGGGTATCCGGGAAGTAAGCCATCAGGCCCACCACCAGTACCAGGAACGCCAGGGCCAGGTACGAACTGACCGGGTACAGCCACATGCGGTACTTCAGGGCCTTCTGTTCGGCCGGGCTCAGGCTCTTACGGAACTTGAGCTGGGCCAGCAGGATCATCACCCAGGTCCAGATCGCACCGAAGGTGGCGATGGAGGTGACCCATACGAAGACCTTGTCCGGTACCAGGTAGTTGGCCAACACCCCCAGCAGCAGGGCGAAGATCGACAACAGCAGGGCCTTGCGCGGCACGCCGTTGCTGGAGGTGGTACCGAAGGTCGCCGGGGCCTGGCCGTTCTGCGCCAGGCTGTAGAGCATGCGCCCGGTGCTGAAAATCCCGCCGTTGCACGACGACAGCGCGGCGGTGATCACCACGAAGTTGATGATGCCGGCAGCCGTCTTGATGCCAAGACGCTCGAAGGTCATCACAAACGGGCTGCCCTGGGTGCCGATTTCATTCCACGGGTAGATCGACAGGATCACGAACAACGCACCGACGTAGAACAACAGAATGCGCCAGAACACCGAGCCGATGGCATTGGGGATGGTCTTCTGCGGGTTCTTCGCTTCACCGGCGGTCAGGCCGATCATTTCCACGCCGAGGTAGGCGAACATCACCATCTGCAGGGACATCAACACGCCCTGCACGCCATTGGGCATAAAGCCGCCGTGGGCCCACAGGTTGGAAATCCCCAGCGCCACGCCGTCGTTGCCGAAACCAAAGGCAATGATGCCGACACCGCCGATAACCATGGCAATGATGGTGACGATCTTGATCAGGGCGAACCAGAACTCGAACTCACCGAAGGCTTTTACTGCGATCAGGTTGATCGTGCCCATGCTGATCAGAGCCGCCAGGGCCCAGATCCAGCGCGGCGTATCGGGGAACCACACGCCCATATACACGGCAACGGCGGTGATTTCCGCAACGCAGGTCACCAGCCAGAGGAACCAGTAGTTCCAGCCGGTAAGAAAGCCCGCCAACGGGCCGAGGTAATCCTGGGCATAACGGCTGAAGGAACCGGCCACCGGGTTATGTACGGCCATCTCACCGAGGGCGCGCATGATCACCAGGATCGCCAGGCCACCAATGATGTAGGACAGCATGATTGCCGGGCCGGCCATCTCGATGGCCTTGGCCGAACCGAGGAACAGACCGACACCGATACAGGCGCCGAGCGCCATCAAGCGAATATGCCGTTCGCCGAGTTCGCGTTTGAGCGGACCGCCTTGAGCGGTCTCGCCATGGGGCAGATGGTTGCCAACAGGCATAGGGGTACAACCTCATTTTGTTATTGGATATGAACCACCGAGTGTCCGGCATCACGGCGGATCGCCACGACGCCCTCCTGCCAGGCTGCCTTTTGGGCAAACCTGCCTGGCCCTAGAATCCGGGCCCGCTCAGCGGGGGTGCAGTATAAAAAGCCATGAGCAGGGCTTTTCACTCAATAAACAGCAAGATTCAGCGAGAACTCTCGGCAAAAGCGCCTTTTACGGAGGAGCATCACCTGGGCAATGTAGGAATTGCCTTCATTAAACGGCGGCGAGTATTGCACAAGGATGGTGCACAGTCATGCCCCTACCTTTGGCGGATTTACCTGTGGGGATGGCTCTAGGACGGGCCTTCCCTGCGGTGTGCTGGCGCGGGGGCTTGTCCCCTTGCCTGACCACCGCTCGCGGTGTTTGCAGACATTCAGAGGGCTGGCTGTAAACAACGGATATGCACACCTACCCAAACACCAGCGCAGGAGAGATAGGTAGATCCCCCCGTACCCCGCCATGTGCATTCGGCAAAAATCCCACACTCCACACAAATCCTTCCCACACGCCAACCAGCGTCTAAGCTTCAGACAAGTCCGATCAATCTGCGTGAATGGATCAATCGACTATGGGTGCTTTGTGGCAAACCAATTCGACCAAGGCTGCGGTGCCAACTGCCAGCACGGATGAACAGCCACCGCCCCAAAAGCCCCGCAAACGACGCTATGCCTGGCGTATGTTGTGGTTGTTGCTGGTAATGGGCCTGATCGCGCTGGGGTTTGCCGCTTCCCGGGAAGTGCGCACATCCAAGTGGCAGGCGCGGGAGTTCAGTCGCCTGGCGGCAACCCTGACCTATAGCGTGCAGCCTGGCCCCAGCGATGCCATCGTCTACCCCGGTGCCGGCCCGTTCGATCAGCGCCTGGGCTACAGCGCCCTGGGTGACTTCTTACCCAGGCTGCTCAAGCGCGATTACCTGATCCAGTCCCAGGCGCGCTTCTCCGACGCGCTGATGAACTACACCCGCCACGGCCTGTTCGTGCCCTATGCCGAGAAAGTCCAGGCGGGCTTGTCGATCACCGATTGCCGTGGCACCGCGCTGTACCAGTTCAGCTACCCGCAGCAGCTCTACCCTTCCTTTGCCGACATCCCGCCACTGGTGGTCAACAGCCTGCTGTTTATCGAAAACCGCGAGTTGCTCAACCCCGACCTGCCCCAGGCCAACCCCGCCGTGGACTGGCCGCGCTTTGCCAAGGCCGCCTGGTCCCAGGTCGCCAAAGTGTTGCACTTGCCCGGCCAGACGGCGGGCGGCAGTACCCTCGCCACGCAATTGGAAAAGTACCGCCACTCCCCCGACGGGCTGACCCTGTCCGGCGGCGAAAAAATTCGTCAGATGATTTCCGCCAGTGTGCGCACTTATCAGAATGGTCCGCAGACACTGAAGGCACGGCAAAACCTCGTGCGCGATTACCTCAACAGCGTGCCGTTGTCGGCAGTGCCGGGGCATGGCGAAGTGCATGGCATGGCCGAGGGCCTGCGGGTGTGGTACGGCGCGGACTTCAACCAGACCAACGCCCTGCTCGCCGGCAGCGACCCGCAAACCCTGGCGCAAAAAGGCCTGGCCCTGCGTGAAGTGCTGTCGCTGATGATTGCCCAGCGCCGCCCGTCCCATTACCTGACCAAGGGCCGCGATGAGCTGGCTCAGCTCACCGACAGCCATATCCGCCTGCTGGCCCAGAACGGCGTGATCGAACCGGCACTGTCCACGGCGGCCCTGGCCAGTCAGGTCAACTACCGGGACTGGCAGCAGCAACCCACCCTCCGGCCAATCGAAACCAACAAAGGCATCAGCGTCGCCCGTAGCCGCCTGGCCGCCCTGCTCAACCGTCCGCTGTACGACCTGGACCGCCTCGACCTGGCCGCCACCAGTACCCTGCAAAGCGATCTGCAAACCCAGGCCACCGAGTACCTCAAGCGCCTGGCAGACCCGAGCGTCGCCGGCCAACTCGGCCTGCTCGGCCCGCGCCTGCTGACCGCGGCCAGCACCGCTCAGGTGCGCTACAGCTTCAACCTCTACGAAATGACACCCGACGGCGCCCGGGTGCGGGTGCAAACCGACAACACCGACCAACCCTTCGATATCAACGAGAGCAGCAAGTTGGAACTGGGCTCCACCGCCAAGCTGCGGGTGCTCACCACCTACCTGCAAATCATCGGCGAGCTGCACGAGCGCTATGCCGGGCAGACGCCCGCCGCGCTGAAAAAAGTCGTGTTCGACGAGCAGGACCGCCTGTCCCGCTGGGCCGTGGATTACCTGGTGCAAAACAGCGACCGGAGCCTGGCGAACATGCTCGACGCGGCCCTCGACCGGCAGTACTCCGCCAGCCCCGGCGAACGTTTTTTTACCGGCGGCGGCCTGCATCACTTCAATAACTTTCGCAACGAAGACAATGGCCGCAACCCGACCCTGCGTGATGCCCTGCGCGAATCCATCAACCTGCCGTTTATCCGGCTGATGCGTGACCTGGTGCGCTACAGCACCTACCAGGCACCGGGCAACAGCGCCCAGTTGCTCAAGGACGACAACGACCCGCGCCGCCAGGAATACCTGGCCCAGTTTGCCGACCGCGAGGGCAAGACCTTTTTGCTGCGGTTCTGGAAAAAGTACCGCAACAAGGACACCCAGGCCCGGCTAGCGACTTTTCTCGACAGCATTCACCCCACCGCCATTCGCCTGGCCGCCGTGCACCGGTACCTCTTGCCCCAGGCCAGCCAGCAGAGCTTCAACAGCTTTGTGCGCTCCCATCTGACCGGCACCAAGGCCGCAGAAAAACTCACCGATGCGCGCCTGGAAAAGCTCTATCAAGACTACGGCCCCGGCGCCTATGACCTGCCGGACCAGGGTTACATCGCCAAGGTCCACCCACTGGACTTGTGGCTGCTTGGCTACCTGCTGAACACCCCCGACGCCACCTTCACCCAGGCCGTCGCCGCCAGCCAGTACGAGCGCCAGGAAGTCTATGGCTGGCTGTTCAAGAGCCGCCACAAAAGCGCCCGGGACAGCCGTATCCGCACCATGCTGGAGATTGAGGCGTTCCTCGATATTCATCAGCGCTGGCAGGCGGTTGGCTATCCCTTCGACCACCTGGTGCCGTCCCTGGCCACCGCCATCGGCAGCTCCGGTGACCGCCCGGCAGCCTTGGCGGAACTGGTGGGGACGATCCTGAACGATGGGGTACGTGAACCGACGCTGCGGATCGACAGCCTGCACTTCGCCCCGGGCACGCCCTATGAAACCCGGCTGGTGAACCACCCCGATAAAGGCAAGCGGGTGATGCCCAGCGAAGTCGCCACAGCCCTACGGAGTGCGCTGTCCCAGGTGGTGGACGCGGGCACCGCAAAAAGGCTGTCGGGCAGCTTCAAGTTGGCCGACGGCACGCCACTGGCCATGGGCGGCAAGACCGGCACCGGGGATAATCGCATCGAAGCCATTGGCGCCGGCGGGCGCGTCCTCAGTTCCAAGGCAATCAACCGCACGGCGACGTTTGTGTTCTATATCGGCGACCGGCATTTCGGTACCTTGACCGCCTTTGTCCCCGGCAACGGTGCGCAGAATTTCACGTTTACCTCAGCGCTGCCGGTACAGGTGCTCAAGGGCATGGCACCGGTGCTGACGCCCTATTTGCAGCCCGCTGGCCACACCTTGTGCCGCGCGCCCTAGCCGTTGATCTCGACGACTCTCTCGGAGCTGCCTTCCACCAGGAAAAACCGGTAGGTCCGCCCGGCCTGTTTTTCAAAGCTGAACACCCGCCCCGGGAAGATATGGTTCTTGGTCACAGGGGCGCAGTCCGTGCGATCCGCTACCGAACAGTCCTTGAACTCATCCACCACCACGACGGTGTTGCCGGCGTTGCGCAGGGTGTAGGTGCGGCCACCGTTTTCGGTGCGGGTATCGAAACGGCTGTGCTCGGGCCGCACAAAGAACACCGTGCCGTACCCCGACATCACCCGCACACCTGCCGTCAATGAGGCCTCATACGCCGCGCGGTCCTCGTCGTTGACGCCAAAGTCATCGTCCTTTTCCGGCGCCACGGGCAAGTAGCGCACCCGGAAGTAACGCTCCCGGTCCCGCTCGCCCATAAACAGGAAGCGCGTGCTTTGCATCGCATTGGCCGGCACGATCAAGCGTGCCGGGCTGGCCATCAGGCCATCGCGCACCATGCCGTCGCCTTGGCTTTTGAGCGGTACTTCGTCGTAGCTGCCATCGGGTTTGTAGAGCATTTCGGTGACATTGATCTTGACGAACGCGGTGCTGGTGCCGCCATTGAACACGCGCTTGAGATAAGTGTTTTTGTCGCCATTCAAGTAATCGTAAAAATCCCCGACATTGATGGCCGGCCCGGCATAGGCATTGAAGGACCACAGCCACGCGCCCAGTACTGCATAAACGTATTTCATAACCACCTCTTACGGTCGCAACGCGTCGAATATCAGGTTAACGCTGCCGAAATAGTCGCCCGGCACGTAGCCGTCCTCTGGCTCGACGGCAGCAATGTCCAACAGCACTCGCTTGCCGACCCGCGCTTGATCGGCGGGCACCACCAGGGTGTCCGTCAGGTCCAGCGCCTGGCCGTTGAAGGACACGTTCAACAGGATCAGGCGCCGGCCGTTGGACAGCACCGGCAGATCGCCCAGGCGCGCGACAATCCCGCCGGCGCTGTTTTTCACGTCGAAGTGTTCGCGCAACGGCTTGAGCGTGCGGGTCACCAGGTTCCACGCCATTTCTTGCTCACGCTCCAAAAACACCGGGTTGATCGGCAGCACATAAAAGTCGGCGGTGGGAATGGTGACGGAGACCTCGAACACCTGCTCTTCACGGATCGCGTGGGCCTGGGTACTGAGCAACGTGACAACCACCAGTAACAGTGCTGCCAACACGACTTTGCAGCCTCTGCATGGGCGGTGCCCGTGCCTATGTGCTCTTTCAATGACCATTAGCCTTTGACCTCATATGGTTTTTTCTCGCTGCCCTCGACCAGAGTGAAGCGATACGTACGCCCTGCCTGCTTGGGGAAGCTGAAGGCACGGCCCGGCAGGATGTGGTTCTTGGTGACGGGCAAACATTCCTGGGCACCGTCGCTGGCGCAGTCCTTGAACTGGTCGACCACAACCACGCTGTTGCCATCGTTATGCATCCCGTACTCAGTGGGCTGATCGTCGATACGGGTGGCAAAGCGCGTGACCTTGGGCCGCACGAAAAACACTGTGCCAAACCCCGCCAGTACCGTGACGCCGGCCGAGAGGTTGGTTTTATAGGCCTCGCGCTCGTCGCTGGAGACGGCAAAATCGTCCTCCGGCTCCGGCATCACCGGCACAAAACGCACGCGGAAATAGCGCTCTTTGTCGCGCTCGCCCAGGTACAGCAAACGTGTGCCTTGCATGCCATCGGCAGGGACGATCAGGCGTGCCGGGGTGGCCATCAAGCCGTCGCGGGCGGTGTTCTCGAGGTTACTCTTGAGCTCCACTTCCTCGGAGGTGCCGTCGGCGTTGTAGAGGATCTCCATCACCGAGACTTTGATAAATGCCGTGCTGTCACCGCCGTTGAAAACCCGTTTGAGGTAGGTACTTTTATCGCCGTCCAGGTAGTCATAGAACACCCCGACATTGATGTTGGGAGCGGCCGGTGCCGAGATCGGCAACCAGCACAGCGCACACAGCGCCAACAGATGTTTCATCTTCATCAGTCTCATTTAAAGTTCCGAGTCCCAGACCACCGTGACCTGGCCCGAGTAAGTGCTGCCACCGCGCTCGAGCATCTGGTCGGCGTGGTCTTTCTTGACCTCGAAGTGCAACGTGCCGGGCCGCCTGTTGACGTAGAAGCCCGGATTGAACTGCTCGGTACCGGCGCCGCTGAGCAGCAGCGGCTGGCGAATCACGGCGCTGCCGTCCGCCCGGTTCAGGCCATGGGGCAGGCTCACGCTGACGTCCAGCGGCACCTCGTGGCCGTCGGTGGTGTTCTTCAAGGCACAGGTGTCGCCGATAGACCGCTCACAGCTCATCTGCATCTTGAAACGCGACGAGGCAGAAATGCTGAAGGTCTGGTCGCGAAACAGACGCGCAGGTTTGCGGCCCTGATTCAGCCAGGCTTGCCAGCCGCCTTGGGGTACCAGCTCGATACGGTTGCCGTTGGGGGGAACTTCGACTTTGAGGTCATGTTGCACCGCCAGGGTGAAATTCAGAGTCAGCGTAGGGCTGCTGGGCATCATCACGTCGCCCAAATCGAAGTCCTTGCCGGGCCCTACGGTGTATTGATGACTACCGATGTACTCCCCTGAAGACATGCCCAATGGGTTGGGCGTGATGAGTTCATAGGCAAACTCCAGGCTGTTTAAGCGCATGGTGGGAATGTCGAACCTGGCCTGTCTGGCACATAGAGAGCCGACGGGTGTTCGCCAGAAAAACCCATAGGTTATCGTCCCATAAAGGCTCACCCCGGTGCCCAGGCAGGTACGCGGCGGGTACACCCAACTGGAGCCGGTCCACATTCTCTGATGAGCCTGCAAAGGGGTCACGCCCCCTCCGACCAGGCTAATCAGGTTGGGAATGGAATATGTCGAACCGACCCCCATGATCCGTACCTTTAACGTCTCGGTCTCCTGAGTCTGCCGATGCACCACGGTCAGATCCTGCCACTCCGTTGGGACCTTAAACATTGCGCCTTGCCGTTGATCCGTATGAAACGCAGAGATTTGCGTCACGGACTCAGCCGAAATAGCAGCCCTGAGGCTGAATATGTTCAAGGACTTACACTGGGCAGGGAATGACACACAGTAACCAACACTGGGCGTTTTGTTCTCGAACTTGTTCAAGTGCGGCTGTGCAGGGTCCGGCCGAAACTCAGCATGAATGCTCATCTCCACAGCGATTGCAGGCATTGCCAGCGACGCCAGTAACACGCTGGCCGCCACCTGCGAGCCACGCCCTAGCCACTTCGCTACATTCATGCCGCTACCACTGACGGCCTCTATCTGACGGCAGCTCATATTTGTGAATCCCAGACCACTGAGACCTGGCCCGTGTAGGTGCTACCGCCTCGACTGAGCATCTGCTCGGCGTAATCTTTCTTGACCTCGAAGTGCAGGGTGCCGGGCCGCCTGTTGACGTAGAAGCCCGGATTGAACTGCTCGGTGCCGGCGCCGCTGAGCAGCAGCGGCTGGCGATTCACCGCGCTGCCGTCTTCACGGTTCAGGCCATGGGGCAGGCTGACGCTGACGTCCAGCGGCACTTCATGACCGTCCGTGGTGTTTTTCAAGGCGCAGGTGTCCCCTACGACCTGATCGCAGGCCATCTGCATCTTGAAGCGCGACGAGGCGGAAATATTGAACGTCTGGTCACGGAACAACCGTGCCGGCTTGCGCCCCTGGTTCACCCAGCCTTGCCAGCCGCCCTGGGGCACCAGTTCGACACGGTTACCGCCCGGGGGGACGTCCACCTGGAGCTGGTGTTGCACTTCCAGGGCGAAATTGAAGGTCAGTTGGTTGTCCGACGGAATCAGCACATCGCCGAAGTCATAATCTCCCCCAGGCCCCATGGTGTAGGTGAGGCTGCCAGAGTATTCACCGCTGGACATGCCTAGCGGATTGGGGGTTTTAAGCTCATAGGCATACTCGAGTTGGAACAGGCGCAACCTGGGAATATCCAGCGAGGGCTTGCGACCACAGGCGCCTGCTCCTTCAGGGACCAACCAGAAATACGTGGCAGAGGCATTGGTAAACTTAAGGTGACCAGTACTTCGGCACGGGCTCGGAGCGTTTTGCCATTGCGCATGCCATGCGCGTCCAGGTTGCGCCCAAGCCGCCACCCCCGGCGGATTGGCCGCAGTCCAGACGCCACCTAGCCCGGCAATACGCATCTTTACGGTCTCGACTTCCCCGGTTCTGTTATGCGTCACCAGCACATCTCGCCACTCGGATGGCACTTTTACGTAATAGCCCTGGCGGTCATTCTCATGGTTGGCCAGGATCGGCCCGTTGGATAACGCCTCAAAGTTCCACTCCCGCAGGCTGAAGATATTCAACGCCTTGCACTGGTTTGGAATGTGAGACTCGCAAATAGAACTGATAGGCGTTGTATTACGAAACTGGTTCACAAACGGATTGCCGGGGTCCGGCGTAAACACGGCCGTGATGTCCTGGGTCAGCGCCACCGCCGTCGAACTGAACAACAACGTAGCGCCTACTCCTCCCAACTGGCAGATCAAAGTTCTGATGCGTTTCATGGTGGTCGGTAATCTCGTCATGCCACTCAACCTGCGGTCTGCTGGGTAAAGGTGGAGTCGGCCAGGGTGTCCGGCGTGCAGCGCAAATCCCCAATCATCAGCACGTCGTTTTCACTGTGCGCATTGGCGGTATCCAGGCGGAACTGGCACAGCAGCTGGTTGTTACGCCGCACCTCGAGGGTCGGCGAGCTGGCGTTCATTTCCAGGGAGAAAAACCCATCGACCTCGCTCACCCCACGGCTGGCGTGGTTGAGAATGTGGTGGCCCTTGAGCGGTTTGCCCTGGGGGTCCACCAGGCGCCCGAGCACGGTGACGGTGCGCATCACGCTGATCTTGCGATAGTCCACGCCGCCCTTGTTCAGGTGGTACGCCGTGCGCGGTGGCTGGATATTGGCCGCAGGTGCGTGGTTGCCGTCGAAGTCGAAGCTGACCGAACTGCCCTTGTAGGCGGCGATTGGGATGAAGTTGCGCCCAGGTCGCAAGATGGTGCTGCCGCCACTCAAGTCATCGGCCCGCAGGACGATGTCGTCCACATCGCTTTCAACGTCGACAATCATCCCCGAACCGCTGCCGGCATACTGGCTGGTGAGCACCATCCGCTGCCCGCCGACGGCAAAGGTGCTGTCCAGGTTGAGGCCACCGGTCAGGTCGTTATTGAACGATGAGCGCTGCACAAAACCGTCGCCATTGACCGCATCGGTCTGGAAGCTGGCCATGCCGGACAGCCCGACGCCGTAGGTGTCAACCAGGGCGGTGGCCGAAACACTTTGCAGAACATGATCCTGCAGGTCGCGGCGATAGCTCAGCGAGCCGTTGTTGTCGCGGCCACCGTCACGGGAGGTGCGTGTACCGATGCTGGCCGACCATTGTTCGCCCGGGCTGCCAAGGGCCAGGCTGACGCTCAGGTCGACCCCGCGATTGCGCTTGTCGCCGGTGCTGGAGCTGGCAGGACGGTCGAACAGCGACAGTCGCCAGTTGGCGTCATTGCCAAACAGGTGAGCCCGTTCGGTCCAGCCCAGGTCCAGCCCCAGACCTTGAACGTTGCCTTCGCTATAAGCCAACCGGGCGTTGATGGAACGCAGGTTACTCAGGCGATGGTTCACTGACAGCGACGACTGGCTGGTCTGGCCGACAAAGATATCGCGCTGGCGAATGCGGGTGCCGTCGGGCAGGGTTTCGTAGGTGTTGCGGTTATCCAGCCAACTGCGGGTGTGGTTGAGCACCACACTGCCCAGCCCGTAGTTGTAGAGGCTGTTGAAGTCGACGCCGGTGCCGTAACTATCGGTCTGGTAGATGTTGGCGTAGAGACTGGCGTTATTGGCCAGGGACCAGTCGACGGACGTGCCGTACTGCATGTTGTCCTTGACCTGGCGCCCGGACAACCCCAGTACCACTCGAGGGTGAGCCAGATAGTTGAGGGAGGCACCGGCGGTCAGGTCGCCACTGGGTTGCTCGTCCCAGTTGCTGAGCAGTTTGCTTTCTTGCCCGGCAAAGACGTTGTAGCGCCAGCGGTTATCGAGGTTGCGCCAGTTATTGGGCTTGTACACCAACTCCTGGGTGGTGCTGGTGATCTGGCCGTCTTCCACCAGGCGCACTTCCACCTCGTAGATGCCGCCGGGCAAGGGCCGTGTGTCCAGGCTCTGCAAGCCCGTGGTAACGGCCTGGGTGTTGATCAACAGCCCGTTGCGGTAAATCTCGACCGAGGCCTGGCGATTGGCCGTGACGTAAATGGGGTAGATGCTCGGCTTGGGATTGCTGATCATCAGGCTGTCGGAGCTGCCGTACATCACGCCCACGGCGGTGTCGGGGCTCGCGCCGAACGTACGCAGTTGCCGGGTCAGGCCTTCGGCGTTAGGCGTGAAATAGCCCAGGCGCAGGAACTCACCGTGCAGTTCACGCTGGGAGTACAACGAGTACACGGCGTGGTTGAGGGCATCGTCATCCGGGCCGCCCAAGCGCGAGAACTGCATGTTCAGCACCTGGTTCCAATTGCCCAGGCTGCCGCTGGCATCCAGCCCCAGGCGTCCGCCCAGGTCCTGGCCCTGGCCGCCACTGATATTCAGCTGGTTACGCACGATCAGGCCCGTGCTGCCGCCCGTGGGCAGGGAGTAGTACTTCGATTCTTGCCCTTCACGCTCGGCATTCTCGGTGAGCAATGTGAGCAGGGACTTTTCCAGGTTGTAGTGCACCGCCAGCAACTGATCCGGGCAGCTACTTTCGCAGGCCCCCAACGGCACACCCTGCTTGAGGTAGTCACCCCAGCGGTCGCGCTCGATATCCTTGATCACACTGCCTTCATGGTCAGTGAAATCCAGCAGGGTCAGGCGGTCGTCGCGGGTGAGGACAATCATCGCCTCAGAGACGAACTCCTCATCCAGTTCGACCCGTACCGCCAACGGCACATCAAAAAAATGCTCCTCGAAGTCAGCCGGTAAACCCTTGGCCTGGGACAGCAAACTTCTTGGGGTTGTGCCAGTTGCCGCGTCAGCTGCAAACGCCCCCGTACAAAACAACAAGGCGAGCGCTGCCGCGATGAAAATCATCGGGAACATGAACGGATACTCTGATTACGCACAGGGAATACTTGAATACCGATCAACCGACAGCGACTGCCTGTCGATCGGTAGGGCTAAGCAATAAGCCGATGCTTACTGATCAACAGGTCGCCTTTACGGCGCAACGCGTGGCTCGTGATCGAACACCACGGTGTAGTTGGTGGTGAACAGGCCTGCGTCGGTGTCGGCTGGCTTGGCGGCCACAACCACCATATCGGCCTGGGTGCCCGGGGTGGAGCTGGCGTCATCCACGACTTCCAGTGGCGAACCGGTCAGGGTCACGCCGTTGAAGGAAGTGGTCAGGGGGATGGAGGACGTGCCGTTGCTCAGGGATGCCGGGCCGCCTTCGATGTAGGCCTTGATCGAACCGTCAGTATTTTTTACCGCGTAGGTGGCACGGATCTGGCTCAATTGGCCAGTGACGGTGTTGTAGGACATGGTTTCATCCTTACCGAAATCCGGATCCAACGGCTGGGCGTGGAACTGTTTGGTAGGAATGGTTGCCTTGATGTTGATGACACTGGTGGCTTCACCGGCAGCAAACACGCTGGAAGAGCCGATAGCCAACAAGACCAGTGGCAGGACGAAAGCAGTTTTTTTCAGCATCGTTAAATACCTGTTGTCACTTTAAGTAAGTTAAAGATTCGACTCGATCGAAACTTCATGACGCGCCACAAGCCCAACTCCAAGTTGAGTCCTAAGACGCAAGTAAATTATCTGCCGATTCCAACTTCAGGTAAGCCAGCCATTTCCGTGTAGCGCGTAGTTATCAAACCCTCTATGCAGGCAGAAAAAATCCTGAAAACTCAATAAGTCACGTATTACCTGTCATCCCGGTAATACATGCAACATTAGTTCGGCTTACCTATATAAGACATCGTTCCGTAAGAAATGGAGTACACGAATAGCTATAGCTAAGCAGAACTTACTTTAGAGCAAAAACTCCACAACTCTATTTAAACCGACCATTTATAAATCAGCCTGTGGTGCCGGTGATAGCACCCGGGGTTGGCGCCCTACCGTTCGTCAGAAGGCATTGCTCGATCCATAAGATATATCTTACGTTATGTCTTAGACACCCACAGAGAGCATGACAATGAGAGACCATCATTCCCACCGTGAACCCGGTGACGGCCGCGACGGCTTCGAGAAACGCCCAGGCCGCGAGCGCGGTGGCCGGGGGCCCCGGGTCTTTGCCCCGGGCGATCTGAAAATCCTTCTGCCGGCGCTGATCGCCGAACAGCCGTGCCATGGCTACGACCTGATCCGCCAGATCGAAGGGTTGTTCGACGGCGCCTATAGCCCCAGCCCCGGGGTGATCTACCCCACCCTGACCTTCCTCGAAGAAAGCGAGTTGATCAGTGGCGACGCCGAGGGCGGGAAAAAACGCTACACAATCACCGACGCCGGACGTCTCTTCTTGAGTGAACAGAAAATTGCCCTGGACGGTGTGCGCATGCGCATCGACGTGAGCAAGCGTTCGCTGCGCGGCCACGACCGGCCACCCGAGGTCCACGAGGCGGTGCACAACCTGCGCCATGCCTTGCAACTGCACCACGGGCGCTGGAGCCCGGAAGAAATCACGCGTGTTGCGGGGCTGCTCAACAGCACCGCCCAAGCCATTGTGGATGGCCCGGCCGTCCAACCTGTACAGGGGAAAAGTGAATGAACAAGCCCGTCATCCACCGCGTCACCCACGAGATCAAACGCCGCTGCCTGCAGGTATTGCGGGTGGTCGATATCACCCCGCGCATGCGCCGCATCACCCTGGGTGGCGAGCAACTGGCCGGGTTTATCAGCCTGGGCAGCGATGACCATATCAAGCTGCTGTTTCCGCAGAACGCCGCCGAACTGGCCGCGCTGCAAAGCCCGACCTTCACCATCAAGGGCGAGGGCCCACAACCGGCGATGCGCGACTACACGCCACGGCGTTTCGACCTGGCCATCGGGGAGTTGGATATCGACTTTGTGCTGCACGGCGACGGCCCGGCGTCGACCTGGGCCGAGCAGGCTGCCGTCGGCCAACATCTGTACATCGGTGGGCCACGGGGCTCGATGATCGTGCCGGATATCTTCGACAGCTACCTGCTGATCGGCGACGAAACCGCAATCCCGGCCATTGCCCGGCGCCTGGAAGAACTGCCGGCGGGGCGCAAGGTGCTGGCAGTGATTGAAATTGCCGATGAGCACGAAAAGCAGACGCTCGACAGTGCGGCGGATGTGGAAGTGATCTGGGTGATGCGCGGGGTCGATGACCTGCTGGCCACGGTGGAGCACCTGCAGCCACCGGCCGGGGCGCTGTATGCCTGGGTGGCTACCGAGACCAAGCTGTCACGCCAGGTTCGGCGGGTGCTGCTGGATAAGCACCAGCTCAACGACGAGTTCGTCAAGGCCGTGGGCTACTGGCGAGCCCAGGGCAGCGACGAAGAGTAGGACTCACTCGGTCAAAATGTGGGAGCGGGCTTGCCCGCGATTGCGCTGTATCAGTCGGCACATTTGCTACTGATCCACTGCAATCGCGGGCAAGCCCGCTCCCACATTAGTCCTTCGTTACCTTGGGGATCTTGTCCAGCCCCACTATCGCCAACGCCACCGCCACAAACCCCAGCAATATCCCCCCCGCATTCATAAACACCTGTGGATATCCCAAGGTGTCGACATCAATAAACGGGTATTGATACTGCCCCAGCATATGCCCGCGCAGCAGCACGTACACGAAATACAGCAGCGGGTAGATCGCCCAATAGCCGATGTGCCTGAGGCGCAACGTCCCCTTGGGCACACACCGCCACCAATACCCCAGGAACAGCAGCGGCATCACATCGTGGAGCAATTCGTCGGCGATAAACTGCCAGCCCTCGGGGCTCCACAAATGCCGCAGCAGCAGGCTATACGCCAGGCCCACCACGACGATACTCACCGCTATCCCGCTGCTGACCGCAGGCTGCAGGAAAAAGCGGCGCCCGGCTGAAGGGCGATTCACCAGTGCATAACTGAGCACCACCGCCGCCAGGGTGTTGGTCAGCACCGTGAAGAAGCTGAAGAAACTCACCAACCCACCCAACAGGCTGGCATCGGCCATCCAGCGTGAGTAGAGGACCAGGTACTGCTGGATCGCCAGGCCCGCCCAGCCGGCCAGCGCCGCTGACGCGATAAAGCGCTTCATGGGATCAGTCCAGCGGGCGTTTGGTGCGCATCAGCTTGACGTACAGGCCTTCGACTTTCTCCCGCGCCCACGGGGTCTTGCGCAAAAAGGTGAGGCTGGACTTGATGCTCGGGTCGTTCTTGAAGCAGCGGATATCAATGCGCTCGGCCAGGCCTTCCCATTCGTAATGCGCCACCAGTGCAGTGAGCACCTGTTCCAGGGTAACGCCGTGCAGGGGGTTGTTATTCGATGCGGTCATGCCGGGCCTTTGCCAAGTAAATAAAGAGGAAGCCGCGCACCTTAGCCGAGAGGCCAGGCAGGCGGAAGCACCGTGTTCACTATAGCCGTTGAAAAAGTTCCGCTTCCCGGACGAAAAAGAGATGTTATATTGTAACCATTCATATCAAACCTTCTCTGCTTTGCCAAGGAACCCCCGATGTCCCTCTCCCCTCTCTGGCGCCTGACGCCGCTGGCCGCCGCCCTGCTGATCGGCACCCAGGCCCACGCCCTGGAACTGCAACCCCAAATCATCACCGGCAACCCGCTGGGCAGCCAACAACTGGCCTCGCCCACCACGGTGCTGGAAGGCGATGACCTGACCCTGCAACAAAAAGGCAGCCTTGGCGAAACCCTGAACAAGCAGCCGGGGGTGTCGTCGTCGTACTTTGGCCCTGGCGCCAGCCGCCCGATCATCCGTGGCCAGGATGGCGACCGCATCCGCATCCTGCGCAACGGCGTCGGCGCGCTGGATGCCTCGTCGTTGTCTTATGACCATGCGGTGCCGCTGGACCCGGTCAATGTCGAGCGCATTGAGATCGTCCGTGGCCCGGCCGCCCTGCTCTACGGCGGCAGCGCCATCGGTGGCGTGGTCAATACCTTCGACAACCGCATCCCCACCGAAGCCATCGAAGGCATCCATGGCGCGGGCGAGTTGCGCTACGGCGGCGCCGACACCACCCGCAGCAGCGCCGGTAAGCTGGAAGCCGGCAACGGCAGCTTCGCCCTGCACCTGGATGCCAGCGCACGGCAATTCAACGACCTGAAAATCCCCGGTTACGCCCGCAGCCGCCATGCCCCGCAAAGTGAAAACGGCCCCGGCAAAAACGGCCGCCTGGGCAACAGCGATGGGCGTCAGGACAGTGGCGCAGTGGGCGGTTCCTACACCTGGGACGACGGTTACGCCGGGTTGTCCTACAGCAACTCCGACAGCAACTACGGCTCGCCCGCCGAACAGGATGTGCGCATCCGCATGCAGCAAGAGCATTACGCCTTTGCGTCCGAAATCCGCAACCTGCAAGGGCCGTTTACCTCGGTCAAACTCGACGCTGGCTACACCGATTACGAACACCGGGAAATCGAAGGCGGCGAAACCGGTACCACCTTTAAGAACAAGGGCTATGAGGCGCGCATCGAAGCACGGCACCAGCCGATGGGGCCTTTCGACGGCATCGTCGGTGCCCAGGTCAGCCGTAGCGAATTTTCCGCCCTGGGCGAGGAAGCCTTCGTACCGCAGACCGAGACCAATGCCGGCGCGCTGTTTATCCTCGAAGAAATGCAGGCCACCGAGCGCCTGAAACTGAGCCTGGGCGGGCGCCTGGAACACACCACTGTCGACCCGGACGGCAAGGGCAACGAGCGCTTTGCCAATGCCAACACCTCCAGCAGCTTCACCGCTGGCAGCCTGTCATCGGGCGCGGTGTATACCCTCACGCCCATCTGGTCGCTGGCCGCGACCCTGGGCTACACCGAGCGTGCGCCGACCTTCTACGAGCTGTACGCCAACGGCGCCCACGTCGCCACCGGCACTTATGAAGTGGGCGACGCCAAGTTGTCCAAGGAAAAAGCCGTGGCCAGCGACCTGGCCCTGCGCTTTGACAATGGCACGCACAAGGGCAGTTTTGGCGTGTTCTACAGCCACTTCTCCAACTACATCGGCCTGCTGAACAGCGGTCGCACCTTGAATGACGAAGGCGAAGAAGACGCCGACGGCATCCCGGAATACACCTACTCCGGCGTACGCGCACGTTTCGTTGGCTTCGAAGCCCAGGATCACTGGAAACTTGGCGAAAGCGCCTACGGCAAATTTGCCCTGGAACTGTCGGGCGACTACACCCGCGCCACCAACCTGGAGACCGGCGAAGCCCTGCCCCGTATTGCGCCGCTGCGCCTGAACAGTGGCCTGCTGTGGGAACTGGATCGCTGGCAGGCGCGCATTGATGTCGAGCATGCTGCTGGCCAGGGTCGGGTGCCGAACAACGAAAGCGGGACCGATGGCTACACCACATTGGGCGCCAGCGCCGGCTATCGCTTCAACCTGGGTGGCAGCCAGTGGCTGGCATTTGTTGACGGCGAGAACCTGACCAACCAGACCGTGCGCTATGCCAGCTCGATCCTGCGCGATATCGCACCGGCACCGGGGCGCAGCGTGCAGGTGGGCCTGCGCACGACCTTCTGACAGACAGGGATGTTCAACCTGTGGGAGCTATGTGTTGTCTAGCCAAACTCGTGCTGCAGACAAGCCCCCTTGTGGGAGCGGGCTTGCCCGCGATGGCGGTGGGTCAGCCAGCCTTTCCGGTGCTGACCCAACGCTATCGCAGGCAAGCCAGCTCCCACATCAAGTTGTGTGGTCTAGCCAAACCCGTGCTGTAAACGAGATCCCCTGTGGGAGCGGGCAAGCCAGCTCCCTCACTGCTTTGCGGTCTCTGCGCCGACTGTTACCAAATCCGAAATAATCCATCTTGCGATTAGCCCTTTCTCTCCCCGTGCCGGCGCTTTATCCTTGTCGGCAACAACCTGAAACGTTTCATCTGCCACCCAAAAACCTGATGCGCGCCCGCCCTGCCGGTCGCCGTTTGCGTACTAAAACCAAAAACTATTAAGACCTGCCCTTGCCTATGCCTGCTTTCCCAACACTGCGCCTGTGCGCTGCGCTGCTGCCTTTGTGCCTGATCACCTGTGCCCAGGCCGCCCCTGCCTTTGACCGCGAGTCACCGTGGATGCTGGGTGATTTCGGCGGCTCCCGGACAGCGCTGTCTCAACAAGGCTACGACTTCAAGATCGACTACACCGGCGAGATGGGCAGCAACCTGCATGGCGGCTCGGACCATGACCGCACCGCCCGCTACAGCGACCAATGGGCCTTCGGCAGCCACCTGGACCTGCAGAAGATCCTCGGCTGGCACGACGCCGAGTTCCAACTGACGATCACCGAGCGCAGTGGCAATAACATCAGCAATGACCGCATCAATGACCCACGGGTCGGCGGTTTTACCTCGTCCCAGGAAGTCTGGGGCCGTGGCCAGACCTGGCGCCTGACGCAGATGTGGTACCAGCAGAAATTCTTCGACCAAAAACTGGATATCAAAGCTGGGCGTTTTGGCGAAGGCGAAGACTTCAACAGCTTCCCCTGTGACTTCCAGAACCTGGCGTTCTGCGGCTCCCAGGTGGGCAACTGGGTCGGTGGCATCTGGTACAACTGGCCCGTGAGCCAATGGGCGCTGCGGGTCAAATACCACCTGACGCCCGAGTTGTACGCGCAGGTCGGCGCCTATGAACAGAACCCGTCCAACCTCGATCGCGGCAATGGCTTCAAGCTCAGTGGCAGCGGCACCCAGGGCGCCCTGCTGCCGGTGGAGCTGGTGTGGACGCCAACGTTCCATGGCCTGCCGGGCGAATACCGCGCCGGTTACTACTACAGCAGCGCCAAGGCCAGCGATGTCTACAAGGACCGCCACGACCAGCCCGCCGCCGTCAGTGGCGAGGCCTATCGCAGTGCCTCCAGCAAGCACGGTGTGTGGCTGGGCGTGCAGCAGCAGGTCACCCGCCTCGCCAGCGACAACAGCCGTGGCTTGAGCGTGTTCGCCAACGCGACGATGCACGATAAGAAGACCAACGCTGTGGATAACTATGTGCAGGCCGGGGTGGTCTACAAAGGCCCGTTCGATGCCCGCGCCCAGGACGATATCGGCTTTGCCGTGGCCCGCGTGCACGTCAACCCGGCCTATCGCAAGAACGCCCAGGCCAGCAACCAGGCCCGTGCGGTCTACGACTTCGACGACGCCGCCTACCTGCCGGTGCAAGACACCGAATACAGCGCCGAGCTCTATTACGGCGTGCATGTCAGCAACTGGCTGACGGTGCGCCCGAACCTGCAATACATCCGGCATCCGGGGGCCGTTGCCCAGGTGGATGACGCGCTGGTCGGCGGGATCAAGCTGCAAGCGTCCTTCTGAATCGCAATAAACGCAATGAGACCTGAACCAAGCCCGCGCACAAACGTCATCTACAGTGAACAAGCGCGGGACTACTTTAAACGTCACGGAGAATCACACTATGAGCACTGATGGTGCTTCAAGCCCAAGCCGCCTGCTGCCCAGGCTGCTGGGGATCTTGCTGCTGATCATGGGCCTGGCCTTGTTGGCCGGGGGCATCAAGCTGAGCATGCTCGGCGGGTCGCTGTACTACCTGCTGGCCGGTATCGGCATCACTCTGACCGGCGTCCTGCTGCTGGCTACGCGCCGCGCGGCGCTGGGCCTGTACGCTGTGGTGCTGTTCGCCAGTACAGTGTGGGCTCTGTGGGAAGTCGGCCTGGACTGGTGGCAACTGGTGCCGCGCCTGGCCCTGTTGTTCGGCCTGGGCATCGTCATGCTGCTGCCGTGGTTCCGCCGTCCCCTGCTGCGCGGCCAACCCGCCCCGCTGGGCACCGGCGCGCTGAGCGTAGCCGTGGTGCTGGCCGGCGCAACCGCCGTGGCCAGCCAGTTCACCAACCCCGGTGAAATCAAGGGCCAACTGGACCGCGACGCGGTACCGGGCATGACCAATGCCGCGCCGGCCCAGGCCGATGGCGACTGGAATTCCTATGGCCGTTCGGGTTTCGGTGATCGTTACTCGCCGCTGGCGCAGATCACCCCGGAAAATGCCCACAAGCTGGTGCCGGCCTGGACTTATCGCACCGGCGACCTGCCTGGCCCGGGCGACCCCGGTGAAACCACCGCGGAAAACACCCCGCTGAAAGTCAACGGCATGCTCTACGTGTGCACCCCGCACAGCCAGGTGATTGCCCTTGATCCGGACACCGGCAAGGAAATCTGGCGTTTCGACCCTAAGCTCTCGACGCAGAAAGCCGAGAACTTCAAGGGTTGGGCGCATATGACCTGCCGTGGCGTGTCGTATCACGATGACGCGGCCTACGCCGCCACCGAGCAAAGCCCGGCCACCGGCGCCGCCGCGCCAGCCGCCAATGCCTGCCCGCGCCGCATTTTCCTGCCGACCGCCGACACCCGTCTGATCGCACTGAACGCCGACACCGGCAAGATGTGTGAAGACTTCGGCGACAAAGGCCAGGTCGACCTGGGCGCCAACATTGGCACCTTCGCCCCCGGTGGTTACTACTCCACCTCGCCGCCCGCCATCACCAAGAACCTGGTGGTCATTGGCGGTCACGTCACCGATAACGTCTCCACCGACGAACCAAGCGGCGTAATCCGCGCGTTCGACGTGCACACCGGCAAGCTGGTGTGGAACTGGGACAGCGGCAACCCGGACGACACCACGCCGATTGCCGAAGGCAAGACCTACACCCGCAACTCGCCCAACATGTGGTCGATGTTCGCCGTCGATGAAAAACTCGGCATGCTCTACCTGCCGATGGGCAACCAGACCCCGGACCAGTTCGGTGGCTACCGCACCCCGGCTTCCGAGCTGCACGCTGCCGGCCTGACCGCCCTGGATATCGACACCGGTAAAGTGCGCTGGCACTACCAGTTCACCCACCATGACCTGTGGGACATGGACGTGGGCGGCCAGCCAAGCCTGATCGACATCAAGACAGCGGCCGGCGTGAAGCAAGCCGTGATGGCCTCGACCAAGCAAGGCAGCATCTACGTGCTGGACCGTGCAACGGGCGAGCCGGTGGTGCCGATCAACGAAATCCCGGTACCGCAAGGCGCAGTGGCAGGCGATCACACCTCGCCGACCCAGCCCAAGTCCGACCTCAACTTCATGCCACCGCCCCTCAAGGAACGTGACATGTGGGGCGTGACCCCGTTCGACCAAATGCTCTGCCGGATCGACTTCAAATCCCTGCGCTACGATGGCCCGTTCACCCCGCCATCGCTGCAAGGTTCGATCGTTTACCCCGGCAACTTCGGCGTGTTCGACTGGGGCGGCATCTCGGTTGATCCGGTGCGCCAGATTGCCTTCGTCAACCCAAGCTACATGGCGTTCAAGTCGACCATGATCCCGGCAGAAAAAATCGCCGCCATGGGCCCGCGTGTCAGCGAGACCGAAGGTGTGCAGCCAAACAAAGGCACGCCTTATGGCGTGGTCCTGGAAGCCATGCTCTCGCCAATGGGCCTGCCATGCCAGGCACCGGCCTGGGGTTATGTGGCCGCCGTGGACTTGACCAACAACAAGACCATCTGGATGCACAAGAACGGCACCGTGCGTGACAGCTCGCCAGTGCCCATCCCCCTGAGCATGGGTGTGCCAAGCCTGGGCGGGACCTTCACCACCGCCGGTGGCGTGTCCTTCCTCAGCGGTACCCTCGACCAGTACCTGCGTGCCTATGACGTGAAAAACGGCAAGCAACTGTGGGAAGGCCGCCTGCCTGCAGGCGCGCAAACCACCCCGATGACCTACACCGGCAAGGACGGCAAGCAGTACGTGCTGGTCGTGGCGGGCGGTCATGGTTCCCTGGGGACCAAGCAGGGTGACTATGTGATGGCGTTCAAGCTGGCGGATTAAGCGACAGCTGCAACAAAAAAACCCCGGAATTCCGGGGTTTTTTATTTGAAATACAACTCAAATGTGGGAGCTGGCTTGCCTGCGATAGCGGTGGATCCGTTGGCATATGTTGCACTGACCCACCGCTATCGCAGGCAAGCCAGCTCCCACACAAGCCCTCTCCCATATTTTGACCGCGCAGGCCCCGTCACACCGTACTGCGATCCCGGCGCATCCACATCTCAAAGGCCATGGCATTCAACGGCCGGCTGATCAGGTAGCCCTGGGCGGTGTCGCAATTCCATTGTTTGAGCAGCCTCAGGCTGGGTTCGAACTCCACCCCTTCGGCCACCACCTTGAGCCCCAGGTTGTGGCTCATCTCGATGGTCGAACGCACGATCACCGCGTCACCGCTGGTGCTGTCGAGGTTGCGCACAAAGGACTGGTCGATCTTCAGCTCCTGCACCGGTAGGCGCTGCAACTGGGCCAGGGATGAGTAGCCCGTGCCGAAGTCGTCCACCGACAGGCTGATGCCACAGCCGCGCAGTTGCTCGAGGATGCGCAAGGCCTGTTCCGGGTTGTGCATGATCGCGCTTTCGGTGATCTCGAAAATCAACTGCCCGGCCAATACCCCGTGCAGCTCCAGCAGTTCGGTCACCCGCGGCGCCAGCCCTTCGTCGCCGAGGTCGTCCACCGAAATGTTCAGCGACAGCTGCACCTCCAGCCCGCGCACGCTCCACTCTGCCAACTGACGGATCGCCTCTTCGATCACCCAATGGGTCAGGCTGGCCATGCTGCCGGAGCGTTCGGCCAGGGGGATGAATTCGACGGGGGACACCAGGCCCAGGGTCGGGTGCTGCCAGCGCAACAGTGCCTCGGCCTGGCGCACGTAGCCGTGGCGCAGGTCGAGCTTGGGTTGATAGCACAGGAACAATTCGTCTTCGATGGCGGCGCGGCGCAGGTCGCGGATCAGGCTGATCTGGCGTTGATGGGCAAGGTCGCGGTCTTGTTGATAGATCTGCAGATAGCCGGGCAGCGCGGCCGCATCGTGGCGCGCAATGGCCGCGCGGCTGATCAGTTCTTCGACCTGCTGGCCATCTTCGGGGTAGGCGGCAATGCCCATGCTCACTTCGTGGCGCAGTTCATCGACACCCACCCGCTGCGGTTCGGTCAGCAGGCTGTACAGGCGGTCGGCGCGGGCCACGGCGCTGTCGAGCTTGGTGTTTTCCAACAGCACCAGAAATTCGCTGCCGGTAATGCGCGCCGCCGAATCCCCGGCCGCCAGGCTCGACAGCAGGCAGCGGCTGGCTTCGCGCAACATTTCCTCGACCCCTTGGGGGCCAAAGCCTTCGTTGATCACCCGGTAGTTTTCAATCCCCAGGTACAGCAGCACCACCGGCCGCCGCGCACTGATCGCACTGCCCAGGCGCTCCATGGCCAGGGCGCGGTTGGGCAGGCCGGTCAGCGCATCGTGCAGGGCATTGTGCGCCAGTTGCCGCTCGCGCACGGCGATGCCGCTTTGCATGGCATTGAAGGCGCGGGCCAGCAGGCCGAATTCATCCTTGCCGCGCACCGCCACTGGCGTGCGGTAATCCCCGCCACCAATGCGCTCGGCTGCCTGCACCAGGGCATCGAGCGGGCGCGACACGCGGCGCGCCATCAACAGCGCGCCCACCAGCGAGACCAGCAGGGCCGCGAGGGCGATGCCGAGAAATTGCCGGTCCAGCGGCGCAAAGGATTGCAGGGCCTGGTCCAGCGGGCTTTGCAGCAAGGCCATGACTTGCCCGCCATCGCCGGTGTTGGCCAGGGGCAGCACCTGGCTGAGAAAACGCTGGCCGTGAAACTCGCTTATTTGTGCCAGCGCCCTGGGGTGCGAAGCCTGTAGCGCCTCGATAATGGCCGGGCGATCGGTCACGGGCTGGGTGCTGAACAAGGCGCCCGGCTGGCCCTTGTCCACGCTCATGAACGACACCTCCAGGTTGCTCAGGGAGCGCAACTCGGCGGCAAACACCTCATCCATGGAAAAGCCCATGACCACCCGCGCAATGGGCAGCGGGTCCAGCACATCTTCCTGGACCAGCAAAAACGGCCGGCCGGCCAGGGAGACAACGAGCATATGCAGGGAATTGCGCCGAGCCTGACGCAGCGCCTCGGCGTAGGGAAAGACTTGCTGCGCCGGCACGCCAGCCAGGGTGCTGACGATGACCTGCCCATCCAGCCCCAGCACAAACACCTCGCTGGAACGGATGCCGCTGCCCTGCCGGTGCAGGGCCGCAAGGATCGCCGCCGGCTGGCCCTCAGCGACGGCACGGCGCAACTGTTCGTCCACCGTCAGCCAGTCGAGGCCGTATTGCAGGCGCCGCCCGCGCAGGTCCAGCAGGCGCTCGAACACTCGGCTGCCGGTCTCCAGTTGCACCAGGGCCTGATTTTCCACGGCCCGGGTAGTGGCCACTTTCACGGCAAAATACACCGCGCCCACCACGACCAGCAGCAGCAACGCCAACACCCCGGCCAGCCGCGCCTGGAAGGCGTGGCGCCATTTCATCCGCTTGCCTCCTGGCAGCGTGCCCACGCCCCAGCTCAAGCGCCCTTTTGTCATACGCTTCCCTCGCGACTGGCGGCCCGGTGTCAAATAAATGCCCGTCGATGCCGAACATTTGGAAAACCCAGATTAGTCTTCGCCGAGCAGAAGTAAACCTAATAAATACGGGAGGTTGGCTGACATTATTTTGACGACAGATCACCGTCTAAACGGCGCACGCAGGCATAAAATCGCCCCTGATTTGCTGAAGGGTTCTGGGTGCCGCACAAACAGCCAGTGCCACAGGGGTCTTCGAAAATGTCATGCAATTTGTTGCTAACCACGCCGGGCCATTGAAACCACCGCTCACCTGCCCCATCTAACCCCCATACTTCACTGTGCAGGTGCCCCATGAGCGACCAGCAAGAATTCCCCGATATCGACCTCAACGACTACGCCGACCCCGAAAACGCTGAAACTCCATCGTCCAACACCGGCCTGGCCCTGCCTGGGCAAAATCTGCCGGACAAGGTCTATATCATTCCGATCCACAACCGGCCGTTCTTCCCGGCGCAAGTGTTGCCGGTGATCGTCAATGAAGAACCCTGGGCCGAGACCCTGGAGCTGGTGAGCAAATCCGACCACCACTCCCTGGCGCTGTTTTTCATGGACACGCCGCCCGAAGACCCGCGGCATTTCGATACCTCTGCCCTGCCGTTGTACGGCACCCTGGTCAAGGTGCATCACGCCAGCCGCGAAAACGGCAAGCTGCAGTTCGTTGCCCAGGGCCTGACCCGCGTGCGCATCAAGACCTGGCTCAAGCACCACCGCCCACCGTATCTGGTGGAGGTCGAATACCCGCACCAGCCCAGCGAGCCGACCGATGAGGTCAAGGCCTACGGCATGGCCCTGATCAATGCGATCAAGGAACTGCTGCCGCTCAACCCGCTGTACAGCGAAGAGCTGAAGAACTACCTCAACCGCTTCAGCCCCAACGACCCGTCGCCCCTGACCGACTTCGCCGCCGCGCTGACCTCGGCCACCGGTAACGAGTTGCAGGAAGTGCTGGACTGCGTGCCAATGCTCAAGCGCATGGAAAAAGTGTTGCCGATGCTGCGCAAAGAGGTGGAAGTCGCGCGCCTGCAAAAGGAAATCTCCGCCGAGGTGAACCGCAAGATCGGCGAGCACCAGCGCGAGTTTTTCCTCAAGGAACAACTCAAGGTGATCCAGCAGGAGCTGGGGCTGACCAAGGACGATCGCAGCGCCGACGTCGAACAGTTCGAGCAGCGCCTGGAAGGCAAGGTGCTGCCGGCCCAGGCGCAGAAACGCATTGATGAAGAGCTGAACAAGCTGTCGATCCTCGAAACCGGCTCGCCGGAATACGCGGTCACGCGTAACTATCTGGACTGGGCGACCTCGGTGCCGTGGGGCGTGTATGGCGAGGACAAACTCGACCTCAAACACGCACGCAAAGTCCTGGATAAACACCATGCGGGGCTGGACGACATCAAGAGTCGCATCCTCGAGTTCCTCGCGGTCGGCGCCTATAAAGGCGAAGTCGCCGGTTCCATCGTGCTGTTGGTAGGCCCGCCGGGTGTGGGCAAGACCAGCGTCGGCAAATCCATCGCCGAGTCTCTGGGGCGGCCGTTCTACCGTTTCAGCGTCGGCGGCATGCGCGACGAGGCCGAAATCAAGGGCCATCGCCGCACCTACATCGGCGCCCTGCCGGGCAAGCTGGTGCAGGCGCTCAAGGATGTGGAGGTGATGAACCCGGTGATCATGCTCGACGAGATCGACAAGATGGGCCAGAGCTACCAGGGCGACCCGGCGTCGGCCCTGCTGGAGACCCTCGACCCGGAACAGAACGTCGAATTCCTCGATCACTACCTGGACCTGCGCCTGGACCTGTCCAAAGTGCTGTTCGTGTGCACCGCCAACACCCTGGACTCGATACCCGGCCCGTTGCTGGACCGTATGGAAGTGATTCGCCTGTCGGGCTATATCACCGAAGAAAAAGTCGCCATTGCCAAGCGTCACCTGTGGCCAAAGCAGTTGGAAAAAGCCGGCGTGGCCAAGAACAGCCTGAGCATCACCGATGGCGCCCTGCGTGCGCTGATCGACGGCTATGCCCGTGAAGCCGGGGTGCGCCAGTTGGAGAAGCAACTGGGCAAGCTGGTGCGCAAGGCGGTGGTCAAGCTGCTGGATGAGCCGGACTCGGTGATCAAGATCGGCAACAAGGACCTGGAAAGCTCCCTGGGCATGCCGGTGTTCCGCAACGAGCAGGTACTGTCGGGCACGGGTGTCATCACCGGCCTGGCCTGGACCAGCATGGGCGGCGCGACCTTGCCGATCGAGGCGACGCGTATCCACACGCTCAATCGTGGGTTCAAGCTCACCGGGCAGTTGGGTGAAGTGATGAAGGAATCCGCCGAAATCGCCTATAGCTACATCAGCTCCAACCTGAAGTCGTTTGGCGGTGACCCGAAGTTCTTCGACGAAGCCTTCGTGCACCTGCACGTACCGGAAGGCGCCACGCCCAAGGACGGCCCGAGTGCCGGGGTGACCATGGCCAGTGCGCTGCTCTCGCTGGCGCGCAACCAGCCGCCGAAAAAAGGCGTGGCCATGACCGGCGAACTGACCCTGACCGGGCACGTACTGCCGATTGGTGGCGTGCGCGAGAAGGTGATTGCGGCGCGGCGCCAGAAGATCCATGAACTGATCCTGCCGGAGCCCAACCGGGGCAGCTTTGAAGAATTGCCGGAGTACCTCAAGGAAGGCATGACGGTGCACTTTGCCAAGCGCTTTGCGGATGTGGCGAAGGTGTTGTTCTGATAGATCTGTAGCGTCGGTACTGGCCTCATCGCGGGCAAGCCCGCTCCCATACTTGAATGTGTTCACATATCAAAATGTGGGAGCGGGCTTGCCCGCGATGGCGTCAGCCGCCTCAACACAAAACCCTGCTGTAACACCTTGTCTCATCTTCGGTTATGCTCGCCCTTCGTCGCCAATAAACGGAGCCTTCATGACCGCTGCCCGCCTGCTTCTTCCGCTAAGCCTCGCCCTGCTCGCGGCTTGCGCCAGTGCACCGAAGCAAAACGTCACCGTCGAAAAACAGAGCGCCTGCCCGCTCAAGCTCAAGGCCGGGCAAAACCTGACCCTGACCTTGCCGAGCAACCCCACAACCGGTTATCGCTGGGCGATCCAGGATTCGGCCGGCGGCGTGCTGCGCAGCCTCGGCCCCGAGGTCTACAGCAACCCCGAGGACGCCGGTGTAGTGGGTGCCGCCGGGCAATCCACCTGGCGCTTCCAGGCCTTTACCGCAGGTAGCGGCCGCCTGCGCCTGACCTCCCAACAACCCTGGGCCCCGGAAGTGAATCCGGTGGACACCTTTGACTGCGCCATTACGGTGAACTGATATGCCATGGATGATTCTTGCGTTGATGGGTGCGGGTACCTTTATCTACGGTCTGAGCACGCATGCCACCTTGCTGTGCCTGTTGGTCAAGCCGCTACCGGTACTGGCGCTGTTGGGTTGGCTGCATGATGCGCCGCCCAGTGACTATCGACGCTGGATCAGCCTGGGGTTGATTTTCTCCGTGGTGGGCGATGTGTTGCTGGCCTGGCCTGGCGACCTGTTTATCTTCGGCCTGGGCGCGTTTTTGTTCGCGCACCTGGCGTATCTCAAAGCCTACTTCAGCGACTGCCGGCGCCCGGCCCTGTTGCCGCTGGCCTTGGCCCTGGGGGTTGGGGCGATCCTGTTGAGCATCCTGATATCCCACGGCCTGGGCGACTTGCTGATTCCGGTGGTGGTGTATGCGCTGGTGATCAGCGCCATGCTCTGGCGTGCACTGGCGCGCCTGGGCAGCGACGTGCCCAAGCGCTCGGCGCAGCTGGCGGCCGTCGGCGCGGCGTTGTTTGTGTTTTCCGACACGCTGATCGGCATCAACCGCTTTGTGGTGACCTTCGATGCCGCACCGTACCTGTTGATCATCACCTACTGGTTGGGACAGTGGGGCATCACCGCCTCGGCCTTTTCCCAGCCGCGCCGCACGCCCCTGACCTGACTCCCCCTGTGGCGAGCGGGCTTGCCCGCGTTGGGGCGCGCAGCGGCCCCCTAGATGGGACTGCTGCGCAATCCAGCGCGGGCAAGCCCGCTCGCCACAACAAGCCCGCTCGCCACAGATCAGAGAAGGCGCGCATCGCTCGGCCAAGTTGGCTAAAATGCCGGCCTTTTCCACTTCGTCGCCGGAACAGCCGTGAGCAAAGAACCCGATCGCCTATTCGCCCAGCCCTTGCCCCAGGTGCCGGACTTCGCCTTTAACGAGGACGTGGTGCGGGTGTTCCCGGACATGATCAAGCGCTCGGTGCCCGGTTACCCGACGATTGTCGAGAACCTCGGCGTGCTGGCGGCGCAGTTTGCCCAGCCGGGCAGCGTGCTGTATGACCTGGGTTCGTCCCTGGGCGCGGTGACCCAGGCCCTGCGTCGCCACGTGCGCACCGACGGTTGCCGGGTGATCGCTGTGGATAACTCGGCGGCGATGGTCGAGCGCTGCCGCGAATACCTCAACGGCCAGGACTCGATGTTCCAGGAGCTGCTGCCGGTGGAGGTGATCGAAGGCGATATCCTCGCCCTAGAGTTTCAGCCGGCCTCGGTGGTGGCGCTGAATTTCACCCTGCAATTTATCGCCCCCGAGGAGCGCCTGGCCTTGCTCGGGCGGATTCGCCAATCGCTGCTGCCCGGTGGCGCGCTGATTCTCTCGGAAAAACTGCGCTTCAATGATCCCGAAGAACATGCATTGCTCACCGATCTGCACGTAGCGTTCAAACGCGCCAACGGCTACAGCGAACTGGAAATCGCCCAGAAGCGCAGCGCCATCGAAAACGTCATGAAGCCCGACAGCCTCGAAGAACACCGCGAACGCCTGCTGGCGGCCGGGTTCTCGAAAGTCGTGCCGTGGTTCCAGTGTCTTAACTTTGCCTCGTTGATTGCCTTGCCATGATTGATCTGTCCCCCCTCGCCCGCCATCTGGTCGGCACTCCCCTGGCCGTGTGGGCCCAGGGCCTGCAAGCACAACTCGATGCAAAAATGGAAAAGGGCCATGGCGACCTGGCGCGCTGGCAAAGTGCGCTGGACGCGCTGCCCAAGATCCTGCCAAGCGAAGTCGACCTGCTGAACGGCCTGACCCTCGACACCGATTGCGATGACGCAACCCGTGAGCAGATGCATGCCGCGCTGATGGGCCTGAGCCCATGGCGCAAAGGTCCGTTCAACCTGTTCGGGGTGCATGTGGACACCGAATGGCGCTCGGACTGGAAATGGTCGCGGGTCGCGCCGCACCTGAACCTTGCGGGCAAGCGCATCCTCGATGTGGGCTGTGGCAACGGCTACTACATGTGGCGCATGCTCGGCGCCGGCGCCGACAGTGTGATTGGCGTGGACCCCAACTGGTTGTTCTTCTGCCAGTTCCAGGCGGTGCAGCGCTACCTGTCGGCGCCCAACGCCTGGCACCTGCCCTTCCCGTTCGAAGACCTGCCGCCGAACATGGAAGGTTTTGACACGGTGTTCTCCATGGGCGTGTTCTACCACCGCCGCTCGCCGATCGAGCATTTGCTGGCGCTCAAGGATTGCCTGGTCAAGGGCGGCGAGTTGGTGCTGGAAACGTTGGTGATCGAGGGCGATCAACAACAGGTACTGGTGCCGGAAGACCGTTACGCACAAATGCGTAATGTGTGGTTCCTGCCTTCGGTGCCGGCGCTGATGCTATGGCTGCGGCGTGCCGGCTTCACTGAGGTACGCTGCGTGGATGTGAGCGTGACCACGGTCGAGGAACAACGCGGGACAGAGTGGATGAAGTATCAGTCCCTGAGTGACTTCCTCGACCCTGAGGATCACAGCAAGACGATTGAAGGGCTGCCGGCGCCGATGCGCGCGGTGATTATCGCCAAGAAGTAACCCCCAATCGCCCTGAGAAAATGCAGATCAAAAATGTGGGAGCTGGCTTGCCTGCTCCCACATTGATCCGGTTCTCACATTGAGGTCAGGGTTTAGCCCGGCGCGCCTTGAAGAACTCACTCAACACCGCTCCGCACTCCTCGGCCAACACCCCGCCTTCATACATCACTCGATGATTGAGAAAGCCCTGGGTAAAGAACTGCCCCTGGCTTTGCACAATCCCCGCCTTGGGCTCCAACGCGCCGTACACCACCCGCGCGATGCGCGAGTGGACGATCAGCCCGGCGCACATGCTGCACGGTTCCAGGGTCACATACAGGGTGCTGCCCGGCAGGCGGTAGTTGCTGACGGCCTGGGCCGCCGCGCGGATGGCGACCATCTCGGCGTGGGCGCTGGGGTCGCTGCCGCTGATCGGGCAATTGAAGCCGCGCCCGATGATTTCGCCGTCCTGCACCAGCACCGCACCCACCGGCACTTCGCCGAGGGCCGCGCCCTGGGCGGCGAGGGCCAGGGCTTCGCGCATAAAGTCCTGGTCGCGGCTGCGGTCGATAATCGCCGTCGGGCGTATCTGGCGCATCACGCCACCTCGATGGCGGCCATCAGGCCGGTTTCCATATGGTCGATCACATGGCAGTGGAACATCCACACCCCAGGGTTATCCGCCACCAACGCCACGCGAGCGCGTTCGTTCTTGCCCAGCAGGTAGGTGTCGGTGAAGTACGGCGTGACTTTGTGGCGGTTCGAGGCGATGACCTTGAAACTCATGCCATGCAGGTGGATCGGGTGCTGGTACTGGGTCATGTTCTTCAGTTCGAAAATATAGCTCTTGCCCAACTCGAGCTTGGCAATCGGGCGGTCGGCGCAGGTCTTGTCGGTGATATCCCAGGCCTGGCCGTTGATCTGCCACAGGCTCGGCGGTCTGTTTTCGACATCGACCGAGACCGAGCCGACCCATTCGAAATTGAAGTTGAGTTTCTCGGCATTCGCCAGGTCGGGCTCGGCAATCGGGTTGGCCGGCAACGCTGGTGGCCACTCGCCGGGCGCGTCGGTGTTGGCCACCGAGCGGAAGGTGCCCAGGCGCACCGGGCCATTGCGGATCGACAGCTCTTCGCCGGCCGGCGGGGCTTTGATTGCCAGGCAGATGCGCATGCCCGGGCCCAGCCAGTATTCCTTGCCCAGGGGCCGTGGCTCGATGGGGTTGCCGTCCAGCGCGTAGATCTGCGCCTCGACGTTAGGGATATTCAGGCGATAGGTCAGGGTGTTGTCGAGGTTGAGCAGGCGCACCCGGGTGATTTGCCCGGCAGGCAGGTCGATGACCGCCTGCGGCACACCGTTGATGGTCGACAGGCGCCCGGCCGTACCGCCACGGGCTGCTTCGCGGGGGATGCTGAACTCGACAAACTCACCCTGCTCGTCGATATGCCAGTTTTTCAAGCTCAGGGTGCGTTCGTGCTGGAAGCCGGTGGGCTCGCGCTCCTCGACAATCAACGGACCGACCAGGCCACGACCCAGTTCTTCGCTGCTGCTGACATGGGGGTGATACCAGTAGCTGCCGGCATCCGGCACGCGGAACTGGTAGTCGAAATACTCACCGGGCAATACCGGCAGTTGCGAGACGTAGGGCACGCCGTCCATTTCCAGGGGCAGGCGGATGCCGTGCCAGTGGATGGTGGTGGCAACCGGCAGATGGTTGATAAAGCGCACCCGCAGCCATTCGCCCTGGCGTACGCGCAACTCGGTGCCCGGCGCCGAAGGGCCAAAGGCCCAAGCCTCGGTCTTGTGTCCCGGCACCAGTTCCACGTCCAACGGTGCGGCGATCAACTCGTAATCGCGCCCGGCGCTGGCGTCCGCGACTTTCCCCAGCCAGTAGCGATAGGCGCCACCGGCACCGACACCCACGACTGCCAGGCCGACGAGGCCACCAAGGATTTGTCGACGGGAAAAGGATCGGGACACAACAACCTCACAAATCTGCGCAGGCCCAAGGCCCGCAAAGGGCAAATACGATACACCCCTACCGGCTAAACAGTAAGGCTTCGCATTGCCGCATGTGGGAAAGGCCTTATGTGGGAGCAAGCTTGTGTGGGAGCGGGTTTGCCCGCGATAGCGCTGTGTCAGTCAATAGAGGTATCGACTGAAACGCCCTTATCGCGGGCAAGCCCGCTCCCACACAAGCCCAGCGTTGATTAGGGCTTGGCGGCAGCCAGGATCAGCGCTTTCATTTCGGCAACCGCTCCTTTGAAACCGACGAACAGCGCGTGCGCCACCAGCGCGTGGCCGATGTTCAGTTCGTTGATGCCCTTGATCGCCGCCACGGCTTCGACGTTGTGGTAGTGCAGGCCATGGCCGGCGTTGACGATCAGGCCCTCGCGCAGGCCACAGGCCACGCCGTCGATGATGCGCTGCAGTTCTTCGGCCACTTCGGTGGGGGTGGTGGCATCGGCGTAGCGGCCGGTGTGCAACTCGATGGCCGGGGCGCCCACGCGGCGCGAGGCTTCGATCTGCCGTTCGTCGGCGTCGATAAACAGCGAGACTTCACTGCCGATCTGCGACAGACGCTCGACTGCCGCCTTGATCCGCGCTTCCTGGCCGGCGACATCCAGGCCGCCTTCGGTGGTGAGTTCCTGGCGGGTTTCCGGGACCAGGCAGATATGCGCCGGACGGATGCGCTCGGCGAAGGCCATCATTTCTTCGGTGATGCCCATTTCGAAGTTCATGCGCGTTTGCAGCACATCCTTGAGCACCAGTACGTCGCGCTCCTGGATGTGCCGGCGGTCTTCGCGCAGGTGCACGGTGATCCCGTCGGCGCCGGCTTCTTCGGCATCCAGCGCGGCCTTGACCGGATCAGGGTAGCGAGTGCCCCGGGCCTGGCGCAGGGTGGCGACGTGGTCGATGTTGACGCCAAGAAGAATGCGATTGCTGGTGGTCACGGAAGCGCTCCTGAAAAGGGAAAGAATCGGCGCACAGCATACACGGGGATGTCAGGGCTTTCGAAACAACTCGCGACTGACCAGCGGCCGACCGCCCAGATGCACGGCCAGGGCCTGGCGCATCAGGCGCTTGGCCGCAGACAAGGCACCGGGGGCGCTCCAGTCGGCGTCGGCCATCGCCAGCAACTCGGTGCCCTGGAACAGGCCGGGTTGCAGCAGGTAGACGCGCTCCAGGCCGGCATCCACCTGCAGGCGGTACATGCCGTCGCTGGCGATGGGCTCGCCGTGCAGGTCGTTGCTCAGTTCAAAACCGTAGCCCAGGTCGTCGAGCAGACGCCACTCGAAAGCACGCAACAGCGGCTCCAGGGGGCGGCCTTCGGCCAGGGCCAGCAAGGTCGCAGCGTAGTGATCGAACACCGCGGGGTGCGGGTCTTCGGCGGGCAGCAGGCGGATCAGCAGTTCATTGAGGTAGAGGCCGCTGAACAGCGCCTCGCCATTGAGCCAGGCCGAGGTGCCGATGCTTTCCAGGCGGCCGACGTTTTTCAGCTCGCCCTTGCCGCGAAACTCCACGTCCAGGGCCACGAATGGCCGCGCCAGCGTGCCCGCCTTGCCCCGCGCGCTGCGCAACACCGCGCGCAGCCGGCCCTGGGGCGTGAGGAAGTCCACCAGGGCGCTGGTCTCGCGGTAGGCGCGGCTGTGCAGGACGTAGGCGGGTTGGCTGGGGGGTGGGGTTGGGGACATGGGGTTCTCGCTGCGGGAACACGGTCTGGAAAACAACGACTATCCAATGTGGGAGCGGGCTTGCTCGCGAATGCGGTGGGTCAGCCAAAGCATCTGGTGACTGATCCATTGCATTCGCGAGCAAGCCCGCTCCCACACTTTGTCCTGCGGTGTTACTAAAGGCTGATTACAGGTCGCCGTAGCCCAGGGAGCGCAGTGCACGCTCATCATCGGACCAGCCACCCTTAACCTTCACCCACAGGTTAAGCATGATCTTGGAATCGAACAGCAATTCCATGTCCTTGCGCGCCTCGGTGCCGATGCGCTTGATGCGCTCGCCCTTGTCGCCAATGATGATTTTCTTCTGGCCGTCACGTTCGACGAGGATCAGCGCATGGATATGCAGGGTCTTGCCCTGCTGCTTGAACTCTTCGATTTCCACGGTGATCTGGTACGGCAGTTCGGCGCCCATCTGGCGCATGATTTTCTCGCGTACCAGTTCAGCGGCGAGGAAGCGGCTGCTGCGGTCGGTAATCTGGTCTTCCGGGAAGAAGTGCTCGTTCTCCGGCAGGTAGCCGGCGATCACCCGCTCCAGGGCTTCGAGGTTGTGCCCGTGCTGGGCCGAGATCGGCATGATCTGGGCGTTCGGCAGTTGTTCCTGCAACCAGCTCAGGTGCGGCATCAGCTCGGCTTTGTCTTCGATGCGGTCGGTCTTGTTCAGCGCGACGATCAAAGGGCCGGTGACGTACTGCACACGCTCGAGGACCATCTGGTCTTCATCGGTCCACTTGGTGCGGTCAACCACGAAGATCACCACGTCGACGTCTTTCAACGCCGCCGAAGCGGTCTTGTTCATGTAGCGGTTCAGGGCTTTCTCGCCACCTTTGTGCATGCCCGGGGTATCGACATAGACCGCTTGCACGTTGCCTTCGGTCTTGATGCCCAGCATGTTGTGGCGGGTGGTCTGCGGCTTGCGCGAGGTGATCGCCAGCTTCTGCCCGAGGATGTGGTTGAGCAGCGTGGACTTGCCCACGTTGGGACGGCCGACGATGGCAACATAGCCACAGCGTGTTGCGGTTGAATCAGTCATGGCCATTCTCCACGCCCAGGGCAATCAGTGCTGCAGCGGCCGCTACCTGTTCGGCAATACGACGGCTCACACCCTGACCTCGGCTTTTTTCGTTCAATAAGGTGACTTCGCATTCGACGAAGAACACACGGCAATGCGGCTCACCCTGGATATCCACCACTTCGTAGCGTGGCAGTTCGCAGCCGCGCGACTGCAAAAATTCCTGCAGGCGGGTCTTGGGATCCTTGTTGGTATCCACCAGGGTCAGGCTGTCGATTTCCGACGCCAGCCAGGCCATGACCCGCTCCTTGGCCACTTCCATCCCGGCATCGAGATAGATCGCGCCGATCAGGGCTTCCAGGGCATCGGCCAGGATCGACTCGCGACGGAAACCGCCGCTTTTCAACTCGCCGGACCCCAGGCGCAGGTACTCGCCCAGGTCAAAACCACGGGCCAGTACGGCCAGGGTCTCGCCTTTCACCAGGCGCGCGCGCAGGCGCGACAGCTGGCCTTCACGGGCCAGGGGGAAGCGGTTGAACAAGGCTTCGCCAGCGGCGAAGTTGAGAATGGCATCACCGAGGAATTCCAGGCGTTCATTGTTGCGCCCGGCAAAACTGCGATGTGTGAGGGCAAGGACCATCAATTCCTGGTCCTTGAAGGTGTAGCCGAGCTGACGCTCAAGACGACTCAAAGAAACGCTCACGGTTTACCTACTTTCAGTACGTGGCGGCAAAGGCCATCGACGATTAACGCTGTGTTCAAATTCAAATCCTGGCAATGCTGCGTATCGCTCGAGGCCGGACCAATGTCCAAGCCCCAGAAAAGCATTCGGCGCTGTGTTCACAGCGCCGCATGGATTACTTGATCAGCCCCACCCGCGAGAAATTCGGCAGGTGGCTGAGTTTGGGTTCGGGCCAGCTCATCCAGACCGCGAAGGCCTTGCCGACGATATTCTGGTCCGGAACCATGCCCAGCAGCTCCTTGGGAATGCTTGGATCATCCCAGTAGCGGCTGTCGTTGGAGTTGTCGCGGTTGTCGCCCATCATGAAGTAGTGCCCGGCAGGCACGGTCCACTGGTTGTCGGGCGGCGAACGGTAGCGGCTCATTTCCTTGCGGATCTGGTGCTCTACCGCCCCGAGTTTTTCCTCGTACAGCTCGGCGCTGCCCAGGGTATTCGGCTCGGCACCGATGAGTTTCTCAGCCACCGACTCGCCATTGACGAACAGGCGTTTGTCGCTGGTGTAGCGAATCACGTCACCCGGCAGGCCGACCACACGCTTGATGTAGTTGACGTTCGGGTCGCTTGGGTAGCGGAACACCATCACATCGCCGCGCTGCGGATCACCCACCTCGATGATTTTCTTGTCGATCACCGGCAAGCGGATCCCGTAGGAAAACTTGTTCACCAGGATAAAGTCGCCCACATCCAGGGTTGGCTTCATCGAACCCGAAGGAATCTGGAACGGCTCTACCAGAAACGAGCGCAGCACCAGCACGATGAACAACACCGGGAAGAACGACTTGCCGTATTCAACCAGCAGGGGCTCTTTGTTCAGCTTCTCGATCACCACGCCATCGGGCTGGCTGACGCTGCCCTGATAGGACGCGATGGCCGCCCGGCGACGCGGGGCGAAGAACAGCAGATCGAGCAGCGCCAGGAAGCCACAGACGGCAACGGCGATGACCAGCAACAGCGGGAAATTTAGTGACATAGGACCTAACTATCCAACCTGAGCACCGCAAGGAAGGCTTCTTGTGGAATTTCCACGTTACCCACTTGCTTCATGCGTTTTTTACCGGCCTTTTGCTTCTCAAGCAGCTTGCGCTTACGGCTGACGTCGCCGCCATAGCATTTGGCCAGTACGTTCTTTCTGAGAGCCTTGACGGAGGTCCGCGCAATGATCTGCCCGCCAATGGCGGCCTGGATCGCAACGTCGAACATCTGGCGCGGAATCAGTTCCTTCATCTTCTCGGTCAACTGGCGACCTTTGTAGTGCGCATTATCCTTGTGCACGATCAGCGCCAGGGCATCGACCTTGTCGCCGTTGATCAGCACATCGAGCTTCACCAGATTGGCCGATTGATAACGGTCGAAATGGTAATCCAGCGAAGCATAGCCGCGACTGGTGGATTTGAGACGGTCAAAGAAGTCCAGGACCACTTCGTTCATCGGCAAATCGTAGGTCACTTGGACCTGGGTACCGAGGAACAGCATGTCGTGCTGCACGCCACGCTTTTCGATACACAGGGTAATGACGTTGCCCAGGTGTTCCTGCGGCACAAGAATATTGGCGCGCACGATCGGTTCGCGCATGTCTTCGATCGACGACAGATCCGGCAGCTTGGACGGGTTGTCGACGTAAATCGTTTCACCGGTTTTCAGCGCCAGCTCAAAAATAACGGTTGGCGCGGTGGTGATCAGGTCCAGGTCGTACTCGCGCTCCAGGCGCTCCTGGATGATTTCCATGTGCAGCATGCCCAGGAACCCGCAGCGGAAGCCGAAGCCCAGGGCGTCGGAGCTTTCCGGGGTGTACTGCAACGACGAGTCGTTGAGGGTCAGCTTTTGCAGGGCTTCGCGGAAATCCTCGAAGTCATCGGAGCTGACCGGGAACAGGCCGGCGTAGACCTGGGGCTGGATGCGCTTGAAGCCTGGCAGCACGTCGACATCAGGCGTCGAGCTCAAGGTCAGGGTGTCACCGACCGGCGCACCGTGGATGTCCTTGATACCGGCGATGATGAAGCCTACTTCACCGGCTTTCAGATCAGTGGTAGCGGTGTGCTTGGGGTTGAATACACCGACGCTGTCCACCAGGTGGATCTTGCCGGTGGACTTGACCAGAATCTTGTCGCCCTTCTTCACCCGGCCATGGCGCACGCGTACCAGGGACACAACGCCCAGGTAGTTGTCGAACCAGGAGTCGATGATCAACGCTTGCAGCGGATCTTCGTAGTTACCGGTTGGCGCAGGAATGGTCTTGACCAGGCGCTCGAGCACTTCGTCGACACCCAGGCCGGTCTTGGCGCTGCACTCGACGGCGTCGGTGGCGTCAATGCCGATGATTTTTTCGATTTCTTCCTTCACACGGTCCGGATCGGCCTGTGGCAGGTCGATCTTGTTCAGCACCGGCATGACTTCCAGGCCCTGCTCGATCGCGGTGTAGCAGTTGGCCACGGACTGGGCTTCAACGCCCTGCCCCGCGTCCACCACCAACAGCGCGCCTTCGCAGGCGGCCAGGGAACGGCTGACTTCGTAGGTGAAGTCGACGTGGCCCGGGGTGTCAATGAAGTTCAGCTGGTACTTGATACCGTCTTTGGCGGTGTAGTACAGGGTAACGCTGTGGGCCTTGATGGTGATCCCGCGCTCGCGTTCGAGGTCCATGGAGTCCAGGACCTGGGCTTCCATTTCACGCTCGGCAAGGCCGCCGCACATCTGGATGAATCGATCGGCCAGCGTCGACTTACCATGGTCAATGTGGGCGATGATGGAGAAATTGCGGATATGACTCAAATCACTCACGGATCAACACTCAAAAAGGCTGCAGGCAGATTGCCCGCTGAAAAATAGCCGGGAATTGTACCTGATGCTCAGGCCAGACGTCATCTTTGACGACCAATAACAAAAATGCCCCGTTCTTGCGAATGGGGCATTTTTTGTTCAACAACCGCGGATCAACCGGCCCGCCGCAGCAGCCAGAACCCGGCCAGGGCACAGATGCCGGTCGGCACCAGCACCGCAAACAGCGGCGAGAAGCCGAATACCAGGCTCGACGGCCCCAGCAGGTCCTGGGCAATGCGGAAGGTGAAACCGACCAATACCCCGGTAAATACTCGCTGGCCCAGGGTTACCGAGCGCAACGGGCCGAAAATAAACGAAATCGCCATCAGCACCAGGGCAGCCGTCACCACCGGCTGCAACACCTTGACCCAAAATGCCAGCCAGTAGCGGCCGTTGTTCAGGCCCTGGTCCTTGAGGTAGTGGATGTAGCTCCACAAACCGGAGATCGGCAGGCTTTCCGGGATCATCACCACGGTATTGAGCAGTTCCGGCTTGAGGGCGATGTCCCAGGTCTGTGTCGGCTCGTTGATCACCTCGGTGCTGGCCTCGGTGCCTTTACCGGGGTTGCGGAAATGGGTGGTGGTGACATCGCTCAGCACCCACTGGTTGTCATTGAACTGTGCCCGCTTGGCAAAGCTCGACGACAGCATGTGGCGCTCTTCATCAAAGCGATAGCGGGTCACCCCCACCAGCAGGCCACCGGGTTGCACGGCGTTGATGTGGATAAATTCATCGCCCTGGCGGTGCCACAGGCCCCGCTTGGAGCTCTGCGCATCGCCCGAGCCCTGGGCCAGCGCACGGTTGGCCTGGGCGGTGGTTTCCGCCGGTGGCGCCACGTATTCGCCGATCAGCACGCTGGCGGCCATCAGCAGCAGCATGGGTTTCATCACCGCCCAGACGATACGGGCAATGGACACCCCGGCGGCGCGCATGATGGTCAGCTCGCTGTTGCTGGCCAGGCTGCCCAGGCCGATCAGGCAGCCGATCAGTGCGGCCATCGGCATCATGTCGTAGAGCCGGCGCGGGGCGGTCAGCGCCACGTAGCTCAGTACGTCAGTGACCGTGTAGGTATCGGTGACGTTGCCCACTTCATCAATGAAGGCAAACAACGACGCCAGGCCGAGGATGATGCCCAATACCGCCAGGATGGCGACCAGTACGCTGCTACCGATGTAGCGATCCAACTTACCCACGAGCCATCTCCTTCATGCCGCGACGGCTCTGCATTTTCAAACGAATCGGTTCCCAATACAGCAGGCCCAGGCCAATCACCAGGAAGATGCCGTGGACCCACCACAGCCCCAGGGTCGGCGACAGCTTGCCCTTCTCCAGGGAGCCACGAGCGGAAATCAGGATGGTCAGGTAGGCCATGTACAGCAGGATCGCCGGCAGCAGCTTGAGGAAGCGGCCCTGGCGCGGGTTGACCCGGGACAGCGGCACCGCCATCAAGGTGACGATAAACACCAGCAGTGGCAGGGAAATACGCCATTGCAGCTCGGCAATCGAGCGCAGTTCCTTGCTGCCGATCAGGGCTGAGGTCGGGATGGCATCGCGGTCAGTGACCTCGTTGCTCACATCCGGCCGGGCCAGCATGACCCCGTAGGTCTCGTACTTGATGGCGCGGTAGTCGGCCTGGCCGGGGCTGCCGTCGTAGCGATAGCCGTTTTCCAGGATCAGGTAGCGGCTGCCGTCCGGACGCACTTCCTGGCGCCCGCTATCGGCCACCAGTACCGAAATGCCTCGGTCTTTCTTGTCCTGGCCCAGGCGCTTCTCGGAGATGAACACACCGCCGAGGTTGGCCCGATCGTCGGTCATGCGCTCGGTGTAGGTTACGCGGGTGCCGTCGTTGAGCGCCTGGAAGCGCCCCGGTTCGAGGGTGTCGAACTCGGTCATCGCGTCCTGTTTGTTGAGCACCAGTTGAAATTGCATGGCGCCCTGGGGCGCCAGGCTCAGGCTCAGCCAGGCCACTACCAGCGCTACGCCGGTGGCCGGGACCATGGTCATGGCCAGCAGACGCTGCTGGCTCATGCCGGTGGCCGACAGCACGGTCATCTCGCTTTCGAGGTAGAGCCGGCCATAGGCCAGCAGGATCCCGAGAAACAGGCCCAGGGGCAGGATCAGCTGCAAGAAGCCAGGCAGGCGGAACCCCATGATCAGGAACAACGAGCCCGGATCCAGGGCACCCGAGGCGGCCTGGGCCAGGTATTTGACGAAACGACCACTCATGATGATGACCAGCAGTACCGCACTCACGGCACTCAGGGTCAGCAGAACTTCGCGGGACAGATAACGGAAGACGATCAAACCAGACACTCCAGGGTTGTCAGGCTAAGGCGGCCAAACAAGCAAGCATATCAAGTCGCCCCGTTGACACGGGCCGGCGAAAAAGATGGCGCATTATCCTGTGATTGTCCGCGCCTGTCACGGAGCTTGCTCACACCCATGCACAAAGCTGGCGTCAAGGGTTGTCAGGCTCGGGCGACGCGGTACAAACTGCGGGCTTTGTCGCGGCCGTCTACAGGCGGCCCAGCCCACAGGCCGGAGTACAGACTCCAGGCTCTTTGACCTTATATAAGGGACCCGAACATGGAATTGGTTGTAAAAAGCGTTAGCCCCGAAACGTTGAAGACCGCCACCCTCGTGGTCGCCATCGGCGAAGGCCGCAAGCTCGGCGCGGCCGCCAAACAAGTCGATGAACTGAGCGGTGGCGCCATCAGCGCGGTGCTCAAGCGTGGCGACCTGGCCGGCAAAGTCGGGCAAAGCCTGCTGTTGCAAGGCCTGCCGAACCTCAAAGCCGACCGCGTGTTACTGGTGGGTGTGGGCAAGGATGCCGAACTGGGCGACCGCCCGTTCCGCAAGATCATCAGCGCCATCCTCAACACCCTCAAGGGCCTGGGCGGCAGCGATGCGGCACTGGCGCTGGACGAAATCGTGGTCAAGGGCCGCGACAGCTACGGCAAGACCCGCCTGTTGGCCGAAACCCTACTGGACGGTGGTTACACGTTCGAACAGTTCAAGAGCCAGAAAGCCGAACCCCGCGCCCTGAAGAAAATCACCCTGCTGACCATCAAGGCCGCCCAGGCTGAAGTACAGCGCGCCACCACCCACGCCCAGGCCATCGCTGCGGGCATGGCGTTCACCCGCGACCTGGGCAATATGCCACCCAACATCTGCCACCCGACCTACCTCGGTGAACAGGCCAAGGCCTTGGGCAAAGAATTCAAGGGCCTGAAAGTCGAAGTCCTCGACGAGAAGAAGATCAAAGAACTGGGCATGGGCTCGTTCTATGCCGTGGGCCAGGGCAGCGACCAGCCGCCCCGCCTGATCGTCATGCAATACAACGGCGGCAAGAAAGCCGACAAACCGTTCGCCCTGGTCGGTAAAGGCATCACCTTCGACACCGGCGGCATCAGCCTCAAGCCGGGTGCCGGCATGGACGAGATGAAGTACGACATGGGCGGCGCCGCCAGTGTGTTCGGTACCCTGCGCGCCGTGCTGGAGCTCAAGCTGCCGATCAACCTGGTGTGCATCCTGGCCTGTGCCGAAAACATGCCGAGCGGCGGTGCTGCCCGCCCAGGCGATATCGTGACCACCATGAGCGGCCAGACCGTGGAAATCCTCAACACCGACGCCGAAGGCCGCCTGGTGCTGTGCGATGCCCTGACCTACGCCGAGCGCTTCAAGCCCCAGGCAGTGATTGATATCGCCACCCTGACCGGCGCCTGCATCGTCGCTCTCGGCTCCCACACCTCGGGCCTGCTGGGCAACAACGACGAGCTGGTCGAGCAATTGCTCAGCGCCGGCAAGGCGGCCGACGACCGCGCCTGGCAGTTGCCCCTGTTCGATGAGTACCAGGAGCAACTGGACAGCCCGTTCGCCGACATCGCCAACATTGGCGGGCCAAAGGCCGGCACCATCACGGCGGCGTGCTTCCTGTCGCGTTTTGCCAAGAACTTCAACTGGGCCCACCTGGATATCGCCGGCACCGCCTGGACCAGCGGTGGCAAGGACAAAGGCGCTACCGGCCGTCCGGTGCCGTTGCTGACCCAGTACCTGCTGGATCGCGCCAAAGCCTAAACGCAACCCTGTAGGAGCCGATTTACAGGCTCCTACAGGTTTTTGCGTGCCTGCCTGGAAATGTAATGACCCAAGTCGACTTCTATATATTGCCCAGCGCCGATCCGTCGGCTCGCCTGGACTTTGCCTGCAAACTCACGGAAAAGGCCTGGCGCATGGGCCACCGCATCTACCTGCACTGCAGCGATGCCGCCCAGCGTGACGACCTCGATGCCCGCCTGTGGCGCTTCAAGGGCGAGAGCTTCGTGCCCCACGGCCCCGCAGAATCGGAGCCGGACAGCCAGGTGGTGCTGGGTGTGGGCGACAGTTGTGGCGATCACCATGACCTGCTGGTCAACCTGGATCTGAAAGTGCCAGCCTTCGCCAAGGGGTTTGCCCGGGTCGCGGAAGTGGTGGTGGAAGATCCGGCTATTCGTCAGGCCGCGCGTGAGAGTTTCCGTTTCTACCGCGAACAGGGCTATTCTCTGCAAGATCACCGATTACAGCGACTCTGAGCACATGATGGACACTTCAAACCCGCTAAAACCGTCTGACCACCTGCTGGACGACCTCGAGTCGATCCGCCAGTTGCTGGGTGATGACAACCTGCAACCGCCGCTGCTGACCGATACTGTCGCAGAAGAGGTACAGATCCCCCTGCTGTTCGATACAGTCGGCGCCAAGCCAGCCGCCGCCGCGCCGGTCGAACCGCCCGTCGCCCAGGCAGCACCTGCCGCCGAAAAAGCCCCCGATGCCCTGTTGTTGCACCTGGACAACGAACTGCGCGCCGCTGCGCAATTGATCATGCAGGACGTGATCGACGACTTTGCCCCGCATATCGAAACCGAGATCAAGCGCCGGATGGATGCGCGGATGGAGCGGTTGCTTAGCCAGTACCAATCCTAAGCCACATAGATATCCCCTGTAGGAGCGGGTTTGCCCGCGATGGCGGTGGATCAGTCGATTTGTCGATGACTGACACACCGCTATCGCGGGCAAGCCCGTTCCCACATTTGACCCGCGCCAGCCTTAGCCCCTCTCTTCGTCTCGCCCTCTCCCCTATCCCTCGTTATACTTGCCGGCTTTCCTGAATAAATGCCAACTAGGGTCCCGCCGCGCATGGATAAGACCTACCAGCCGCACGCTATTGAAACTTCCTGGTACCAGACCTGGGAGTCCGAGAACTATTTCGCTCCGCAAGGTGCGGGCGAGTCCTACACCATCATGATTCCGCCGCCGAACGTCACTGGCAGCCTGCACATGGGCCATGGCTTCAACAATGCGATCATGGATGCGTTGATCCGTTTCCGCCGTATGCAGGGCCGCAACACCCTGTGGCAGCCAGGCACCGACCACGCGGGTATCGCCACCCAGATGCTGGTGGAGCGCCAACTGGAAGCCACTGGCCAAAACCGTCACGACCTGGGCCGCGAGAAGTTCCTGGAGAAGATCTGGGAATGGAAAGACCATTCCGGCGGCAATATCAGCCGTCAGATCCGTCGTCTCGGCTCGTCGGTGGATTGGAGCCGCGAGCGCTTCACCATGGACGATGGCCTGTCGGAATCGGTCAAGGAAGCCTTCGTGCGCCTGCATGAAGATGGCCTGATCTACCGTGGCAAGCGCCTGGTCAACTGGGACACCAAGCTGCACACAGCGATTTCCGACCTTGAAGTGGAAAACCACGACGAGAAGGGTTTCCTGTGGAACCTCAAGTACCCGCTGGCCGACGGCGCCAAGACCGCCGAAGGCAACGACTACCTGATCGTCGCTACCACCCGTCCGGAAACCATGCTCGGCGACGCTGCCGTAGCGGTTAACCCGAACGACGAGCGTTACCAGGCACTGATCGGCAAGTTCGTCGAGCTGCCGCTGGTAGGCCGCCGCATCCCGATCATCGCGGACGACTACTGCGACCCTGAATTCGGCACCGGCTGCGTGAAAATCACCCCGGCCCACGATTTCAATGACTATGAAGTCGGCAAGCGCCATAACCTGCCGCTGCTGAATATCTTCGATAAAAACGCTGCCGTACTGCCCGCCTGCCAGGTGTTCAACCTCGACGGCACGCTGAACGACAGCATCGACGGCAGGATCCCGGCTGAGTTCGCCGGTCTCGATCGTTTCGAAGCACGTAAGCAGATCGTTGCCGCATTCGATGCCGCCGGCCTGTTGGTCAGCGTGGACGACCACGCCCTGAAAGTGCCAAAGGGCGACCGCTCCGGCACCGTGATCGAGCCGTGGCTGACCGACCAATGGTATGTGTCGACCAAACCGTTGGCCGAGCCGGCGATTGCTGCCGTGGAAGACGGCCGTATCCAGTTCGTGCCCAAACAGTACGAAAACATGTACTTCTCGTGGATGCGTGACATCCAGGATTGGTGCATCAGCCGTCAATTGTGGTGGGGCCACCGCATTCCGGCCTGGTACGACGAGTCAGGCAAAGTCTATGTCGGCCGCGATGAAGCCGAAGTGCGCGCCAAGCACAACCTCGGCCCGGACGTGGCGCTGCAGCAGGACAACGACGTACTGGACACCTGGTTCAGTGCCGGCCTGTGGACCTTCTCGACCCTGGGCTGGCCGCAGCAGACCGAGTTCCTGAAGAAGTTCCACTCCACCGACGTGCTGGTCACCGGCTTCGATATCATTTTCTTCTGGGTTGCCCGGATGATCATGCTCACCATGCACTTGGTGAAGAATGAAGACGGCACCCCGCAGGTACCGTTCAAGACCGTGTACGTACACGGCCTGGTACGTGATGGCCAGGGCCAGAAGATGTCCAAGTCCAAGGGCAACGTCCTGGACCCGCTGGATATCATCGACGGTATCGACCTGGAAACCCTGGTGCAGAAACGCACTTCGGGCATGATGCAGCCAAAACTGGCGAAAAAAATCGAGAAGCAGACCCGCGACGAGTTCGCCGACGGCATCGCCAGCTACGGCACCGACGCCCTGCGTTTCACCTTCTGCTCGCTGGCGTCCACCGGTCGCGACATCAAGTTCGACATGGGTCGCGTCGAAGGCTATCGCAACTTCTGCAACAAGATCTGGAACGCAGCGCGCTACGTGCTGGACAAGGGCGAAGACTGTGGCCAGAACGGCGAAGCCTTTGAGCTGTCCCTGGCTGATCGCTGGATCATCTCGCAGCTGCAGCGCACCGAAGCCGAAGTGACCCGCCAACTCGACCAGTTCCGTTTCGACCTGGCCGCCCAGGCCTTGTACGAGTTCATCTGGAACCAGTATTGCGACTGGTACCTGGAACTCTCCAAGCCGGTGCTGTGGGACGAGAACGCGCCGGTCGAGCGCCAGCGCGGTACCCGTCGCACCCTGGTGCGCGTGCTGGAAGTGGCGTTGCGCCTGGCGCATCCGTTCATGCCGTTCATCACCGAAGAAATCTGGCAGCGCCTGGCGCCGCTGGCCGGTATCGAAGGCAAGACCATCATGCTGCAACCTTGGCCAGTGGCCAATGAAGCACGCATCGACGAGGCTGCCGAAAGCGACATCGAATGGCTCAAGACCCTGATGCTCGGCACGCGCAATATCCGCGCCGAGATGAACATCGGCCCCGGCAAGCCTTTGGCGGTGTTCGTGAAGAACGCCAGTGCCGAGGACCAGCGCCGTCTCACCGAGAATGACGCCCTGCTCAAGAAGCTGGCGAAGCTGGAGTCGATCACCGTATTGGCTGACGGCGCCGAAGCACCGCTGTCTGCCACCGCACTGGTCGGCGAGATGGAAGTGCTGGTGCCGATGGCCGGCCTGATCGACAAAGGTGCCGAGCTGGCGCGCCTGGACAAGGAAATCCTGCGCCTGCAGGGCGAAGTGCAGCGCGTGGGCGGCAAGCTGTCCAATGCAGCCTTCGTGGACAAGGCCCCGGCCGAAGTCATCGACAAGGAACGCGCCAAGCTGGCCGAGGCCGAACAGGCGTTGGGCAAGCTGGCGGAGCAACATGCGCGGATTTCCAGCCTGTAAGAGGCAACCCGCGTAAAAAAAGAGACCTTCGGGTCTCTTTTTTTTGGCCCTGGAAAACACCCCGCTTCCCACATTTGCCCGGGGCGGGCTCAGGATGTGTGACAATGGCCGCCACTTTGAGCCAACACCAGAATCATCATGACCGCCCCCAGCACACCCAAACCGCCCCGCAAGAAGCCGAAAACCGCCGCCACAGCCAAGCCCGTGGTGCCACGCAAAGAGGCCACTCTGCATCCGCGCAACCGCCACCAGGGCCGTTACGACTTCCCGGCGCTGATCAAGACCACGCCGGAACTGGCCCAGTACGTGATCCTCAACCCCTACGGCAAGGAAAGCATCGACTTCGCCAGCCCGGACGCGGTGCGGGTGTTCAACCGGGCGCTGCTCAAGGCGTTCTATGGCGTGCAGCACTGGGATATCCCGGCTGACTACCTGTGCCCACCGGTGCCAGGGCGTGCCGACTACGTGCACTTCCTCGCCGACCTGCTGGCCAGTGTCAACGACGGCAAGATCCCCCGTGGCTCGATCGTCAAGGTGCTGGATATCGGCATGGGCGCCAACTGCGTCTACCCGCTGATCGGCTACATGGATTACCGCTGGAATTTCCTCGGTTCCGAGATTGACCCTACCGCCGTGGCGGCCGCCAAGGCCATCGTGCAGTCCAACGACCTGAGCAAGGTCATCCAACTGCGCCTGCAAACCAACCCGAAACATATTCTGCTGGGGCTGCTGGAGCCGGGTGAGCGTTTTGACCTGACCATGTGCAACCCGCCGTTCCATGCCTCCATGGACGAAGCGACCAAAGGCAGCGAGCGTAAGTGGCGCGCCCTGGGCAAGGCCGACCCCAAGCGCAAGTTGCCGGTACTGAACTTCGGCGGCCAGTCGGCAGAGCTATGGTGTGAGGGCGGCGAAGCGCGGTTTGTCACGCAATTGATCGCCGAAAGCGCGCATTTCGCCCATAAAGTGCTGTGGTTCAGCACTCTGGTGTCAAAAGCCTCCAACCTGCCTGCCATCGAGACCGCGCTGAAAAAAGCCGGTGCCCTGGAAAGCCAGGTAGTGGAGATGTCCCAGGGCCAGAAACAGAGCCGTTTTGTGGCCTGGACCTTCCAGACCAAGAACGAGCAGCAGATCTGGCGCCAGCGCTGGGTGCGCTAGAGGTAAATCGCAGGCAACAAAAAACCGTGCCCGGATCGCTCCGGTGCACGGTTTTTTTTGCTGCGTCTTACTTGTTGATCGAGTCGGTCAGGCCTTTGGCCACAACCAGCTTGATCACTTTCTTCGCAGCGATTTCGATGGCAGCGCCAGTCGAAGGGTTACGGCCGGTACGGGCTGGACGCTCGGTCACTTTCAGCTTGCCAACACCTGGCAGAGTGATTTCGCCGCCGTTGTCCAGCTGGTCACCAACGATCTGAGCCAGTTGCTCCAGTACGGCACGTACTTGAACCTTGGTGGTATCAGTGGATTCGGCGATATCAGCGATCAGTTGGTCTTTAGTCAAAGCCATTGTGGTGTTCCTTCCCTATCAAATTCATTTGGATTGCAGAGTGCAGTGTCAGCCATCGAGCCCGACCGTCATGGCCTGGCACCCCTGGCCATAACCGCGAGAGATCGGGGTTATAGATGCCTGAAACGGGGTTTGGTTCGACCTGACAAATGCTGAATGCACGCTTAACGCCGATACATCGCGTAAGACCGGGCAAAACTAGCACAGAGACGGGGAAATATCCGCTTCTACCTACCCATTTGGTCAGCTTTATCGCTCTAAACCGTGAAAAAAAGGCATATGACCCGTCAGAGGCCTCCCGAAACCGCTTCAAACGACGCCGCGACCAACGGGTGCGGTACACTGGCGACTTTTTCCGGGAGGCCAACCGCTCCCGCTCAACCAGCCGAGAAGCCCATGCCGATCCGTCATTGCATCGTCCACCTGATCGACAAAAAACCCGACGGCACGCCCGCAGTTCTCCACGCCCGTGACTCCGAATTGGCCGAGTCCGCCGCCATCGAGAACATGCTCGCCGACCTCAACGAGAGCTATAACGCCAAACAAGGCAAGGCCTGGGGTTTCTTCCATGCCGAGTCCGGCGCGCACCCGTTCAGTGGCTGGTTGAAGGAATACTTCGAAGGCGGCAAGGATTTCACCGCCTTCAGCCGGATTGCCGTGGAGCATCTGCAAAAACTGATGGAGGAGTCCAACCTCTCCGTCGGCGGCCACGTGTTGTTTGCCCACTATCAACAGGGCATGACCGACTACCTGGCCATCGCCCTGCTGCACCACAGCGAAGGCGTGGCAGTGACCGACGAGCTGGACGTGACGCCCTCGCGCCACCTGGACCTGGGCCAGTTGCACCTGGCGGCACGCATCAACGTGTCCGAATGGCAGAACAACAAGCAGTCCAAACAGTACATCTCGTTTATCAAGGGCAAGAACGGCAAGAAGGTCTCGGAGTACTTCCGCGACTTTATCGGCTGCCAGGAAGGCGTCGACGGTCCGGGCGAGACTCGCACCCTGCTCAAGGCCTTCAGTGACTTCGTCGAAAGCGAAGACCTGCCGGACGAGTCCGCCCGCGAGAAAACCAAGACCCTGGTGGATTACGCCAGCAGCCAGGCCAAGCTCGGCGAGCCGATGGGCCTGGAAGAACTGTCGGGCCTGATTGATGAAGATCGGCCAAAGGCCTTCTACGACCATATCCGCAACAAGGATTACGGCCTGTCGCCGGAAATCCCGGCGGATAAACGCACCCTCAACCAGTTCCGCCGCTTCACCGGGCGCGCCGAGGGCCTGTCGATCAGCTTTGAAGCGCACCTGCTGGGCGACAAGATCGAGTATGACGAAGCCGCCGGCACCCTGATCATCAAGGGCTTGCCGACCCAACTGACCGACCAGCTCAAGCGCCGTAACTGATGCTCGGCGGGGTACTGAAGAAAGTCCTGCTGGTGTTGCTGGTGGTGGTGGCGATCCAGAACTGGGGCAAGATCGAGCGACTGTTCAATCCGTCGCAGGTCGTCCCGGAGCAGGTACGCGCCACTGCCCGGGTCACGCTGTACAGCACCGAGTGGTGCGGGTACTGCAAGCAGACCCAGCGGTTCCTCGATCAGAAGGGTATCCCCTACAAGACCGTGGACATCGAGAAGGATGCCCAGGGACGCAAGGCTTATGAGGCCCTGGGAGGCGGCGGGATTCCATTTGTGGACGTGAATGGCACGCAGATCCGCGACTACAACCCGGATGCCATCCTGTCCGCCCTGAACCTGTAGGCGCGAGCAAGCCCTAATGCCGACCCGTTAAGCGAACGCAATGCTCAACGCAGCGAAGACCAAATGTGGGAGCGGGCTTGCTCGCGAAGACGTCGGCCCAGCAAACATTGATGTTGACTGACCAGCAAGCCCGCTCCCACAGGGGATCTGCACCTGACTGAACGGCATTCGAGCAAACCCGCGCCTACAGCGGTTTGATTAACGGATTAAGAAGCCCAGGCGCGGAAAGTGCACATGCACGGTGCCGCCACGCTCATCCTCGCGGCGCAGGATCAACTCTTCGCGACCGGCAAACACCAACTCCCCCGCCACCGGGTCGACGCCATAGTCGGTCGCGGCGATGGTCACTTGCTGGCCGACCTTGAACCCGTTGGGATCTTCAAACACTTCATCCGGCAACGCCGCAGGCGCGCTATCGCGGGCGATTTCCAGGGCCTGCCCGGCATTCATCTCGCTGGCGGTGCCATGCCCGAAGCCCAGCACCCGAGCAAGCCAGGCGCTGGCAGCCGGATAGTTATCCACAAGCGGCGAGGTCACTGATGAGCCTTTGAGGAACCACAACGGATGGGCCATGGCGAAGTCGGCAATCGACGGTTCGCCAAACAGGAAATCCCCTGACTGACGCTGCAACTGTTGCTCAAGCCGCGCAATGATTGCCGGCCACTGGTGCCGCGCCACCTCCAGCGGCATGCGGGCGGCGCTACCGTCGCCGAACATCTTGCTACGGTCGGCGACCAGCACCTGCAGCAACTGCGGTGGCACCTTGGCAAATTTCACGGCCAGGGATTCGGGTTGGAACACCAGGGCCACGGCATGGGAAAACACCACTGAATCGGCCCAGGCGGCAAAACTTTGGCTGAGCAGTTCCTGGCCTTCGGGAAACAGCGGCGGCGTGGCCTTTTCCTGTTCCAGGCGACGGGCGATCAGCGCGGTGTCGCAATAAATATCCGCGCCCACCTGCAGCACCGGGGTTTTGCGGTAACCGCCGGTCAGGGCCGTCAGGTCCGGCTTGGGCATCACCGGGGGAATGATCACCGAATGCCAGGACAGCCCTTTGAAGCCCAGGAGCAGGCGGGCTTTTTCCGCGAAAGGGGATTGGGGGTAGTGGTGCAGGATCAACTCAGACATGCCGGACTCCGCCAGATGAAGGAGCGGCCAGATTATCGCGCAAAACCCCGGCGGCCTAGCCATTGGCCTGATGGGAACTGATCAGTCAGATTGATAAGCCCGGGCCAGACACTCCTTGGCGCTTTTCTTGAGCTTCTTTATCAGGCGTTCCTGGCGCAGGGCTTCGCCCTTGCTCGCGCAAGCCTCGGTATACACCAGCGCCACCGCCGGGCTGGACAGAAAAAACCGCGCGCCCTTGCCGCTCTGGTGCATCGCAAAGCGGCGCAGCGGATCGTTGCTGATCCCGCAATAGAGCGCGCCATTGGCCGCCCGGACCAGGTAGACAAACCAGGGTTTGGGCGCGACAGGTTCAGGTGGGCTGTTCACAAAAGGTTCTGGCAAACGAAAAGAGCGCCAATCTTATCAACGACTGGCCTGGAACGCCTTCAACCCTTTCAACGCCTGGCCGCGCACCGCGTTGCGCACCAGCGGCGTCCAGCCCAGCAGCAGGCCCTTGGCGCCCAGGGCCTGACGCGACCAGCGCCACAGGTCGAAATGGTCGTGGTGCTCGCAGATCTTGCCGTCGCGAAACACAAAGCGCGCCTGGATATCGTTGACCACCGTGCGGCCGGTCTGGCTGAACAGGTAGGTCGCCACCCAGTGAGCACTGCCTTTGTTGTCGTCACTGTGTACCTGGTCGAAGGTCAGGGAAAAGTCCTTGGCCCGGGTGGTGAGCATGCGCCACATGTCGCCAGCATCGCGCCCGCGCAATTCGCCGAACGCCGGGTCGCTGAACAGCACATCCTCGGTGTAGCAGGCACTCATGGCCTCGGCATCCAGGCGCTGGAAGGCGCCATAGAATTCGTTGATCAGGGCGTTATGGGCGTCGCTCATGGGCAGCATCCGGCAAAGGGTTGAAAGTCACTTACGATAGTGTGCATGGGCCTGCAACACCATCGGCATTGATCTGCGGAATACCTAGGGCACCATCCCGCAGCTGCGAGCATAGGCGAACAGATCCACGTCGGTGGAAATACACAGGCGGTTCATGGCCGTGCTTTTCTGTTTGCTGATGGTAGAAATGCTGCGATTGACCCGCGCGGCGATCTGACTGACCGTCATGCCACTGGCGAGCATGCGCACCACTTCGCGCTCCTTGCCGGACAACTGCGGCTGTTGCGACTGGTCGCCCGTACCCGCCTCCACCAACTGCACCCGCAGGCATTCGCTGACAAAGGTCTGGCCGGCGTGCACGGTCTTGATAGCCAGGGGCAACTCCTTGGCCGAGGCACTTTTGGCGACGATCGCCTGTGCGCCGTGGGCAAAGGAGGCGCGCAAGGTGGCGACGTTGGCAAACATGGTCACCAGAATCACCGGCAACCTCGGGTACTGGCGGTGCAACAGGCTCAGCAGGCCATAGCCGTCAGCCTGCTGGCCGCCCGGCATAGCGAAGTCGGTCACCAGTACGTCGCAGGGCGTGGTTTCCAGCAACCGCAGCAGTTCATCGGGGCCATCGGCCTCCCCCACGACTTTGCACCGACCATTCGCCTCGATTACCACTCTCTGCCCGATACGCACAATGGGATGATCGTCAGCAATAATTACGCGAAGCATAAATACCCACGGATGATGGCAACTTGAATCCGCGCAAAATACCTGCGCCGGTCCCCTTCAACAACTGCCTGAGCTCCCGGTTTTTTCATCACGATCAATGTTTGGTAGCCAGCCCGGCAACACCTACAAAATAAAAAGAAAACGCCTACACCAAAAACTTTCAACACAGACTTCCATTTACCTACAAATCGACAAAGGCATCACAGCGAGCCCAAGTAAGTGAGGTAGGTATGCAAGTCAGCCTGGAACGCTTCCAGCTGCGACGCGCTCAATGCTATGCCCTGGGCATGGACGCGCTCGATCAGGCGCATGCCTCGCAACTCCAGGTCCGCCACCCCGAGGAAGGCCAGGCTCCCCACCAGGCGATGCAAGCGCTCGGCGGTCAACGGCGCATTCAGAGTCCGGCACGCATGAGCCAGGCCGACACTGTCCTCCCGGGCTTCGCAAAGCAGGCTGGCGAGCATCTGGTCCACTACAAGAGCATCGCCAAAGGTTTCAATCAGGCCGGCACGGGTCGGCCAGAGTGCCGAAACGGGCACCGGCGCCTGCACATCGGCCGGGCCTGGCAGCCACAATGCCAATACGCTATGCAATTGCCCCAGGGACAACGGCTTGAGCAACCAGGCATCCATGCCTGCATCGCGGCAACGCTGGGGGTCGTCATGCACCAGGTTACCGGTCAAGGCAATGATCGGTACCCGCCTCTGGGCGTTAGCGTGTTCACGCAGACGGATTGCACGGCTCATGGTGTAGCCGTCCATATGCGGCATCTGACAATCACTGATCACCAGGTCGAATCGTCGTTCGGTAAGGGCTGCCAGCCCGTGCTGCCCGTCGCCGACCAATTGATGGCCCAGCCCGAGCTGTTTGAGGAACCACCCCATTAAGATACGGTAGGCGGAGTGGTCTTCCACCACCAGTACCTTGAGGTGCTGCCAGTGCACAGGCGGTGTAGGCGAAGGTGTCGGTTCACGGGAAAGCACTGCGTTGGAAAATACGCCAGTCTCCATGGTCACCTCATGATTGCGATGGGTCCTGCAACGCCCAGCGCTCGTAGTAGGCCGGCAACGCTGACGCAACAGCCAGGGGACGTGCGAACACTTCACAAGACTGCTATCGCACTACAAAAGTAGCCTTATGAAGGCGGTCATGACGATGCAAAAACTACGAAAAAACCAACTTTCCTACAAAACAAATTAACTTATTCCGACACGCTCCAAACTGATTTCCCTCTCCCGCCGATTGTCGTAATAGTTGTATTTCCCCTGCCCAGTCTCCCCGCTAAATTGCGCCTACCCCGAGAAGAGGGAGCTCAGGCGCCGCCCCGCAGCAGCCCTGAAACCCATAAGCCCAAGCCGCCTTGTAAGCCACCCTTCACAAAGGGCAGGTATTGCCGTGTGCGCCTTATCAGCCGAACCTGCACTGGAACAACCTGAACATGAACAAGTCGTTAAACCTGGTGGGCACCGCCCTGTTGCTCGCCAGTGCCTCGTCGGCCTTTGCCGCCAGCACCGTGGACCTTACGGTCAAAGGGCTTATCACCCCAAGCGCCTGCACCCTCACCGTGCCGGGCGCTATCGACTTCGGGAAAATCTCGGCCAAAGACCTGAACCCGGACACACAAACACGAATTGAAGACAAGACCCTGCAACTGACTGTGAATTGCGAGGCCATGACGCTGTTTGCGATCAACCCTGTCGATAATCGGGCAGGTACATCGCACGGCACCAATGCCTCAGGCTATGGCCTGGGGCTGATCAATGGCACGGAAAAACTCGGGATGTATGTAGTGATCGTGCGTAACCCCGTCGCCGACATCCCATCGCAAATGCTGCAATTTCGCGATGGCACATGGCGCATGCAGTGGGACGACGACTATGTCGCGCCCAACCGGTTGATTGCATTCGGCAGCTTTGTCCCGGATGTCGGTTACTTGCCGCACCCCCTCGAAACCGCATCCGTGGAGATCGTGCTCAATACCTGGATTGCCCCGGCAAACACGCTGACCCTGACCGATGAGGTGGCGCTGGACGGTTCGGCAACCCTGGAAGTGAAGTACCTCTAAACCGGTCGACGCTGCTTGGACCACTCCAGATAAAGGGCCCTATGTCTATGAACGCTTTTGCCTCCAGACTCCTACTGACATTGCTGTTCACACCGGCGGCATTCGCCGCCAGCACCACCGACCTCGCCGTCAAAGGCACCATTACGCCCAGCGCCTGCGCACCGTTGATCTCAGGCGACGGCACCATCGACTTCGGGAAAATGTCGGCCAAGGACCTCAACGCCGACCAGCACACCAAACTGCCCAATCAATCCATGCTACTGAGCGTGCGCTGTGAAGCACCGACGCTTTTCACCCTGAACACTGTCGACAACCGTGCCGGCTCCTCGGCCAACCACGACAACTGGCATGGCCTGGGCATGACGCCCGAGGGCGAGAAACTGGGAGGGTCCGCCTTTCATCTCTACACCCCGATAGCTGACGGTGCCCCGGTACGGACCATTACCTCGCGAGACGGCGGCGTGACGTGGGAACTGACCAATATGCTCAACCACACCCTGGTGACGGCAGTTGCGAGGGGCAATGACCTGGTACCTATCGCCGTCCGCGCCTTGGACGCGGAGATCCGCCTGTACACCCACATTGCGCCTGCCGATGGCCTGACCCTGACCGACGAAGTCCCCGTCGATGGGCACGCCACGGTCCAGGTCAACTATCTGTAACGCCACACACAGCCCCAATCGAAAGGAACTCGCTCCCATGAAACCCGTGTTCACCGCCATCGCCACCAGCCTGCTGCTGCTTGGCTCTGCCACCAGTTACGCGGCCTCCACCGTCGACCTGACCGTCAAGGGTCTGATCGTACCCAGCGCCTGTACGCCTAACATGGACCATGGCGGAATCGTCGACCATGGCAAGATTTCCGCGAAAGACTTGCATGCGGACAGCTCCACACAAATCGGCACCCACGTCCTGATCCTGGGGGTCACGTGCGATGCCCCGATTCAATTTGCCCTGCACGCCATCGACAACCGCGCCGGCTCGTCCCCCACTGCGGCCCAGTTCGGCCTGGGCTTGATCAACGGCACGCAAAAACTGGGCTGGTTCGGGTTGACGCTGCGCAACGCGGTCGCCAACGGAATACCGATGCAGCCGATTGCATCCGCAGACGGCGGCAATACCTGGTACAGCGAAAAGTTCTGGAATCCAGGTTTGTACATGGCCGCAGCCAGCATGGATGACGCCACCCAGCCGGCCTCCATCCAGGAGCTGGTGGCGGAACTGGTAGTGGAAACCAGCATTGCCCGTACCGACGGCCTGGACCTGAGCAACGAGGTCACCCTCGATGGTTCCGCCACCCTTGAAGTCAAGTACCTGTAACCCTTGGACGCCCATGCCTGGCTGAGACTTGCGGGCATGGGTATTTCTTTCGTATCGGCCGTGTCTACTTCGGCCAGTGGCGCCCACCGATGAACACCTACCCTCGCCTTCTGGCGATCTGGCTTTTGCTGACGAATGGCGCAGCGGCCTTCGCCGCGTCTTCTGTCGATATCACGGTAACGGGGCGGCTGACGCCGGATGCCTGCCACGTGACGCTGTCAGAGGACGGCACGGTTAATCATGGGAAAATTCCCGCCCACACCCTCAACGCCAACGAGTTCACCGTACTACCGGGCCAGTTGCTGGAACTGAAGGTGCAATGCACCAGGCCGATGTTGTTTGCCCTGGTGGGGCTCGATAACCGCGCGCAATCCTCACTGGCCCCTGGTTTCTTCTATGGCTTGGGCCGAAACATCCACGTCCCGGCCGAGCGCCTGGGGTCCATCGCCCTGTCCTACCGCAACCCCCAGGGCGACTCACAGCCCATGCAGGTCCTGGCCTCCACCGACAGTGGCGAAACCTGGCGCCCGGAACCCAATGCGTACCCCAAATCCTATGTCGGCTTTGCCCTGCCCGGAGATCGCCAGCCGGACTTCATCGGCCAGTTGACGACTCAATTGCGCATCGACACGTCGATCAACTTCACCCAGTACCTGACCCTGAATCAGGAGGTGCCGCTCGATGGCTCCATCGTGCTGGACCTGCGTTACCTCTGACCTCTTCACGCTGCCCCAATGGAAGACCCCGGCATGACCACAACCTTACTCAAAACAACAACCTGCTGGCTTGCCCTGTCGCTGCTGCTTGGCGCACAGGCCCAGGCCGACGGCATGGTGCCGGACACCTCCGTGGTGATTATTTACGAAGCCGAGGGTGAGGCCGCCGTTTCAGTGACCAACACCGACGGCCAGCTCGCCTTGTTGCACGTCACCCTGGAAGACATTCCCGAAGACACCGAACCCCTGCTGGTAGTCACGCCGCCACTGTCACGGGTGGAGCCGGACAAATCGCAATTGGTCCGTTTCATCCTGCAAAGCCAACAACCGCTGCGTACCCAGCGGCTCAAACGGGCGATCTTCGAAGGTATGCCCCAGGGCCGTTCCGCGGCCAAAGCCGGGCACGCACAGGTCGGCGTGACGGTGCGCCAGAACCTGCCGGTGATCATCCACCCCAAGGGCCTGGCCCTCAATCGCACGCCCTGGACCAGCCTGACCTGGTCGCAACAGGGCAGTACCTTGCACGTGCGCAACGACAGCCCGTATGTGGTGCGCCTGGCCCAGGACCTGCGCCTGCTGCCCGGTGACGGCAAAGCCATGCTGCCTCGCACCTACGTGTTGCCCGGGGAGACCCTGAGTGTGCAGGCCAGCGGCGGCCCCGCCACTAAAGTGCGACTGCAACCGGCCACCGTCTACGGCTTTGCGGCTGCCGCCTACGAAGCCCCGATCATCTGACGAGCAACAAGAGGTTCCCGCCCCGCCACAGACGCCCTTCAATCGAGTGCCTTTCGTGAAAACAATATTGAGCTCCCGTGACGGCGAAGCAGTGCCCGACACCCCCGCTCGCCTTGCCTTCCCCGCGATGCTGCTGGCCTGTGCCTTATTGCCGGGCAAAGCCTGGGCCGAAGCACGGCCCGGCTTCGACGCCACCACCCTGCACCAGCGCGGCATTGACCCACAGTTGGCCAACCTGCTGCTGGACGCCCCGCGCTTTGCCGCCGGCAGGCAGGCGGTGAGCCTGCGGGTCAACGGCCAGCCTCGTGGGCGCCTGGAGGTGGGTTTTGATCAACAGGGCGTACTGTGTTTTGACCGATCCTTGCTGGACGCCGCCAACCTGACGATCCCCGGCGACGAAGGGCCCTGCCATGATTTTCTCGCGCAGTACCCACAAAGCCTGGTGGAGCCGGACCCCGCCAGCCTCAGCGTGTCCCTGGTGGTGCCAACCGATGCATTGCGCCCGGTGCAACAGGACGTCTCGGGCTATGAAACCGGCGGCGTCGCCGGCTTGCTCAATTACGATCTCACAGGGTTCTATAACCGCTTCGGCGACGGCAACAGCCGGTTTGGCTCGGCCAATACCGAGGTGGGTTTCAACGCCGGCGACTGGATCATGCGCAGCCGCCAAGTACAGACCTGGCAGGATGGGCTGTCGCGCAGCACCCATCTGGAGGCCTATGCCCAGCGCACCTTTGCCAGCCATCAAGCCGTGCTGCAAGCCGGGCAGATCAGCCTCTACAACCCGGTGTTATCCGGTGCGCAGATCACCGGGGTCCAGGTTCTGACCGAACAGGCTCTACTGGAACAGGGGCAAAGCGCGACCATCGACGGTATTGCCAACAGCCCGGCGCAAGTCGAGGTGCGGCAGAACGGCGCGTTGATTCACTCCACGGTGGTGCCCGCCGGCCCGTTCTCCCTGACGGACGTACGGCGCCTGAACTCGCGTTCGGACGTCGAAGTCACGGTCAAGGAAAGCAGCGGCGGCGAGCGACGCTTCACCGTCCCCGCCGCCATGCTCGGCCTCGGGTTGCCAGCACCGGGGTACTCGGTGGCGGTGGGCCGTGTGCGCAATATCGGCGATGCCCAGGGCGACGATCCGTGGGTCGCCAGCGCGGGCTGGACCGGTGCCGTGCACTCGCAACTGTCCCTGGGCAGCGGCGTGCTGATGTCCAGTGAATACCGGGCTGCGGGGCTGAGCCTGGGTTGGCTGCCGTGGCTGGACAGTCAGATCCAGCTGTCCACACAGCTCGCCGATACCCAGGCGCGGGATAAGGTCCGTGGCCTGCAAACCGACCTGTCCTGGGCCCAGCGCCTGAATGATCAATGGTCGTTCAGCGTGGCCAATTCCTGGAGGACACCGGGCTATCGGGAACTGGAAGAAGCCACCTACGCGCCCGACACCACCCAGCAACCGCGCTCCCGTTATCGCGATCAACAAAGCGCCACGCTGGGCTGGTCCCACCCGTGGCTGGGGGCTTTCAGTGCCGGGGTTTCGCGCTCGAGCAGCGCTGACGGCGAGAGCAGCAGTCGCGGCCTGGCGTCCTGGGGCACCAGCGTCGGCGGGGTGTCATTGTCGGCCAGTGCCGAGTGGCAGATGGGCGGGCGCCAGCAGCAGGACAACGCGGTGTACCTGAACGTCAGCCTGCCCCTGGGCGAGAGCCGCCGCGTGCGGGCCTGGGTCCGCAACTCGGGTGGCGAACATCGCACGGGGCTGGGGCTGAACGAACAGATCGACGATCAATTGAGTTACCGCGTCAGCGCCGAACACGACACCCGCGACCAGCAGGTCGAAACCACCCTCGGCCTCTCGGCCCTGCCCCGCTACAGCCAACTCGATTTCAGCTACAGCCGCGCCGATGCCGAGCGTTCGAGCTATCAGGGCAGCGCCCGGGGGGGCGTGGTGCTGCATGGTGGCGGTGTCACGTTGTCGCCGTATGCGGTGCGCGACACCTTTGCCGTGGTGGCGCTGGGCGACATGGGCGGTATCAAGCTGAGCACGCCCAGCGGCCCGGTGTGGACCGACTGGCAAGGCCAGGCCGTGGTGCCCCAGGTGAGCGCCTATGGCCGCAGCCCGGTGGAAGTGCAGACCCGCTCGCTGCCGCGCAACGCCGATATCAACAACGGCCTGACCATGATCTCGGCCGGGCGCGGCGCCGTGCAACGGGTCGAATTCGGCGTGACCTTGACCCGTCGAGTGTTGCTCACCGCGCGCACCGCGCAGGGGGCGTTGCTGCCCCGTGGCGCCTCTGTCAGTACCGCCAGCGGCGAGTTCGTGACCCTGGTGCAGGACGGTGGCCAGGTGTTCCTGCCCAACGTGCTGGAGCAGTCCGAATTGTGGGTCAGCGCACCAGAGATGGAGCGCTGCCGGCTGCAATTTGAACTGTCGGCCAAGGGCGATCCCCAGGTGTACTTCGAAACCGCGCCAGCGAGCTGCAACGCCTTATGAGGACGATCACCATGCGCCTTTTCCGCGCCCCAAAGCGACTGATGGCGGTCGTGCTTACCGTCGGCCTTGCCGGCAATGCCCTGGCCGATGACGAGTGCCAGTTGACCCTCAGTGAATCCCTGCTGGATTTGGGCCTGATGAGCCGCCTTGCACAAAACGACAGCGCCCCCCAGCGCCTGCTCGGCGAACGCCGCCTGAGCCTGAACCTGAGCTGTCCGCAACCGGCGGATATGAGTGTGTTCTATCGGGCCCTGGCGGCGAATGCGCAATACCTGCAATTTACCGAACATGGACACTACGCCCTGCAAGTCAGCGATGGCGTGCTGGATGGCCAGGCAGTGGAGCTGGGGTTACTACCGGGCGCCGGCCAGCCTCCCGCCACCGTCGCCACAGCGTTGAACTGGCGTCCAGGCCATGGGGTGGTGCCGATGGTCCGCGGCACTCCGGTGCAAGGCCAGCACTTTTCCCTGCAAGTAAGCCTCAGTGCCTGGGCCGACGTGGCCGCGACCCACGTGCGCGATGCGACCACCTGGGAAGTGTCGGGCACCTTCGACGCCCCCCAAAGCGGACGCTACCGGGAACTGACCCTGCGCGCCCACTTCGCCCCCGTCGCTTGCACACCGCAGTTATCCAACGGCGGCCTGGTGGATTACGGCACCTTGCTGGCCAAGGACCTGAGCGCCACTGCAGAAACCCCGCTGCCCACCCGTACGTTGCAGTTTTCCGTGAATTGCGATGCCCCCGCACGCTTCGCCCTGGTGATGCACGACAACCGATTCGGCTCGGCCATCGGCGGCACCGATGAGACCGCCTACGGCCTGGGCGTGGATGCCAGTCACAACAAAATCGGTCGCTACTATCTGAACATCGACCCGGCGGACTTCAGCGCCGATAACCTGGGCACCCTCTATCGCACCGACTCCACCAGCAACGGCCAGGCCTGGAGCAGCGCCACCGCCCGGCAGATCCCGATCGCCGCCAATAGCCTGATGGGGTTTACCGACAGCATCGGCAGCACCCTGGGGCCGATTGCCGCTCAACACCTGGTCGGCACGGTGCGCATCAAGCCCTACCTGGCCCCCACCCAATCCATGGACCTGCGCAACGTGGTGCGTATCAACGGCTCCGGCACCCTGGAAATCATCTACCTCTGACCTCTGGAACCTTCTTTATGCACAAGCACTGCCTGGCTTTGCCCGCCCTGCTGTTACTGGTCTCGGCGCAACCTGCGCTGGCCGCCTCGACCGTGGACCTGAGCGTCAAAGGCCAGGTCACGCCGACAGCCTGTACCCCGCTGCTGTCCAGCGGCGGGATGATCGACTACGGCAAGATTTCCCAGCATGACCTGAACCTCGACAAGGGCACACGCCTGCCGATCAAGCAGTTGCAAGTCAGAATCGGCTGCAATGCCCCAGCGCGCTTTGCCCTGCGCATGCGCGACAATCGCAACGGTTCGGCCACGGTCAACAGCGAGATCTATTACGGGCTGGGGTTCGACAACAGTGGTAATCGCATCGGGCTGTACTCCATGACGTTTGATCCCAGAAAAACGCTGGTCGACAGTACTTCGCTGATCTACGGCACCGAGTCCACCACCGGCGGCCTGGCCTGGCGTACCGCCAACCTCAACACCATCGAGATTGGCGCCAACAGTTACCTGGGTTTCACCGAAACCAAAGACAGTGTCGCCGGACCGTCGGCGATTCAGGTTCTGATCAGCACGGTCAAAGTCGAGGCGGTGATCAATGCCCGGCAGAACCTGGACCTGAGCACCGATACCCCGCTGGATGGCTCGGCAACCCTGGAAGTGCTGTATCTCTAGAGTTTCTCGCTGGTGACCTGCACATACTGCGCACGTCCTGCGCCCAGCCCGGCGACGATTGCACCCAGGCCGATTACCGCGAAAATCCAGCCAATGGCCGTCCAGCCGCCGGTCCAGTCATGCACCAGGCCGACCGCGAACGGGCCAAGGGACGCCAGGGTGTAACCGATGCCCTGGGCCATGCTCGACAGGTTGGCGGCCACATGGGAATCGCGCGAGCGCAGCACGATCAAGGTCAGCGCCAGGCTGAACGTGCCACCCTGGCCCAGGCCCAACAGAATCGCCCAGCCCCACAGACCGTCCAACGGTGCATACAGGCACCCGAACAGGCCGCCGAGGGTCAGCAGCATTACCACCACAATGGCCTGGCGTTGATCCTTGCCACGGGTGGCCAGCCAGGGTGCGGCCAGGGAGCTGGCCAGTTGCACGATGATCGAGCCGGACAGGGCCAACCCGGCTTCAGTGGCACTCAGGCCACGGCCGATGAGGATCGACGGCAACCAGCCGAACACGATATAGGCCAGGGACGATTGCAGGCCCATGTACAACGTCACCTGCCAGGCTAGCGGGTCGCGCAGCAAGCCTTTGACCCGATACGCCACCTGGTGGGCGCCGTGTTTCTGCCCGACTTGCGGTAACCAGAACAGCGCCGCCAGCAGTGCCGGCAGCATCCAGAAGCCCAGGCCGATGTTCCAGCTGTCTGCGAAGTAATGACTCAACGGCACCGTGGCCCCTGCTGCCAACGCCGCGCCCAGGCACAGGGCCATGGTGTAGACCCCCGTCATGGCCCCGGCCTGCCTGGCGAAGTCACGCTTGACGATCCCCGGCAACAACACCCCGATAATGCCGATACTGGCCCCGGCCAACAGACTGCCGGCGAACAGCCCGACCTCACCGAACGAGCTGCGCAGAATGATCCCGGCGGCCAGGGTCAATAAAATCCCCAGCACCACCCGCTCGGCGCCAAACCGTCGGGCGAGGATCGGCGCCATGGGCGCAAACAGGCCCAGGCACAGCACCGGCAAGGTGGTCAGCAGGCCGGCCTGGGCCGCCGACAACCCCAGGCTGGCGGACACTTCACTGAGCAGCGGTGCCATGCTCGACAACGCCGGGCGCAGGTTCAACGCCACCAGGATCAGGCCCAGTAATAACAGCCACGGACGATGCACCTGCGGCGGACTGTGCTGGACCACCTCGTCGTCGGCCTCGGCGTCGATCAGCAATTCTTCAAGGGCATTTTCTGGGCGGGACATGGCGTTCTCGGGTTCAAGGTTCATTGATCAACTGCCGGGACAGGGCTTTGGCGCGCTCCGGGGCCTGCTGCTCCACGGCATTGAGCAGTTCGACATGCAGGTCGAACACTGCCTGGCGACGCGGCTTGATATTCAGGGTCTGGCGCAACTGGGCGCCGACGATGCTGGAAAAGTACTGGTACAGCTCGCTCAAGGCCGGGTTGTGGGCCGCGTCCACCAGGCGCTTGTGGAACACCAGGTCGCACTGGATGTAGTGCTCCAGGTCGCCGTGGTAGTGCTCGCCACTGGCCTGCAGCGCTTGGTGCAGGCGTTGCAGATCCTCAGGGGTGCGGCGCAAGGCCGCCAGGCCGACGGCCTCGACCTCAAGAATCTGCCGCGTCTCCTGCGCCTGCTCCAGGGTGCACTGGGACATGGCATTCATCACCCCCAACGGATCGGTCATGGAACGCAGGTAGCTACCGTCTCCCTGGCGAACCTCGATCAGCCCGGAGAACGCCAGCACCCGCATGGCTTCGCGCACGGTATTGCGGCTGATGCCCAGCTCGGCCGACAGCTCCGGCTCGGTGGGCAGGCGCTCGCCAATCGCCCATTTGCCTTGGGTGATGCGCTGGCGCAGTTGGTCCAGGGCCTGGTCGACCAGGGAGCGTTTGATCAGAGGGGCGATGTCCGGCATGGGTTTTGTACTTTCGTCCAATCATAGGATGAATTTTCGTACAGCCTATTCGGAGTTGCCTACAGAAGCAACGCACCAGGGTTTTCAGGCGGGCAAAGGAAGCGAATTTTCGATCAGTAAAATTACCCTTCAAGGGTAATTATTGGCCTCAGGTGTCTTATGGAAAAGTACACACCTCATTACGATTTGGCGGTGATAAAGGCGGATGTCAGGCGGCTTGGAAGGAACGCAAAACCATCAGTGTCCAGGGCATGGAGCGTCGGGTCGACACTCTTTCAGGCTGGGAATGCAAAGCCTGTGGCGACGGCTTTTGGGACCCCGATACCGATAGTGCGGATCGCTATGCAGAAGCGGGTGATGAGTTGGTTCTCGCCGCGCGAAAAATGATCGGCGCCGAGATAAAACGCATCCGCCGAGGGTGCTGATTTGTTCGGTGCCTTCACCTCTACCGTGAACAGCGACACTGAAGTACTCAACGCTTCCTAGCCGCAAAAAAAACCCGGCGCCAGGCCGGGTTGGTCTCAAACATCCATCAATGCAAAATCTGACTCAAGAACAACTTGGTCCGCTCATTCTGCGGGTTGTCGAAGAAGTCATTGGGCGCCGCCTGTTCCACGATCTCGCCCTTGTCCATAAAGATCACGCGGTTGGCCACGGTGCGCGCAAAGCCCATTTCGTGGGTCACGCACAACATGGTCATGCCGTCTTCGGCCAGGCCGATCATGGTGTCCAGCACCTCCTTGACCATCTCCGGGTCGAGGGCCGAGGTCGGCTCGTCGAACAGCATGATTTTCGGCTTCATGCACAGGGCACGGGCAATCGCCACGCGCTGTTGCTGGCCGCCCGACAATTGTCCCGGGAACTTGTGGGCCTGCTCCGGGATGCGCACGCGCTCCAGGTAGTGCATGGCGATTTCCTCGGCCTTGCGCTTGGGCATTTTGCGCACCCACATCGGCGCCAGCGTGCAGTTCTGCAGGATGGTCAGGTGCGGGAACAGGTTGAAGTGCTGGAACACCATGCCCACTTCCCGGCGCACGCTTTCGATCTGCTTGAGGTCATTGGTCAGTTCCACGCCATCGACCACGATGCGCCCCTGCTGGTGCTCTTCCAGGCGGTTGAGGCAGCGAATGGTGGTGGATTTGCCCGAGCCCGACGGGCCGCACAGCACGATGCGCTCGCCCTGCTTGACGTTGAGGTTGATGTCTTTCAACACATGGAACTGGCCGTACCACTTGTTGACGCCCTGCATCTGGATAATGCCTTCAGGGCTCACCGGCTGTTTGATTGCTTCGCTCATCAAAAAACTCCTAACGCTTGTGGCCAGTGTCGAGCTTGTGTTCCAAATGAATGGAATAGCGCGACATACCAAAACAGAAAATCCAGAACACCAGGGCCGCGAACACATAGCCTTCAGTGGCCATGCCCAGCCATTTCGGGTCGGCGGCGGCTTGCTTGACGCTGTTGAGCAGGTCGAACAAGCCGATGATGATCACCAGGCTGGTGTCCTTGAACAGCGCAATAAACGTGTTGACGATGCCGGGGATCACCAGCTTCAGGGCTTGCGGCAGGATCACCAGGCCCATGCTGCGCCAGTAGCCCAGGCCCATCGCGGCGGCCGCTTCGTACTGCCCCTTGGGAATCGCCTGCAAGCCACCGCGCACCACTTCAGCCACATAGGCCGACTGGAACAGGATCACGCCGATCAGGGCCCGCAGCAGCTTGTCGATGCCCATGCCTTCAGGCAGGAACAGCGGCAGCATCACCGACGACATGAACAGCACGGTAATCAACGGCACGCCGCGCCAGAACTCGATGAAGGTCACACACACCACACGAATCGCCGGCATGTTCGAGCGTCGCCCCAGCGCCAGCACAATCCCCAGGGGCAAGGCCCCGGCGATGCCAACGGTGGCGATGACCAGGGTCAGCATCAGGCCGCCCCATTGGCTGGTGGCGACGTTGGTCAGGCCGAAGATCCCGCCGTGCAGCAGGAAGTAGGCGATGATCGGGTACAGCACCAGAAAGCCCAGGCCATAGACCGCCTTGCGCTGAAACCGCGAGATGAACAGCGGTGCCACGCCAATCACGGCCAGCCACACGGTGAGGTCCACGCGCCAGCGCAGGTCGCCGGGGTAGTAGCCGTACATGAACTGCCCGAAGCGCTGTTGGATAAACACCCAGCAGGCGCCTTCCTTGGTGCAGTCGGCGCGGGTGGTGCCGACCCAGTTGGCGTCGAGGATCGCCCACTGCAGGATCGGTGGCACCACCAGGTACACCAGGTAGAACGCCAGCAAGGTCAGCAGGGTATTGAGCCAACTGGAAAACAGGTTGGCGCGCATCCATGCCATCGGGCCAAAGACTTTGTTCGGCGGCGGCATATCAGGTTTGAAAGTATGGGAAGTCATGCGGGTGTCCTCACCGTTCGATCAGCGCAATGCGCTTGTTGTACCCGTTCATCAGCAGGGAAATGCTGATGCTGATTGCCAGGTACACGCTCATGGTGATGGCAATGACCTCGATGGCCTGGCCGGTCTGGTTGAGCACCGTGCCGGCAAACAGCGAAACCATTTCCGGATAGCCGATACCGGCGGCCAGGGACGAGTTTTTCGCCAGGTTCAGGTATTGGCTGGTCAGCGGCGGGATGATCACCCGCAGGGCTTGCGGGATGATGACCTTGCGCAGCGTGGGCCCTGGGCGCAGGCCCAGGGAGCGCGCAGCTTCGGTCTGGCCGTGGCTGACCGACTTGATGCCCGAACGTACGATCTCGGCAATAAACGCTGCTGTGTAAACCGTGAGCGCCAGGGTCAGCGCCAGCAGCTCGGGGATCAGAACCCAGCCGCCGACGAAGTTGAAGCCCTTGAGTTCCGGCATTTGCCAATGCACGGGCGCACCAAACAGCAACGTGCACAACGCCGGGATCACCAGGAACAGCGCCAGGCCTGCCCAGAATTTATGGAACGGTACGCCGGTGGCTTCAAAGCGTTTATTGGCCCAACGGCTCATCAACACAATGGCGATGATCGCCACCACCACGCTGACGACAAACGGCCAGAACCCATCGGCCGCGACGGCCGCCGGCATGTTCAGGCCACGGCTGCTGACAAAGAAGGTGTCGCCGAAGTTATGGCTGTTGCGCGGCCCCGGCATGGTCAGGAACACCGCGAAATACCAGAACAGGATTTGCAGCAGCGGCGGAATATTGCGAAACACCTCCACATACACCGTCGCCAGTTTGCTGATGATCCAGTTCGGTGACAGCCGGGCCACGCCGATGATAAACCCGAGGATGGTGGCCAGGACCACACCGATCACGGTGACCAGCAAGGTGTTGAGCAGACCGATCACAAAGACCCGGGCATAGCTGTCCGATTCGGTGTAGTCGATCAAATGTTGAGCGATGCCGAAACCGGCGCTGCGCTCGAGGAAGTCGAAGCCGGAGGTAATGCCCCGGTGCTGAAGATTGGTTTGCGTGTTGTTGAACAGGTACCAGCCCAACGCGACCACCGCCACGATGGTGATGATCTGGAACAGCCACGCACGCACTTTTGGATCACTGAAGCTGAGCTTCTGTTTTGGTGCGCCGATTTGAGTTTGCATTAAGTGCCCCGCAAAAAATGGAACAGAACATCACCCGGCGGTTGGCCCACCGGGTGATAGAACCATCAGCGATCAGCGCACAGGAGGTGCGTATTGAATGCCACCGTTGTTCCACAGCGCGTTCAGGCCACGGTCGATTTCCAGCGGGGTGCTCTTGCCCAGGTTGCGCTCGAACACTTCACCGTAGTTACCGACCTGCTTGACGATCTGGACCACCCAATCCTTCTTCACTTTCAAGTCTTTGCCGTATTCGCCGTCAGCGCCCAGCAGACGAGCAACGTCCGGGTTCTTGGTGGCCTTGGCTTCAGCCTCGACGTTTTTCGAGGTGATACCGGCTTCTTCAGCGTTGAGCATGGCGTAGCCCACCCAGCGCACGATGGCCAGCCACTCGTCGTCGCCATTACGCACGACCGGGCCCAGGGGCTCCTTGGAAATGGTTTCCGGGAGGACCACGTAGTCTTTCGGCGCGGCCAGCTTGCTGCGCTGGGCGAACAGTTGCGACTTGTCGGAGGTCAGCACGTCGCAGCGCCCGGACTCCAGGGACTTGGCGCTTTCATCGGAGGTGTCGAAGGTGATCGGGGTGTACTTGAGGTTGTTGCCACGGAAGTAGTCGGAAACGTTCAGCTCGGTGGTGGTACCGGCCTGGATGCAGATGGTTGCACCGTCCAGTTCCTTGGCACTTTTCACGCCCAGCTTGTTGTTGACCAAAAAGCCGATGCCGTCGTAGTAGGTGATGAACCCCGGGAATTTCAGGCCCATGCCCGCATCGCGGGAGCTGGTCATGGTGGTATTGCGCGAGAGGATGTCGACTTCGCCAGACTGCAGCGCGGTGAAACGCTCCTTGGCATTCAATTGGCTGAACTTGACCTTGGTCGCGTCGCCGAACACCGCAGCGGCCACAGCGCGGCAGTAGTCAGCGTCAATCCCGAGGATCTTGCCGCTGGCATCCGGCACCGAGAAACCCGGCAGGCCGTCGCTGACGCCACATTGCACAAACCCTTTCTTCTGCACTGCATCCAGGGTGGCACCGGCCTGGGCCAGACCACTGATCCCCAATACGGTCGCCGCAGTCACGATGGCCAGGGTGGACTTCAATACCTTCATTCAAACCTCCAGTTGCTCTTGTTGTGTCGGAGCTCGAACCTCTGCGCACCCTTATGAGGCGATATCGACCCGTGTTGGCTTTTTTTGGGGTCAAGCAGCAAGAGGCTGTCGCTGTCATTGCAGCGGCTATCCCAGAGGCGGTAGTCACTGATAGTGTTACCGTCCCCGGATAGTTCTGACATCGACCTACACATAGCAAGCGCCGTACCAGAGTGTCAGCTGAGTCGTTTCAGCCCAGGATCAATCGCAAAACAGTCAACCATGCGACATCTTGTTAACTGAGCCGCCTTGCACGAACTGCCTTGTCGCATCTCTTCGGCGCGCACGCACATTTATGGAGCAAACATGACCGACCCCTTGATTCTTCAGCCCGCCAAGCCCGCAGACGCCTGCGTAATCTGGTTGCATGGCTTGGGTGCCGATCGCTACGACTTCTTGCCAGTGGCGGAGGCGTTGCAGGAAAGCTTGCTGTCCACGCGCTTTGTATTGCCCCAGGCACCGACCCGTGCGGTGAGCATCAATGGCGGCTACGAGATGCCAAGCTGGTACGACATATTGGCCATGACCCCGGCACGGGCCATCAGCCGTGAACAGCTGGATGAGTCGGCAAAAATGGTCATTGATTTGATCGACCAACAAAAAGCCAGCGGAATAGACGCCTCGCGCATTTTCCTTGCCGGCTTTTCCCAAGGCGGCGCGGTGGTCCTGCACGCCGCCTTTATGAAATGGCAGGGAGCCTTGGGTGGCGTGCTTGCCCTCTCCACTTATGCACCGACGTTCAGCGATGAACTGGAACTGTCCGCCAGCCAGCAGCGCATTCCGGCCCTGTGCCTGCACGGCCAGTACGATGAAGTGGTGCAGAACGCCATGGGCCGCAGCGCCTATGAGCATTTAAAGCAGCAGGGTGTCACCGTGACATGGCAAGAATACCCAATGGGTCACGAAGTGTTACCCGAAGAGATCCGCGATATCGGTCAATGGCTAAGCCAGCGCCTTGGCTAAAAAACCGCCATTGTGTAGCCGCGTGTCCAACGCACTACGCCGCGCCCGATTCTTGCATTACACTGGCCGGCGTACATTCCTTAACCAATTGATGAGATGACCGTGCTCAAAGCACTCAAGAAGATGTTCGGTAAAAGCGAGGCTGAACCACTCGCCCCTGTTCCCAGCGCCCCGGCCCAAACTTCCGGCAGCCGCAATGACGGTAAACAGCCTGGCCGAACCGCGCCCGTTGCCTCGCCAAAACCAGCGCCTGCCACGCCTGCCGCCCCGGCTCCAGCCGCCCAGCCCGTAGAAGAACCACCGCGCGTAGAAAAACCGCGCCGCGAACGTGCGCCAAAACCGGTGGTAAAGCCGTGGAAACTGGAAGACTTCGTGGTTGAGCCCCAAGAGGGCAAGACCCGCTTTCACGACTTCAAGCTGGCCCCGGAACTGATGCATGCCATCCAGGACCTGGGCTTTCCATACTGCACGCCGATCCAGGCCCAGGTACTAGGCTTCACCCTGGCCGGCAAAGACGCCATTGGCCGCGCCCAGACCGGTACCGGCAAGACCGCAGCGTTCCTGATCTCGATCATTACCCAGCTGCTGCAAACCCCGCCGCCCAAAGAGCGCTACATGGGCGAGCCACGGGCACTGATCATCGCCCCGACCCGGGAGCTGGTGGTGCAGATCGCCAAGGATGCCGCCGACCTGACCAAGTACACCGGCCTCAACGTCATGACGTTTGTGGGCGGCATGGACTTCGACAAACAGCTCAAGCACCTGGAAGCGCGGCACTGCGACATCCTGGTCGCCACCCCGGGCCGTTTGCTGGACTTCAACCAGCGTGGTGACGTGCACCTGGACATGGTTGAAGTGATGGTGCTGGACGAAGCCGACCGGATGCTCGACATGGGGTTTATCCCACAAGTGCGTCAGATCATTCGCCAGACCCCACCGAAAAACGAACGCCAGACCCTGCTGTTCTCCGCGACCTTCACCGAAGACGTGATGAACCTCGCCAAGCAGTGGACCACCGACCCGTCCATCGTCGAGATCGAGGCGCTGAACGTCGCCAGCGAAAACGTCGAACAGCATATCTATGCGGTGGCCGGTGCCGACAAATACAAGCTGCTCTACAACCTGGTCAACGACAACGGTTGGGAGCGGGTCATGGTATTTGCCAACCGCAAGGACGAAGTGCGGCGCATTGAAGAACGCCTGGTTCGCGACGGCGTCAATGCCGCGCAACTGTCCGGCGACGTGCCGCAGCACAAACGCATCAAGACCCTGGAAGGCTTTCGCGAAGGCAAGATCCGCGTGCTGGTGGCCACCGATGTGGCAGGCCGCGGGATTCATATCGACGGCATCAGCCACGTGATCAACTTCACCCTGCCGGAAGTGCCGGACGACTACGTACACCGTATCGGCCGTACCGGGCGTGCAGGCGCTGCCGGTGTGTCGATCAGCTTTGCCGGGGAAGACGACTCGTATCAATTGCCGTCGATCGAAACCTTGCTGGGCCGCAAGATCAGCTGCGAAACGCCGCCGACGCACTTGCTGCGTCCCGTAGAGCGTAAACGCCCTTAAGCTGGAATGCGGTAAAAGATGTGGGAGCGGGATTGCTCGCGAACGCAGTGAATCAGTCAATATGTCCAGAGACTGACACACCGCATTCGCGAGCAAGCCCGCTCCCACATTTGCTTTCAGCGCTTTCACATTCAAGGAGGAACACATGAACCAGGCCGACTACATCATCATCGGCGGCGGTATTGCCGGTGCCTCCGCCGGTTACTGGCTGTCCCGACACGCCCGCGTCATCGTGCTGGAGCGTGAGTCCATGCCGGGCTATCACTCCACTGGCCGCTCGGCCGCGCTGTATATCGCCGCCTACGGTACCCCGCAAGTGCGCGCCTTGACCCTGGGCAGCCGCGACTTCTTCGATCACCCGCCCGCTGGTTTCAGCGAGCATCCGTTGCTCACGCCCCGTGGCGAACTGCTGGTGGACCTGCTGGGCGATCCTGACGAACTGCAGCGCCAATACCTGAGTGCCAAGGCCCTGGTACCCGAGACGCAGCTGCTGAGTGCCGAGGAGGCGCTGCACAGGCTGCCGATCCTGCGCCCGGAAAAAGTCCACGGGGCGATCTACGACCCGACGGTCTGCGACATCGACACCGACGCGCTGTACCAAGGCTATCTACGTGGTATCCGGCGCAATGGCGGAGAAATCCACACCGACAATGAAGTGCAGAAACTGACCCGCGACGGCGAGGGCCAGTGGCACGTGCGCACTTCGCAACAACGCTTCAGCGCCCCGGTGATCCTCAATGCCGCCGGCGCCTGGGCCGACACCATTGGCGAGCTGGCCGGAGCGCGGAAGATCGGCCTGCAACCCAAGCGGCGCAGCGCCTTTATCTTCGCGCCCCCCGCCGAGGTGAATAGCCACACCTGGCCGGAACTGGCGGCCCTCGACGGCTCGTTCTACATGAAGCCCGACGCCGGCATGTTCCTCGGCTCACCGGCCAATGCCGACCCGGTGGCGCCCCACGACGTGCAACCCGAAGAGCTGGACATTGCCACGGGCATCTATCACATCGAACAAGCCACCACCCTGAGCATCCGCCGCCCGACCCGCACCTGGGCAGGGTTGCGCAGCTTTGTCAGCGATGGCGACCTGGTGTGCGGGTTCGATCCACAGGTCGAGGGTTTATTCTGGGTCGCGGCCCAGGGCGGTTATGGCATCCAGACCTCACCGGCGATGGGCCAGGCCAGTGCGGCATTGGTTCGCCACCTGGCGTTACCCGAGGCGTTGCAGCGTGCCGGCCTGACGGAGGCGATGTTATCGCCCCGGCGCCTGGGTTGATTGCAGGCACGGTACCCTGCTGGATCATCCTTGATACAACTGCGCAATGATGGGCTGGCGAATGCGCGACGCCTCGTCTCTGAATGCCTGGTAATAGCCTGCACTGCTGGCCGGCATATCCACCAGGCGACTGCCCGTGGCTTGCGGCTGGGGATGGGCCGAACCGGGAGCACCTGGCACGGGTTGGGCAGGATCGCCACCACCCGAGCCTGCCGATGTGGTTCTGGCCTCTACCGAGCGACCAAAGTTGGTACTTCTCAATACGAAACGGGTGACCCCGTAAATCTTGCTGAAGCTAGTGATTCCCTGTTTATCGGTGAACTTATAGCTCAAGCCCAGCATCCGCTTGCCAGCCGCCAGAAAGCTGGCCCCCAGTGGGGCGTCAAAAAAGCTGCTGTACTTGACAAAGTCCTTGGCCGTGCTGGCCTTGAGAGCCGCAGTGTAGGCCATACTTGCCGACGTGTAGGCCCCCGCAAAGCTAACTACCCATGACGCCACAGAGAACCCGAAAGATGCCCACCCCAGGTTTTGGATGTGGTGCGAACGGTCCCAACCCATCGCCCTGTCGACCTCAGCGATACTCAAGGCTGCGACACTAAGCGTTCCCCCAACCACCCCCAACGATGCAGCCCCCAGCAGCGCCGCCTTGGAAGCAACAACCATCCCCGCCGCAGATGCCGCCGCCGTTCCAGCTGCCGCCGCATATGCCGCTACCGCGGTAACAAATCCGGGAGCCGCAAAACCTACCGTCACTATCGACAACACCAGCGCAACTCCGGTCAATACCCACTTCAACCAGTTCGGCAACAACCCGCTGGGGTCCATTAGGTTGACCGGATTACCAGCACAGTAGGCATAGCTGTTGATCCCCCCCTCGTCAAAAGGGCTCAGCGGATCAGGCTGCAAGAACATCATCAGGTGAGGATCGTAGACCCGTTGACCGTTGCCGAGAAAGTAGAGGTTGATCGCCGCATCCAGCCGTTGACCATTCAACGCCGGCAGTTGCAGATCAGCCATGCTACGGACCTTGCCGTCATCCAGCGGGATTTTCGTATCGCCGTAGGGCGTGTAGTGTCGCCGCACATGGGCCTGGCCTGGGGCCGATACGCCGCGCACGCTACCGCTGGCATCGTTCATATGCAGTTGCAGCCCGTCGACGCCCCCGCTGCGTGCCATCACCTCATCCCCGCCGTCGGCGTAGCGGATCTTTTTATTGCCTTCAACCAGAGTCTCCAGCCGGTCGCCGGCGTATGCCAGCATCACCGGCGGCTCACTGCCCCGGGACGCCAGTACCTGACGGGCCTCGGCATCGTATTGGTAGCTGTACTTGAGGGGACCGGCCTGCACTGTGGTCAACTGCTCAAAACCATTGTAGGTATAGGCCTGGCCCGCCGGGTGTGCCTGCAAGTTGCCCGCCGCGTCATACGTCAGGGTGACATCCTGCGCCGGGCGTGTGTGGGTCAGCCGGGTCAGTTGAGTGGGATCGGCACCGGTAAAATAACGCTCGCAGGTGTCTTGCGTGCTGTCGGCAAACGTCGTGACAACCCGAGTAATGTTATTGAGGCTGTCAAAGCTGAAATCCTGCCCGACAATGCCACGCCCCAGATGATCCTTGGGGTGTTCGGGCCCCGTGCAGCGATAGGTCTTGAGCCGCAGAAAGGCATCGTAGGTGAAGGTTTCGCCGATCACCAGGCGTGAGCCGGCGTCCTTGAGTTCCCGTGTCGCCAACATACTGTTGAGGTGATACGTGCTGGTCATGACCTGGAACAGCGCACCGTTCTGCTCGAAGCGGCGCTCGGCTTCCCGACCCAGCGAGTCATAGGACAGCTTGGTAACGACTCGCGTGCTTTCATAGGCGGTGCTCAGGACATGCGGCCGGCCCAATGTATCGTAGGTTTGCTCAATGACTATGGCGCCAGTGGTCATCTTGGAGAACCGCCCGAACACATCGTACTCAAGCTGGCTGGACTGGCCGTCGGCGGAAGTTTGCTGCAGCAGGCGCCCGCCAGGGGAATAGCCATACTGCGAGGTCAGGACGTTGCCGTTGGCGGTTTGGATATCCTTTTCAGGACGGCCGTTGGCATCCATAACGAACTCATGGATCAAGCCATTGGTCTCGGAACGTGTCATAGCACCGGTAACCGGGTCATGCCGGTAGGTGCTCGCCGGATGGCCCGACATCTCAATCCGAGTCGGCACATCCAACTCTGTGTCATAAGTCAGGGTCTGGCGAACCCCACGGGAGGAAACCATGGTGAACGGTTCCATCTCTCCGGCCTTGTACTCCCAGGTCGTGGCCTGCCCCAATGCCCCACGCGTCTGGCTGGTCATTCTGCCGAGGCTATCGTAGGTACGGGCCCCCAGCCGCTTGTTGTCGACCGTAAAAGCACTGGCCAATTCACTGCTGGTGCCGGGGGCGTAATCCGTTTTACGCAGCCGATGAGGAGTGCCATCTATTGGTTTTTGAAGGGTCGTCAGCACCCGGTCGAACACGTCATAGGTCAGCTCAGTGGACGTTTTATTGACATCCACTGCCGTCACGCAGCGCCCCAGGCCATCGTAGGTATACGACGCCAGCTCCACTTTATTATTGTTGGCATCCAGGCGCTCCACCTTCATTGGCTGGTTATGCGTATTGAAATAGGTCAACAGCCGTTCACCGCCAACCACGCCCTCCTCGGTAAGATTGAGCCGCGGGTCATACTCGTTGATGACAACACGGCCATCGGCGTGGGTGACGCGGCTGGCGTTGCCCCACTTACTGTAGGAGTGGACGCTGCGCAACGAGCGTTGCCCGTTGGTCACGTAGTCGCTCTTGACCACTTCCACAGTTTGCCCAAGCGCGTCATAACGCCAAGTGCAGGCGACTCGCTCCTGGCTCGAGCCGATCAATTGTGCTTCGGACACCTGGCGTCCGGCACCGTCGTAGTAGGTAATCGTCTTGTTACCTTGCGCGTCCGCGGTAATCAGATGGGCACGCTTATTCTCTTCGGCAAAATGGTAAGCGTATTGCCGGGTCGCTTTCTGCGGCGCTCCAAGAGCTACGGTTTCTGCGGTCAGCCGGCCATTGACGTCGTACGCCAGGCCCATCGTGCTGCCGCCATCTCGCGTTAACGACAACAGGCGTCGACTGACCATCGAAAGCGTGCGTTTTGCCTCAAGCCATTGATTTCCTTGTTCTTCGCGCCCTTTCAACCGTCGGGTTTCGATCAGGTTATCGCCTTCAATGACGTAACTGAAATCACTGGTCAACAGCTGCCCGCCGACCGTACTGGTGCTGCTCTTCAACCGGCCAGCCAGCGCCACAGGGGTTTCGTAGTAAGTCTGCTGCATCACTAGCACACCAGCCTGGCTGCTCGATTGCTGTAGCACAAAATAACTACTGCCCGTCTGGGGGACGCGCGTATGGGTATATTCCGTGAGTCGCGCGGTAGGCGTGCCTCCTACAGGTACGAGTCGCTCTTGTTTGAGGTAGCGCTGGAACAATTTGTGGGGGTCCGCCGGGCATTTGCCGCTTTCGCCGGCAATCGGGTAATAACTGTATTCGGTGCGAATGCCAGAGGGTTCGGTGCGGCTGAGTTCGTTGCCATAATCATCGGTTTCGATCTGCTGGATCTCTTCCCTCGAGGTGCCACCAGCTACGAGTTCATAGCGATTGGTAACGGTTTTGGGCAGTTGGAAGTTCGCGGGCTGGCTGGGAAATAGACCGGGGAGCGTGTTATAGGTGATATTTACTTTACTGCGCGTTCCCTCGCGTAGGACCTGCTTTTCGGTCAACAGGTGAAACTTATTGTAGGTGGTACGAGTGACGCTCAAGACCGTATTGTTATTGGCCGCGTCAATGCTTTTCTCCTCAGTCCAATAGTCATAGGCGCCGCTAATCAGATACAGGTTGTCCTCACCCTCTTTGAAACCACCCGCATAAGGGAACCCCGTGAAGTTCTGCCCTGGACTGTAATCATAAGTCCGGATCATTGGAGGTTGATTGGCACCTGGAGTCTGCGTCCAACTGGACACACGGGGGATGAATTGGTTGTTGCCATATTGATGACCGTTTTCGGTATAGTTGATCTGCTCAGTTCCGCCCATCGGCGTTTGCACCCGCTCAATCGCAACCAAGCCATTACGAAACGGCGTCCTGTATACAAACGTATAGGCAGCAACCCCCGGCGCACCACTACGATCGTAAGGCGCAGTGACACCTGTAAGGCGATCATTGATCTGTGTAAATCGCGTACGCGCATAACGCCCCCCCTCGACACGTCTATCAGCCGTTTGCAGGCGCCCACTCGCGTAGGTCAGTAGCAGCAACTCTTCCTGTTTGTGATTGAGGATACGCTCAAGAGAACCACCTGGGGCATAGCCGAATCTGAAGACCTCACCATTTTCAAATCTTATGGAAGTAATTCGATAAGGGAGCGTACTACTGGTACGCTCCAAAACTTCAATCGTGCCATCCCGATAAATCACATGCAGCGTGGTTTCATTCGTTCGCCTTACCACTAGATCTTTAAGTTTTCGATCCTTGAAAACCATCGTTCCGCCAACAGAAGGCATACCTTGCGTCTTAAATCGCTCGCCGCTAATCAACGTGAGTTGCGCACTGGAAAGGTCAAATTCCGTATTACTCAGGCGCCACCCCAACCCATAAGGTACACGGCCAGGCTCAAACATTGAAAATAACAAAACAATACTGCGACTGACCTCGAGAGGCCCCTCAGGAGATAATTGAGCCAAATTGATTTGGGCACCATACTGACCTGTTCGTGGATCGACGGAACCGTTCAAGTACGAGGAAAAATTAAATGCGTTGGAATAGACATTCATGGTAAGCACCTGTTCTGAAGACGAGACGCACAAATCTAATCAGCTCTCATAATCCAACAACTCAATATTTTGCCTACTTCCACGCATAGTATATACATGCATGCAGCCATAATTATCGACTAGTCGCCAAGGTGTGTTGCCCTCCCCTTCAAACATGGGGAGCTCAATGGAAACCCATAACGCACGCATAATCGTATTTACTCGATCAAATCTCAGAATATGATAATTATCTGACAAGTTTTCATGTATCTCATCAAGAGAGGGGCTTGACCCAGGCTTATCGTGGCCCACTACAACTCCGCCTTTTCTATCAACTCCACCGGACCCATTAACAAAAGACGTCTGAAAGTAACGCCCCTCCCAAGGGACCCACATGGGTGCGTCTAACCCCATTTGGGAGATAAACCTCACCCCAGGCGGGGGCAACCAATACCAAACATCAATATCGGTCTTCGTATTGTGATTCCAATAAGCGTGATCCACAGTAAGTATAAGATCACGAACTCTCACTCGATAAGGCTGCCGAGGCGAGATATTCACCCAAGCATTAAACTTTGAATCCCCTTCGTTAAAATTCGTGGTATAAACTTTACCATCTATAATTATCTTAGCCATAAGCCTCCGACTCTCCATTGAAGCGCCGGTTTCCAAACGCATAAATCGCTCAACTATCTCTATAGTATCCAGCGCCCCACTCTTTTGTTGCGTAGTGTTCTCCCCAATTCCGCCCCCCTCTGCGTCTTGTATCTCTCGAATCCAAAGTCCGGTATCATATATATTTTTCACGGTATCGCAGGACCACCCCCCCGGTAGAGGCTGGTTCACATTTGGAGAATATAATGTGACCGCTACACTGGCTTTTTCATCCTCCCGCAGGAGCGTGCTCTCCCAATTACCATTAATCCCTTCCTGCACCATAGTGACTTCAATAAGAACTTTGCACTGATGCCGGCCATTGGCATACAGCGCGTCAGTAGAATCCTGACCATTAGCAAGGACGATGTGGAAGTGCTGAGGTCGCCTTGCTAACTTAACGGGCTCCACCGTCAGACGATTGCCACTTTCATAGGGAACTATTTTAAATACATGAAGATTCCCATAGTTATCCCGCAACCGCCACTTGCTATTCAAAACCTCATGCGGAAGGTCCGGAATCTGTGTAGTAAGTTTAACCGCGCACATAACACGATTACTTATCCGATGAATCACTGGATCCTCACCTGGATTTACAACTGGAAGATACTGGTGAACCATACTCAACCGTAAAGTACTGCTCGAAGACCCAGAGAAAACTCCTCCTTTATAATTACCCGAAAGTCCATAAGACGTCTGAAAGGAGGTCCCTTCATTTGGCACCTCCACTGACTCATTCAACCCATAATTATGAACAAACCACAAACCATTAACACCTTCCCAATAGTACATATCAATATCAAGAAGCCCTGCAATATTTAAAGCATCATAATCAACAATCAAATCAAGCTCTGTAGAAAGCAATACTGGGGGCACCGTGGGCTTGATAAATACCGACGACTTAAAATCAGTCGGATATTCGGAATAGCTGTTAGTAACCGTCTCTCCGTCCAACACAATAGTCGCCATGAACTGTACAGCCTTGAGAGAGACATTTTCCTCAACGCGCATATAACGCCTGACAATCTCTACCCCCGCGTCAACAACCGTATTGTTTGGCAGACTCTCGCCGAGTTCTTCCCCAGTACGATTCCAGAGTCCTGGATCATATTCGTTCTTCTGCGTATCGCAACTCCACCCGCTGCCTACACTGGCATTATCCGCGATAGAAACAGGTACGATTTTTACACTCGCTCGCTCACTATCGGTTAAGGAGGCTTGACTCCAGACACCTTTTTTCCCCAAAACCTGCTTTAAAACCTCAACTACAACTTCAACTTGATGATGCCCATTGGCATAAAGTGCATCCGTATAGTCAGTGCCATCAGCAAACCTGACCTTAAAATGCACAAGCCGCATATTATGTGATTGCCTGATCATCTCGTTCTCCAAAAACCACATCCATCGCCGTAGCGCGAACTTTCTCGAAACCAAATTCGAGCTGAAATTCCACGAACTTAGATATCGAACACTTAGGGAGATTAGAGACCAGGAAAAAAGAGAAAGTAACTGTTAAAAATGACAGTTAATTAGCTGAAATAGAAATAACTTAATGAACCTTTATAACTATAAACCACAGCCATGACTGCGTGTTCTTGCAAGCGCCACCCAATGATAAACAATCAGGCTTTCCAGCGACCCGCCGCCGCATGATCACTCTCTCGCCCCTCAACCCACCGCGCCCCCTCACTGGTGTTCTCCTTCTTCCAGAACGGCGCCCGGGTCTTGAGGTAGTCCATCACAAACGCACAGGCATCAAACGCCGCCTGGCGGTGGGCACTGGCGGCCGCGACGAACACGATGGGTTCGCCGGGCTCCAGGGCGCCGATGCGGTGCAGCACTTCGAGCTTGAGCAGCGGCCAGCGCTGCTCGGCTTCGACGGCGATCTTGGCCAGGGCTTTTTCGGTCATGCCGGGGTAGTGTTCAAGGAACATCCCCGCCACATCGAGGCCATCGTTGAAATCGCGTACATAGCCGACAAAGCTCACCACCGCACCCACACCCACGTTGGCCGCGTGCATGGCGTTGACTTCGGCGCCGGGGTCAAAGGGCTGGGCTTGCACACGAATGGCCATGGTCAGCCTCCGGTCACGGGCGGGAAGAAGGCGACTTCGTCACCGGCCTGCAAAGGCTCGTCGAGGGAGCACAGTTCCTGGTTGCGCGCACACATCAGGCTGGTCTCGTTGAGCACCTCGAAGCCCGCATCAGCCGCCAGTGCCAGGCGCACGGCATCGACCGTAGCGAAGTCGCCTTCGACCTCCAGGGAGTCCAGGCCTATCGCCTCGCTGTAGCGTGCAAAAAACAGTACGTTGATGCTCATGCCTGGTCCGCCTTGAAATGCCCGCTTTTGCCGCCGAGCTTTTCCAGCAGGCGGATGTTCTCGATGGTCATGCCACGGTCCACCGCCTTGCACATGTCGTAGATCGTCAACGCGGCAACACTGGCGGCAGTCAGTGCTTCCATTTCCACGCCGGTCTGCCCGGACAGCTTGCAGCGGGCGATGATGTGCACGGTATTTTCCCCTTCGGCTGCCAGCTCAACCTTGACGCCCGTCAACATCAGCGGATGGCACAGGGGGATCAGGTCGCTGGTCTTTTTCGCCGCCTGGATCCCGGCGATGCGCGCCACGGCGAACACGTCGCCCTTGGGATGGGCGCCGTCGACAATCATTTGCAGGGTCTGGGGCAGCATGCGCACCCGCGCCTCGGCCACGGCTTCGCGGAACGTCACGGTTTTATCGGTGACGTCGACCATATGGGCACGGCCCTGGGAATCGAGATGAGTCAGCACGGGGATACTCCTGATCAGAAGCCCCGATTGTAAACCCAACGCAGATCAAAAGGTGGGAGCAGGCTTGCCTGCGATAGCGCAGTGTCAGTCACCAACGCCATCGCGGGTAAGCCCGGCTCCCACAGGAATTGAGGTGAACCGGGCGATGGAGGTATCGCCCGGTTTCGGATTACAGGTGGGATTCGGCGTATTCGGCCAGAATCGAGCGAGGGACACCCTGCAAGGCGATGTGCACGCCGTTCGGGAAATCCTTGAAGCGTTCCGTCAGGTAGGTCAGCCCGGAGCTGGTCGCGGACAGGTAGGGAGTGTCGATCTGTGCCAGGTTGCCCAGGCACACCACTTTGGAACCGGCGCCGGCACGGGTGATGATGGTTTTCATCTGGTGCGGCGTGAGGTTCTGGCATTCGTCAATCAGAATCAGGCTCTGCTGGAAGCTGCGACCTCGAATGTAGTTGAGGGATTTGAACTGCAACGGCACTTTGCTGAGGATGTAGTCGACGCTGCCATGGGTGTTTTCGTCATCCATGTGCAAGGCTTCGAGGTTGTCGGTGATCGCCCCCAGCCACGGCTCCATTTTTTCCGCCTCGGTGCCGGGCAAAAAGCCGATTTCCTGGTCCAGGCCCTGCACGCTACGGGTGGCGATGATGCGCCGATAACGCTTGGTGACCATGGTCTGCTCGATGGCAGCCGCCAGGGCGAGGATGGTCTTGCCCGACCCCGCCGCGCCGGTCAGGTTGACCAGGTGAATGTCCGGGTCGAGCAGCGCGTACAGCGCCAGGCTCTGGTAGATATCACGCGGTTTCAGGCCCCAGGCTTCCTGGTGCAACAGGGGCTCCTGATGCAGATCGAGGATCAACAGCTTGTCGACCTGAATCTCTTTGATCCAGCCCACGAAGCCCTGTTCGTCGATGATGAATTCATTGATATGCACCGCCGGCAGGTTGTCGGTCAGTTGCACCTGGTGCCAGGTGCGGCCATGGTCCTGGCGGGTCTCGACCTTGCTCACGCGGTCCCAGAACGAGCCGGTCATGGTGTGATAACCACGGGACAGCATCGACACATCGTCGACCAGTTGATCGGTACTGTAGTCCTCGGCAGCGATCCCACACGCTCGTGCCTTGAGGCGCATGTTGATGTCTTTGGTCACCAGCACTAGGCGCAGGTCCTTGTCGCGCGCGTGCAGGTCGATCAGTTGGTTGATGATCTTGTTGTCGTTGAGGTTTTCCGGCAGCAGGCTGTTGGGCTCGCTGCGCTTGCTCATCAGGATCGACAGCAAGCCCTTGGGCCCGCTCTTGCCACGCTGGATCGGGACGCCGACTTCCACATCATCGGGCGAGGCCTCGCCCAGGGTCTTGTCAATCAGGCGGATCGCCTGGCGGCATTCGGCGGCAACGCTGTGGTGCCCGCTTTTGAGTTTATCGAGCTCTTCAAGCACGATCATCGGGATGGCGACGTGGTGTTCTTCGAAATTGAGCAACGCGTTTGGATCGTGAATCAATACATTGGTATCAAGCACATAAAGGATTGGCTGGTCGGAAGAAGGGTTACGTCCATGATCATCCATACTCGGTCACCTTTGTGGGAGCCAGTCGACGCAATACCACAACAGTGCTGCGCCTCGATTCGAGCGCCGAATACACCGCAAAGGGAGTCTGGGAAGACGCCACCTGTGGTGCAGGTTTCGGCGATCTGACTTCGTAATACCGCAAAACCCATGACAGGAAAAAGCACTTTGACGCTTTTTTGAAGTTTATTTTTCAGGATGACGAATAGCACTGGCGGGCCGCCACGCACCCCGCTAAAGTCGGAAGTCCGCCTGCATCGAAATGTCGCAGCAAATCACCCCAAAAAACCCTCATCCCCAACAGGGCCGGGCTTTTGCCTTTTTCAGCGAAACGCTTCTCGACAATCCTGCCAACCCAGCCCACTTTGCGCCGTTGCCTGTAGCAACAGCGGCAATGCGACCCGCGCCTTGTCCTGGGTGTCGTGGAACACAATCACCCCTTTGCGCCACAACAACATCAGCGTCAGCACCCGCTGGGCCGACTCGTCGGCCTTGAGCAGGCCCGGTTCATCCTGGGAGTCGATATCCCACAATGCCACTTGCAGGCCCTGGGCCTGGAAAAAGCCCTGGCTGTCAGCCCGGCGCTGGCCATAGGGTGGGCGGAACAGCGGCACGTAGTTTTCCGGCAGCAGGTTCTGGGTCAGCGACGCACTGCGGGTGATCGAGCTTTGCCAGTCGACCCAATGGCTGTGGGAACGGTATTGCCAGCCCTGGATACCCACGCACTGACCCTGGTACAAACCCTGCACATCGACGGCCGAGGTTTTCTCCAGGCGGGTTTGCAGGCTGTTGCCCAGGACAAAGAAGGTGGCTGTCATTTTCTGCTTGCGCAGGTAGTCGGCCAGCCAGTCGGTCTGACCGCCGGGCGGTGACGGGCCGCCATCGAAGGTCAGTAAAAACAGGCGGTCGTTGAGTTCATCGCCATTGCGCTCGAAATCCCCAAAACGCGCCACTTCGCTGCCGATCTGCGGGAACAGCGCGGCCTTGCGCAGCAGCTCATCCAGGTAGCGCTGGTGAAACGCGCGACTGGGACCGGCCCAGCCTATATAGAAAGATTGCTCGCTCACCTCGAACTTGCCGGCTTGATCGCGCAGGTCGTCGAGGTTGTCCACCAGATAGCAGAATGAGGCGTCCTGTTCGCAGCTTTGCTGGGCGAACATGTAGTTCTCCAGCAACCGCTGCCAGAGGTGGCGGCGCAGGTCGTCGATAGCGCCCTGGTTGACGATCTTCAGCCCCAGGCGCTGCTTGAGGGCCGGTTCATCCAGGGCCTCGCTGGCCAGCAGCGCGTTGGCGAACATGAGGATTTCGGCGCGTGATGCCACATCAAACAGCGCCGGGCTGCTGAGTTTTTCCGGCCAGGTGCCACGGTCCAGGGTCGCGACATCCACACTGGCCGCCTGGGCGCCCAGGCACGTCAGCCAGGCGCACACTAAAAGCGCAATTCGCACAACAGGTCTCCCCCTCCTGATTCGTCGGCCACTATAGCCGATCACTATCCTCCCACAGGGATAACCGTATGGCAGCTATTGGCGTGATAGGTGGAGTCCAACGCCCCAACCCCCTAGAATCCCCCGACGATTACAGGAGACGACTTCATGCTGACGGTGATTTCCCCCGCCAAAACCCTCGATTTCGAGACCCCGCCGGTAACCCAGCGCTTTACCCAGCCGCAATACCTCGACCACTCCCAGGAGTTGATCGAGCAGTTGCGCGAGCTGAGCCCGGCGCAGATCAGCGAACTGATGCATGTTTCCGACAAGATCGGCGGCCTCAACGCCGCACGTTTCGGCAGCTGGACCCCGGCCTTCACCCCGGCCAATGCCAAGCAGGCGCTGCTGGCCTTCAAGGGCGACGTCTACACCGGCCTCAATGCCCAGACCTTCAACGACGCCGACTTCGCTTACGCCCAGGACCACCTGCGCATGCTCTCGGGCCTGTACGGCCTGCTGCGCCCCCTGGACCTGATGATGCCGTACCGCCTGGAGATGGGCACCAAGCTGGGCAACGCCCGTGGCAAGGACCTGTACGCCTTCTGGGGCACGCGGATCAGCGAATGGCTCAACGAGGCCCTGGCTGAGCAGGGCGATGATGTGCTGCTGAACCTGGCCTCCAACGAATACTTCTCGGCGGTCAAGCGCCCGGCCTTGAACGCGCGGATCATCAATACCGAGTTCAAGGACCTGAAGAACGGCCAATACAAGATCATCAGCTTCTACGCCAAGAAGGCCCGGGGCATGATGAGCCGCTTTGTCATCGAAGAGCGCATCAACGACCCGGCGCAGCTCAAGCAGTTTGATGTCCAGGGTTATCGCTTCAGTGCCGAGCAGTCGAAGCCGGATAACCTGGTATTTTTGCGCGATCACGCACCGGAGTAGGTCGCCAGTACAGCGCAAAGCCGATGTGGGAGCTGGCAAGCCTGCTCCCACATTTTTTCCGTATTTCAAACGCGGAATCGTCATTACTTTGACGTCAAAAACATTTCTTCAGATTTCCTAACGTTTCTTTCACTCGACATTCGTCAGAATTTTTCGTAGTGGCACCACTTTTTTCAAACAGTAGTGGCACAAAACTATATCCCCGCGCCAACTCCCTATAACCACTAGCCCAATCCGCAAGTGCTATCAATATAGTACTAGTGCCATCTTTCCTAATATTTCAAGAAATTTCCAGAAACAGGATGAGCGGCCAGGAACTATGTCCTTCAGTGCCGCTCATACCACCGGTAACGATTATCTCTGTTCTTGTGCGATATGACTTACACAGCGACCAACGGAAGTAGCAAAGTTGTCATATTCAACTTTGACCCTTCGGTCTAATTAACAACTGTTTAGTTGAGGGCGGGCGATAAGGTTGCATGACCATCCCCTACAAGGCCAAGGCTGAGCCTACCCAAATGGGTCAGTGAGACAACCCAATGCGTTGATAGATAGGGGCTTTATGTCCATATCAAGGCGTTGCGGCACTGACGCCAGACCCTTCTCACCGAAGGCTGGCTGCATTTCAGGGCAAGCCCCAACAATAAGGCCAAGTTGCGCACAACTTGAGTGCATTAGTTAGTCACTCGACTTTTAACATGCCTGTACATGGCAATGCTGTGTCTATTCACCGCATTACCTAGTGCATGAGTGACGCTTGAAAACATGAACTCCGGCCATCTAATGGCGTGATAAAGATAGAGGTAAATGCGATGCGCATCAGCATATTTGGTTTGGGTTACGTGGGCGCAGTATGTGCCGGTTGCCTGTCTGCACGGGGCCACGAAGTGGTCGGCGTAGACATTTCCAAGGATAAGATCGACCTGATCAACGCGGGCAAATCCCCCATCGTTGAACCCGGCCTGGGCGAACTGTTGAGCCAGGGCATTGCCACCGGCCGCTTGCGCGGTACCACCAACTTCGCCGACGCCATCCGCGATACCGACCTGTCGATGATCTGTGTCGGCACGCCGAGCAAGAAAAACGGCGACCTGGAACTCAACTACATCGAGGCGGTATGCCGCGAGATCGGTTTTGTCCTGCGTGACAAGACCACCCGCCACACCATCGTGGTGCGCAGCACCGTGTTGCCCGGCACCGTGGCCAACGTGGTGATCCCGATCCTCGAAGACTGCTCCGGCAAAAAAGCCGGCGTCGACTTCGGTGTCGCGGTCAACCCGGAGTTCCTGCGCGAATCCACGGCCATCGCCGACTACGACCTGCCACCGATGACCGTGATCGGTGAACTGGACAAAGCCTCCGGTGATGTCCTGCAATCGCTGTACGAAGAACTCGATGCGCCGATCATCCGCAAGGACATCGCCGTTGCCGAGATGATCAAGTACACCTGCAACGTGTGGCACGCCACCAAAGTCACCTTCGCCAACGAAATCGGCAACATCGCCAAGGCCGTAGGCGTCGATGGTCGCGAAGTGATGGAAGTGGTCTGCCAGGACAAGACCCTCAACCTGTCCCAGTACTACATGCGCCCCGGCTTTGCCTTCGGCGGCTCGTGCCTGCCAAAAGATGTGCGCGCCCTGACCTACCGCGCCAGCACCCTGGACGTGGAGGCGCCGCTGCTCAACTCGCTGATGCGCAGCAACGAATCCCAGGTGCAGAACGCTTTCGACATCGTCTCCAGCCACGACAAGCGCAAGGTCGCCCTGCTGGGCCTGAGCTTCAAGGCCGGCACCGATGACCTGCGTGAAAGCCCACTGGTGGAACTGGCGGAAATGCTTATCGGCAAGGGCTTCGACCTGAGCATCTACGACAGCAACGTCGAATACGCCCGTGTGCATGGGGCCAACAAGGACTACATCGAAGGCAAGATTCCCCACGTGTCGTCCCTGCTCAACTCGGACTTCGACGATGTGATCAACAACAGCGACGTGATCATCCTCGGCAACCGCGACGAGAAATTCCGCGCCCTGGCCCAGCAAGCCCCGCACGGCAAGCAAGTGGTCGACCTGGTGGGCTTTATGTCCCAGGCCACCAGCGTCAGTGGCCGTACCGAAGGCATTTGCTGGTAACAGCAACGGCAAGTTTCAAGCTGCAAGTGTCCTGATCCCCAGCGCTTGCAGCTTGAAGCCTTCTTCACCTTCGGATGACGCTTATGTCCAAGTTAAAACACGTACTGCTCCAATCCGCCGGCTGGCTGGTCTTTCTGAGCCTGCTGATGGGACTCGCCCTGCTGCTGCCGGCGAGTACGTTCGACTCCGAGTCGAAGAATTTTATTTTCCTGATTGGCGCCGTGGGTATCTGGCGCTACTCGATGGGTGCTACGCATTTCTTTCGCGGCATGCTGTTCCTGTACGTGGTCTACCCGCACCTGCGGCGCAAAGTGCGCAAGCTGGGCAAGGCGGCGGACCCGTCCCATGTGTTCCTGATGGTTACCAGCTTTCGTATCGACGCATTGACCACGGCCCAGGTCTACAGCTCGGTGATCCGCGAGGCCATCGAGTGCGGTTTCCCCACCACCGTGGTCTGCTCCCTGGTGGAAATGTCCGATGAGCTGCTGGTCAAGAGCCTCTGGGAAAAGATGAACCCACCGGCTCACGTCAAGCTCGACTTCGTGCGTATCGCCGGCACCGGCAAGCGCGACGGCCTGGCCTTCGGTTTTCGGGCGATCTCCCGCCACCTGCCGGACGACCGCGCCGTGGTGGCGGTGATCGACGGCGACACCGTGCTCGCCGAAGGCGTAGTGCGCAAGACCGTGCCGTGGTTCCAGCTGTTCGGCAATGTCGGCGGCCTGACCACCAACGAGTTCTGCGAAGTGCGCGGCGGCTACATCATGAGCGAGTGGCACAAACTGCGCTTCGCCCAACGCCACATCAACATGTGCTCCATGGCCCTGTCCAAGCGCGTGCTGACCATGACCGGACGCATGTCGGTGTTCCGTGCCAGCGTCGTCACCGACCCCGGTTTTATCGCCGACGTGGAAAGCGACTCGCTGCAACACTGGCGCCTGGGCCGCTTCAAATTCCTGACCGGCGATGACAAGTCCAGCTGGTTCAGCCTGATGCGCCTGGGTTACGACACCTTCTACGTGCCCGATGCGGCGATCAACACCGTGGAACACCCGCCGGAAAAGAGCTTTATCAAGGCCAGCCGCAAGCTGATGTTCCGCTGGTACGGCAACAACCTGCGCCAGAACTCCCGGGCCCTGGGCCTGGGCATGGGCCGCCTGGGTCTGTTCACCAGCGTGGTGCTGTTCGACCAGCGCGTGTCGATGTGGACCTCCCTGCTCGGCCTGACCGTGGCGATCATCGCCACCTTCAAGTACGGCGGTGCGTTCATCCTCGCTTACCTTTTGTGGATCGGCATCACCCGCCTGATTCTGACCCTGTTGCTGTCGTGCTCGGGGCACAAGATCGGCCCCGCCTACCCGGTGATTCTCTATTACAACCAGATCATGGGCGCGCTGGTGAAGATCTACGTGTTCTTCCGCCTCGATCAACAGTCCTGGACCCGCCAGGACACCAAACTGACCCGCGATTTGGCCAGCTTTCAACGTTGGTTCAACACCTGGTCGTCTCGGACCATGACCTTCTCCGCCGGCAGCATTTTCGTCGCCGTGTTGCTGATGATGGTCTGACCCTGCCAAGCCTGAATTAACTTAAGGAAATGCCCTGATGAACAGTCAAGTAAACGCCAACGTTGTCCACGAATCCGAAGCCCAGCGCCAACACGCCCGGGTGAAAATCCCCGCCAAGCTGCGCTTCTTCGGTGCCGACCGCACGCCCATGGAAGTACGGGTCATCGACCTGTCCGCCGGCGGCCTGGCCTTCAATGCCGCCCAGCAACCGCTGAAGGTCGGCGATGTGCACAAAGCGCGCCTGCAGTTTGTCATCGACAACCTCGGCCTGGCGATGGACGTGGAGCTGTTGATCCGCTCCCACGACCGCCAGACCGGCCGCACCGGCTGCCAGTTCCAGAACCTGGATGCCCAGGATATTTCCACCCTGCGGCACCTGATCACTTCGCACCTGTCCGGCGATATCGTGACCATGGGCGATGTACTGGCGACCCTGCAGCGCGACAACTTCACCAAGGCACGCAAGGTCAAGGACAGCGGCAGCGGCATGAGCGCCTTTGGTCGCCTGCGCGCCGTGACGTTCAGCCTGGCGATCTTCCTGGTGGGCCTGGCGGCATTCGGGTTTGTGTTCAAGTCGGTGTATGGCATGTACTTCGTCAGTCATGCCCAGGCCGGCCTGGTCAGCGTGCCAGGGATGAACGTCACGATGCCCCGCGACGGCACCGTGCAAAGCCTGATCAAAGACAACGGCGTTGCCGCCAAAGGCGCGCCACTGGCGACCTTCAGCACCAGCATGCTGGATGTGCTCAAGGGCCACCTGGACGAAGACCAGCTGCAACCGGCCAAGGTCGAAGAGCTGTTCGGCAAGCAAATGACCGGCACCCTGACCTCCCCTTGCGACTGCATCGTCGCCCAGCAACTGGTGGCTGATGGTCAATACGCGAGCAAGGGTGATGTGATCTTCCAACTGGTGCCGCGCGGCAGTCAGGCGAATGTCGAGGCGCGCTTCTCCTATCGCCAGTTCGGCGACGTGCGCCCAGGCACCCCGGTGAGCTTCCAGGTCGCCGATGAAGAACAGACCCGCACCGGCACCATCGTCAGCAGCACCAGCCTCAACAGCGCCGACCTGTCCTCGGATATCCGCGTGCAGATCAAGCCCGATGCCCCGCTGGACAGCGCCTATGCCGGCCGCCCCGTGGAAGTGACCAGCGACCGTGGTCCGTCCCTGAACTGGCTGATTGATAAAGCCATGGCTGCTGGTTTGTAAGCGAGGATTTGCCTGTGAACCCTATTTCAAGAACAACACAATCCTTGTGGGAGCCCACTTCTGTGGGAGCCGGGCTTGCCCGCGATAGCATCGACTCGGTGCAGCAGATGCACCGCGGCGATGCCATCGCAGGCAAGCCAGCTCCCACAAAAGCTCGCTCCCCCTTGCGACCTGTGGCGCTGCTGGCATTGGCCGTCACACTGGCCGGTTGCGCCGGCCTGCCCGACCAGCGCCTGGCCAATGAAGCCCTCAAGCGTGGCGACACCGCCACCGCCGCGCAGAACTACCAGCAACTGGCAGAGCTGGGCTACAGCGAAGCCCAGGTCGGCCTGGCCGATATCCAGGTCGGCAGCCGTGACCCGGCGCAGATCAAGCAAGCCGAAGCCACCTACCGCGCGGCGGCCGATATCTCGCCCCGCGCCCAGGCCCGTCTCGGTCGCCTGCTGGTGGCCAAGCCCGGCGCCACCGAAGCCGAGCACCGCGAAGCCGAAGGCCTGCTGAAAAAAGCCTTTGCCAATGGCGAAGGCAACACCCTGATCCCGCTGGCCATGCTGTACCTGCAATACCCCCACGATTTCCCCAGCGTCAACGCGCAGCAGCAGATTGATAGCTGGCGCACCGCCGGCTACCCGGAAGCCGGCCTGGCGCAGGTGCTGCTGTACCGTACCCAGGGCACCTACGATCAGCACCTGGATGACATCGAAAAAATCTGCAAGGCCGCGCTGAACAGCACCGATATCTGCTACGTCGAACTGACCACTGTCTACCAGAAGCGCGAGCAACCGGAGCAACAGGCCGAACTGCTCAAGCAGATGGAAGCCGGCTACAGCCGTGGCACCGTCAGCGCCCAGCGGGTCGACAGTGTGGCCCGTGTGCTGGGCGATGCCTCATTGGGCAAGACCGATGAAAAAAGCGCCCAGGCCCTGCTGGAAAAAATCGCCCCTGGCTACCCGGCGTCCTGGGTCAGCCTCGCGCAACTGCTTTACGACTTCCCGGAACTGGGCGACGTCGAGCAGATGATGAAGTACCTCGACAACGGCCGCGCTGCCGACCAGCCCCGCGCCGAGTTGCTGCTGGGCAAGCTCTACTACGAAGGCAAGTGGGTGCCGGCCGATGCCAAGGCCGCCGAAGCCCACTTCCAGAATGCCCAGGGCCGGGAAGTGGCCGCCGATTACTACCTCGGCCAGATCTATCGCCGTGGCTACCTGGGCCAGGTCTACCCGCAAAAAGCCCTGAATCACTTGCTGACGGCCGCGCGCAACGGCCAGAACAGCGCCGACTTCGCTATCGCCCAGCTGTTTTCCCAAGGCAAGGGCACCCAGCCCGACCCGCTCAACGCCTATGTGTTCAGCCAACTGGCGAAGCTCCAGGACACGCCGCAGGCCAATGAACTGGCCGCGCAACTCGAACAACAACTGCCGCCCGCCCAGCGCGCCGAGGGCCAGCGCCTGCTGCAACAAGAGCTGGCCGCCCGTGGTGCCTTGAGCCAAAGCACGCTGCAACTGCACGCCCTGCAAGAAGAAGACGGCGAGGAATCCCTATGAAACTCAATCCATTCGTCAAGGCCGGCATTGGCCTGACCTTCGCCCTGCTGTGGTCGTGCCCGACCCTGGCCGCGCTGACCGAAGACAAGAACTTCGGCCTGGACGTGAAAGTCACCGGCCAGTCCGAAGACGACCGCGACCTGGGCACGCAAAAAGGCGGCGACGTCAACGGCATCGGCCTGGATGTGCGCCCGTGGATCTACGGTGAAAGCGGCGCCTGGAGCGCCTACGCCATGGGCCAGGCGGTGGCGTCCAGCGACATCATCGAGACCGACACCCTGCAACAGTCCGATGGCGACACCACCGATCAATCGAGCAACAACGACCGCAAGACCAAGAAAAACTACCTGGCCCTGCGTGAGTTCTGGGTCGGCTACAGCGGCTTCACCCCCTACCCCGGCGAGATCCTCAAGCTGGGCCGCCAGCGCCTGCGCAATGATGACGGGCAATGGCGCGACACCAACATCGAAGCGCTGAACTGGACCTTCGACACCACCCTGCTCAAGGCCAATGTCGGCGCCGCCGAACGCTTCAGCGAGTACCGCACCGACCTCAAGGAACTGTCCCCCGAAGACAAGGACCGCCAGCACTTCTACGCCGACGCGGCCTACCAGTGGACCCCGGGCCATTGGGTTGGCGTACGCGGTCATCACAGCCATGACGACGGCAAGCTCGACTACCCGCAACCGGGCGTGGCCGCCGATTCGCTGGACAAGCGCCAGAACGGCGACCTGACCTGGCTCGGCATTGAGGCCAACAGCGACGCTTATAACTGGCGCAACACCAACACCGTCAACTACTGGGCCAGCGTCACCGGCATGCAGGGCGACCGTAGCAACGTCAACGCGCTGAACGCCGACGGTAGCCGCCCGGCCAACGCCAAGCGCAATACCGATGTGGATGGCTGGGCCACCGACCTGGGGGTGCGCCTGCGCCTCGACCCGCAGTGGCAAGTGGGTGCAGCCTATGCCCGCGCCAGTGCCGACTACGAGCAGAACGGCCTGCAAAGCAACCGCTCGAACTTCACCGGCACCCAATCGCGGATGCATCGTTTTGGCGAGGCGTTTCGCGGCGAGATGAACAATATGCAGTCCATGAGCCTGTTCGGCTCCTGGCAGTTGCGCGATGACTACGACGCCAGCCTGGTCTACCACAAGTTCTGGCGTGTGGACGGCAACAAGCCAGTGGGCAGCAATGGTATCGACGCGGTGCAGAACAACTACGACGACGTCACCGGCGCCGTGCTGTCCAGCGCCTCCCTGCCCCTGGAAGACGGTAAGAAAGACCTTGGCCAGGAGATGGACCTGGTGGTCACCAAGTACTTCAAGAAGGGCCTGCTGCCCGCCGCCCTCAGCCAGTCGATCGACGAACCGTCGGCCCTGGTGCGCTTTCGTGGCGGTGTGTTCAAACCGGGCGACGCCTATGGCAAGCAAGTCGACTCGTACATGCACCGCGCCTTTGTCGATGTGATCTGGCGTTTCTGATGGGAGCCTGCGCAATGAATCCTCACGCCCTCAAAGGCTCGGCCCTGCTCGCTGCGGCAATGCTGCTGGCGTGCGCCCCGGCCTTTGCCAATGTCGAGCCGCAGGTCAAGGCGCCCACCCTCGCCAAGGAACTGCAACAGGCCAAGACCTACACCATCACCAGCCCGCCTACGGCGCCGCTGGAGATGGCCAAGCCGCCGCTGCCGGACCTCTCGGGCTACACCGCCGAAGCCGTGGCGAAAAAAATCGTGCGCAGCAAGGCCGGCAAGGTCAGCGTGCGCCGGATGATGCAGGAAAACGCCCTCAAGGACTTTATCGGCGGCGACAACAAGATGGCCGAATGGGTGGTGCGCCAGCACGGCATTCCCCAGGCGATCTTTATCGACGACGGCTACATGAACCTCAAGGACCTGCTCAAGAAGGTGCCCAAGCAATACCTGAGCGAAACCTCGCCCGGCGTGTTCCTGGCCAGGCTGCCGATTGTGGTCGGCGAAAAAGGCATCCTCGAAATCGACGGGCAGACCCAGGAATTGCGCCTGTCCCAGGAAGCCGGCTCGTTTCTGGTCAACGACGGCCAGCTGTTTGTGCGCGACACCAGGATCACCGGCTGGCGCGAGAAAACCAACGGCCCGGCGACCTTCCGCTCGCCCACGGAATTCCGCCCGTTCCTGCTGGCCTGGGGCGGTACCCAGACCTATATCGTCAACAGCAAGATGGCCAGCTTCGGCTATGCCAACAGTAAGTCCTACGGCGTGAGTATTTCCCAGTACACGCCGAACATGGCCAAGGTCCTCAAGCGCCCGGAGCCGACCGGCTGGATTGTCGATTCCGAATTCTCGGACATGTGGTACGGCTTCTACTGCTACGAAACCACCGGTTTTGTGATCAAGGGCAGCACCTACAAAGACAACATCGTCTACGGCATCGACCCCCACGACCGCTCCCACGGCCTGATCATTGCCGACAACACCGTGTACGGCACCAAGAAGAAGCACGGCATCATTATTTCCCGTGAGGTCAACGACAGCTTCATCTTCAACAACCGCAGCTACGACAACAAGCTGTCGGGCCTGGTGATCGACCGTAACAGCGTGAACAACCTGATCGCCGACAACGAGATCTACCGCAACCACACCGACGGCATCACCCTCTATGAGAGCGGCGATAACCTGTTGTGGGGCAACAAGGTGATCAGCAACCGTCGCCACGGCATCCGTATCCGTAACAGCGTGAACATCCGCCTGTACGAGAACCTCGCCATGGCCAACGGCCTGACCGGGGTCTACGGCCATATCAAGGACCTGACCGACACCGACCGCGACATCGCGCTCGACCCGTTCGACACCAAGGTCTCGCTGATCGTGGTTGGCGGCGAGCTGGCGGCCAATGGCAGCGGGCCGCTGTCCATCGACTCGCCGTTGAGCATCGAGCTGTACCGCGTGTCGATGCTCGCGCCGACCAAATCCAGTGGCATCAGCTTCTCCGGCGTTCTAGGTGAGCGCCAGGAAGAGATTCTCGACTTGCTGGTACGCCAGAAAAAAGCCGTGCTGATCGACCCTGTCGAACGCCAGACCCCATTGCAGGACTGAGGATGACCTTTATGCACCCACACATGATCAAGCTACTCAGCCTCTCGGGTTTGACCCTCGGCATCCTGGCCGCCAGCAGCGGCGTGCGCGCCGATGAAGCCCAGGCGCCGAGCTTTACCGCCGAGCCGTGCTGCAACCTGTGCCCCGAGGCACACGATGCAAAGAACTACACCACCCGCTACCAGCAGAACTTCACCACCCTGGTACAGGCCCAGGGCGACTGGCTGTTCCGTACCCAGGAAGACCTGCGCACCGAATTCGACACCACCCCGGCCGGCTACAAGCGCATGCAGCAACTGCGCGATGCGTTCAAGAGCAAGGGCGTGGAACTGGTGGTGGTCTACCAGCCGACCCGTGGCCTGGTGAACCGCAACAAGCTCAACCCGCAGGAGAAAGCCAGCTTCGATTTCGACAAGGCCCTGGGCAACTACAAGAGCATGCTCGGGCGTTTTGCCAAGATGGGCTATGTGGTGCCGGACCTGTCGCCGCTGACCAACGAGCAATTGCCGGACGAACAGCCGGCCCACGACTTCTACTTCCGTGGCGACCAGCACTGGACCCCGTATGGCGCCCAGCGCACCGCAAAGATCGTCGGGGCCAAGGTGCGCGCCATGCCCGAGTTCGCCGGGATCCCCCAGCGTGAATTCGAGACCAAGAAGTCCGGGCGCATGGGCAAGACCGGCACCCTGCACAACATGGCCGGACAGCTGTGCGGCACCAGCTACGCGATCCAGTACATGGACCAGTTCAGCACCGAGCCCAAGGGCGAAGCGGCGGACGGCGACCTGTTCGGCGACTCCGGCAACCCGCAGATCACCCTGGTGGGCACCAGCCACAGTGGCAAGAACTACAACTTCGCCGGCTTCCTGGAACAGGAAATCGGCGCCGACATCCTTAACGTCGCCTTCCCCGGCGGTGGCCTGGAAGGCTCGATGATCCAGTACCTGGGCAGCGAAGAATTCCAGAAGACCCCACCGAAGATTCTGATCTGGGAATTCTCACCGCTGTATCGCCTCGACCAGGAAACCACCTACCGCCAGATGATGGCCCTGCTCGACAACGGCTGTGAGGGCAAGCCGGCGCAGATGAGCGCCAGCGCCACCCTCAAGCCGGGCAAGAACGAGTTGATGGTTAACAGCAAGAACATGGACCTGCGCAACAGCCGTCATCAGGTCGACATTCGCTTCGCCGATCCCTCGGTGAAAACCCTGCAAGCCACCCTCTGGTACATGAACGGGCGCCACGAGGACATCAAGATCGACAAACCCGAAACATCCGAGACAGACGGGCGTTTCGCCTTTGAACTGCGCACCGATGAAGACTGGGCCTCGCAGAACCTGCTGGCCGTGGAAGTGCAGGGCCCCGAAGCGGGCGCTGCGGCGCAGAAAGTCGAAGCGAAAATTTGCACACGCAACGTATTCCCGGCGAGTGGTCAGCAGACTGCTTCCGCCGGGCAATGAGGTTACCTATGCAGAAGTTATTGATTCCAACGTTGCTCGGCCTGGCGATGTTTGCCGGCCACGCCAACGCCGCCGCGCCGCTGCGTCCGCCCCAGGGCTACTTCGCGCCGATTGAAGCGTTCAAGACCGGCGACTTCAAGAATGACTGCGACGCCATGCCGACGCCCTACACCGGCTCGCTGCAGTTTCGCAGCAAATACGAAGGCTCCGACAAAGCCCGCTCGACCCTGAATGTGCAGTCGGAAAAAGCCTTTCGCGACAGCACCGCCGACATCACCAAACTGGAAAAAGACACCAGCAAGCGAGTGATGCAGTTCATGCGCGACGGTCGCCCGGAGCAATTGCAGTGCACGCTGAACTGGCTGGTGAGCTGGGCCAAGGCCGATGCGTTGATGTCCAAGGACTTCAACCACACCGGCAAGTCGATGCGCAAATGGGCGTTGGGCAGCATGGCGTCGGCCTATGTGCGCCTGAAGTTCTCCGAGTCGCAACCGCTGGCCAGACACCCACAGGAATCGCAGTTGATCGAAGCCTGGTTCAACAAACTGGCCGAGCAAGTGGTCAGCGACTGGGACAACCTGCCCCTGGAAAAAACCAACAACCATTCGTACTGGGCCGCCTGGTCGGTGATGGCCACATCCGTCGCCACCAACCGTCGCGACCTGTTCGATTGGGCGGTGAAGGAATACAAGGTCGGCGCCAATCAGGTCGACGCCCAGGGCTACCTGCCCAACGAACTCAAGCGCCAGCAACGGGCCTTGGCCTACCACAACTATGCGCTGCCACCGCTGGCGATGATCGCCAGTTTCGCCCTGGTCAATGGCGTGGATGTACGCCCGGAAAACAACGGCGCACTCAAGCGCCTGGGCGACAAGGTGCTGGCCGGGGTCAAGGATCCGGAACTCTTCGAGCAGAAGAACGGCAAAGAGCAGGACATGCAGGATCTGGAGCAGGACTCGAAATTCGCCTGGCTGGAGCCCTTCTGCACCCTCTACACCTGCGCCCCGGAGGTACTGGAGCGCAAGCACGAGATGCAGCCATTCAAGACCTTCCGCCTGGGTGGCGACCTGACCAAGGTCTACGACCCGGCGCATGAAAAAGGCAGTTAGCCGCTGATCGTTCCCACGCTCCGCGTGGGAATGCAGCACGGGACGCTCTGCGTCCCACAGCGTGACGCAGAGCGTCACAAGAGGCATTCCCACGCAGAGCGTGGGAACGATCGCCCTCCCCGGTTTTCGTGGGGGGTTTGGGGGGGCCGTTGGCCCTTGACTGTTGGTTAAACATGGAGAGATCGGGATGGTTTTCTCGTCCAATGTGTTCCTGTTTCTGTTCTTGCCGATCTTTCTCGGCTTGTACTATTTGAGCGGGCAACGCTATCGCAATCTGCTGCTGCTGATTGCCAGTTATGTGTTCTACGCCTGGTGGCGAGTAGACTTCCTGGCGCTGTTCGCCGCCGTGACCCTGTGGAACTACTGGATCGGCCTCAAGGTCGGTGCCGCAGGCGTGCGCACCAAGCCGGCCCAGCGCTGGCTGCTGCTCGGCGTGGCGGTCGACCTGTGCATCCTCGGCTACTTCAAGTACGCCAACTTCGGCGTCGACAGCATCAATCTGATGATGAAATCGGCGGGCCTGGAGCCGTTTATCCTGACCCACGTGCTGCTGCCGATCGGGATCTCGTTCTACATCTTCGAGTCCATCAGCTACATCATCGACGTGTACCGCGGCGACACCCCGGCCACCCGTAACCTCATCGACTTTGCGGCGTTCGTGGCGATCTTCCCGCACTTGATTGCCGGCCCGGTGCTGCGCTTTCGCGACCTGGCCGACCAGTTCAACAACCGCACCCACACCCTGGATAAATTCTCCGAGGGCTGCACGCGGTTCATGCAGGGCTTTATCAAGAAGGTGTTTATCGCCGACACCCTGGCGGTGGTGGCCGACCATTGCTTTGCCCTGCAAAACCCCACCACCGGCGACGCCTGGCTCGGCGCGCTGGCGTATACCGCGCAGCTGTATTTCGACTTCTCCGGCTACAGCGACATGGCGATCGGTCTGGGCTTGATGATGGGCTTCCGCTTTATGGAAAACTTCAAGCAGCCGTATATCAGCCAGTCGATCACCGAGTTCTGGCGGCGCTGGCATATCAGCCTGTCCACCTGGCTGCGTGACTACCTGTACATCACCCTGGGCGGCAACCGCAAAGGCACGCTGACCACTTATCGCAACCTGTTCCTGACCATGCTGCTCGGTGGCCTGTGGCACGGCGCGAACATCACCTACATCGTCTGGGGCGCCTGGCACGGCATGTGGCTGGCGATTGAAAAAGCCATCGGCCTCAACACCTCGCCACGCAGCTTCAACCCGGTGCGCTGGGCCTTCACCTTCCTGCTGGTGGTGATGGGCTGGGTGATCTTCCGTGCCGAAAACCTGCACGTCGCCGGGCGCATGTACGGCGCGATGTTCAGCTTTGGCGAGTGGTCGCTGTCGGAACTCAACCGCGCCAACCTGACGGGCCTGCAAGTGGCAACCATGGTGGTGGCCTACACCACGCTGGCGTTCTTCGGCCTGCGCGACTTCTACAACAATCGCCCGGCCGACAAGGCCAAGCCGGCCGATCCGAGCCTGATCAAGGCAGTGCCTGGCGACACCCCCGGCAGCATCCAGGAGCCCGGTTTCAGCGTCGGCAGCAACGCCGCCGTGCAACCGGCCTACTGGACCGCTGACTGGCCCCGCTATGCCATGCGCGCGGTGATCCTGCTGCTGTTTGTGGCTTCGATTCTGAAACTCTCGGCGCAAAGCTTCTCGCCGTTCCTTTACTTCCAGTTCTGAGGGAGCCGACCATGACCCGTTCATTCCGCATCCTCTACGCCGCGCTGTTCATGGCCCTGCTTATGGCCCTGGGCGCGTGGTCGGTGCGCAGTTTCTTCGGTTTCAATACCAACGCCGAAGCCACCGTGCTCAACGGGCGCTGGGCCAAGGCCGTCGAGACCCATTACGACGACGAGTTCCCGATCAAGCGCCTGGGTACCAACCTCTGGGCCGCCCTGGACTACAAGCTGTTCAACGAAGGCCGTCCCGGCGTGGTGCTGGGTCGCGATCACTGGTTGTACAGCGACGAGGAGTTCAACCCCGCCGTCAACGAAGAGCAGAACCTGCAAGACAACTACGCCCTGGTCGAAGGCGTGCGCCAGACCCTCAAGGCCAAGGGCGTGCAATTGGTGATGGCGATTGTCCCGGCCAAGGTGCGCCTGTACCCGGAGCATCTGGGTGAAGTGCAACCGGCGAGCATTCATGCCGGGCTTTATCAGGACTTCCATGCGCGGGTTGCCGCCGACAAGATCCTCGCCCCCGACCTGCTGGGCCCGCTGCAACAGGCCAAGCTCCACGGCCAGCAGGTGTTCCTGCGCACCGACACCCACTGGACCCCGGATGGCGCCGAAGTCGCCGCCAAGCAGCTGGCCAGGACCATCAACGCCAAGACCCTGCTCAGCGGCGAGCCCCAGCGCTTTGTCACCGACGCCGAGGGCATCGCCCCCCACAGCGGTGACTTGCGCCTGTTCCTGCCCCTGGACCCATTGTTCGAAAACCTGATGCCGCCCAAGGAGCCCCTGCAAAAACGCGTGACCCACGCGGTGCAGGCCCAGGCCGCAGGCGACGACGCGCTGTTTGCCGACAGCGAGATGCCGGTGGCCCTGGTGGGCACCAGCTACAGCGCCAACCCCAACTGGAACTTCGTCGGCGCCCTGAAGCAAGCCCTGGGCAGCGAAGTGGTGAACTACTCCGAAGACGGCCACGGCCCGATCCTGCCGATGCTCAGCTACCTGAAAAGCGATGACTTCAAGAACAGCCCGCCGCAAGTGCTGATCTGGGAGTTTCCGGAACGCTATCTGCCGGTGAACAACGAAATCGGCGAAGCCGACCCCGAGTGGGTCGCGCAGCTCAAACAAGCCGGTACGCGCCAACAGAACATGGCAAGCAACACCCCAGTTAAAACCGAAAAATCCGAGACGCCCGACCGGGCGCAAAACTGAAAGAGAGGTAACTCACATGACTTTCACTACTACTCCGCGTCGTCTCGCCAAGACTCTGGCCCTCGCCGCCGGCATGAGCTTCGTATCCATGTCCGCGTTCGCAGGCGACGCCGCCCTCTATGGCCCCGTCGCACCGAAAGGCTCGAGCTTCGTGCGCCTGTTCAACGCCAGCAACCAGGAAGTCAGCGCCAGCGTCGGCAACACGGCGTTGAGCGATGTGGCACCGCTGGCCAGCAGTGACTTCAGCTTCCTGCCGGGCGGCGACTACAGCGCCAAGGTCGGTAGCCAGAACGTCACGGTCAAACTGGCCGCCGATCACTATTACACCCTGGTCAACAGCGCCAGCGGCCAGCCGCAACTGATCGAAGAACCGCCGTTCAAGAACAAGCAGAAATCCCTGGTGCGCGTGCAGAACCTCAGCGACAAGGCCCTGACCCTGAAAACCGCCGACGGCAAGACCGATGTGGTCAAGGCCGTGGCCGCCAAGGGCCGTGGCGAGCGCGAGATCAACCCGGTGAAGGTCAGCCTGGCGCTGTACGACGGCGACAAGAAGGTTGGCGATGTGAAGCCGGTGGCCCTGGAACGTGGTGAGGCGGCGGTGCTGTATGTCACCGGCTCCGGCAGCAACCTGTCGCCAGTGTGGGTCAAGCGCCCCGTGTCGACCCGTTGATGATTTCCCTGAGTTGAGACGCCCCCTTGTGGGAGCTGGTTTGCCTGCTCCCACACTGTCCGCGTGTCGACTCAGGACCGAGACAAAAACAAGAGTGAAACGACAAACCTTCGTAGCTCTGACCCAAATCGATTCAAGGAGAAACACATGATCCCAGTAATCCTTTCCGGTGGTAGCGGCTCACGTCTTTGGCCGCTTTCCCGTAAACAGTTTCCTAAACAGTTCCTGGCCCTGACCGGGGAGCACACGCTGTTCCAGCAAACTCTGGAGCGCCTGGTGTTCGAAGGCATGGACGCACCGATCATCGTCTGCAACAAAGACCACCGTTTTATCGTCAATGAGCAACTGAGCACTCGCAAGCTCGACAGCCAGCGCATCCTGATGGAACCGTTTGGCCGCAACACCGCGCCGGCCGTGGCCTTGACCGCGATGATGCTGGTCAATGAAGGACGCGATGAACTGATGCTGGTCTTGCCGGCCGACCATGTGCTGGATGACCAGAAAGCCCTGCAACGCGCCCTGGCCCTGGCCACCGTGGCGGCCGAGCGTGGCGAGATGGTGCTGTTCGGTGTACCGGCCACCCGTCCGGAAACCGGCTACGGCTATATCAAGTCCACCAACGATTCGCTGCTGCCCGAAGGTGTCAGCCGGGTGCAGCAGTTCGTCGAGAAGCCGGATGAAAAACGCGCCGTCGAGTTCGTCAAAAGCGGCGGCTATTTCTGGAACAGTGGGATGTTCCTGTTCCGCGCCAGCCGCTTCCTTGAAGAGCTGAAAAAGCACGATCCGGACATCTACGACACCTGCGTGCTGACCCTGGAACGCAGCGAACACACCGCCGACACCGTGACCTTCGACGAAGCCACCTTCGCCTGCTGCCCGGACAATTCCATCGACTACGCGGTGATGGAAAAAACCCAGCGCGCCTGCGTGGTGCCGCTGAGTGCCGGCTGGAGCGACGTGGGTTGCTGGGCCTCGTTGTGGGCGGTCAATGACAAAGACGCCAACGGCAACGTGACCAAGGGCGACGTGGTGATCCAGGACAGCAAGAACTGCATGATCCACGGCAACGGCAAGCTAGTGTCGGTGATCGGCCTGGAAAACATCGTGGTCGTGGAAACCAAGGACGCGATGATGATTGCCCACAAGGACAAGGTCCAGGGCGTCAAGCAGATGGTCAACACCCTGAATGAACAGGGGCGCAGCGAGACCCAGAACCACTGCGAGGTCTACCGTCCGTGGGGCTCCTACGACTCGGTGGACATGGGCGGGCGTTTCCAGGTCAAGCACATCTCGGTCAAGCCGGGCGCGTGCCTGTCGCTGCAGATGCACCACCACCGCGCCGAACACTGGATCGTGGTCAGCGGCACCGCCGAAGTGACGTGCGACGAGAATGTGTTCCTGCTCTGCGAGAACCAGTCCACCTACATCCCGATTGCCTCGGTGCACCGCCTGCGCAACCCGGGCAAGATCCCGTTGGAGATCATCGAAGTACAATCGGGCAGCTACCTGGGCGAAGACGATATCGAGCGGTTTGAAGACATCTACGGGCGCTCGACTCCCGTCGAGCGTGGTGTGTCAGTGAAAACCATCGCGCAGTAACACCGCAAAACAAAAAGCCCTCGCCCAGCCCGTTGCGTCCCCTATCCGCAGTGGGCTGGGCGGGGGCTTTTTCTGATCGGGCCACTTTGCAGATTGGCAGCGATCACCCACACAGCGTTGTTCCCTTCACTCGAAATAGTCCTTGAAATTGTTCGGCCCCAAATACAGAAAGTTCGACGGCGTCAGCTTGATTTCTTTGGCCATCTTGAGCTCGACGAACTGGCTGCCGGCCGTGACCGGGCCTAAATCCGTGGGCACCTGGTCAGAGCTGAAGATCACCATATAGTCGCCACTGCCCACATAGCGTTCATTCCCCAAAAACAACAGGTTCTCAACGTTCTCGCTGTTAAATTGCTGGCCTGGGGGGTTAACGTACACACCGCCCTTTGAACCCGCACGCCTTTCACCACGCGCCAGATCATTGATGCTTCGCTCGCGAGCGATCGCTTCTGCGCCGGCCTTGCTGGTGTAGTGAATGTAAACCGGCTTGCCGTTGTAAGTGCCCGAATCCACTATCGACTGCCAATCCTGATGATTGGCCAAGGGTTGATTGGTTGCTGAGCTTGATGCCAGCGGGCCTTGCCCGGCAGGCTGCTCGCGGGCAGCGTTGACCCCCTTGCCTTTTCTATTGCCCCCGAGCATCTTGCTCGCGCGCCATTGGTTATCGGCACCTGTTTCAACGGTCAGTACGGGTTTACCGGTCTGGGGATCAATAATCTGGACATAGCCGTCACTGAGTTTGAAATCACCTTTAATCTCATACGTCTTGGCGATACCGGACTGATCGGTGTAACGGATAAACCAACGATCTAGCCCCGCCTCGTTCTTGTACTGATAAATCCCTCTAGCATTGACTGTGCTCTTGGCCAGTAACGATTCGCCATCGGCAATGGCGTAGGCGCTGATGTTGTCCGTTTGTGACGGTTGCAGGCGATTGGGCACATCGGCTTCAACGCCTGGAGAGTCAGGCGCCGGTTCGGACGCGGACTCCACGGAGGGTTCAGGGGCTAGCGGTTCTTCTTTGGGCAGCGCAAAGGGGTCCGCGGCATTTGAGCTGAGACCGGCAGAGGAGAACAAGGTGTTGATCATGCCATCGAATGACTTCGACGCCCCGTCATGACGTTCAGCCTGGGTGTCGCCCGAAATCTCTTTTTCGGTGCCCAATACCACTTCCGTGAGACTTGTGATGACGGCAGCGGCGGCGACCGGAGCCGCCAGCGGGGCCAGTTTGACCAGCAGTTCTGCGCCGACCGAAATGTCGTTGAGCCAGGTGTCACGGGTGACCTCGCTGTTGGATTTGATCGCGGTGTCTGCGTCGTTCCTCATACGCTGCTGGCCACTGTCCGCCATGTGACTGAACACATCGCCCTTGATCGCGATATTGCTGCGGTCAATGACGTTGCCCTCCTGGTTGCTGACGCTATCCGTACTGAGGTATTCCAAGGATGAATCGACGCCGTTTTTTGGCCGTATCTCAGAGATCAGGGAACCCAGCGGCACGATTGCATTAAAGAATGCGGTCCCAAAACCACCGGACTCACTGTTCTGCCGATCCGCCAACGAGAAGTGCGACTCCAGGGCTTGGCGCGTCTGGGGCGTCTTGCCTTGATCGCTGACCCATTGATCCATTTTTTCCAGTGAGGCGAATTTCAGAAAGGCTGGCTTGGCGTCAGGAATATAGAGAATTTGCACGCCGTCCAGGCGCCCGCTGGCATCCTTCTGGAGCCCCTCTGCGGGCAGGGTAAAACGCAAAATATCACTGGACTGAAAGCCATTGATATCAAATGCATGAACCTGGACATCGCCGGTTACCGGGGAAGTTGCCTGCAGTTTCTCCACGGTCATGGGCTGGTCTTCGGCTATTTCTGCACCGGTAACCGCCTTCATCAGCCGTTTATAGTCACTCCTGGTGAGCTGATGCTCGGGCGGCTGCAGCGCTCGTTCGGCCGGTAACTTCGCCTCCTGGGCCTTGAGTTGCTCGCCTGCCCTATAGATGAATATGCCTTTCTGGACTGTGCGGTAGCCATCGGCGTGGTCTTTCCAGAAGCTGTCGATTTTTGCCGACATGGTCGTCTGGAAATCGGATTTCCAAAGGGCCTTCATAAAGGCCGAAGGCGCCAGGGGGATTTCGTTGTGGGCGCCATAGCCTGCTTTGGCGCTTTGTCCGGGGCCGTCTTTATACAAGCCCGCTTCCGAGTCCAGAGTGCCGGGAATCCCGTCGTACTCGGAAAAGTTCTTCAACACGGCGTCAGTCAAACTGATGGATGACGTGGGTTCTTCCTTCATGTGTTCCCAACCGGTAGCGGTTTGCCCTGATTGCGAACTGTTAAACCGATTCAAATAAGTCTTGTCGGCGTCTACATGGATTCCGGTCAACCCGAACACAATTTCTTCTGCACGCTTTTTGGCTTCTTTGCGCACATCTGGAAACGCCACGGCCGTGTCCAACACAATCTTTTTGAATTTGGTTTTTTCGACATTGGCCTTGGCGGCTCGCTCGGTAATGACTGCGTAGGCATTCGAGGGACTTGTCGGTGCCAGGGCAGACACGGTCTGCCTGAGTTGGATGAGCCCCTCTCGGTTTTGCGGAATGCTCCAGCCATTGGCGGTGATGTATTGCGCAAGGCTGACTTCCATGGTCGGGCCTGGGTGTTGCGCATCGGGAGCCAATTGTATTTTGGCGGTTTGCAAGGCCGGGAGAATATGCTCATTGGATATACGGCCCGTTGCAAGGCCTTGCTCCAGGCCTGCCAGGGTCAGTATCAGCGCGTTACGGTTGTCCAGGGCACTGTTGCCGGCAACGGTGGTGGCTTGGGGATTGGAGGCCGACTTCATTGGGCTGCTCTCATCGTCAGAAGCGAAGGAGCGGTAGGCTGGAACAGCAAAATTTTGTACGGATAAGGTCATGGCGTTGTTCTCGGCACGTATAAAAAAAAGCTCACAGAACAACGACCGTCAGTCTGTGGCTGTATATAGGTGTGTGAAGCGAACAACCCCCTTGATTCCAGCGCGAAGGTTACGTGGAGTGTCCGTTTGGGGGTGACCGCAACCCGATAGGCAACCGCATGCTGTCAACGGTACGATGGTTCATCTACCCACGAGGCTGCCCCCATGTTCTTCGGCGTTCTGCTCATCATCACCTGGCTGGTCCTACTCCTGCGCTACCCGGCCAAGGCATTGCCGGTTTCCCTCGCCGCAGCAGTGGGTTTGGGCTTCGTGGCAATATGGGTGGTCTGGCTGGACAACCGCGAGGCCTCGCAACTGGCGCGCCTGGAGCTGCGCATCCACTATGCCCCCGATCAGTGCCCCGCCGACCGCCCCTTGCAGCTCAAGCTCAACAACGGCAACGACGTCCCCCTGACCGAACTGCGCTGGCGCGTCGCCGCCTACGCACCAGGCGATACGGTGAACCTGGCGGACAACGTCTATGCTGCCCCGCGTTATCGCGGCCCCGGCGAACTGCAGGCCGGCGCCACCTGGGAAGACTGTCTGCCGGTGCCGCCCCTACGCCCCGGCTACCGCCCGCAAACCCTGGAGTTTCGCGCCGAACACCTGCAAGGCAGCTTCTCCGACTAACCACTACCAAGGATTGCCCCATGCCTAACGTGCTTATCACCGGTTGCTCCAGCGGCATCGGCCGTGCCCTGGCCGATGCCTTCAAAGTCGCCGGCTATGACGTATGGGCCAGCGCCCGCCGTCCCGAAGACGTCGCGGCCCTCGCATCTGCCGGTTTCAAGGCCGTGCAACTGGACGTCAACGATGGCGCGGCCCTGGCGCAATTGGCCGGACAGGTGGGCGAGCTGGATGTGTTGATCAACAACGCCGGCTACGGCGCCATGGGCCCGCTGCTCGATGGTGGCACCGAGGCCCTGCAGCGCCAGTTCGAGACCAACGTGTTCGCCATCGTCGGCGTGACCCAGGCGCTGTTCCCCGCCCTGCGCGCGCGCAAGGGGCTGGTGGTGAATATCGGCAGCGTTTCCGGAGTGCTGGTCACGCCGTTTGCCGGCGCCTACTGCGCCTCCAAGGCCGCCGTGCATGCCTTGAGCGACGCCTTGCGCATGGAACTCGCACCGTTTGGCGTGCGAGTCATGGAAGTGCAGCCGGGGGCGATCAACACCCACTTTGCCAAGAACGCCGGCACCCAGGCCGAATTGCTGATCAATGAACAATCGCCGTGGTGGCCACTGCGCGAAAGCATCCGTGCCCGCTCCCAGGCCTCCCAGGACAAACCGACCCCGGCCAGCACCTTTGCGGCGGATGTGCTCAAGGCCGTGCAACAGAGTGAACCACCGCGCCTGCTGCGTTCGGGGAATGGCAGCCGGGCGCTGCCGTTGATGGCGGCGCTGCTGCCCAAGGGGCTGTTGGAGACGGTGTTGAAGAAGCGATTTGGGCTGGGTGGAGCACTTTGATCACCGTGGCGAGCGGACTTGCCCTCTGCACGGGGTCTTCGCTATTTCATGAAGTCAATAAACGCCCGCACCTTCAGCGGTAAATGCCGCGTGTCCGGATACAGCGCATACACCCCCTGAGGCGCGAAACGATGATCCGGCAACAGGCGTACCAGCCGCCCCGCGTCCAGGTCCTCCTGCACCAGCCACTGTGGTAGGACCGCCACGCCATGCCCGCGCACGGCAAATGCTTGCAGCACGGCGGCACTGTCGACCACCAGTGCACTGGGGCCAGAGCGATACTGATGCTCGCCACCTGCCGGGTCGATCACACTCAACTCAGGCAGGCGGCCATGCCCCAGCTTGGGCAGTCGTTCTAGTTCATCCAACGTATGGGCACTACCCAAACCAGGCGCCGCAACGGCAAATACCTGATAGGTGGATAACTGCACCGCACGATGATTGGAGTCCACCAGGCGCCCCAGCCGGATCGCCACGTCAAACCGCTCGGAGATCAGGTCGGCATGGGTCGAGGATGTGGATAAGTGGATGTTGAGGTCCGGGTGCAGGCGGCGAAAACCCTCCACGGCCGGCGCGACCACTGCCAACGCATATTCAACAGTCGTGGTGATGCGCAGGGTGCCCTTGAGCTGGGCGTGCTCAGAACGGGCCTCTTCCACTGCCAGCCGTGCTTCTTCGAGCATGCGTGTACAGCGCAGGTAGAAACGTTCGCCGGCATCGGTGAGCGCCAGTTGGCGGGTACTGCGGGTGAGCAGGGTGACGCCCAGTTCGGCTTCCAGACGTTTTAGATTGAAGCTGACCACCGCGCGGGTCTGGCCCAGCAGATCGGCGGCGGCCGTCAGCGAGCCGGCCTCGACCACGGCTTTGAAAGTGTCGAATCGGTCCAGACTGACCATGGCCACAGCCCCCCTTTGTCAAAATATTTTTGACAAACTAACAGGCAAACCCGTGTATCCCAAGCTCTGCAACCGGCCTACCCTGCCAGCCTCAAACGCTGGATCGCCCCTATGACCTACCGCTCGAAAGTCGCCTGGATCTTTTTACTGGGCTTCGCCCTGGACCTGGTAAACATGTTTGTCGCCACCGTCGCCTACCCGGATATCGCCCATGAACTGCAGGCTTCGGTCACGCAATTGGCGTGGATCAGCAACGCATACCTGCTCGGCCTGACCCTGATTATTCCGCTGAGCGTCTGGCTCGCCGCAGTGTTGGGCGAGCGGCGCTTGATCGCCGCGAGCCTGGGGCTGTTTGGCATGGCATCGGTGCTGGTAGGCCAGGCCGAGTCGATTCAGGCCCTGATCGGCTGGCGGCTGTTGCAAGGCTTGGGGGGTGGATTGCTGATACCGGTGGGCCAGGCCTTGGCGTACCGACACTTTGCCCCTGGGCAGCGTCACCAGCTGACGGCCCGAGTGATGTCGGTGGCGCTGCTGGTGCCCGCACTCTCCCCGGCGCTGGGCGGCTTGCTGGTGGACACGGTGTCGTGGCGCTGGATCTTCTATGCCAACCTGCCATTGGCCCTCCTGACCCTGCTGCTGGCACTGCTGTGGATAAAACCCGATGTGCCCGCAACCTCGCGACCGGCCCTGGCCTTGGGGAGTCTGTTCAAGCAGATCCGCCACCCGATGCTGCGAGTGGCGATGCTGGTGTATCTGTTTATCCCCGGCGTCTTTATCGGCACCAGCCTGGTCGCCATCCTCTACCTGCGAGGCCTTGGATACGACGCGACACGCACCGGGGCCTTGATGCTGCCGTGGGCACTGGCCTCGGCCCTGGCCATCTACCTGAGCAAGCAGTTGTTCAGCCGGTGCGGGCCCAAGCCATTGCTGCTGGCCGGCATGGCCTTGCAATGCGCCGGCATCCTGCTGCTCAATGCTGCCCAGCCCGCCCTGCTGGTGGGCGCCTATGCCCTGATGGGCCTGGGTGGCAGCCTGTGCAGCAGCACCGCGCAGACCCTGGCCTTTCTGGATATTCCTGCCGAACGCATGGGCCACGCCAGCGCGCTGTGGAATATCAATCGGCAAGTGAGCTTTTGCCTCGGCGCAGCGGCACTCAGCGCCGTGCTTTCGGCCTCGGATTCCTTCACCATGACCTTCTTGATCGCGGCAGCCCTGACACTGCTGCCGTTCTTCGCAGTGCTGAGCCTGGATACCTCCAGGGTTCGCGCACTGCTTCACCCTGCCAGCGAGCCTCAGTGATGATTGATTACAGCGACTTTTTTGAAGAAGTGATCCAGACCCACATCGAGATCGAGCAATGGTTTGCCGGCACAGCCCCCGAAGGCACCCTGCAGAACCTGCTGGCGCGCTTCTCCCCCGAGTTCAGCATGATCGCCCCCGCCACCGGCGCACGGGTGAATGCCGCCGGGGTCCAGGCCCTGTTCACTCGCCTGGGCGGCATGCGGCCCGGATTGAAAATCACCTTGAGTGAACTGACCGGCATCGACCGCCATGCGCGGGGTGCCACGGTGACCTACCGTGAGCATCAGGTTGATCACAGCGCCAGCCAGACGGATCGCCGGGCCACCGTGGTGTTCGAGAAACAGGCCAGCGGCGCACTGCTGTGGCGGCACCTGCATGAGACCTATATCCAGGGCCAATAACCCTCCCCTGCAGGAGCCGGCAGGCGACGTGCCTGATGCCCTGTGTTTAGTTTTGTGCCTGGTTGACGATCACCGTGCAAGTAATCCCCGCCGCCAGCAACACCCCCTCCGGCACTTCATCAATATGAATCCGCACCGGTACCCGTTGGGCCAGGCGTACCCAGTTGAAGGTCGGGTTCACGTCGGCGATCAGTTCGCGGCTCTCGGGGTTGTCGCGGTCGTAGATGCCGCGGGAGATGCTTTCCACATGGCCCTTGAGGGTCTCGCCGCTCATCAGTTGCATATCGGCTTTATCACCGACTTTCACATGGGGCAGCTTGGTCTCTTCGAAAAAGCCGTAAACCCAGAACGAGTTCATATCGACTACGGCCATCTTGGCTTCGCCAATGCGTGCATAGTCGCCGCGATGCACGTTGAGGTTGGTGACATAGCCGTCGACCGCTGACACGACTTGCGTGCGTTTCAAGTTCAGTTCGGCGGCCTCCAGTTGCGCCAGGGCATGTTGGTAGTCGGCCAGGGCCGAGTCGGCGATGTTGCTGGCGTCGTCGCGGTTCTCTTTGGAGATCACCAGGGCGTCGAGGTCGGCGCGGCGGTGGGCGTTGACCTTGCGCATCTCCCAGGTGGCTTTGCGTGAGGCGACCAAAGATTGCGCCTGCTTGACCGCGATGCGGTAGTGCTCGGGGTCGATCTGCATCAGCAGGTCGCCCTTTTTCACCAACTGGTTGTCACGCACCGGCACATCCACCACTTCGCCGGTGACGTCGGCGGCCACGTTGATGATGTCGGCGCGCACCCGGCCATCGCGAGTCCATGGGGTCTGCATGTAATGGACCCACAAGGTGCGGCCAATCCAGATCGCCAGGGCCAGAACCAGCAGGGTTGCGAGCAGGCTGAAAAACTTTTTCATCGGGGCATTCTCAACGGTAGACAGTCAGCGCCATGGCGCCGAAAAGACAGGTGAACAGGCTCAGGCGCAGCAGCGCCGGGTGCCAGAAAAAACGGTACAATTCAAAGCCCGCCAGGAAGCGATCCAGGGCCCAGGCCAGTGCGGCGGCGATAAAAAACATCAGGGTCATGGTCGGCATGTAGATGCCGTGGAACGCGATTTCACGAGGCATGGGCGACTCCGGAAGGCTTGAAGGCAGCCAGGGGCGATTGCGGGTCCAGCAGGGAGGTGCGGATAAAGTGCAGGTAGCTTTTCACCCGGCGCAGGGCCGAGGTGTCGAAGTGCGGGGCGAAGGGTTCGTCGGTGGCCTGCACGCGGCTGATGGCGTGATCGACCGCCACCAGGGCGCGCTCCAGGTTGCTCTGGCTCGGTTGCAAAAACAGCCGCACCAGCGAACGCCCCATGACCCGGATGGCCTGGCGCCAGGGCTGGGATTGAGCGTACGCCGGGTGCACCGGCAGAATCGCCTGTTCCTTGCGCAACTCAATGATCGCGTGACCGACTTCAAGCACCACAAACATCCAGCGCAACAGGTTGCGTTGCACCTGTGGCTGGCCGGCGGCCAGGCCATAGGCCTGGTGCAGCAGGTCGCGGGTGCGGCTTTCAAAACCCGAGGCCAGGCCCTTGAGCTTGCCGCTGATGGCATATACCACTTGCTCACGCAGGTCGCGCTCCAGGCGGCGCCACAGCCAGGGGCTGTTGGGCGGCAGGATAATCGCCCCCGCCGCGGCGCACACCAGCATGCCGATGATCATGGCGATGTAGTCGTTGATAAAGGTGTAGGGGTTGTAGATCGTCAAGTTGTCCGGCACCGAACCGGTACTGAAAAAGATCAGCAGGCCCAGGCCGACCCCGGCGTATTGCGGGCGCGACGAGAGGAACGCACCGAGCACGATCACCGGGGCGAGCATCACGCAGAGCAAGGGAAAGCCGTCGATCCAGGGAAACACGAAGAACATTTCGACAAAGCCCACCACGGCGCCGATCAGCGTCCCGCAGGCCATTTGGAAGGCCATGCGCTTGGGGTTCGGCGTGGCGGCCGACAGGCCCACGGTGGCTGCCGCGATCAGGGTCATGGTCGCGCCGCTGGGCCAGGCGGTGGCCACCCAGTAACTGCCCAGCACCAGCAGAATGAATGACGCGCGAATTCCCGACGCGGCACAGGCCAGCCAGTTGGTTTTCGGCGTGTAGGACTCGTCCCAGTGCTCCCGTGCGTGGCTGTGCTCGGCCAGGGAAGCATGGGTCTGCGCGTAGTTGTGCAGGTCATCGACAAAGCGGTACAGCAGCTCGTAGGCAGTGTGGAAATCCAACTGCTCGGCATCGCACGGGCTGCTCTCCTGGAACATCGCCCGCAGGCTGCGGACCTTGGCCGGCAGGCTCTCCTTGTAGGCCGTCAGTTGGCTCACCAGGCGCGCAGCATCGGGGCTGGTCAGGGCGCGCCCACTGAAACCATCGAGCAGCTCGGCCAAGTCCTGCAGGCCAGGCTTGATCGCGGCCACCACATGGTCGGCAGCATCGCTGCGCAGGCGCTCGAGCAACTGGTGCAGGGCGTTGAAGCGCGTGGTGATGCCCATGAACTCACTGTTCAAGCGACTCAAGCGACCATTGCGCCGGCGCATATGGGGGTCTTCGAATACGGTGACGCTGCGCAGCCCTTCCAGGCCCACGGCTTCGGCGATAAAGCGCACGTTGCTGCTTTCAAAACCTTCACGCTGGCTGCGCCCGCGCAGGCCATCGGTGACGAACAGCGCGAAGGTGCCGAAACGCTGGTACAAGGCGTTGCGCATGGCCGCACTGCTGGTTTGCGGCAGGATCGCGGCACTGACCAGGGTCGCACACAAAATCCCCAGGGAGATTTCCAGCACCCGCCAGACCGCCGCCATAAAGGCGCCGTCCGGGTGGGCGAGCGCCGGCAGGCCGACCATCGCCGCCGTATACCCGGCCAGCACAAAACCATAGGCGCGAAAGTTACGGTTACGGGTGGCACCGGCCGTGCACACGCCGACCCAGATCGCCAGCGCGCCAAGGAACAGCTCGGTGTTTTGCGCAAACAAGGCGATCAACAACACCATCACCGCCGACCCCGCCAGCGTGCCGAGGAAGCGGTAGAAGCTCTTGGCAAACACCTGGCCGCTTTGCGGTTGCATCACGATAAACACGGTGATCATCGCGGTACGCGGTTGCGGCAGTTCCAGGCGCATGGCCAGCCACAGGGTGAGAAACGCGGCGATCAGTACTTTGAAGATATACACCCAGGTCACGCCATCACTGCGCGCCCAGTCGAAAAAGCCACGGCGCCATTCCAGGGAATGCAGCCAACGCAGCGGTGCAGGCAAGGGAGTCATGGGGAACCTGATCAGTGATCGAACACGGCCAAAGCCGCCGGGGTCTTGCTCGGGAGTGTCTTATCGGGTGCCGGAGCATCGCTGCCAGCACCCAGGCCACCGCCCAGGGCTGTCACCAGTTCGGCATGGGCGCTCAAGCGCGCGGCCTGGACCTGTTGCTCGACCTGCTGCTGGCGAAACAGCAGGGTCTGGGCATTGAGTACATTGAGGTAATCGGTCAGCCCGCGCTGATAGGCGATCATCGCGAGGTCATAGGTTTTCTGCGCCGAGGCCACCGATTCGGCGGCGAAGGTTTGCTGCTTGGCCATGGATTCGCGGCGGATCAGTTGGTCGCTGATGCCCTTGAGTGCATTGACCAGGGTCTGGTTGTAGCGGGCCACGGCAATGTCGTAGCCGGCGCTGGCCTCGCCCAATTGCGCACGCAGGCGGCCACCGTCGAAGATCGGCAGGGTGATCGCCGGGCCGACGCTGTAGTTGAGTTTCTTGCCGGTGAGGAACTCCAGCATGCCGCCGCCGGTGGCGACGTAGCCGAGGCTGCCCACCAGGTCGACGTTGGGGTAGAAACCGGCGTGGGCCACGTCAATCCCCCGGGCCTGGGCCGCGACTTGCCAGCGGCTGGCGACCACGTCCGGGCGCTGGCCGAGCAATTGCGCGGGCAGTGCCGAGGGCAATTTCAGCGGCGCACCGAGGGCCAGGGTCGGCCGCTGCAAGGTTGCACCCTCCCCCGGCCCCTTGCCGGCCAAAGCCGCCAGCTGGTTGCGGGTCAGGGCGATCTCTTCGTCGAGGGCGTCCAGTTGCCGATGGGTTTCCGGCAACGGCGTCTGGGCCTGGCTGACTTCAAAGTGCGTGCCGATCCCGCCATCCAGGCGCTTTTGCGCCAGGTCGAGGATCTGCTCTTGCTGGGCCAGGGTGGCGGCGACGATATCGCGCTGGGCGTAATGCAGCGACAGCTGGATATAGGCGCGCACCACGTTGTTCTGCAATTCCAACTGGGCCTGGCGTGCCTGGGCGACACGCCTATGCGCCAGGTCGACGGCGCGCTCGCTGGCATTGCGCTCGCGGCCCCACAGGTCGAGGGCGTAGCTCAAGCCCAGGGCAGCGTTGTTGTCCCAGGTGGTGGAATTGTCCAGCTTGCCGGGGCCGTAGAACTGATCGCTGGGCCAGTTGTGGCGCTTGAGGGTGGCATCCCCGTTGATCTGCACGGCCTCGGCCGACTCGGCCAACCCGGCCATGGCCCGCGCTTCACGCACCCGGGCGGCGGCTTCGGCCATGCTTGGGCTGCCTTGTACGGCGAGGTCGATCCACCGATTGAGTTGCGGGTCGCCATAGGCCTGCCACCACTGGCTGGTCGGCCAGTGGGCATCCCGGGCGGCGCTCTGGATCGCGTCGTCGGTGGCCAGGGTATTGGCGGCGAGGTGCTTGCCTTGGGGGGCAATTCCTCCGGTTCCGATGCAGCCGCTGATTGCTAACGATAAAGCCCAAACACTGAGAGTCTTCAGCTCTCTGCTGATGCGACGCGGCACTGCTGCGAATTCCTGAGGTGGTGTTGCGGGGACGGTGCGGCAATTCTAGGGGGCACGGGGAATGGCGATAAGGTGGGATTCCTGTGAATCTTTATTACCGTTCAGGCGATAATCCATTGGTCGGGCTCACTCGCCCCCGTAACTTCGTGTCACAATTTGCCATCTCCCTTGAGAGCACCCCATGGACACTTTGCAAAACATGCGCGCCTTCAGTTGTGTCGCCGAGGCCGGCAGCTTCACCGCCGCCGCCGTACAACTGGACACCACCACGGCCAACGTCTCGCGCGCGGTCTCCAATCTGGAGGCCCATCTGCAAACCCGCTTGCTCAACCGCACCACCCGCCGCATCGCCCTGACCGAAGCCGGCAAGCGCTATTTATTGCGCTGTGAGCAAATTCTCGCCTATGTCGAGGAGGCCGAGGCCGAAGCCAGCGACGCCCATGCACGCCCCGCCGGGCAGCTCAAAGTGCACACCATGACCGGCATCGGCCAGCATTTCGTGATCGACGCGATTGCCCGCTACCGCCGCACCCACCCCGACGTGACCTTCGACCTGACCCTGGCCAACCGCGTGCCCGACCTGCTGGACGAGGGCTACGACGTGTCCATCGTGCTCGCCAGCGAGCTGCCGGACTCGGGGTTTGTCTCCCAACGCCTGGGGATCACCTACAGCATCGTCTGTGCCTCGCCGGCCTACGTCAAAGCCAACGGCTGCGCGCAGCGGCCCAGTGACCTGCTCAACCATGCCTGCCTGCGCCTGGTCAGCCCGGTGATCCAGTTGGACAAATGGGCCTTCAACGGCCCGGACGGCCAGGAAAGCGTGAGCATCAACAGCTCGCCGTTCCTGGTGAACTCCGCCGACGCGATGAAGACCGCGATCATCAGCGGCATGGGCGTCGGCCTGCTGCCGGTGTACGCGGCCATCGAAGGCCTGCGTAACGGCACCCTGGTACGGATGATGCCGAATTACCGCTCCCAGGAGCTGAACCTGTACGCCATCTACCCGTCGCGCCAGTACCTGGATGCGAAGATCAAAACCTGGGTGGAATACCTGCGCGGCTCGTTGCCGGAGATCCTCGCGGCGCACCAGGCGGAACTGGTTGCGTATGAACTGAGTGGCAGTTTGGGTGGGGTGCGGCTGGGTAGCTGACCTGCCGTCATCGCAGGCAAGCCAGCCTCCCACATTTTGCCCTGTGCCCACAGAGGTCTAGCGGTGTCCTGACATTCGCAGCGAGGAATGTTAGCGTGCTTGGCATTCTTCCCTGTCGATGAGCCTCACTTGCGATGAAAAAGACTGTCCTCGCCTTCAGCCGTGTCACCCCCGCGATGATCGAACGCCTACAACAGGACTTCGAGGTCATCGTCCCCAACCCCAAGCAGGGTGATATCAACGCGCAGTTCACTGAAGCCCTGCCCCACGCCCACGGCCTGATCGGCGTCGGCCGCAAGCTCGGGCGGGCGCAGCTCGAAGGGGCGAGCAAGCTGGAAGTGGTGTCCAGTGTCTCCGTGGGTTACGACAACTACGACGTGGACTACTTCAACGAACGCGGGATCATGCTCACCAACACCCCCGATGTGCTGACCGAAAGCACCGCCGACCTGGCCTTCGCCCTGCTGATGAGCAGCGCCCGCCGCGTGGCCGAGCTGGACGCCTGGACCAAGGCCGGGCAGTGGAAAGCCAGCGTCGGCGCGCCGTTGTTTGGCTGTGATGTACACGGCAAGACCCTGGGTATCATCGGCATGGGCAATATCGGCGCGGCCATCGCCCGCCGTGGGCGCCTGGGCTTCAATATGCCGATTATCTACAGCGGCAACAGCCGCAAGACCGCGCTGGAACAGGAACTGGGCGCGCAGATGCGCAGCCTGGACCAGTTGCTGACCGAGGCGGATTTTGTGTGCCTGGTGGTGCCGTTGAGTGAAAAGACCCAGCACCTGATCAGCCATCGCGAGTTGGGCCTGATGAAATCCAGCGCGATCCTGGTGAACATTTCCCGAGGCCCGGTGGTGGACGAGCCGGCACTGATCGAAGCCCTGCAAACCCAGCGCATTCGCGGCGCCGGGCTGGATGTGTATGAGCGCGAGCCCCTGGCCGAGTCGCCGCTGTTCCAACTGAGCAATGCAGTGACCTTGCCGCATATCGGTTCGGCCACCCATGAAACCCGTGAAGCCATGGCCAACCGTGCCCTGGACAACCTGCGCAGCGCCCTGCTGGGCCAGCGCCCGCAGGATCTGGTGAACCCGCAGGTGTGGAAAGGCTGATCGGCATTGTAGGAGCTGGCAAGCCAGCCCCTACAGTTTTTGGCGCGAACGTCGATAACCCGCTATAGATTGTTATCGCTGATCCACAGAAGGTTTTTATGTCCACCACCAAAGCCCGCGCAGATTCACTCTCGCTTCTGCTCTTTACCTTGCGCAGCGGCAAGCTGATGGCCATCAACCTGCTGAAAGTCAGCGAAATCATTCCCTGCCCGCCGCTGACCAAGCTGCCGGAGTCCCACCCGCACGTCAAAGGCATCGCCACCCTGCGTGGCGCGGCCTTGTCAGTGATCGACCTCAGCCGGGCGCTGGGCGAAATGCCCCTGCAAGACCCCGACGGCGGTTGCCTGATCGTCACTGATGTCAGCCGCTCCAAGCAGGGCCTGCATGTGCAGGCGGTGAGCCGGATCGTGCATTGCCTGACCACCGATATCCGTCCGCCGCCCTTTGGTTCCGGCGGCACGCGCTCGTTTATCACCGGCGTGACCCAGGTCGACGGGGTGCTGGTGCAGGTGCTGGACATCGAAAAAGTCATCCACGCCATCGCCCCCGCGCAGATCGAAGTGGCACCGACCGACCTGACCATGGAAGAAGCCGAAGTGCTCGGCCATGCGCGCATCCTGGTGGTGGACGACAGCCAGGTGGCCCTGCAGCAATCGGTGCACACCCTGCGCAACCTCGGCCTGACCTGCCACACCGCTCGCAGTGCCAAAGAGGCCATCGACGTGCTGCTGGAACTGCAAGGCAGCGCCGGGCAGATCAATGTGGTGGTGTCTGACATCGAAATGTCGGAAATGGACGGCTACGCCCTCACCCGCACCCTGCGCGAAACCCCGGATTTCCAGGATTTGTACGTGCTGTTGCACACCTCCCTGGACAGCGCGATGAACAGCGAAAAAGCCCGCCTGGCCGGTGCCGACTCGGTGCTGACCAAGTTCTCGTCACCCGAGCTGACCAAATGCCTGGTGGTTGCGGCCCAGACCGTGGCGCAAAAAGGCCTGTAAACCGTGACAGCGTATTACCAACTGCTGCGCCGCGACCTCACCACCAGCCTGCCCGCGCCGCAATGGCCGGCCGGCATCCGCCTGGACCATTACCGCGACGAACTGGCCCCGGCGATTCATGCGGTGTTACGCATGACCCAGGAACAGGGCGGCGGCCATGTCGCCAACCTGGACACCTGGCAGCAGCAGTTCATCAGCAACGCAGAGTTCGACCCCAGGCTGTGCCTGGTGGTCAGCAACGCCGAAGGCATTCTTGGCGTGGCCCAATGCTGGACCAGTGCCTTTATCAAGAATCTCGCCATTCACCCCTGTGCCCAGGGCCAGGGGCTGGGTCGCGCCTTGTTGCTGCACAGCTTCCAGGTGTTCAAGCAACGCGGCGAGCCCTATGTGGACCTCAAGGTGCTGGAGAGCAATCTGCGCGCACGCCAGCTGTATGAAAGTGCGGGCATGGTGTTTGTGCTGCGCGACGTGGTCAGCGACGACTGACCGGCACTGGCGCATAACTTGCTTCCAGAGTCTCTGAACGGCGGATAGAGGTAAAAACCCGTCACCGTCCAAGAGCGCCCTCTGACCTGGCCTGGTAGCAGATCTTCCATGAATACCCATTTTTCCTGCGTTGGTTGCGGCAAATGCTGCACCGACCATCATGTCCCCCTGACACTCGACGAAGCCCGCCAGTGGGCGGCGGACGGCGGCAATGTCATCGTCCTGGTGGAAGGCTTCCTGGGCAATGGCCTGGGCCTGCCGCTGCAACAACGCGAGCATGCCGAACGGCGTTCGGTGGTGGTGCCCAGCGGCACGACCGAGGCGTTTGTGGCCATTACTTTTGCCGCCTACAACGCGGGGCCCTGCCGGAATCTTGACGAAGACAACCGCTGCGGCATCTATGAGCGGCGGCCACTGGTCTGTCGTATCTACCCGATGGAGATCAACCCGCATATCCCGCTGAACCCGGCCGCCAAGGATTGCCCGCCGCACTCCTGGGAACAGGGCCCGGCGCTGATCGTCGGGGGTGAACTGGTGGACCCTGAACTGGCGGAGCTGATCCGCCGCTCACGCCAGGCCGACCGTGACGACGTGCAGACCAAGGAGGCGGTTTGCGCCCTGCTGGGGATTCGCACCACGGCGCTCAAGGGCGATGGCTTTACCGCGTACCTGCCGGATATGGGCGCGTTTGCCCAGGCCATTGAATTGGCGGTGGAACAACCGGCCATGGCCAATGAGTGGGTGTTTCATGTGTCCGGTATGGACATCGCCGAACAATTGCTGGATGCCGGGGCACAGATCGCCACCGAGGTGCCGGCCAACTATGCGTTTATCTCGCTGCGCGCTGCCTGAGGCGCGTCAAATGGGGTTGGGGCTGTACTGTGGCGAGGGAGCTTGCTCCCGTTGGACTGGGTAGCAGTCCCATTTTAGGGCCGCTTCGCGCCCCAACGGGAGCAAGCTCCCTCGCCACAGGTTATTGATTGCCCTGCACCCTCTCTGAACTGAAGGGCATCAGGGCTTGCCACAGCCACAACCTAGTGGCGTTTGCCCCAGAACTCTTCTGCCAGCCGCCGCAGATCTTCCGCCAGGGCCGCCACGTCGCCCGAGCTGAGCTGGCTCTGCTGGCCGGCAGTGACGGTGGCTTCGCCGGCATTGCGGATGCCGACAATATTGCGATTGATGTCTTCGCTGACCGCGCTCTGTTCTTCCACTGCAGTGGCAATCTGCACACTCATGGCGGTGATCTGGTTGACCCGCTGGCTGATGCCATCCAGGGCCGATGCGGCGCGCTGGGCGTGATCGACGCTGGCTTCGACATGCTGGCTGCTCTGTTCCATGGCCATCACCGCATCCCGGGCGCCGCCCTGCAGGGTGCTGATCATGCGCTGGATTTCATTGGTCGATTGCTGGGTACGTTGTGCCAGGCCGCGCACTTCGTCGGCCACCACCGCAAAACCACGGCCCTGTTCGCCCGCTCGCGCTGCCTCGATGGCCGCGTTGAGGGCCAGCAGGTTGGTCTGCTCGGCAATCGCCCGGATCACCTCCAGCACACCGGAAATATCACCGCTATGGCTTTCCAGTTGATGGATCACCGTGGTGGCCCTGGCCAGTTCCTGGGACAGACGCAGCACCGCATCGCGGCTTTCGTCCACTCGCTGATGACCTTCGCGGGTCTCGCTGCCGGCCTGGTCGGCGGCTTTCGAAGCCTGCTGGGCATGGTTGGCGACTTGCGCCACGCTGGCCGCCATCTCATGGATGGCGGTGGCCACCTGGTCGGTCTGGCTCTGCTGGCCCAGGGTGCTGCTGTGGCTGCTGTCCAGTTGCTCGACCAGGGCGGCGGCGTGCCCGGACAAACGCTGCGATGCATCGCCAATCCGGCCGACCACCGCGCCCACCTGGGCTTCAAGCATCTGCATGGCAAATTCGATTTGCCCCAGCTCATCCGCACGCTCGGTATAGATCGCCTGGCTGACGGGGTTATCGGCGATCCGCCGCGCCCGCTCGCTCAGTTGCCGCAGGGGGCGCAACAACAGGTTGACGCCTAATATCCCCACCGCGCCCACCGCCGCCAGGCCCAGCACTTGCACCGCCCACGGATAGCTCGCCAAGCCGACCCCAGCCCCCCAGGTCAAGGCGCATGTCGCGCCGGTGACCAGCGACAACTTCAAGGGCATCTCCAGCACCGGCCGCATGCGCCGAGTGCCCGTGCGCAGACGGGCATACACGCGCTCAGCTGCCATCACCCGCCGCGCATCGGGCCGGGTCCGCACCGACTGGTACTCCACCGCCACGCCGTCGCGGGTGACCGGCGAGGCATAGGCACTGACCCAGTAGTGATCGCCGTTCTTGCAGCGATTCTTCACCATGCCCATCCACGAGCGACCGCTTTTGAGGGTCTGCCACATATGGGCAAAGGCCGCCGACGGCATGTCCGGATGGCGCAGCAGATTATGTGGCGCACCCAGCAGCTCCTCGCGGCTGTAGCCGCTGACGTCGATAAAGTCCTGGTTGGCGTAGGTAATCGAACTGCCGAGGTCGGTGGTCGAGAGAATGTTGGCATCTTGGGCAATGTCCACATTTCGACCCGTGACCGGGAGATTGATCTTCATGGAAAGCGCGCTCGGGGGTTATTGGGGGAGTCGGCAGGGGCACCGACTCTAAGCGCACCGGTTGAGCAAATACTGATCCAGCTCATGTTCCACGCATTTAGTTGCCCGGCGCCAGCGCCTGCGGCTCGTGGTACTCCTCAATCAGGGCGACACAGTCCAGCGCCACCCGTGCGCTGCGCGGCAACCTGCGCACGGCCAGTACGCTGCGGGCGGGCAAGCGGCTACGGGCGAAGTAGCCCAGGTACACCTCATTGACCAGGGCCAGGTCATCCAGGTCGGCCAGCATCAAGGTGCACTTGACCACCCGATCCAACGACGAATGATGACGCTCCAACAGGTCGTGCAGGTTCTTCATCACCTGCTTCATCTGCGCGCCCGTCCCGCCTTTCACCGGATTGCCGCGAATATCCAGCCCCGAGATACTGGAGATGTACAACGTGTCGCCGACCCGCACCGCCTCGGAAAAAGGCAGCGTCAGCTCGCTGGGGTAAAAGCGCGGCCCATCGCCCGGTTGCGCCGCTGCAATGTCGAGCTCCTCCTGCAGATACCCACGCAGAATGCGCTGGTGCTCGCCGCTCTGCTTGAGCTGCTCCAGCGCCCGGTTAAGGTCACTGCGCAATTCGCGATCGGACTTGCGCACGCCGATGGCCACGGCAGTGCCCATCTGTTGGCCGGTGATCGGCGGGCCGACGAAATCGAAAGGTTGCCCCTGCTCGGTGTCGAGCAGCTCCTGGCGAATTTCGGCTGTACCTTGCAGGGTCGCGTCAATATCACCGGCCACCAGGCTGCGGATCAACTGGTCATTGAGCCAGAAGCTCTTGATGATCACCCCGGCCGGCGCCCATTGCGCCAGGGCGAACGCTTCGCGATTGCTGCCGGTCAACACCCCCACGCGCTTGCCCTTGAGGGCGCGTACCGTGGGCATCAGCCCGGAATAACGGCGCGCCACCAAGTGCGTGGTCAGGGGATACAAATCGTCGGTGAAGTCGATCAACTGCCGGCGTTGTGGGGTAGAAGCCATGCCCATGATTGCGTCGAAACGCCGGCTTTCAAGGGCTGCGATGCTATGGGTGAAGACTTGATCGACCCAGATGCAGCGAACATCGAGTTGCGCGCACAAGGCATTGCCCAGTTCGATGTTCAAGCCGACCAACTGCCCTTGGGCGTTGCGGCTTTCATAGGGAGGAAACAGAGGGGAAATCGCGAAGCGGATCTCGCTGCGCGGCGCCGCGGCGGCCACCGGCCCTATCAGAAAGGCGCCCGACAGTAGCGCCCCAATGGATAAAACAAAGATCTTTGCCCAAGCCATGAAGACATCCCTTTCTTGAAAATCCCACTCCTTCACCCCGTGCTGCCAACCAGGCGCGGCGAAGGGGTATCGAGCAAGCTTTCAAGAAAAGGTCATGGGCCGACAAGGCGAAAAGTCAGCAATGGCTGTAGGCAGTCAGCGCTTGCCCATCGAACGACGGGTACCGGGCGGCGCCATGCCGGGGGTCTTGGTGTGGCCGTTCTTCGCGCCGTTTTTGTACCACGGCTGATTGCTATCTTTCGCCCCGGCCAGCTCACCCGGCTTGAAGGGGAATTTGAACGCCGGGATCACCGGCTTGGCTTCACTGTCGAGGCTGTCTGGATCAGCGAGTTCGGCGCTTTCAACAGGCGGTTGTGTCGGGGAATTCATGGAAGCTCCGGAGCGTGCAAAAAATGACGCGGGCCCGACTTGCGGGCCACGCTGGCGCGCAGTATACCTGCGCGCCCTGGTTCTTTAACCACTGCCCGTACGAATGGTCGACCTTTGCTGACAGCCCTGTCAGTTACCGGTCACTTTGCTGACCGGGTTTGCAGGCTATAAAGAGCCTACGCTCCTCCCTTTCCCTGTCCGGACGCCGCGAGACCATGCCCATTCAACGCAAAACCACCGTGATTGTGCTCGCCGTCGTAGCCCTGGCGGTCGTGGCCTGGGTGGCGACCCGGCCGGCCAAGACCAAGCTGTCGGCTTCCAGCGCAATCCCGGTAAGGGTGGTCAGTGTCGCGCAGCAGGATATCCCACGGTTTGTCAGCGGTATCGGCTCGGTACTGTCGCTGCATAGCGTGGTGATCCGCCCGCAGGTCGACGGCATTCTCACCCAGTTGATGGTCAAGGAGGGACAACGGGTCAAGGCCGGCGACCTGCTGGCGAGCATTGATGACCGGGCGATCCGCGCCAGCCTTGACCAGGCCAAGGCCCAGTTGGGCGAAAGCCAGGCGCAGTTGCAGGTGGCACAGGTCAATCTCAAGCGCTACAAAGAGCTGAGCATCGACGACGGCGTGTCGAAGCAGACTTACGACCAGCAGCAAGCCCTGGTCAACCAGCTCAAGGCCACGGCCCTGGGTAACCAGGCGGCAATTGATGCGGCCCAGGTGCAGCTTTCCTACACACAGATTCGCTCCCCCGTCAGCGGTCGGGTGGGGATTCGCAATGTGGATAAAGGCAACTTCCTGCGTACCAGCGATGCCCAGGGCCTGTTCTCGGTGACGCAGATCGACCCGATCGCCGTGGAATTTTCCCTGCCGCAACAGATGCTGCCGACCCTGCAGGGCCTGATCGCCGCGCAACACCCGGCCAGTGTCGATGCGTTCCTCGGCGCCGACACCGACAGCCCGGCCGCCATCCTGCTCGGCGAAGGCCGCCTGAGCCTGATTGATAACCAGATCAGCGCCACCACCGGCACCATCCGCGCCAAGGCCGAATTCAGCAATGCCACGCAAAAACTGTGGCCGGGGCAACTGGTCACGGTGAAGATCCAGACCGCCCTCGACAAGGCGGCCCTAGTGGTGCCGCCGACCGTGGTCCAGCGCGGCCTGGACTCGCACTTCGTGTACCGCGTCAATGGCGACAAGGTGGACGTGGTGCCGGTACATGTGACCTACCAGAACAGCGACCTGACAATTGTCACCGGTGTGCAGGCCGGTGATGTGCTGGTCAGCGACGGCCAGTCGCGCCTCAAGGCCGGTGCCCAGGTGGAGGTGCTCAAGGAGCCGCCGCAAGTGATCCAGGCCGCCCAGGCGCAGGCCCGGCCATGAAGGGCCGTGGTTCAGTATCGGCCTGGTGCGTCGACCATCCGGTCGCCACCCTGCTGCTGACCTTTGCCCTGGTGCTGCTGGGCTTGATCGCCTTTCCGCGCCTGCCCGTCGCGCCATTGCCGGAGGCGGAGTTCCCGACGATCCAGGTCACCGCCCAACTGCCCGGCGCCAGCCCCGACACCATGGCCTCGTCGGTGGCCACGCCCCTGGAAGTGCAATTCAGTGCCATCCCCGGCATGACCCAGATGACCTCCAGCAGCGCCCTGGGCTCCAGCCTGTTGACCCTGCAATTCACCCTCGACAAGAGCATCGACACCGCCGCCCAGGAAGTGCAGGCGGCGATCAACACGGCGGCCGGCAAATTGCCCAGCGATATGCCCAACCTGCCGACCTGGCGCAAGGTCAACCCGGCGGACAGCCCGGTGCTGATCCTCAGTATCAGCTCCAACAATATGCCCGGCACCGAACTGAGCGACTACGTGGAGACCCTGCTGGCCCGGCAGATCAGCCAGATCGACGGCGTCGGCCAGATCAGCATCACCGGCCAGCAACGCCCGGCAATCCGGGTACAGGCCTCGCCGGACAAACTCGCCGCCATCGGCCTGACCCTGGCCGATATCCGCCTGGTGCTGCAGCAGTCGAGCCTGAACCTGGCCAAGGGCGCGCTGTATGGGCGCGACAGCGTATCGACGCTGTCGACCAACGATCAGCTGTTTCATCCTGAGGAATACGGCGAGCTGATTGTTTCCTACAAGGACGGCGCGCCGGTGCAGTTGCGCGACGTGGCACGGGTGATCAACGGTTCGGAAAACGCCTACGTGCAGGCCTGGTCCGGTGATACACCGGGGGTCAACCTGGTGATTTTCCGCCAGCCGGGGGCCAATATCGTCGACACCGTGGACCGCATCCAGGCCGAGCTGCCGCGCTTGCAGGCGATGCTGCCGGCGTCGGTGGAAGTCAGCTCGCTGTCGGATCGCACCAAGACCATTCGTGCCTCGCTGCATGAAGTGGAAATCACCCTGTTGATCGCGGTGTTGCTGGTGGTGGCGGTGATGGCGCTGTTCCTGCGCCAGTGGTCGGCAACCCTGATTGTCTCCAGTGTGCTGGGGGTGTCGCTGGTGGCCACTTTTGCCCTGATGTATGTGATGGGCTTCAGTTTGAACAACCTGACCCTGGTGGCCATCGTGATTGCCGTGGGTTTTGTGGTGGACGATGCGATTGTGGTGGTGGAGAACATCCACCGTCACCTTGAGGCGGGCCTGGACAAGCGCGAAGCGGCGATCAAGGGCGCCGGCGAGATAGGTTTTACCGTGGTGTCGATCAGCTTTTCGCTGGTGGCCGCGTTTATCCCGCTGCTGTTCATGGGCGGCGTGGTCGGGCGCCTGTTCAAGGAATTTGCCCTGACCGCGACCTCGACCATCCTGATTTCGGTGGTGGTGTCCCTGACCCTGGCGCCGATGCTGGCCGGGCAGTTTATGCGCGCCCCCGCCCACCCTCCCCACGACAAACCGGGCTTTGGCGAACGCCTGCTGGCCGGTTACGCGAGGAACCTGCGCCGGGCCCTGGCCCATCCGCGCACGATGCTCGGCATCTTCACTGTGACCCTGGGCCTGGCCGTGGCCGGCTACGTGTTTATCCCCAAGGGCTTTTTCCCGGTACAAGACACCGGTTTTATTCTTGGCACCAGCGAGGCAGCGGCCGATGTGTCCTACCCGGACATGGTGGCCAAGCACCAGGCCCTGGCCGAAATCATCAAGGCCGACCCGGCGGTGGAAAACTTCTCCCACTCGGTGGGTGTGACCGGCAGTAACCAGACCATCGCCAACGGCCGCTTCTGGATTGCCCTGAAGGATCGCGGTGATCGCGATGTGTCGGCCAGCCAGTTTATCGACCGGATCCGCGCCAAACTGGCCCGGGTACCGGGGATCGTGCTGTACCTGCGCGCCGGCCAGGACATCAACCTCAGCTCCGGGCCCAGCCGCAGCCAGTACCAGTACGTGCTCAAGAGCAACGACGGCGCGACCCTGAACACCTGGACCCAGCGCCTGACCGAAAAACTGCGCACCAACCCGGCCTTCCGCGATCTGTCCAACGACCTGCAACTGGGCGGCAGCATCACCCACATCAGCATCGACCGCCAGGCCGCCGCGCGTTTCGGCCTGACCGCCACCGATGTCGACCAGGCGCTGTACGATGCGTTCGGCCAGCGCCAGGTCAATGAATTCCAGACCGAGACCAACCAGTACCAGGTGGTGCTGGAACTGGACAGCCAGCAACGGGGCAAGGCCGAGAGCCTGAACTACTTCTACCTGCGCTCGCCCCTCAGCGGTGAAATGGTGCCATTGTCGGCACTGGCCAAGGTCGACCCGCCGACGGTCGGGCCGTTGTCCATCAGCCACGACGGCATGTTCCCGGCGGCCAACCTGTCGTTCAACCTCGCACCGGGCGTGGCCCTGGGCGACGCCGTGATCATGCTCGACCAGGCCAAGAACGAGATCGGCATGCCGAGCACCCTCATTGGCAATTTCCAGGGCGCGGCCCAGGCGTTCCAGAGTTCATTGGCCAGCCAGCCGTGGCTGATCCTCGCGGCGCTGGTGGCGGTCTATATCATCCTCGGCGTGCTGTATGAGAGCTTCGTGCATCCGCTGACCATCATCTCGACCCTGCCCTCGGCCGGCCTGGGTGCGTTGATCATGCTGTGGCTGCTGGGCCAGGACTTTTCCATCATGGCCTTGATCGGCCTGGTGCTGTTGATCGGCATCGTCAAGAAAAACGGCATCCTGATGATCGACTTTGCCCTCGAAGCGCAACGGGTTCGTGGGCTGGCACCGGCGGATGCGATTTATGAAGCCTGTGTCACTCGTTTTCGACCGATCATCATGACCACCCTCGCCGCGCTGCTGGGCGCAGTACCGCTGATGCTCGGCGCAGGCCCCGGCGCGGAGCTGCGCCAACCCCTGGGCATCGCGGTGGTCGGCGGGTTGCTGGTGAGCCAGGCGCTGACGCTGTTCACCACGCCGGTCATATACTTGTACCTTGAGAAGCTGTTCCACAGACCCACTCCGGCCCTCGGGCTGGCGACCACACATTGAGGCGGGGTCATGCGTGTCCTGATTATTGAAGACGAAGAGAAAACCGCCGACTACCTGCATCGCGGGCTGACGGAACAAGGCTACACGGTGGACGTCGCCCGCGACGGCATCGAGGGCCTGCACCTGGCCCTGGAAAGCGACTACGCAGTAATCGTGCTCGATGTAATGCTGCCCGGCCTCGACGGGTTTGGCGTGCTGCGCGCACTGCGGGCGCGTAAACAAACCCCGGTGATCATGCTGACTGCCCGCGAGCGCGTGGAAGACCGCATTCGCGGCCTGCGCGAAGGCGCCGACGATTACCTGGGCAAGCCGTTTTCCTTTCTCGAACTGGTCGCCCGCCTGCAAGCCCTGACCCGCCGTAGCGGCGGGCATGAACCGGTGCAGGTGACCGTTGCCGACCTGTGGATCGACCTGATCAGCCGCAAGGCCAGCCGCGCCGGCCTGCGCCTAGACCTGACGGCCAAGGAGTTCTCGCTGCTCAGCGTCCTGGCGCGGCGCCAGGGCGAGATCCTGTCCAAGACGGCGATTGCGGAAATGGTCTGGGACATCAATTTCGACAGCGACGCCAATGTGGTCGAAGTGGCGATCAAGCGCCTGCGGGCCAAGCTCGACGGGCCCTTCGAGCACAAGCTGCTGCACACCATCCGTGGCATGGGCTATGTATTGGAGAACCGCAGTGTCGAGTAACTCGATTGCCCTGCGCCTGAGCGGCATGTTCACCCTGGTCGCGCTGGTGATTTTCCTGCTGATCGGCGGCGCGCTCTACCAGCAGGTGGACCGTGGCCTGGGCCTGTTGCCGGAGGCCGAACTGGATGCGCGCTACAGTGTGCTGGAGTCGTCGATCACGCGTTTCGGCACGCCGGATCACTGGGTGAAAATGACCAACAAACTCAAGCTGCTGGGCGAAGAGGATGCACGTATTCGCTTCTGGGTAGTGAGCAGCAACCCGGCCTATGAGTACGGCAACCCGGACGCGCACCTTCGCGAGTTTGCCGCCGGCCCCACGGGCAAGCGTGATTTATACCTGCCGGGGCATGCGTATCCGTTCAAGGTGCTGGTCAGCCAGTTCCCGGCCAAGGACCTGCGCCCGCCGCTGCGCTTTATGATCGCCATCGACACCGCCAACTTCCGCGCCACCCAGCATCATTTGCTGATGGCGTTGATCAGCCTGGCGTTTATCGGCGTGGTGCTGGCTTCGCTGCTGGGCTTCTGGGTCGCGCGCATCGGCCTCAAGCCGCTGATCAGGCTCTCGGATGAAGCGCAAAAACTGGCCCCGCCGAAACTGTCCGGGCGCTTGCAATTGTCGCCGCTGCCCCCAGAGCTCAAGCAATTCGCCAATGCCTTCAACTCCACCCTGGAGCGGGTGGAAACCGCCTACTCGCGCCTGGAGTCGTTCAACGCCGACGTGGCCCACGAACTGCGCTCGCCACTGACCAACCTGATCGGCCAGACCCAGGTGGCGCTGACCCGTGGCCGCTCGGCCGAGCATTACTTTGAAGTGCTGCAATCGAACCTGGAGGAGTTGGAGCGCCTGCGTTCGATCATCAATGACATGCTGTTCCTGGCCAGCGCCGACCAAGGCAGCAAAGCCACCAAGCTGGTTGAAAGCTCCCTGGCCGATGAGGTGGCGACCACCCTCGACTATCTGGACTTTATCCTTGAAGACGCCCAGGTGCAGGTCACGGTGGCCGGCGATGCCCAGGTGAAGATCGAAAAGGCCCATTTGCGCCGGGCCCTGATCAACCTGCTGAACAATGCCGTGCAGCACACCTCGCCGGGGCAGGTGATCGAGGTGCGGATTGAAGCGCACGAGCAGCAGGTGCTGATTGGCGTGACCAACCCTGGAGAACGGATCGCCAGCGAGCATTTGCCTCGGTTGTTCGAGCGTTTCTACCGCGTCGACGCCTCACGCAGCAACAGCGGGGCCAATCATGGTTTGGGGTTGGCCATCGTCAAGGCGATTGCCTTGATGCATGGTGGGGACGTGTTTGTGCGCAGTGAACACGGTGGCAACACCTTTGGTATCACCCTGCCGATCTGATTTTCAAAACCACTCCGACATAAGCCCATTCCCATAGAGGGTCTTCATCGTCTTGACTGTTGCGATTTGGGCAACAGTCATTATCTTGTTACACTCTGTACCGTACCGCTCGCCTGCGCCAATATGTCGCATCGACGAGCGAGACGGCAAAGACAGCCGACCCGCCCTGCCATTTCCCTCGACTTATTTCCAGGGCTCTACACTGGGAATCTGTCTTAAAGCCGCTGACTTCAGCGGCTTTTTTTTGCCGTAAAAAAGGCCAGGAACACCCCACAACATTGGCCGTTCAGACTGACCCAAAGGAGCTCCCCCGGTGAAAACCGCGCTGACATTCACCCCGTTATTCCTCGCGATTGCAGCAACTATCTCCCCTATCGCCCATGCCGCAGACACCCCTCCCACCGACGGATTCGTCGAAGGCTCCAGCCTCAATATCAACACCCGCAACTACTACATGAATCGCGACCGCCGCGACATTCACACCGACGACAGCAAAGAGTGGGGCCAAGGCTTCCTCGGGGTCTTCGAGTCCGGTTACACCCAGGGCACCGTGGGTTTCGGCCTGGATGTGCATGGCATGCTCGGCCTGAAACTGGACGGCGGCGGCGGTACCGACGGCTCCAGCATCCTGCCGTACGGCAGCGGCAACGGCAAAGCGCCGGGCTCGTTTTCCACCGGTGGCGGCACCCTGAAAATCCGCGCCCTGGATACCGAATTCAAAGCCGGCGATCTGTTCCTCAACAACCCGGTAATTGCCGGCGGCATGACCCGCATGCTGCCCGAGACCTTTCGTGGCGTCAGCCTGACCAACCACAGCCTCGACGGCTGGATGTTCGAAGGCGGCCAGGCCAGCTTTGCCAAGCTCTACAACCAGAGCGGCCACGGGCGCATCGGCACCAGCTATGGCGCGCTGCCCAAGGGCCAGGACAGCCAGCATATGAACTGGGCAGGCGTGGCCTGGAGCGGTCTGCCAGGGCTGACCAGCAACCTGTACGCCTCCGAACTCAAGGACGTGTGGAACCAGTACTACTACGACCTGGACTACACCTACGCGGTCAATGACCTGGTCAGCCTCAACCCGGGCCTGCACTTCTACCATACCCAGGACACCGGCAATGCCTTGCTGGGGGATATCGACAACAACACCTACAGCCTGCATTTCACCGTGGGCGTGGGCAATCACAGCGTCATGGCCGCCTACCAGCGGGTCAACGGCAACACGCCGTTCGACTACATCGCCCAGGGCGACAGCGTGTACCTGGACAACTCCCAGCAATACTCGGACTTCAACGGCCCCAACGAGCGCTCGTGGAAGCTCAAGTACGCCTATGACTTCGCCGGGCTCGGCGTCCCTGGCCTGACGTCAGCGGTGTCGTACATCAGCGGCAAGACCGACCTGACCAAAGTCGACCCCAACAGCCGCGGCTACTCGGCCTGGTACAGCGCCGACGGCAAGAACGCCAAGCACTGGGAGCGGGATATCGACCTCAAGTACGTGGTGCAGGGCGGCAAGGCCAAGGACCTGGCGGTGCGCCTGCAATGGGCGACCAACCGGGGCAGCAATGGCTACTCGGCGGTGGACCGCGATGTGGATGAGTACCGGGTGATCGTCGACTACCCGATCAATGTGTTCTGACGGCCAATTATCTTTTTTGCCGATGAGCTAATTTCAGGCGCGCGGAACTAAACTGCCCTCATCGTCACCGCCGAAGTCCGTCCGATGAGTCAACGCCGCGCCCTTAACCTGCCTGCACGCCCGGAGCTTTTGCTGATTCTGGGCAGTGGCCTCACCGTCACCCTGATCCTGATCATCGTCGCCGTGCTGCTGATCCGCGAACATGCCAGCACGCTGCAGACCGCCCAACGGTCTACCAGCAATATCACCCAACTGATCAATGCCGATGTGCTGCGCAACGTCGAGCTCTATGACTTGGCACTGCACGGCCTGATTGAGGCGGCCGGCAAGGACTTGTCGGGACTGCCGGCGGATGTGCGGCATCAACTGCAATTCGACCAGTCCACCGCAGCCCCCTATAAAGGTGAAGTCCTGCTGCTGGACGCCCAGGGCGCGGTGCTTGCCGACTCGTCGACGCTGACCCCAACCCGACGTAACTTCGCCAACCGCGACTACTTCCAGGTCCATCAACAGAACCCCGAGGCCGGACTGTTTATCAGCCGCCCGTTCAAGATCCATTGTCAGTGCGAGCAGGTCTGGCGTATCGCCTTCAGCCGCCGCGTGACCGGGCCCGACGGCGAGTTTGCCGGGGTGGCCGTGGCGACCATGCGCCTGGCGTATTTCGACCAACTGTTCAGCAGCCTGACCATCGGCAACGGTAACACCATCAACCTGCTGAACAACCAGGGCATCCTGCTGGCCCAGCACCCCGTGCTCGAACAGGACATGATCGACAAGGACCTGAGTTCACTCCCCAACTTCAAGCGCATGCTGAAAGAAGGCAGCGGCAGCTTCCGGGCCATCTCTGCGATCAGCGGTACGCCCCGGCTGTATACCTTTACCAATGTGGGGCGGTTGCCATTGATCGTGGTGGTGGCGTTGGCCAGCGACGATGTGTTCGCCGCCTGGCAGCGCGCCGCGTGGCTGACGGCAGGGGCCACCGGGGTGTTGTGTGTGGGCCTGCTGTGGCTGAGCTGGATGTTGCGCCTGGAACTGCGGCGCCGCTATCGCGCCGAGAAGGTGCTGTCAGAACTGGCAGCCACGGACGGCCTGACCGGCCTGGCCAACCGCCGGACCCTCGACCAGCGCTTGGCTCTGGAATGGGAGCGCGCCCGCCGCTCGACCGAGCCCTTGTCTGTGCTGATGATCGACGTCGACCACTTCAAGGCCTTCAACGACCGCCATGGCCATCAGGGGGGTGATGAAGCCTTGCGCAGCGTGGCGCAGGTGATCGGCCGCCAAATCCGCCGCCCGGCCGATCTGGCGGCACGTTACGGCGGCGAAGAGTTTGCGGTGATCCTGCCGCATACCGATGCCAACGGTGCCAGGACGATTGCCGAGCATATCCGCCAGGGGATCCAGCACTTGCCGCCGGTTGCGGGTGATAGCGAGCCTATTACGGTGAGTATCGGCCTGAGCGCCTGGGACAAACGCAGCAGCGCGTCATTGGAGGAGTTGCTGCTCAGTGCTGACCGGGCGTTGTATGAGGCGAAAAATAGCGGGCGTAACCGCGTCGTCGATGCGGCCCTGTTGAGGTAGTGGTTGCGTACCTATTGTGGCGAGGGAGCTTGTCACCACAGATCTGCCTCGCGCCTTGATTGAACATTGGCGGAGCCACAAACCGCCGCCATAAAAAAAGGCCACCCGAAGGCAGCCTTTAAAAACTAAAGAAAGAGAGTTGTTACTTACACCGCCGCAACGGGACGCATGTAAGAGATCGGTGCGGTGCTGGCATCTTCGAAGGTCACGACTTCCCAAGCATCTTTCTGCTCAATCAACTTGCGCAGGAGCTGGTTGTTCAGTGCATGGCCCGACTTGAAGCCTTTGAACTCGCCTATAAGGCTATTGCCCAGCAGGTAGAGGTCACCAATTGCATCGAGGATCTTGTGCTTCACGAATTCGTCTTCATAGCGAAGGCCGTCTTCGTTCAGTACACCATCCGCGTCGACCACGATGGCGTTTTCAACGCTGCCGCCGAGTGCGAGGTTGTGCTTGCGCAGGTACTCGATGTCACTCATGAAACCAAAGGTACGGGCGCGGCTGACTTCTTTTACGAACGAAGTGCTGGAAAAATCCACGCTTGCACTTTGGGTGCGGTCACGGAATACCGGGTGATCGAAATCGATCTCAAAGCTCACTTTAAAGCCTTCGAACGGGACGAAGGTGGCGCGCTTGTCGCCGTCTTCTACTGTCACTTCCCGCAGAATGCGAATGAACTTCTTGGCTGCGTCCTGTTCTTCCAGGCCGGCAGATTGAATCAGGAATACGAAAGGTCCAGCGCTACCATCCATGATCGGGACTTCAGACGCGGAGAGCTCGACGTAGGCGTTATCGATGCCCAGGCCAGCCATGGCCGAGAGCAAGTGCTCCACCGTGTCCACTTTGACGTCACCGTTGACCAATGTGGTCGACATGGTGGTTTCGCCAACGTTTTCCGCGCGAGCAGGAATCTGCACCACAGGGTCCAGGTCGGCACGAACAAACACGATGCCGGTGTCGACAGGTGCGGGCTTGAGAGTCAGGTATACCTTCTCCCCGGAGTGCAGACCTACACCTGTGGCACGGATAATATTCTTCAGGGTGCGTTGTTTAATCATGGCTTGGACCGCTTCAGCGCAAATTGCGAACTGGTATCAACAAAGGCTGGCGATAATAGCAGACCAGATCTTTGCTGAACACCAATCACCTTCATAGCCCTGATACATTCCATTAATCGGCCTGACGACGCAGGAAAGCCGGGATGTCCAGATAGTCCAGATCATCTTGCGGATTCGGGCTACGGGACGCCGCAGCACCAGCCTGGGCCTGGTTGCGCATCACGGTCGGACGATCCAGATCACGGTAGTTCACCGACGGCAGTTCCTGACGAGCAGGTGCTGGAGCGGCGGCCGAGGCCTGGCTGGTGTGCACGGTATTGTCGATAACCTTCACCGGTTTCTCGATTTTAGCGCCCAGACCCGTGGCAACCACGGTCACATGCAGCTCGTCGCGCATATCTGGATCGATAACGGTACCGACCTTGACCATCGCGTGCTCGGAAGCGAAGGCTTCGATGATGCTACCCACGTCGGAGTACTCACCCAGGGACAGGTCAGGACCGGCGGTGATGTTCACCAGGATGCCGCGTGCACCTTGCAGGTTCACGTCTTCGAGCAACGGGTTGCGGATGGCCGCTTCGGTCGCTTCACGTGCACGGTTAGGACCGCTGGCGCAGCCAGTGCCCATCATTGCCATGCCCATTTCGCTCATGACCGTGCGTACGTCGGCAAAGTCGACGTTGATCATGCCCGGACGCTTGATGATGTCGGAGATACCGCGAACGGCACCGGCCAGTACGTCATCGGCCTTGGCGAAAGCCGACAGCAGGCTGGCGTCTTTACCGAGGATGGTCAGCAGTTTCTCGTTGGGGATGGTGATCAACGAGTCAACGCTTTCAGACAGCAGACGGATACCTTCGTCGGCGATCTGCATGCGCTTGCGGCCTTCGAACGGGAACGGACGGGTCACGACAGCGACCGTCAGGATCCCCATTTCCTTGGCTACTTCAGCAATGATTGGCGCCGCACCGGTACCGGTACCGCCGCCCATGCCAGTGGTGATGAACACCATGTTGGTGCCTTGCAGCACTTCGGCAATACGCTCGCGGTCTTCCAGGGCGGCTTGACGGCCGACTTCCGGATTGGCGCCAGCGCCCAGGCCCTTGGTCACGGCTGTGCCCAATTGCAGGATGGTCCGCGCGCCGATGCTCTTCAGCGCCTGGGCATCAGTGTTGGCGCAGATGAATTCAACGCCTTCAATGTTGCTCTTGACCATATGATTGACAGCGTTGCCGCCGCCACCGCCGACACCGATTACTTTAATAACCGGGCTTGCGGGGATGTTGTCTACGAGTTCGAACATTTTCCCTCTCCTTTCATTTCTCTAGTTTTTTCGCCTACTACTTTGAAACGGTGTTGCGGTAAATCTTTAGAAATTGCCTTTCACCCAAGCCTGCAGGCGCTCCAGCAACGGCGCTTTGGGCTCGTCACTGCTATAGCTTTCGCGGCTGCCAATGCCCGACAGGGAAATGCCGTCGGTCTGCTTTTGCAGGCCGTACAACAGCAAGCCCACACCGGTGGAATAAATCGGGTTGCGCACCACGTCGCCCAGGCCCTTGACGCCATGGGGCACGCCCAGGCGGACCGGCATGTGGAAGATTTCCTCGGCCAGTTCGACCGCGCCTTCCATCTTCGAGGTGCCACCGGTCAGCACGATGCCGGCCGGGATCAAATCTTCGTAGCCGCTGCGACGCAGTTCAGCCTGGATCAGGGTGAACAGTTCGTCGTAGCGCGGCTCGACCACTTCGGCCAGGGCCTGACGCGACAGTTCACGCGGTGGACGGTCGCCCACGCTCGGTACCTTGATGGTCTCGCCGGCACCGGCCAGCTTGGCCAGGGCGCAGGCGTAGCGGATCTTGATTTCTTCGGCGTACTGGGTCGGTGTCCGCAGGGCCATTGCAATGTCGTTGGTCACCTGGTCGCCGGCAATCGGGATCACCGCGGTGTGACGGATCGCACCTTCGGTAAAGATCGCGATATCGGTGGTGCCGCCGCCGATGTCCACCAGGCATACGCCCAGTTCTTTTTCGTCGTCGGTCAGGACCGAGTAGGCCGAGGCCAACTGCTCAAGAATGATGTCGTCGATTTCCAGGCCGCAACGACGCACGCATTTTTCAATGTTCTGTGCGGCATTCACGGCGCAGGTCACCACGTGGACCTTGGCTTCCAGGCGGACGCCCGACATGCCCAGGGGCTCACGTACGCCTTCCTGGTTATCAATCACGTAGTCCTGCGGCAGGGTGTGCAGCACACGCTGGTCAGCAGGGATCGCCACGGCCTGGGCAGCGTCGAGGACGCGCTCAAGGTCGGCCGAGCTGACTTCACGGTCGCGGATCGCCACGATGCCGTGGGAGTTCAGGCTGCGGATGTGATTGCCCGCCACGCCGACGAATGCCGAGTGAATCCGGCAGCCCGCCATCAGTTGCGCTTCTTCGATAGCGCGCTGGATCGACTGCACGGTGGATTCGATGTTGACCACCACGCCCTTCTTCAGGCCCCGGGACGGATGCGTGCCGATTCCGACGATTTCCAGCGTGCCGTCGTCCGCGACCTCGCCTACCAGCGCCACCACCTTGGAGGTGCCGATATCGAGACCGACGATCATTTTGCCGCTTTGCACGTTTGCCATGGGTCCTGCCTCTTCTTAATTCTTCGCGACAGCGGGTTGCGCTGCCGTGGGCGCAGCCGGTTCGCGCCAGCTAACGGCCAGGCCGTTGGCGTAACGCAGGTCGATGCTCGCGATGTTCGTAATCTGTTCTTTCAGGGTTTTGTCGTAGATGGCGATAAAGCGGCGCATCTTCTCCACCAAGTGGTCGCGTCCCAGCAACAACTCGATGCCCGGGCCGGAACTGCCTGCCCCGGTGGTCAGGAACCAGCTGCCCCGCTCGCGCAATTCCAGGCGCGCAATGGAGAAGCCCAGTGGCCGCAGCATCTGGCTCAACGCCTGGTACTGCTGCATCACTTGTTGTTGCGCCCGTTGCGGCCCGAACAACTGCGGCAAATGCTCGTAGTTGGCCAGCTCACGCGGGTTGAATGCCTGGCCCTGGTTGTTCAACAGCGCTTCGTCACCCCAACGGGCCACGGGCAGTTGTTCTTCCAGGCGGATCGTCACTTGATCCGGCCACACGCGCCGTACTTCGGCGTGGGCAATCCACGGCATCTGCTCCAGTTCGGCACGCATGCCTGCCAGGTCGATGGTGAAGAAGCTCGCCGCGACAAAAGGCGCGATCCGCTGCTGCACCGCTTGCTGGCTGATGTAGCTCAAGTCGCCCTGCACGCTGATCTTGGTGATCGGGCGGTCGGCATACGGCAACAGGCGCTGCGCACCTTCATAGGTGCCAAAGCCCAACGCCACCAACAGCACCGGCCAGAACAGGGCCTTGAGAAAACCAAAGTTGGCTTTCGGCAGGCGCGCCGACATCGGCTCTTTAGCCACCATTCGACTGGCACCACGCGGCACCGGCTTGCGGCCGGGAGCGGGTGGCTGATGGCGAAGCGATGCGCCTTGCATGGTCTTAACCTCGTGCCTCTTCATTACCGGCCACATTACCGGCCACATAACTGGCGGCCAGGATCGCCAGCACCAACTGCTGGAAGTCCAGGCCGGCTGCGCGTGCAGCCATGGGCACCAGGCTGTGGTCGGTCATGCCCGGTGCGGTGTTGACTTCAAGGAACCAGAAGTTCCCCTGGTCATCCTGCATCACGTCTGCCCGCGCCCAACCGGCGATACCCAACGCCTCACAGGCTTTCGCCGTGAGGTCCATCAATTCCTGCTCTTTGGTTGCATCGAGGCCGCATGGGATCCGGTACTGGGTATCGGAGGCCAGGTACTTGGCGTCGTAGTCGTAAAAGGTATGGGGGGTGCCCAGCGCGATAGGCGGCAATACCTGGTCACGGAGGGTCGCGATGGTGAATTCGGGACCGGAGATCCACTGTTCCACCAACACTTGCGAATCGTAGGTACTTGCCGCTTTCCATGCGTCGATCAATTCGGCGGCCGAGTTCACTTTGGCCATGCCGATACTGGAGCCTTCATGGGCTGGTTTGACGATCAAAGGCAGGCCCAGTTCCTTGGCCGCAGAAATACAATCGTCTTCGCTGCACAAAACGCTGTGACGCGGCGTCGGAATGCCCAGGCTGTGCCACACCTGCTTGGTGCGCAACTTGTCCATGGCCAGTGCCGAGGCAAGGATGCCGCTGCCGGTGTAAGGGATCCCGGCGCACTCCAGCAGGCCCTGCATGCTGCCGTCTTCACCGCCACGGCCGTGAAGAATGATGAAGGCGCGGTCGATCTTCTCGGCCTGCAGGCGAGCGAGGAAGTCATCGCCCACGTCGATACCAAAGGCGTTCACACCGGCACTTTGCAGCGCTTGGAGCACAGCATTGCCGGACTTGAGCGACACTTCGCGCTCAGCGCTCTTGCCGCCGAACAGTACCGCCACGCGGCCGAAGTCGGCAGGCGCGATGGTGGAGAACAGGGAGCCGTAGTTGGTGGTCATTTCGACTTCCCCTGGGCAGGCGCGGCAGCAAACAGCGGGCTCGCGAGCAATTTAGGGGCAAGGCCGCCGATATCACCGGCACCCTGGCACAGCAGGATGTCGCCGGCACGCAGCAGCGGCTTGACGATCGGCGCCAGGTCCACACCACGCTCGATATAGATCGGGTCCAGTTGCCCGCGCTGACGGATGCTGTTGCACAGCTTGCGGCTGTCGGCGCCGGGGATCGGTTCTTCACCGGCCGGGTAGACTTCCATCAACAGCAGCACGTTGGCATCGGCCAATACATTTACGAAATCGTCGTACAGGTCACGGGTGCGGCTGTAGCGGTGCGGCTGGTAGACCATCACCAGGCGACGCTCCGGCCAGCCACCACGCACGGCCTTGATCACGGCCGCGACTTCGGTCGGGTGGTGACCGTAGTCATCCACCAGCATCACGTCGCCGCCGTCTACCGGCAGGTGGCCGTAGACCTGGAAGCGCCGGCCCACACCGGCAAAACCCGACAGGCCTTCGACGATGGCTTCATCGCTGACGCCCTCATCGGTGGCGATGCAGATGGTCGCCAGGGAATTGAGCACATTGTGGTTGCCCGGCATGTTCACCGAGACGTCCAGCGGCTCGCGATCAGGGCGCAACACGGTAAAGAAGGTCTGCATGCCTTGCTGACGTACATTGATCGCACGCACGTCGGCGTCTTCGCTGAAGCCATAGGTCACGGTCGGACGCTTGACCAGCGGCAGGATTTCGCGCACTACCGGATCGTCCAGGCACACCACAGCCAAACCGTAGAACGGCAGGTTATGCAGGAACTCGACGAAGGTTTTCTTCAACTTGTTGAAGTCGCCGTCGTAGGTCGCCATATGGTCGGCGTCGATGTTGGTGACCACGGCCACCAGCGGCTGCAGGTGCAGGAAGCTGGCATCGCTTTCATCGGCTTCGGCAATCAGATAACGGCTGGTACCCAGTTGTGCATTGGTACCTGCTGCATTCAGCCGGCCACCGATCACGAAGGTCGGGTCCAGGCCGCCGGCGGCAAATACCGAGGCGATCAGGCTGGTGGTGGTGGTCTTGCCGTGGGTACCGGCGACGGCGATGCCATGGCGGTAACGCATCAGCTCGGCCAGCATCTCGGCGCGGGGCACCACGGGAATACGGCGCTCAAGGGCGGTGGCCACTTCCGGGTTGGAGGTGTTCACGGCACTGGAGACCACCAGTACATCGGCCTGCGCGGCGTTCTCGGCACGGTGACCGATAAAGATTTGCGCGCCAAACGATTCCAGGCGCTCGGTGACCGGCGAGGTCTTGAGGTCGGAGCCGGAGACCTGGTAACCCAGGTTCAGCAACACTTCGGCGATCCCGCACATGCCCACGCCGCCGATACCGACGAAGTGGATGCGACGGATGCGGCGCATTTCCGGTTGCGGCATGGCTTTTTGATTCTCAACCATGGGCCACCTCCAGGCAGATATCGACCACGCTACGGGTGGCGTCGGGTTTGGCCAGGCGGCTTGCGGTGCTCGCCATGCTGTTCAGTCGTTCGGGTTGCATCAAAACCTCAGTCAGGCATGCGGCCAGATCGGCGGCGCCAGTCGTTCTTTGCGGCAGCAGGAAGGCAGCGCCCTCCCCGGCCAAATATTCGGCGTTGCGGGTCTGGTGATCGTCGATCGCATGGGGCAAAGGCACCAGCAAGGACGGCAGACCGGCAGCAGCCAGTTCACTGACGGTCAACGCACCTGCGCGACAGACCACCAGGTCGGCCCAGCCATAGGCATGGGCCATGTCTTTGATAAAAGGCTCTACAGTCGCCTCGACACCGGCCTCGCGATAGCGGGCGGCAGTCACTTCATCGTGGTTCTTGCCTGCCTGATGGAAAATCTCGGGACGCAGTTCCACAGGCAGTTGCGCCAGCGCCTCCGGCAGCAGCTTGTTCAGCGGTTCGGCGCCCAGGCTTCCGCCGAGGATCAGCAGGTGCGCCTTGCGCCCGGTCAGGGCCTGACGGGCAATGTCCATAAACAGTTCGGTACGCACCGGGTTACCGGTGGTGCGGCGCTTGTCCATGGCTGCAAACGTATTCGGGAATGCCTCGCAGACCCGCGCCGCCAATGGCGCCAACAGGCGGTTGGCAGTACCGGCCACAGCGTTTTGCTCGTGGACGATCACCGGCACACCGGCCAATCGCGCGGCCACACCGCCAGGACCGGTGACATAGCCACCAAAGCCCAGCACACACACCGGCTTCAACTCACGGATAACCTTGCGCGCCTGCCACACCGCCTTTAGCAACACGAACGGCGCCTTGAGCAGGGACAATTTGCTTTTGCCGCGCAGGCCGCTGACGTTGATCAGGTGCAGGGGCAAGCCGGCCGCCGGAACCAATTCATTTTCGATGCCACGGGGCGTACCCAGCCAATGCACGGTGTAGCCGCGGGCCTGGAACTCACGGGCACAGGCCAGCGCCGGGAACACGTGGCCGCCGGTGCCGCCCGCCATGATCAGCACGTTAGCGCCCATGGGTCGGCTCCTCGGCAAAATCGCTCTCGCTGAATTCCATCTCTTCGCTGCCCAAATGGGTTCGACTCTCCCACTCGATACGCAGCAACAAGCCGAGACAGGCACAGCAGATCACCAACGAGCTGCCGCCATAACTGAGGAACGGCAGGGTCAGGCCCTTGGTCGGCAGCAGGCCGACGTTCACACCGATGTTGATCAGGAACTGGCCGATCCACAGGAAGGCCAGGCCGTAAGCCACATAGGCGGCAAAGAATTGTTTGGCTTTTTCGGCCCACAAGCCGATGTACATGGCCCGCACGCAGACGAACACGAACAGCCCGACGGTGGCCAGGGAGCCGACCACGCCCAGCTCTTCGGCGAGTACCGAGAACACGAAGTCGGTATGGGCTTCCGGCAGGTAGAACTGCTTCTGCACGCTGTTGCCCAGGCCCACGCCCAGCCACTCGCCGCGACCGAAGGCGATCAGCGCCTGGGTCAGTTGGTAGCCGGAGCCGAACTGGTCGGACCAGGGGTCGGTAAAGGTGATCAGGCGCGCCATCCGATAGGGTTGCGCCTGCACCAGGATCGTCACGGCCGCCACGGCGAGCCCAACCATCAGGGCAAAGCGGAACAAGCCCACCCCGCCGAGGAACAGCATCGCAGCGGCGGCGCCCATCATCACCACGGTGGCGCCGAAGTCCGGCTCCATCAGCAACAGACCGGCCATGGGCAGCAGCACGATGAATGGCTTGAAGAAGCCCATCCAACTTTCCCGCACTTCTTTCTGACGACGCACCAGGTAGCCCGCGAGGTAAATCACCACGAACACCTTGGCGATCTCCGAAGGCTGCACGTTGAAAGCACCGAAGCCAATCCAGCGCATCGAACCGTTCACCTCACGGCCGATGCCGGGGACGATTACCATCACCAGCAGGCCGAAGGCACCGAGCAGCATCAGCCAACCCAGGCGCTGCCAGGTGGCGATAGGAATCATCATAGTGACGATGCACGCACCGAGGCCGATCACCAGGTAAATCAGGTGGCGGATCATGTGGTACAGGGTGTTACCCGACTGTACGGCAGCCACTTCCGAGGAGGCCGAGGTGATCATCACCAGGCCCAGGCCCAGCAGCGCCAGGCAACCGGCGAGCATCGGGAAGTCGAGGTCGATCCCGCGCCCGGTAATGATCGGCGACGGGTACGGCTTGATAATGTTCTTCAGGTCCAGACTCATGCCAAGCCCTCCACGGCACGGGCGAACAACTGGCCGCGCTCTTCGTAGTTCTTGAACATGTCGAAACTGGCGCACGCCGGCGACAGCAGCACGGCATCGCCGGGCTGGGCCAGGGCGCGGCATTGAGCGATGGCATCGTCCAGGGAGGTGGCACGCACTTGCGGCACCGCGTTGCCCAGGGCGGCGGCGATCAAGTCGCTGTCACGGCCCATCAGCACCACGGCACGGCAATGAGCAGCCACCGGGCCCTTGAGGTCCTTGAAGTCGGCACCCTTGCCATCGCCACCGGCGATCAGCAGGAGTTTGCCGTCGATATCGGCTCCCAGGCCTTCGATGGCGGCCAGCGCGGCGCCGACATTGGTGGCCTTGGAATCGTTGTAGTAGCTCACGCCATCCAGGTCGCGCACCCACTGGCAGCGGTGCTCCAGGCCGGCAAAGGTGCGCAGGCTCGACAGCATCGCGTCGAACGGCAAGCCGACCGCATGCCCCAACGCCAGGGCCGCCAGGGCATTGGACTGGTTGTGGGCGCCACGGATTTTCAGTTCACGAACCGGCATCAGGTTCTGGAATTCGAAGGCCAGGTATTTCTCGCCATTCTCTTCACGGATACCAAAGGCCTTGAAATCGGGTTTGCTCAGGCCGAAGGTCCAGCATGGCAGGCCCTCACCCATCAGCGGACGGCTCAGGGCATCCTGGCGATTGACCACCACTTGCCGCGCACCACGGAAGATCCGGTGCTTGGCCAGGTGATAAGCCGGCAGGCCGCTGTAGCGGTCCATATGGTCTTCGCTGACGTTCAACACAGTGGCCACTTCAGCGCCGAGTTGATCGGTGGTCTCCAGCTGGAAGCTCGACAGCTCCATGACATACAGCTCGATATCGTCGCTGAGCAAATCCAGCGCCGGCGTACCGAGGTTACCGCCCACGGCCACGCGCTTGCCGGCCGCAGCCGCCATTTCGCCGACCAGGGTGGTGACGGTGCTCTTGGCGTTGGAACCGCTGATCGCAACGATGGGCGCCTTGGCGTTACGCGCAAACAGCTCGATATCGCCGGACAACTTCACGCCACGCGCCGCCGCCGCTTGCAGGGCCGGAGTCGCCAGGGCCAGGCCGGGGCTCACATAGAGCTCGTCGGCACGGCACAGAAACTCGACATCCAACTCGCCACAACGCACTTCCACGTGCGGGTAGTCACGGCGCAGCGTGACCAGCTCCGGTGGATTTTCCCGCGTATCGGCCACGGCAAACGACTTGCCCCGGTTCGCCAGGAAGCGAACCAGGGACATGCCGCTCTTGCCGAGGCCGACAACGATGCGGAAGTGGTCTGAAGCGATCAGGGACACTCGTTTCTACCTCAGTTTCAGGGTGGCAAGGCCAACCAGCACAAGAATCACGGTGATGATCCAGAAACGGACAATCACCCGTGGCTCCGGCCAGCCCTTGAGTTCAAAGTGGTGATGAATCGGCGCCATGCGAAACACGCGGCGACCGGTCAACTTGAAGGACGCAACCTGGATCACCACCGACAGGGTCTCCATCACGAACACGCCGCCCATGATGAACAGGACGATTTCCTGGCGCACGATCACGGCAATGGTGCCCAGGGCCGCGCCCAGCGCCAGGGCGCCGACGTCGCCCATGAACACTTGGGCCGGATAGGTGTTGAACCACAGGAAGCCCAGTCCGGCACCGATCAGCGCGCCGCAGAACACAATCAATTCACCCGCGCCCGGTACATACGGGATCAGCAGGTATTCAGCGAATTTCACGTTACCCGACAGGTAGCAGAAGATGCCCAGGGCGCCGCCCACCATCACCGTCGGCATGATCGCCAGGCCGTCGAGGCCATCGGTCAGGTTGACCGCGTTGCTGGAGCCGACAATCACGAAATAGGTCAACACCACGAAGCCAATGCCCAACGGGATGCTGGCATCCTTGAGCATCGGGAAAATCAGCGTGGTTTCCACCGCGCTCGGCGCAGTCATATAAAGGAAGATCGCCGCGCCCAGGCCGAACACTGATTGCCAGAAGTACTTCCAGCGGCTTGGCAGCCCCTTGGAATTCTTCTCGATTACCTTGCGGTAGTCATCGACCCAGCCGATGGCGCCGAACAGCAGGGTCACCAGCAACACCACCCAGACATAGCGGTTGGCCAGGTCGGCCCAGAGCAAGGTGCTGATGCCGATGGACGACAGGATCAACGCGCCGCCCATGGTCGGTGTGCCGGACTTGGACAAGTGCGACTGCGGGCCGTCATTGCGCACGGACTGGCCGATCTGCAGGTTTTGCAGAGTACGGATCATCCATGGCCCCAGAAACAGCGACAAACACAGCGCGGTCAGCACACCCAGGATCCCGCGCAGGGTCAGGTACTGAAAGACCGCGAAGCCTTTGTGGAACTGTTGCAGATACTCAGCCAGCAGCAGCAGCATTAATGTTTCTCCGTACTTGAGCCACACAAGGCCGCGACGACGTTTTCCATCACCGCGCTGCGCGATCCCTTGATCAAAATGGTTGTGTGTTTGTCTTGTTCGGCTACGCCCAGCGCCTGGATCAACTCGGCCTGGCTCGCGAAGTGCCGCGCGCCCAAACCAAACGCGGCGGCGGCGTGGGCCATGTTCGGGCCGACGGCATAGAAGGCGTCGACTTTGCCACTGGCGTAGGCACCCACTTCGCGGTGGGACTGTTCGGCCCAGTCGCCCAGTTCGGCGATATCACCCAGCACCAGCACCTTGCGACCGTCAAAGCCTTTGAGCAGGTCAATGGCCGCGCAGATCGAGGATTGGTTGGCGTTGTAAGTGTCATCAATCACGCGCATACCGTTGCTCGCCAGTTGCGCCACGGTGCGACCCTTGACCGGTTGCACTGCGCCCAGGCCGGTGGCAATGCCGAACAGCGACACGCCCAGGGCGTAGGCAGCGGCGGCGGCGGCCAGGGCGTTGGCAACGTTGTGGTTGCCCAGCAGGTTCAGTTGCACGTGCTCATCACCTTGCGGACTGTGCAGGGTGAAAGCCGGGCAGCCACGGGCATCGAGCGTGATGTTCGAGGCATGGAAGTCCGCCGCGGCGTTGTGCACGGCGAAGCTCAAGACCTTGCGCCCGGCGGCACGTACACGCCAGGTTTCGAAGGCCTTGTCATCGAGGTTCAGGACTGCGGTACCGGAAGCGTCCAGCCCCTCAAGGATTTCACCCTTGGCCTGGACGATCTTCTCGGGGCCACCAAACTCGCCAACGTGGGCAGTGCCCGCGTTATTGATAATGGCGACGTGCGGCCGGGTCATGGCCACGGTGTAGGCAATTTCGCCAATGCGCGACGCGCCCAGCTCGATCACGGCGGCGGTGTGTTCCGGCGCCAGTTCAAGCAGGGTCAGCGGTGCGCCGAAATCGTTGTTCAGGTTGCCACGGGTCGCCAGCACTGGCCCGCGCGTGCGCAGGATACCGGCAAGCAGTTCCTTGACCGTGGTTTTGCCACTGGAGCCGGTGATCGCCGCCACCGGATTGGTGAACGCCGCGCGGTTCAGCGCGCCCAATTGACCCAGGGCCAGACGGGTGTCGGCCACCAGCAACTGCGGCAGTGTCGAGTCAGTGACTTCACGCTGCACCAAGGCACCGACCGCGCCTTTGGCGGCCACCTCATTCAAATAGTCATGCCCGTCGAAGCGCGGGCCGGCCAGGGCGACAAACAGTTGCCCCGGCTTGATGTTGCGACTGTCGATACTGACGCCGTCGAAGCTGCAATCGCTCGACAACACACGGGCCGACAAGGCCTGGGTCAGTTCGCTGAACTGCATGGCCTTAAGCATGGGCCACCTCCCACGCGGTCAAGGCGCGATCGGCCTCGACCAGATCGGAGAAGGCATGGCGTTCGCCGTTGATTTCCTGGTAGTCCTCATGGCCTTTACCGGCCAGAACCACCACATCGTCAGCGCTGGCGCTGGCGATCAATTGGGCAATGGCTGCGCCGCGACCGGCGACGAAGCTCACCCGAGAGGCGTCCTGGAAGCCTGCGCGGATATCATCGAAAATCTGGCTTGGCGCTTCGCTACGCGGGTTGTCGTCAGTCACCAGTACACCATCGGCCAGGCGCTCGACGATCTCGGCCATCAGCGGGCGTTTGCCGCGATCGCGGTCGCCGCCGCAGCCGAACAGGCACAGCAACTTGCCCTTGGCGTGAGGGCGCAGGGCTTCGAGAACTTTTTCCAGGGCATCCGGGGTGTGGGCATAATCGACCACCACCAGCGGCTGCGTCCCGCCACCCAGGCGCTGCATACGCCCGGCCGGGCCTTCAAGCCTGGGCAATACACGCAGGATTTCGTCCAGGGCGTAATCCAGGCCCAGCAAGGCGCCGATGGCCGCGAGGACGTTGCTCAGGTTAAAGCGACCGAGCAAGGCACTGCGCAAGTGGTGCTCGCCCTGGGGCGTGACCAGCGTCGCGAGTACACCTTCGTCATTGAACTGGGCTTCGCGGCAATACAGGTAGGCGCTGGAGTCTTCCAGGCTGTAGCTGATCAGGCGTGCTTCGCTTTTTTCTGCGGCCAGTTGGCGCCCGAATGCATCATCGAGGTTCACGACGCGGCACTTCAGATCGGTCCAGCCGAACAGCTTGGCCTTGGCGGCGGCATACGCCTCCATGCTGCCGTGGTAGTCCAGGTGGTCACGGGACAGGTTGGTCATCACTGCCACGTCGAATGCCAGGGCGGTGACCCGGCCCTGATCCAGGCCATGGGACGACACTTCCATGGCCACGGCCTTGGCCCCGGCCTTTTTCAAGTCGGCCAGGGTCGCCTGCACGGCAATCGGGTTCGGCGTGGTATGCAGGCCGCTTTGCAGCGCGCCATAGAAACCGGTGCCCAGGGTGCCAACGATGCCGCAGTGCTGGCCCAGCAGGTCCAGCGCCTGGGCCACCAACTGGGTGACACTGGTCTTGCCGTTGGTGCCGGTGACGCCAATCAGGTTGAGCTGGCGGCTCGGGTCGCCATAAAAACGCCCGGCGATATCCGACAACTGCGCCGCCAGGCCCTTGACCGGAATCAACGGCACATCGGTAATCGGTAATACAGTGGCACCTTCGACTTCGTAGGCCACCGCCGCCGCGCCGCGCTGCAGGGCGTCGGCGATATGGGCACGACCGTCGAACTTGCCGCCTGGCACAGCCAGGAACAGGTCGCCAGCACGTACGTTACGGCTGTCCAGACTCAGTTCGCGAATCAACAGATCGCGGCCAGCGTGGGCGAAAATCTTGTTCAGGCTAAGAGACATCAGCCGCGCCCTCCATTGGCTTTTACAGCAGCGGCCGGTGGTCCGGCGTTGGCTTGTTGGGTCGGCGGCAGGTTGTCCGGCGTGATGTTCATCAAACGCAGGGTGCCGGACATGACTTTGCTGAATACGGGTGCCGAGACCAGGCCACCGAAGTAGCCGGCCTTGCTCGGTTCATCAATGACCACGACGATGGCGTAACGCGGATCGCTCATCGGGCCGAAGCCAGCGAACAGCGAGCGGTAGGAGTTTTCGGCATAGCCTTTGGTGCCCACCGACGTCTTCCGTGCGGTACCGGACTTGCCGGCCACGTGATAGGCCGGGACCTGGGCACGGAACACGCCGCGTGGTGCCTCGATCACTTGTTGCAGCATGGTCTGCATGGTCTTGGCGACGTTTTCCGGGATGACCTGTTCGGATTTCGGCGCTTCGTCCAGGTGGATCAGGCTCAACGGCGTCATGCGGCCATTGTTGGCCAGCACGGAAAAGGCGTGGGCCAGCTGGATCGCGGTCACCGACAGGCCATAGCCATAGGACAGGGTCGCGGTCTCGGCCTTGCGCCACTCACGGTAGTTGGGCAGGTTGCCGACGCGCTCGCCCGGGAAGTCCAGGCCGGTAGGCTGGCCCAGGCCGATCCTCTGCGCCAGGTGGTAGATGTTTTCGCCGCCGATATCGAAGGCGACTTTACTCATGCCGACGTTACTGGAGTTGATCAGGATGCCGGTCAGGTCCAGCACCGGGCCTTCGCTGCGGGACACGTCGCGAATGGTGTACTTGCCCAGTTGCAGGGTGCCCGGATAGACCTCGACTTTGTCGGTCGGCTTCCAGCGCCCGGATTCCAGGGCCGCACTCATGGAGATGGCTTTCATGGTCGAACCCGGCTCGAACACGTCGATCATCGCGCGGTTGCGCATCATCGCCGGTTGCAGGTTGCGACGGTTGTTCGGGTTGTAGGTCGGCTGGTTGACCATGGCGAGGATCTCGCCGGTCTTCACGTCCATGATCACCAGGCTGCCGGCTTTTGCGCCGTTCTCGATGATCGCGTTGCGCAGCTCGCGGTTGGCCAGGTACTGCAGGCGCAAGTCAATCGACAACGCCAAGGGCTTACCGGCCTTGGCGTTTTTGGTGACTTGGACATCCTTGATCAGTCTGCCGCGCCGATCCTTGATGACCTGCCGCTTGCCGGGAACCCCGGCCAGCCACTCGTCGTAGGCCAGTTCCACCCCTTCGCGGCCATGGTCATCAATGTCGGTGAAGCCGACCATGTGGGCAGTGGTCTCGCCGGCCGGGTAGAAACGCCGGAATTCCTCGATGCCGTAGACACCGGGGATTTTCAGGTCGAGCACGCCTTGGCCCTGTTCCGGGGTCAGGCCGCGAACCAGATAGATGAATTCTTTGTTGGCCTGGGCTTCAAGACGCTCTTTAAGGGCCTTGGGATCCTGGCCGAGGGCGTGGGCCAGCTCGGTCCATTTGTCCTTGACCGCTTGCAGTTCCTTGGCGTTGGCCCACAGCGTGGTCACCGGGGTACTGACAGCCAGGGGTTCACCGTTACGGTCGGTGATCAGCCCGCGGTGCGCAGGAATCGGGATATGACGCAGGCTGCGGGCATCGCCCTGGCCGATCAGGAAGTCGCGATCCACCACTTGCAGGTCGACGATGCGCCAGGCAATCGCGCCCACCATCAACGCGAGCAAGCCCAGCACGACGCGGAAGCGCCACGGGTAGAGTGCGCCTTCGAGTTTCATCATGGCGCCACCATGCGGACTTCCGCCGCGCCAGGAATGTGCATCTTCAGCTGTTCGGAGGCCAGCACTTCGATGCGGCTATGGGCCGTCCAGGTGCTTTGTTCAAGAATCAGCCGGCCCCACTCCGCCTGGGCCTTGTCGCGCACACTCAATTCGCCGTACAGGCTATTGAGCAGTTGACGGTTCCAGTGGGCGCTGTAGGACACCGCAATTGCAGACACCAGTACGCCGACGTACAGCAGCATCATAAAGAAGCTGCCGCCCGGCAGGGGCTTGGCGAAGAGCTTGCTCACCGCAACTTCTCCGCAACACGCATGACGGCGCTGCGAGCACGTGGGTTGGCCTTGAGTTCGGCTTCGGAAGCGAACTGCGCTTTGCCATGAATTTTGATTTTCGGCACAAAGGCTTCGAAACGTACCGGCAGGTTGCGCGGCAGGTTGTCGGTTTCGCCCTTGACCAGGCGACGCATGAACAATTTGACGATGCGATCTTCCAGGGAGTGGAAGCTGATCACCACCAGGCGACCGCCCACTTCCAGGGACTCCAGGGCAGCCTCAAGGCCAGCCTCCAGGTCGCCCAGTTCGTTGTTGACGTGAATGCGCAGGCCCTGGAATGCACGGGTCGCCGGGTTCTTGCCCTTTTCCCATGCCGGGTTGGCGACTTTCAGTACTTCGGCCAGGTCGGCGGTGCGTTCGAACGGCTGGATTTCCCGGCGCTCGACCACGGCACGGGCCATGCGGCCGGCGAAACGCTCTTCGCCGTATTCCTTGAATACGCGGGTGATTTCTTCGTGGGGCGCGGTGGCGATGAACTGCGCGGCGCTGATGCCACGGCTCGGGTCCATGCGCATGTCCAGCGGACCATCATTCATGAAACTGAAACCGCGTTCAGGGTCGTCCAACTGCGGCGACGACACGCCCAGGTCCAGCAAAACCCCGGCCACCTTGCCCGCCATGCCCCGCTCGGCGACTTCCGCGCCCAGCTCGGCAAAGCTGCGCTGCACAACGACAAAGCGGCCGTCTTCGGCCGCTAGCGCTTGCCCGGTGGCAATCGCCTGGGGATCCTTGTCGAATCCGAGGAGTTTGCCCTCCGGGCCGAGCTGGCTGAGGATCAAACGGCTATGCCCGCCGCGCCCGAACGTGCCATCCAGATAGCAGCCATCAGGGCGCACGGCGAGAGCCTCGACGGCTTCGTCAAGCAGCACGGTGATGTGGTTAAAGCCGCTATCAATAGTCACAGGATCAAATCACGCAGTTCATCAGGCATGGCGCCCGGTTGTTGAATAGCAGCCAGGTCAGCTGCAGACACAGCATCCCAGGCATCTTCGTCCCACAATTGGAACTTGTTCAGTTGGCCTACCAGCATCGCGCGCTTATCAAGCTTGGCGTATTCGCGCAGACGCGGTGGAACCAGGAAACGACCACTGCCATCGAGTTCGAGGTCGACGGCATTACCAATCAGCAGGCGCTGCAAACGGCGGTTTTCTTCACGCAACGAAGGCAGAGCGCGCAACTTGGTCTCAATCAACTCCCACTCATCGAGGGGGTAAACGCACAAACAAGGATCAACGGCATCAATCGTGATGATTAACTGCCCGGAACTTCGCGAAATGAGCTCGTCACGATACCGGCTCGGCATGGCGAGACGGCCTTTTGCATCGAGACTGATAGCGTTAGCTCCGCGAAACACAGGTGCGTTTCTCCAAATTTTAGCGTTTTACGTTCAAAAAACCCACTTTGTGCCACTTTCCGCCACTTGCGCACACTATAGGAATGCGCCCACCACACCGTCAAGGCGCGGATTAAAGGAAAAGCCTTACAGAACGGAGATTTAGGAGCGTAAAAGGAGGAGAAACGAGAGTTCGGCGATGTTTTTGACTCAACAAACGCAAATAGCTCAAAGAGCTAGAGCTTGAACTTAAAGTAATTTATTAAGAGTAAGATTTTTTCGGTATTACGAAGACGCATCTGCCAATGATTTGGCAGGGAGGGATTCTTGCGTTACTACCTGGTTTCTGCCCGAGACTCGTGCAGAAGGAAAAAGGTGGAGAGTCGATCTATAAGCCGGGTTCTGTCTTGAACAGTCATTCGTCTACGATGGCCATCACTGGACATCTTTAGCAACCTACCCGGTTCCAGCGCGGGCCACGCCTTGGAACCCTATTTGGTCTTGCTCCAAGTGGGGTTTACCTAGCCACGAACTGTTGCCAGTCGCGCGGTGCGCTCTTACCGCACCTTTTCACCCTTACCGGCACCGAAGTGCTTAGGCGGTTATTTTCTGTGGCACTTTCCGTAGGCTCACGCCCCCCAGGCATTACCTGGCACTTCGCCCTATGGAGCCCGGACTTTCCTCCCCCCCCTAATTTTCATAGAGGGCAGCGACTGTCCAATCGACTCTCCGCCGCGAAGGTTAACGGCACGGCGGCCTTAGAACAAGTATTAAAAGACAGCATTGCCATCACGTTCCGACGCCGTGCACGTTAAACCCTGGAACTATTCGCTCTTTTGCTTATCGAGCGCGGCCTGATACAGCACGTTCTTGCGCACACCGGTGATTTCGGCGGCCAGGGCTGCGGCGCGCTTGAGTGGCATTTCCTTGAGCAGCAGGTCCAGCACGCGCATGGCTTCGCTGCCCACGGCATCTTCAGTCTCTGGCGCGGCCCAGCCCGCGACCAGCACGACGCATTCGCCACGCTGCTGATTGCTGTCACCCTCGACAAACGCGCGCAGCTCTTCCAGCGGCAGGCCCTTGAGGGTTTCAAAGGTCTTGGTCAGCTCCCGTGCCAGCAAGGCCAGGCGTTCGCCACCGAAGACCAGCTCCATATCTTGCAGGCACTCGAGGATACGGTGCGGCGCCTCGTAGAAAATCAGGGTGCGCGGCTCTTCCTTTAACAGTTCCAGGCGCGCCCGGCGCCCCACGGCCTTGGCCGGCAGGAAACCTTCGAAGATAAAGCGGTCGGACGGCAAGCCCGCCGCCGACAAGGCGGCAATCAACGCACACGCCCCGGGAACCGGAACTACATTGATGCCCGCCGCCCGCGCCTGACGGACCAGGTGGTAACCGGGGTCGGAGATCAATGGCGTACCGGCATCGGAAATCAACGCCACGTCATCGCCCGCAAGCAGACGGGTAATAAAACGACTGCCCTCGTCACGCTCATTATGCTCATGACAGGCCGCCAGGGGCGTGGTGATACCAAAGTGCTGCATCAGGCGCAGCGAGTGCCGGGTGTCTTCCGCCGCAATCAACTTGGCTTCGCGCAACACTTTCAGCGCCCGCGCGCTGATGTCGTCCAGGTTGCCAATGGGCGTCGCCACCACAAAAAGCGAGCCAGCAGTGGAATTCAAAGGACCTGGAGCAGTCAAAGCGCACACCTCAAAGATTGGCAAAAGCCATATTGTAGCGCGTAGACGTCAAGAAAATGCGCCAACGGGGTCGTGTCCATCGGGTCTGTTTGCGGCGGTTACTGACGCCCTGCAACATTTAAACGATCTAAATAGACGGTTTCACGCCACTAACATCGCGCCCGGGCCAGTGCTTGGGTACAATTCCACGCTAATTTGATCGGTATCAGGAACACTTACATGATCGCTTGCCTGCGGCTGTTCTCTGCCCTTTGCCTGGCTGCCCTGTTGGCGGCTTGCGCAAGCTCGCCCTCGTCAAGCCTTGGCGAACTCCCACGGACCCCGGATGCCACCATCGAGCAACTGCTCGAACAGGCGACTTCGGCCAAGACTCCAGAAAAAGCTGCACTGCTGCGCCTGAGCGCGGCGGACATGGCCTTCCACCAGAACAATCCTGGGCGCTCCGCGCAGATCCTCGCGCAAGTGCCGCTGGACAGCCTCAAGCCGGCCGCCCAGGTCTTCGCCAGCACTTTGACGGCAGAACTGGCCATGGGCCGCAACCAGCCCAAGGCTGCGTTGACCGCGCTGAGCCATCCGAGCCTGCAAAACCTCAAGGAGTTGCCGCCGGAACAACAGATCCGCACTGGCAGCGTGCATGCCCGCGCCTATGAAGCCGACGGTCAGACCCTGGCCGCCGCCCGCGAACGCGTGGCCATGGCTCCGTTGCTGACAGGCGATGCTGCCGCCAGCAACCACGAAGCCATCTGGAGCCTGATTGCCGCCGTACCTGGCGAGCAGTTGCAGGCCAGCGGCAATCCGGTCCTCGACGGCTGGATCAGCCTGGCCCAGGCCGTGAAAAACGCCGGCACCCTGGAGCAGCAGCAAGCCGCCATCGATACCTGGCGCGTGCAGAACCCTGCGCACCCGGCGGCAGTGCAACTGCCGACGCCGCTGACCAAGCTCAAGGAACTGGCCAGCCAACCGCTGAATAAAATCGCCCTGCTATTGCCGCAGCAAGGCCCGCTGGCCAGCGTAGCCAAGGCCCTGCGCGAAGGCTTCATGGCCGCGCACTACCAGGCGCAACAGGCCGGGCAGAAGCCACCTGTCATCGAGTTCTATGACAGCTCGCGCGTCAGCTCCATCGATGAGTTCTACAAAAAAGCCCAGGCTGATGGCGTGCAACTGGTGATCGGCCCGCTGGAAAAGCCGCTGGTCAAACAACTCAGCGCCCGCCCGCAACTGCCCATCACCACCCTGGCCCTGAACTACAGCGAGGGCGACCAAGCCCCTGCGCAACTGTTCCAGTTCGGCCTGGCTGCCGAGGACGAAGCCCGTGAAGTGTCGCGCCGTGCCCGCGCCGACGGCCTGCACCGCGCAGCCGCCATGGTGCCGAAAGGCGAGTGGGGCGACCGTGTACTCAAGGCCTTCCGCCAGGACTGGGAAGCCAACGGCGGCACCCTGATCGGTGTCGAACATGTCGACCAGCCTGTGGCCCTGGCCCAGCAGATCGCCGATCTGTTCAAGCTGCGCCAGAGCGAAGGCCGCGCCAAGAGCCTGCAAAGCACAGTCGGCACTGACATCGCGGCACAGCCATCGCGTCGCCAGGATATCGAGTTCATCTTCCTCGCCGTGACGCCGCAACAGGCTCAACAGATCAAGCCGACGCTGAACTTCCAATACGCGGGCGATGTGCCGGTATATGCCACCTCCCACGTGTTCAGTGCCAGTGGCGACAAGAACCAGTACAACGACATGAACGGCATTATGTTCTGCGAAACGCCGTGGCTGCTCAATACCACCGACCCGCTGCGCAATCAGGTTGCTACACAATGGCCACAAGCCAATGGCAGCTTGGGCCGCCTCTATGCGATGGGTGTGGACGCCTACCGCCTGGCGCCACGCCTGGGTCAACTCAAGGCGCTGCCCGACACGCGCATCGACGGCCTTTCCGGCAACCTGGGCATGAGCCCGAGCCAACGGATCGAACGCCAGATGCCGTGGGCCAAGTTTGTCAGTGGCCAGATCGAACGCTTGCCCGATACCCCGCGCTGATGCCCCCACGCTCCAGCGCAGAAACCGGCAAGGATGCCGAACAACAAGCACTTGAACACTTGCAGCGACAAGGTCTGCGCCTGCTGGCGCAGAACTGGTTGTGTAAACGCGGCGAGCTTGATCTGGTCATGCTTGACGGCGATACAGTAGTATTTGTCGAAGTCCGCTACAGAAAATACGCACAATGGGGTGGTGCGCTCGCCAGTATCGACGAGCGCAAACGTCAAAAGCTGATACTCGCCGCGCAGTTTTTCCTGCTCAGTGAACATCGCTGGGCCGACTCCCCCTGCCGTTTCGATGTGGTTGCCATAGAAAGCAGCCCCCACGGAACCGCTGGTCTGAACTGGCTGCGCAACGCCTTCGACGGCTGAGCGCCACCGGCACAGATCGGACATCTTCACCGCACACTTTTGCTCTTTGCTTTGCGGGCTGCACATTCGTGTGCCATACAGCCGCGCTACTTAAGGTCACACAGATGGACATGCAATCCCGAATTCGCCAGCTTTTCCAGGCCAGTATCGATACCAAGCAACAGGCGATGGACGTACTTGCACCGCACATCGAGCAAGCCAGCCAGGTCATGGTCAACGCCCTGCTCAACGAAGGCAAAATGCTTTCGTGCGGCAACGGCGGTTCGGCCGGCGACGCCCAGCACTTTTCCTCCGAGCTGCTCAACCGCTTTGAGCGCGAGCGGCCGAGCCTGCCGGCTATCGCCTTGACCACCGATTCGTCGACGATTACCTCGATCGCCAACGACTACAGCTACAACGAAATCTTTTCCAAACAAATCCGTGCCCTCGGCCAACCGGGCGATGTGCTGCTGGCGATTTCCACCAGCGGCAACTCGGCAAACATTATTCAAGCGATCCAGGCCGCACATGATCGCGAAATGATTGTCGTAGCATTGACCGGGCGCGACGGTGGCGGCATGGCCTCACTGCTGCTGCCCGAAGACGTGGAGATCCGCGTCCCGGCCCATGTCACTGCACGTATTCAGGAAGTCCATCTGCTGACGATCCACTGCCTGTGCGATCTGATCGACAGCCAACTGTTCGGGAGTGAAGAATGACCGTTAACCGCCTCAGCCTTATGGCCATCACGCTGTGCCTCGCTATCAGCGGCTGCACCTCGGCCATCACCGCGACCCGCGACTCCCCTATCCAGGACGACCGCGGCACGCGCACCTTTGGCAGCAAGATCGATGACTCGCTGATCGAGACCAAGGTCGGCGTCAACGTCGCCAAGGCCGCCACCGACCTGGGCAACGGCGCATCGCGCATCGTCGTGACCAGCTTCAACGGCATCGTGCTCCTCGCCGGGCAAACTCCGCGCGCCGACCTCAAGACCCAGGCCGAACAAGCCGCTTCGACCGTGCAACGGGTCAAGAAAGTCCATAACGAATTGCAGGTCGCACAACCCATCACCCTGCTGGCAATCAGCAATGATGCTGTGCTGACCACCAAGATCAAGGCGCAGATGCTCACCGACAGCGCGATCCCCGGCTCGCGGATCAAGGTGGTGACTGACAACGGCATCGTCTACCTGATGGGCCTGCTGACCCAGCAGGAAGCCACCCGCGCCACCAACCTGGTACAGGGTGTGTCCGGGGTACAGAAAATTGTGAAGCTGTTCGAATACATCGACTGATGTAATCGCCAGCCACAAAAAAGGGCGCCGTGCATTGACTGCACGGCGCCCTTTTTATTGGCTGGCGGTTACTGGTACTGCTGGTACGGATTGCCCTGGAACTGGTTGTTCTGCTGCTGCTGTTGCTGCGCAGGCTGGCCGTACTGCTGACCCGGGATCGGGCCGAGGTTGACCTCGACACGACGGTTCTGCGCACGACCGTTGACGTCAGCGTTGCTGGCAATCGGGTTATCCGGGCCGGCACCACGGGTGGTCAGGTTGGTCGGGCTCACACCTTGGGAGGTCAGGTAGTTGGCCACGCTTTGCGCACGCCGTTGGGACAGGTCCATGTTGAGCTGGCGGCTGCCGGTGCTGTCGGTATAGCCGACAATCTGGATGGTGTTCTGGTTGAACTGCTTGAGCGACCCGGCCAGGTTGTTCAAGGGGGTGTAGAAGCTGCTGGCGATAGCATCGGAGTTGGTGGCAAACGTGATGTTACCCGGCATGATCAACTTGATCTGGTCACCCTGGCGCTGCACCTCGACGCCGGTGTTGGCCATGCTTTCCCGCAGTTTCTTTTCCTGCTGGTCAGCGTAATAGCCGTAACCGGCAGCGCCGATACCGGCCACGGCAGCGCCGATCAGCGCGCCCTTGCCACGGTTGTTGTGGTCAATGGCTGCACCGGCCAAGGCCCCCGCCAGCGCGCCGAGGCCGCCGTACTTGGCGGTTTTGCTCATGCCTTGTGAACCGTTGTCCGCCTGTCCCTGGCTGCCATCGTAAGGGTTAGGGGAAGCACAGCCCGACAATAGGGCTACCGCGGTAGCAACAACAAGCAGACGACGCGAAGTGAACATGAGGGAAGCTCCTACTTTTGCATTCTGTGATGCAGAGGACATTGGCAATGGACCTGTGCCGAGTTTGGAACGCGACAAACGGCAAAAATTCCGTGCTCCGCCGCGCACCTGTGACAAAAGATAAACACCGGCACGCTCACCTCAACCCTAGCAGAGCCTCGCCCTGTCAGGCCCTGACAAACGGATTTTCGCGCATTTCATCCCCCAGGCGCGTATCCGGGCCATGCCCTGTCACCACGGTCGCCTCTTCGTCCAGGGTGTACAGACGCTGCTGGATCGAGCGCACGATGGTCGCCTGGTCGCCACCCCACAAATCCGTGCGCCCTACCCCACGCCGGAACAAGGTATCCCCGGCGATCAGCAACTTGGCATCGGCAAACCAGAAACTCATCGACCCCGGCGTATGCCCAGGGGTATGCAGGGCCACCCCGCAGCCACAGGCCAGCTCTTCATCATCGGCCAACCAGCGATCCGGTGACGGCACAGGGGTGTAGGGCACACCGAACATCTGGCACTGCATTTCCAGGTTATCCCACAGGAACTGATCTTCCTTGTGCAGGTGCAGCGTGGCGCCGGTCTTCTCTTTCAACTGGCCGGAAGCCAGGAAGTGGTCCAGGTGCGCATGGGTGTGGATGATGCTCACCACCTTCAGGCCCAGCGCATCGAGCCGCGCCAGGATCAGCTCATGGTTGCCACCTGGATCGACCACGATGGCCTTCTTGCTGACCGGGTCGCCGATGATTGTGCAGTTGCACTGCAACGGGCCGACGGGGAAGGTTTCGCGGATCAGTCGGGGGGTTGTGGCGTGCATAAGGACTCCCTTCTAGCTGTTGGCCCGTGCGGCGTGCAGTTTTTTGTAGCTGTCGATCAGCCGCAGGTGTCGATCCAGGCCTTCGAGCTTCATGCTGGTCGGGGTCAAACCATGGAACCGCACGCTGCCCTCCACCGAACCGATGGCGGCGTCCATGCGCTCGTTGCCAAACATCCGGCGGAAGTTGGCCTCGTAGTCTTCCAGCTCCAAATCCTCGTCCAACTGCATCTCCAGCACCGCATTCACTGCCTGGTAGAACAGGCCGCGTTCGACGGTGTTGTCGTTGTATTGCAGGAACATCTCCACCGCTTCCTTCGCCTCTTCATACTGCTGCAAGGCGAGATAGATCAGCAGCTTCAACTCAAGGATCGTCAACTGGCCCCAGGCCGTGTTGTCGTCAAATTCAATGCCGATCAGGGTGGTGATATCGGTGTAGTCATCCAGTTCACTTTCCACCAGGCGCTCGACCAGCGCTTGCAGGCCGTCTTCATCCAGGCTGTGCAAGTTGAGGATATCGGCGCGGAAGAACAACGCCTTGTTGGTGTTATCCCAGATCAGGTCGTCAACCGGATAGATTTCCGAATAGTCCGGCACCAGGATGCGGCAGGCCTTGGCGCCGATATGCTCGTACACCGCCATGTAGACCTGCTTGCCCATGCCTTCGAGAATGCCGAACAAAGTCGCGGCCTCTTCGGCGTTGGAATCCTCACCCTGGCCGGAAAAGTCCCACTCCACGAACGCGTAATCGGACTTGGCACTGAAGAAGCGCCACGACACCACGCCGCTGGAGTCGATGAAGTGCTCGACAAAGTTGTTCGGCTCGGTCACCGCATGCCCTTCAAAGGTCGGCTGCGGCAAGTCGTTCAGGCCTTCGAAGCTACGGCCCTGAAGCAACTCGGTAAGGCTGCGCTCCAGCGCCACTTCCAGGCTTGGGTGGGCGCCAAACGAGGCAAATACGCCGCCGGTGCGCGGGTTCATCAGGGTCACGCACATCACCGGGAACTCGCCGCCCAGGGACGCATCCTTGACCAGCACCGGGAAACCCTGCTCTTCCAGGGCCTGGATACCGGCGAGGATGCTTGGGTATTTGGCCAGCACTTCGGCCGGGACATCCGGCAAGGCGAATTCACCTTCGATGATTTCGCGCTTCACCGCACGCTCGAAAATCTCCGACAGACACTGCACCTGGGCCTCAGCCAAGGTGTTACCGGCACTCATGCCGTTGCTCAGGTAGAGGTTTTCGATGAGGTTGGAGGGGAAATACACCACCTCGCCGTCAGACTGGCGCACAAACGGCAGTGAGACGATGCCACGTTCTTCATTGCCGGAGTTGGTATCGATCAGGTGTGAGCCGCGCAACTCGCCATCGCGGTTGTAGATCTTCAGGCAGTACTCGTCGAGGATTTCCGTCGGCAGCGCGTCTTTACGGCCGGGCTTGAACCAGCGCTCCTCCGGGTAATGCACAAACGCCGCGTTGGCAATGTCTTCGCCCCAGAACTGGTCGTTGTAGAAGAAGTTGCAGTTCAGGCGCTCGATAAACTCGCCCAGGGCCGACGCCAGTGCGCCTTCCTTGGTCGCGCCCTTGCCGTTGGTAAAGCACATCGGCGAATGGGCATCGCGGATATGCAACGACCAGACATTGGGCACGATATTGCGCCACGAGGCGATTTCAATCTTCATGCCCAGGCCCGCGAGAATGGCCGACATGTTGGCGATGGTCTGCTCCAGCGGCAGGTCCTTGCCCGCGATGAAGGTGCCCGCGTCTGACGCAGCCGCCGGCATCAGCAACGCCTGGGCGTCGGCGTCGAGGTTTTCCACCTCTTCGATAACAAACTCGGGCCCGGCCTGTACCACTTTCTTGACCGTGCAGCGGTCAATGGAGCGCAGGATGCCCTGGCGATCCTTGTCGGAAATATCCGCCGGCAACTCGACCTGAATCTTGAAGATCTGGTTGTAGCGGTTTTCCGGGTCGACAATATTGTTCTGCGACAGGCGGATATTGTCCGTGGGGATATTGCGCGTGCTGCAGTACAACTTCACAAAGTAAGCCGCACACAACGCCGACGAAGCCAGGAAGTAGTCGAACGGACCGGGGGCCGAGCCATCGCCCTTGTAGCGAATCGGCTGGTCGGCCACCACGGTGAAGTCATCGAACTTGGCTTCAAGCCGGAGATTGTCGAGAAAATTGACCTTGATTTCCATGCGGGATTACCAGAATAGCGGAGCAAACGAATTGGCCGCCATTATCCGGCTTTTGCGGCGCAAGTCTCCCCCTTACCCCAATAACCCCATCTCCTGCGCCCGCGCGACTGCCTGGGTGCGGCGCTCGACCCCCAGTTTGCTGTTGATATGACTGGCGTGGGTCTTGACGGTGTGCAGCGAGATAAACAACTGGTTGCTGATTTCCTGGTTGGAGCACCCTTGGGCGATCAACTGCAGCACTGCCAGCTCACGGGCGCTCAAGGTTTCGCTGGAATGGCTGGTTTCGACCGGCTCGCGCGGGGCAACCGCCGGCAGCAGGGCCCAGAGGCTTTGCCGCATCAAATCGTTCGGCGCCTGGCCCAGTTGCTCGCGTACCCAGTCGGGATAACGTTCCAACAGACGCTGGAAGGGTTGCAACGCGCCACCGCTGGCCATTTGCAAGGCCCGGGCAAACAGCGGCCGGGCTGACATTGCCTGGCCGTCATCCAGCAACAACAGCACGTGCTGGTTCAGGGCCATCACCGCGATCATCTGCTGGCCTTTGCCTTCGGCTTGCCGCGCCAACCCATCGAGTCGACGCCGGGCGCTTTCGCACTGGCCACGAATAGCATCCAGGGCCGCCTGTTGCAGTTCGATATGTTGCGCCAGGTGCGGATGAAACTCCGGGGCGGCGGCGGCCTGCTCGCCGTTATAGGTTTGCCCCAGGCGCACCAGCCAGGCATCGGCCAGGTCGGTACGGCCCTGGGCCAGCCACAGCTCGCATTTGATCAGGGTGATCATGGCCAGGTAGTAGATCGGCGGCACGTCCCAGATATGCATCAACCGCTCGGCCTCGGCCAGCTCGGCAAAGGCCTTGGGAAAGTCGCCACGGCGCCCCTCAAGGTTGGCGATGACACAGTGGCCGATCAACACGCTGATATCCCGGCAGGCGCGGGCTTCGGCAAGCCCTGTACGCAAACGCAACAGGCCGGCCTCCGGCTGGCAACGCATCAGCAGCAGGAACCCTTCATACAACGACAGGCGTGCGCGCACCGCATACAGCCGCTGGGATGCCAGGCCCTGCAAGCGTTGCAGGCCCTCGCGCACCTCGTCCAGGGAGCGCAGGATTTCCCCACGCGCCTGCAGCACCCGTGCCCGGTCGTAATGGGCCAGGGCCTCGAACAGCGGGTTGCCGACGCGTTGCGCCAGTTCCAGGGATTCTCGATTCAAGCCCCGCGCACGCCACAGGTCGGCGTCGACGATGGCCAGGTTCGACAAGGTCGACAGGCACATCAAGCGCTGGCCGTAACGCTTGTGCGGCAGGCTTTCCAGGGCTTCTGTGCAATACAAGTGGGTCAGTTCCCGGTCGCCGCGCCCACGGGCGATGATGCCGCTGAGGGCCAGCCACTGGGCGAGCATCGACTTCTGCGCAGTGGCCGACGGTGCAGGCAGGAAGCGGCTGAGATGGCTGGACAATTCTTCCGCCGCATCCAACTGGCAGGCCAGCCCCAGCGCCCAGCTATAGAGCACGATCAAGCGCGGCGTACTGATCAACAGGCTGTCGGGCAAGTCCATCTTCCAGCGCAGGAGCATGCCGACGTTCTGCTCGGCCAGCAGTTGTTCTTCGGACAGGTTCTGCACCAGATTCGCCGCCACATCCGGATGCCCGGCACGCAGGGCCTGCTCCACGGCCTCATCGAGCAAGCCCTGGGCGTTGAACCAGCGGCACGCGCGCAGGTGCAGGCTGGCGGCCGGCAACATCGCATTTGGCGAACGCCGGGTGCGCAGCAAATCGGAAAACAGGTGGTGATAACGGTACCAGTGGCCCTGCTCGTCCAGCGGCACCAGGAACACCTGATGGGCTTGCAGGTAGCGCAGGATTTCCGCGCTGTCATGGGCCTCGCGCACGGCGTCGCACAACTCGCTGCAAAAACGCTCCTGGGAGGCCGTGTCGTAAAGGAAGGCCTGGACTTCCGGCGGCAGGCAGTCGATCACCTCTTCCAGCAGATAGTCACGTATCAGCCCTTCCCCACCATGCAGGCCTTGGGGCAAGTCGGCCTCGTTGCCGGCTTCGGCGGCCGCCAACAACCAGAAGCGCAGGCCGGCCACCCAGCCTTCGCTGCGACGGATCAGGTTGTCCAGGGCTTCACCGCGCAATGAACTGCTATGCCGGTCGAGCAAGGCCAGGGATTCGTCGTTGGTCAGGCGCAGGTCCTGTTCATGCAACTCCAGCAGATGCCGGGACAAACGCAACCGTGCCAAATGCCAGTCGGGACGCTGGCGGCTGGTGACCAGCACCAACAGGCCATCGGGCAAATGGTTGAGAAAAAATTGCAGGCAACGATCCAGCACCGGACCCTGGGCCAGGTGGTAGTCATCCAGTACCAGTAATAACGGGGTGCGTGTGGACAGATGGACGGTCAATTCATCGAGCAGGCCATCGAGCCACTCTTCAAAGGCAAACGGCTGATGGCGCTGGCGCATTTTCAACAAACCCAGGGCCTGGGCGCCGACTTGCGGGAAATACTGCTGCAAACCTTCCAGCAGGCGCTCCAGGAAGCGCCCCGGATCACTGTCCCGCGAACTGAGACCCAGCCACAGGCTTTGCCAGTGATCAGGCAGGCTTTGGCAGAACTCCACCGCCAGCGAGCTCTTGCCAAACCCGGCCGGCGCGCTGACCAGTAATAGACGCCCGTCCAGGCCGGCGCTCAAGCGCTCGCACAAACGCGGGCGCAGCACATAGCCATCGGGCAGCGGGGGTCGGTAGAAGCGCCCTTCCAGCGTGGGGATTATCGCACTGGCAGGCCCTTGGATTGGGGACAGATCAGTCATCGCCGGGCTCTTGTAGTAGGCTGTGGTCGGCATTGCAGATGTCCGCAGACTAGCGTTAAAAGCCGTCGCTTTGTAGATCTTTGCAACATTTGTCTGAAAAAGACTACAACAAGAAATAACCAACTATTTTCCGGATGCCCAAAACAAATGTGGGGATGGGCTTGTGTGGGAGCGGACTTGCCCGCCCCCACACAAGCCCACCCCCACTGGTGCGGACTTGTTTACCGCGGTTTAGCGAACACCATCCTGACGCAGAGCCGCCGGGGTGAAGTCGCTGGTGGTGGCAGTGAAGCCGAAGTCATAGGCCTGTTTCTCTTCGTTCTTCATGCCCAGGGCCAGGTAGCGGCCGGACTGCAGGTCGTAGAGGGTTTCGAGGGCGTACCACGGCACTTGCTTGTCGTAGTAGTTCTCGCCATGGGCTTCGGCTACGCGCCACAGTTGGCCACGACCGTCGTAATGGTCGATCACCGCTGCTTGCCAGGTGTCTTCGTCGATGTAGAAGTCACGCTTGGCATAGATATGGCGCTGGCCTTCCTTCAAGGTGGCGACCACGTGCCAGACGCGGCGCAGTTCATAACGCGCCAGGTCCTGGTTGATGTGGCCGGCCTTGATGATGTCGGCGTACTTGAGCTTCGGATCGTCGAGCTTGTAGCTGTTGGAGGCGATGTACATTTCCTTCTTGCCTTCCAGCTTCCAGTCGTAGCGATCCGGGGCGCCGTTGTACATGTCGAGGTTGTCGGAAGTCCGCAGGCCATCGGCGGCAGTCCCCGGCCCGTCGTAGGACACTTGCGGCGCGCGGCGCACACGGCGCTGGCCGGCGTTGTAGACCCACGCGGCGCGCGGTTCCTTTACCTGGTCCAGGGTTTCGTGCACCAGCAACACACCACCGGCCAGACGCGCAGGTGCAGTCACTTTCTGCTTGAAGTAGAACAGGATATTGCCCGGATTTGCCGGATCGTAATCCTTCATCTTGTCGCGGAACACGAACTGGTCCTGGAAGTACACCAGGCTGTACGAGCCGTTGGCCTGTGGCGTGGCCTGGGTCACCAGGCGTGTCACGCTGCCGCCGCGATAGCGGGTGATGTGGTTCCAGATCACCTCGACCCCGCTTTTCGGGATTGGGAACGGAATCGCGGTTTCGAAGTTTTCCAGGCCGTTACCACCGCCTACCAGGTTGGTGCTGGTGGCGTTTTTCTTGATGGAGGCGAACACTTGCGCCGGCACGGTGGCACCGCGATGGGTGGTGTACACCGGCATCTTGAAGGTTTCAGGGTAGCGCTTGAACATCGCGTACTGCCCCGGCGCCAGCTTGTCTTTGTACTGCTCGACGTTCTGCGCGGTGATGGTGAACTGCGGCTGCTCGCTGGCATACGGGTTGGCCAGGAAGCCCTTGGCATCCACAGCACCGGCGTTGGTTGGCAGGGCTTTCCAGGCCGGAATGGTGCCGGCAGCGTTGCCGGCCATTTCCGCGCCCATCGGAGTCAACGTGGTGCCCAGCTTGGCGGCTTCATCCGCCGAGACCGCCGCCATGACGCTGCTGGCCATGATCGACAGTCCCAGCACACCCACGTGCAACAGACTTTTGGTTATTTTCATGTTCTGGTCTTCCTGAAATGCAGTGTGCTTAGAAGTTCGCGCCGAAACTCAGGGCCACGAAATCGCGGTCAACCGAGGTGTTGTAGTCGCCACCAAAGAAGTTGGTGTAGGCCAGGCTCGCCGTGTAGGTGTTCTGGTATTCCGCGTCCAGCCCCAGGCTCACCGCTTTGCGACCTTCTTCGAAGTTGCCGCCAGGACCTGGCGAGTAACCGTTCACATCATGGGACCACGCCACGTTAGGCTTGAGGTTCACGCCGGCGAAGACATCCGGGTACTCCCAGATTGCCCGGCCACGGTAGCCCCAGGAAGTGGCGGTAGTGAAGCCATCATTGTTGCAATTGGCAGTAAGGTTGCTGGCATCGGTGCCAGGTCCGGCACCGGCAATTGTGCCGCCGTTAAGCGTTGCACAAAGAGCGCCTCGCCCAGGGCCATACACCGGATCACGCCCGTAACGTGCTTTGTTACTGCTTTCCAGGCCACCAACGTGGGTCACGCCCACTTCACCGACCAACGTCAAGCGACTTGCTCCCATCACTTGATCGAAGAAGTGCGTAAACGTCGTCTGGAACTGGGTAACTTCCTTACGCCGGTAGCCGTTCAGATCCTGGTCAGCAGAGCCTTTAAGTGGCGAAGCCGCCCCCAGGCCCAACAGCGGCGTTACGCCCGCATACAAAATATCGGTGGTATTGAGTTGCACTGGCGCATTCGGCCGATAGCTCAATTCACCACTCCATGCGGTCCCTGTCGCCAGCGTGGTGGAGAAGCTCAAGCCATACAGCCGAATATCCTCCGGGTACTCGACAAAGTAGCTGGAGTTACCGGCCACAATGAGAGGACGCAACTGGCTGGCGCCGGGTGTAAACGTCAATGCGTTAGCTGCTGCGTAGGTCGCAGCGGAGGCGCCCCTGGCGCTGAAAATCGGCGCACGGCTGTGATAGTTCATGAAATAAGCGCCGAACTCAGTGTCCAACGGCTCAAAGTTGTAGTGCATCGCCACGCCAAACTGACCGCTATCGCGTGCGTCGCGATCAGGGCCACGCTTGACCAGCACACCCTCCTCATTGATGTTCACGCCAAACGCGTTCATCAATGGTAAACCACCGCCCGCCGCGATCACTGAACGCTTGCTGAGCAAGCGCAAGTTATCGCTGCAGCCGTCAGCAATCACATCAGGCTGCGAGAAGAATGTCCCGCAGTTGTCGGTGATCGTCTGATCCCACTCCAACTGGTAGAACGCTTCTGCCGACAGGTTATCGGTCAAGGATTGCGACACGTAGAACATGTTGACCGGGATCAGGCCTTCCTTGATCTCGGCACCCGGACGACGGAACGCAGACACGTCGATCGGGTTGACGGAGTTGATACCACCGCCAATGAAAGTACTTTCACCCCAGCTCACTACTTGCTTACCAAAACGCACCGAACCCGGCGCATCGGCAATGGAGTAGTTGTGGTAGATGAACGCATCGAGAATCTGCCCGCCGGAAGACTTGGCGCCCTCTTTGCGATTGTGGTCGCTGATGTCCTTGAACTCGCGGCCTTCATCCTTGAGTTCGAAGTCGTACCAGTATTTGCCACGCACGAATACGCCGGTGTCGCCGTATTTCAGTTCCAGGTCATGGATGCCCTTGAAGATCTTCGAGAACGTCTCCCCACGCTTGAAGTTCAAGTGACCGTCATCGGAGGTTTGCGACAGCCCCTTGCCACCGTTGTTGACACCAATCAGGTCGCGATCGGGCTTGGCCGTGCTCCAGCTGGCCCCCACCGACAGGGACGAGTCGAAGCTGCCTTCGACCTCACCAATGTTGAAACTGACGCCGAATGCGGGCCCGGCGAGGGTCGAGGCAAGACTGACCGCCAGGGGTAATCTCGCCCGGCGCCAGAACTGATTTACTGAGGTCATCGACGCTACTCCATGTGCATTTTATTGTTATGGCAGTGAGCCTTTTCAAACACGCTTGTAACGGCCGGAATACAACGATTCCAATGCCAGACAGCCACCGGACCACCCAGGACCGCAGCGCCGCATCCTTGAAAAACTCTGGGAGGGACTATAGCCAGCAGGGGGTATCGCTTGATCCCTCTAAAGTGTGATTTGCATCACCAACCCGTCTGCGACAGCCCTTTCGCCATGTCAGCGAGGGCTGACGCAAAAGAGGATGGCTGAAATTCGGCAAATGACAAGGCGAAGGCTTGTAATAGAGCATTGCCGTGCCCGAACGGGCACGGCACGAGGGGTCAGAGCGTGGACAGGAAGGTGCTGTTATTGGCCTGCCATTCAATGATGTCGATACGGATACGTTTCTTGTCCAGCTTACCGACGCTGGTCTTGGGAATTTCCGTAACAATGGCAATCTGACTTGGAATTGCCCACTTGCTCAGGTGGCCCTGCTCGACATACGGCTTGAGGTGTTCCTTGAGTTCGCGGGCGCCAATCCCGTGGCCTTCACGGACCACCAACAGGGCAAACGGGCGCTCGCCCCACTGCGGGTCGGCAATCCCGACCACCGCTACTTCGCGTACCGCCGGGTGACGGCTGACCAGGTCTTCAAGGGCCAGGGATGAAATCCACTCGCCGCCGGTCTTGATCACGTCCTTGATACGGTCGCGAATGTCGATCACACCGAAGGCATCGAGGGTGGCCACGTCGCCGGTGTGCATCCAGCCGCCTTCCCAGAGTTCGGCGCCCTTCTGCGGCTCGTTGAAATACCCCTCGCTGAGCCATGGCGCGCGCAGCACCAGTTCGCCCTGGGACTCGCCATCGGCCGGGAGGAAGTTGCCGTCCCCGTCGATGATCGCGGCTTCCACCAACGGCCCCGGCACACCGGCCTTGATCCGGTAGGTGGTGCGCTCGTCTTCGCTGCCGGCCATCAGTTCTTCGTTGAGGTGGGCACAGGACACCAGCGGGCCGGTCTCGGACATCCCATAGGCCGCTGTCAGCTGGATGCCACGGGCCTTGGCTGCTTCATACAGCGAGCGGTTGAGGGCGCTGCCGCCAATCACGATTTTCCACCCGCCAAAATCCACGCCCTGGGCGGCCTTGGCGTTGAGCAGCATCTGCAGGATGGTCGGCACACAGTGGGAGAACGTGACCTTCTCTTTGCGCCACAACTCCACCAGGTATTCCGGGTCGTAGCGGCCGGGGTAGACCTGCTTGAGACCGAGCATGGTCGCCACATACGGCAAGCCCCAGGCGTGGACGTGGAACATCGGCGTGATGGGCATGTACACATCGTTGGTGCCCAGCAGGCGCACGCTGTCGACGCTGCCCATTATGGTCGCCACGCCGATGGTGTGCAGCACCAGTTGGCGGTGGGTGAAATACACACCCTTGGGGTTACCGGTGGTACCGGTGGTGTAGAAGGTGGTGGCCACCGAATGCTCGTCGAAGTCCTCGAAGGTGTAGTGCGTGCTGGCAGCGGCCAATAGCGTTTCGTACTCGCCTACCAGGTTGGGCAGATCGGCGGTTTTCTCGTCGCCATCGGTCAACAGCAGGGTCTTGTCGACGGTGGTCAATTGACCGGCAATGGCCTGGTACAGGCCGACGAACTCGCTGTTGACCAGCACAAAGCGGTCCTCGGCGTGGTTCATCGTGTAGAGGATCTGCTCTGGCGACAGGCGCACGTTAATGGTGTGAATCACCGCACCAATCATCGGAATGGCGAACATGCATTCCAGGTAACGGTGGCTGTCCCAGTCCATCACGGCCACGGTATCACCGGCCTTGACCCCGGCTGCGGTCAGCACATTGGCCAGGCGGGCGACGCGTTCGATCAGGGTGGGGTAGGTGTAGCGCAGCTTGTCGCGGTAGACGATTTCCCGGGTTTTCTCGTAGCGCGCACCCGACATCAACAGGCGCTTGATCAACAACGGGTATTGGTAGGCGCCTTCGGCGGGCGGGATAACACGAGTCTGCAACATACGAATCCCTTTTTATGACTGCACGGTCTTGGCTAAAGGATTTGCACTGTAGAGACCTTGCACGCCGGCCAAATCAGCCGAAGGAATGATTTGCAGAGCCGGATGAATGCTAGCTTTGCGCCAGCATTCATTCAGCCAGCGGCGCCTTTAGCGCTCGGTGAGGGCCACTTTCACACCAATGGCAATCAGCACCGCACCCATGCTCCGATCAAACCAATGGCCCATGCGCGCAAACCCGGCGCGCACGCGCTGTTGGCTGAACAACATGGCCACCATGCAGAACCACAGGGCGGTAGCCACGGCCAGGTACAGGCCATAACCGGCCTGGATTGCCAGCGGCGTGTGGGGGTTGATCACCACGGTGAACAGCGACAGGAAAAACAGCGTGGCCTTGGGGTTCAGGCCATTGGTCACAAAACCCGAGGTAAAGGCGCCGCGGGCACTGCGCTCGCCCACTTCGCGGTGCAAGTCTTCTTCACTGGCAGGCTTGGCCGGCTGCGCCCGCAGGGCTTTGAAGCCGATATACAACAGGTAGGCCGCCGCCGCCCATTTCAAGGCGTTGAACAGCACGATGGACTGGGACACGATCAAACCGATACCGAGCAACGAGTAGCCAACGTGAAGGAAAATCGCCGAACCGACGCCCAACGCCGTCCAAGTGCCGGCACGCCGGCCATGGGTCACGCTCTCGCGTACCACCACGGCAAAGTCCGGCCCGGGGCTGGCCACGGCCAGCAGGTGAATCAACGCCACGGTCAAAAACTCGGTGAGGTACATGCACACTCCAAGAAGTAACTGATTATTTCATCTGGTAGGCTCGGCAGATTACGCCTTCGAACCCTGTCGCAAAAGGTACAGTTGATGACGAACAATCGCCGCGCCGTCTTCCTTGATCACCCTTCCCTGGACCAGGGGGACCTTGACCTCAGCGGGTTGCGGGAGACCTTCAGCGACTTGCAGCTGTGCGAGCAGACCTCGGCCGATCAAGTGGTCGAGCGCCTGCAAGGCGCCCAGGTAGCGATCAGTAACAAGATCCTGATCAACGCCCAGACGATGGCCGCCTGCCCTGACCTGAAACTGATCCTGATCGCCGCCACCGGCACCAACAACGTCGACCTGGCCGCCGCCCGCGCCCAGGGCATTACCGTGAGTAACTGCCAGGGTTACGGCACGCCGTCAGTGGCGCAACACACGATCATGCTGCTGCTCAACCTTGCCACGCGCCTGAAGGACTATCAAAAAGACGTCGATGCCGGGCTGTGGCAGCAAGCCAAGCAGTTCTGCCTGCTGGACTACCCGATTGTCGAGCTGGAAGGCAAAACCCTGGGTTTGCTGGGCCATGGCGAACTGGGCGGCGCCGTCGCGCGTCTGGCCGAAGCCTTTGGCATGCGCGTAGTGCTGGGCGCCATTCCCGGTCGCCCGCCCCGCGCAGATCGGGTGCCACTGGACGAACTGCTGCCGCAGGTCGACGCCCTGACCCTGCATTGCCCGCTCAACGAACATACGCGGCACTTTATCGGCGCCCGCGAACTGGCACTGCTCAAGCCGGGCGCGTTCGTGGTCAACACCGCACGCGGTGGCCTGATTGATGAACAGGCCTTGGCAGACGCCCTGCGTGGCGGTCATCTGGGGGGCGCGGCCACCGATGTGCTGAGCGTCGAACCGCCGACCGCCGGCAACCCGCTGCTGGCGAGCGACATCCCACGGCTGATCATCACCCCACACAGTGCGTGGGGCAGTCGCGAAGCGCGGCAACGGATCGTCGGCCAATTGACCGAAAACGCCCGGGGCTTTTTCAGCGGAGCACCGCAGCGCGTCGTCAGTTGATAAACTGCGCTCCTTTTTCAGGGAGCAGACCATGGATCCGCGCAGTGAAGTACTGCTTCGTCAGGCCGAACTTTTTCAAGGCAATGTGTTACTGGCCGGCCTGCCCGCCGACGACCTGCTGGGCCGCCTGCCCAATGCCCATGGCTGGTGCTGGCATGCGGGCGATCAGGCGGCGCTGGATGCGCGGTTTGCCGAGCGCAGCCATTTCGGGGTGAATGTACCGCAGCGTGCATTCGACACAGCCGTGGTGTTTCTGCCCAAGTCCAAGGACCTCGCCGACTACATCCTCAAGGCCGTGGCGGCACGGCTGCCGGGCGCCGAGTTGTACCTGGTGGGCGAAAAACGCGGCGGCATCGAAAGCGCCGCCAAGCAACTGAACGCCTTCGGCAAACCACGCAAGCTCGACAATGCGCGGCACTGCCAGCTGTGGCTGGCCACCGTGGCCGACGCCCCGGCAGCCCCCGACCTGGCAAGCCTGGCCGAGGTCTTTGAAGTGCCACTGGCCGACGGGCCGCTCAAGGTCGTCAGCTTGCCCGGCGTGTTCAGCCATGGCCGCCTGGATCGCGGCACCGCGCTTTTGCTCGAACACCTGGACAAGCTGCCCAGCGGTCATCTGCTGGACTTCGGCTGTGGCGCCGGCGTGCTCGGCGCGGCGGTCAAGCGGCGCTATCCGCACAACACCGTGACGCTGCTCGACGTGGACGCCTTCGCCACCGCCAGCAGTCGCCTGACCCTGGAGGCCAATGGCCTGGAAGGCGAAGTGCTGACCGGTGATGGCATCGACGCCGCGCCCATGGGCCTGGATGCGATTCTGAGCAACCCGCCGTTCCATGTCGGGGTGCATACGGATTATTTCGCTACGGAAAACCTGCTGCGAAAAGCACGCCAACATCTGAAAAACGGTGGCGAACTTCGGCTAGTTGCCAACAGCTTCCTGAAGTACCAACCACTGATCGAAGAGCATCTGGGCGTGTGCGCAGTCAAGGCCGAGGGCCAGGGTTTTCGCATCTACCGCGCCAAGCGCGGCTGACGGGCGTTTGAAAAAGAACGCTTGCCGAATGGATTTTGCCAAGGCAGAATCCGCTCCGTCCTAGGGGAGTAGTCTCCCACGAGCAACATGCTCGTCCGGCATACGTCAACATACTTGGTCAGCAGACCATGGCGTATGCGACCCAGGAGTCCGCACAGACGGACCGGGGTTTGACAAGACCTATGACACGCACACCTTACCCGGGGCGGGAAGGCTGTACGTGTCATAGCCGTGTCGACCCGCCCCTGGAAACCTACCTGATGCTGGATTCACTTCTCGTTCCTACCGCAATCGTTGCCTTGGCCGAAATCGGCGACAAGACGCAATTGCTCGCGCTCATCCTCGCCGCACGCTTTCGCAAACCCTGGCCGATCATCGCCGGCATCATCGCCGCGACCCTGGCCAACCACGCCGCCGCCGGTGCCGTGGGTGCCTGGTTTGGCAGTTTCTTCTCGGATGCGGTGTTGCACTGGATACTCGCTGCGAGCTTCTGCGCCACGGCCCTGTGGACCCTGGTGCCGGACAAGCTCGACGATGACGAGGCCAGTACTTCACGCAAGTTCGGGCCGTTCCTGACCACGCTGATTGCGTTCTTCATCGCAGAAATCGGTGACAAGACGCAGATCGCCACGGTGATGCTGGCGGCGCAATACCCGGAGTTGTGGCTGGTGATTATCGGTACCACCCTGGGCATGCTGATTGCCAACGTGCCGGTGGTTCTGGCGGGGAATTTCGCCGCGGAAAAACTACCGCTGACCCTGATTCGGCGCCTGGCGGCCTCGGCGTTCTTTATCCTGGCGCTGGTGGCGGTGTACAAGGCCATGCAAAGCAGCGGCTGGTTGTAACCCTTTGCAAATGTGGGAGCTGGCTTGCCTGCGATAGCGCTGTATCAGTCACGGATTAATTAACTGAACCACCGCTAACGCGAGCAAGCCCGCTCCCACCTTTGGACCTTCACAAGGCCTGGATTATCAGGACTTCTTGGCCTGCTGGTACAACGGCATCACCTTGGGAATCGCCGCCTGCAACGAGGCGATCCGGCTGCTGGAGGCCGGGTGGGTGCTCATGAACTCAGGCGGTGCGCCTTCGGAGGCCTTGGCCATTTTGTTCCAGAGCGTGATGGCCGCGTTCGGGTTGTAACCGGCGCGGGCCGAGAGTTCCAGGCCGATCAGGTCGGCTTCGTTCTCGTTGCTGCGGCTGTTGGGCAAGGTCATGCCGTAGTTGGCCACGGTATCGGCCAGCGCCATGCTGTCCTGGCCCAGGCCCAACAATGCGCCGGCGCCCTGCTTGGCCATCTCGATGCCGTAGGCCTTGGACATGGCTTCGCGGCCATGCTCACGCAGGGCGTGGGCAATTTCATGGCCCATGACCGCCGCCAGCTCGTCATCGGTCAACTTGAGGGTGTCGATCAGCCCGCTGTAGACAAAAATCTTGCCGCCAGGCCCGCAGTTGGCGTTCATCTCGTCGCTTTTGATCAGGTTCACTTCCCACTTCCACTGCGCCGCATCCGGACGGAAGGTGGGAGCCTGGGCGATCAGGCGCTGGGCGATAGCCTGCACACGCTTGGCGTTGGTGCTGGTCTTGTCCAGCAGGCCCTTGCCACTGGCTTCGCCGAGGGTCTGCTGGTACGACTGCGCGTACATCTGGTCGACTTCCTGGCTCGACAGCATGCTGAACATGTACTGCTTGCGCTCCACACCCACGGCGCCGCCACTGGTGGTGTTGACCGACTGGCAACCGGCGAGCAGCAAGGCTGCGCTCAATGCCGTTACCGCCAAATATTTTTTCATGCGCCTTCTCCCTGAAATTATGGCGCATATCCTAGGCCCTCCCTTGTATCTGCGCCAGATACACCTGACGCATAACCGCTGATTTCAGACATCCCCCACGCCCACAACCATCCTATAAACGACACCCCTGATTCTTTTACAGGGCAGCACCTCATGTCTGCAGCGCCTGTAGCCGATATAAGAAAACAGATGATGCCCTAAGCGCCCGGAGCTTCCATGAAATTCAAGTCGATTCAGTTTTCTGTTGCGGCATTGGCCGGGGCCATTGTGCTGAGCGTCGTGGCGGCCCTGGTGCTGTACGCGCTGTTCGCCGGTGCACGGACCCAGGACATGGTGCAGGCACGCACCCAGGCGCAATTCGAGCAGATCATCGAGCAACGGCTCACGGCACTCGCCCACACCCAAGCCACACTGATCCAGCGCGAACTGGAAGCGCCACTGGTGACCGCCAAAGGCCTGGCCACCACCAACGCACTGATGGGCATGAAAGACGCAAACGGCGGCGCCCCATTGCAGGTCAGCCGCGAACAACTGATCAACCTGCTGCACGAAACCGTGGTGCGCAACCCGAAAGTACTCGGCTCCTATATCGCCTGGGAACCCAATGCCATCGACCACAACGATGCCAACTACCTGAACACCGCCGTGGTTGGCATAGAGCCCACAAACGGGCGCTTTATGCCCTGGTGGTTCCGCAACCAGGACGGCAACCTGGGCCTGGAAAAACTCGCCGACCTGACCGACCAGAAAATTCTCTCCACCGGCATCCGCGCCAGTGAGTACTACCTCTGCTCCAAGGAAACCCAAAAACCCTGTGTCATCGACCCCGCGCCCTATCGCGTAGGCAATACCACGGTGATGCTGGCCTCGTTTATCGAGCCGATCATGATCGACGCAAAGTTCCAGGGCATCGTCGGCGCCGATCTGTCGGTTAACTTCATCCAGGAAATGCTGACCGCTGCCGACCAGAAGCTTTACAACGGTGCCGGCGAAATGGCGCTGATTTCCAACAACGGCCGCCTGGTCGCCTATACCAAGGACGCCAGCAAGCTGGGAGAGAAAGCCAGCGACCTCTTCGACAAAAATACAATCGATCACCTCAACCAGCCGAACGTCGGCGAAGTCCGCTACGACGTCGACCAGGCCCAGGGGCTGATCGAGTTGTTCCTGCCCTTCAACATCGGCCAGACCGATGCGCGCTGGACCTTGATGCTGCAACTGCCGTTGGGCACGGTGATGGCCGACTTGCAAGCACTGCAGGGCGACCTGGACGCCCAGCGCAAAACCGATATCTTCGGCATGACCATGGTTGGTCTGGTGATTGCCGGCATTGGCCTGCTGGTGATCTGGCTGGTGGGGCATGGCATTGCCCGGCCGCTCAAGCAGATGGTGGCGATGCTCAATGACATCGCCCAGGGCGAAGGCGATCTGACACGCCGCCTGACCAGTGACCGCGCCGACGAACTGGGCGCGATTGCCGCCGGCTTCAATACCTTTCTGATCAAGCTGCAGGGCATGATTACCCAGGTGGTCAGTTCGGTGCAGAAAGTCAGCGATTCGTCGGAACACACCGCCGACATCGCCATCCGCACCAACCTCGGGGTGCACAAGCAAATGGTCGAGATCGACCAGGTCGCCACCGCCGTGCACGAGATGACCGCCACCGCCCAGGACGTGGCCCGCAATGCCACCCAGGCCGCACAAGCCGCCACCCATGCCGACCAGGCTGCGAGCCAGGGCATGCAGATTGTGCGCGATACCTCCACATCCATCGGCGCCCTGGCCCTGGAGATCGGCAAGGCAGTGGGCGTGGTCCAGACCCTGGCCAAGGACAGCGAGAACATCAATGCCATCCTGATTGCCATCCGCGGCATTGCCGAGCAGACCAACCTGCTGGCCCTCAACGCCGCCATCGAAGCCGCGCGCGCGGGCGAACAGGGCCGGGGCTTTGCGGTAGTGGCCGACGAAGTGCGCAACCTGGCGCAGAAAACCCAGAAGGCCACCGAAGAAATCCAGGCCATGATCCAGCAATTGCAGCAAGGCACGCGGGACGTGGTACGGGTCATGGAAGACAGCCAGCAGCGTACCGATGAAAGCGTGCAGCACGCCGCCAAGGCGGCCCAGGCCCTGGAGACCATCACTCAGGCCGTGTCGGTGATCAATGACATGAACACGCAGATTGCCAGTGCGGCAGAGGAACAGAGTGCGGTGGCCGAGGACATCAACCGCAATGTGATCAATATCGGCCAGGTGGCCAATGAGGTGGCGGGCGGTGCCGATGAGTCCAGTGCTGCCAGTGCGGGGCTGACCCAGTTGGCGGAGCAGCAGCGGCGGTTGATCAATCAGTTCAAGGTATAAAGGTTTCAGCGGCCTTCAGGGCCGTATCGCAGGCAAGCCAGCGCCCACAGTTGAAGGTATTCACACATCAAAATGTGGGAGCTGGCTTGCCTGCGATGACGCCAGCGAATCCCCCACACAGCCCCCAGCCTCAACCCGGGGTCAAACACTCCGGCCCATTGAGCTTCGGATCATTGACCATGTTAGCCAGCACCCGCTCACGCAACGCCGCCGGCTCACCGGCCAGCAACCCCTGCAACACATGCAACGGCGTCTCGGGATCGAGCCAGGCTTCCTGCCCCGCCGCATCCAGAATCAGCGGCCGGCGCTGGCTCTGCGCGGCCTGGGTCACCACTGCCGCGCTCAACCACACCTGCTCCTGCACCGGATAAGCCTCCCAGATCGCCGCAAAGAACAGCGTCGAGCCCTCCCCCGGCGTAAGCCAGTACGGCCGCTTGCGCTGGGTGCCACGCCATTCATAAAAGCCATTGGCTGGCAGCAGGCAACGGCGCAGGCGAAAGGCCTCGCGAAACATCGGTTGTTCGGCCAGGGTTTCGGCGCGGGCATGGGCCGGGGTGCGGGACAGGTCAGTCAACCAGGGTGGTGTCAGCCCCCAGCGGGCCCGCGCCAGGGTGCGCTGGCCGTCGGTAGCGCGCTGGATCAGCACCGAATCATTGGGAGAAATATTCCACTGGGCCTGTTGATCCGCCGGGAACCCCGGCAAGGCAGCGAAGGCGGGGTTCCAGCGAAACAGGGCATAACGTCCACACATTGGGCAACACGACTCTTGGGTAAACCGAACGACAGCCTAACAGACCAGCACGTCGGGGTAGCTGTCGGGTTCATCGCCGGGTAGCGGTTGGGCGCCGATATAGGCGGTAATCAACTCGCGGGCTTCGCCAGCCTGGTCGTTCTCCACTTCCAGGCCCAACAGGCCGAAGATCGGCAGTTCACCCGTACCACCCAGCAGATGGCGCCCCACCAGATGGGCGTCGATACCTTCGCTGGCGAGCATTTGCTGCAGCAACTCGCCCTCCATCAGGTTTTCCGGTTCGTAGATTCGTTGCATGGCCGCCCCCCTTATTCATTCTCGCTGCGCACTTCGAGCATCCATTCCTCGCCGTGGACCTGCAGGTAGAAATTGATCGGCCGACAGCACACCTGGCAGTCCTCTATATAGTTCTGGTCACCGCCGGACAAATCCACAGATGTCTCGACCTCTTCACCACAATAAGGACAATCGTACAGCGCAGGTTCTAGCATCGCGGTCTCTCCCAGGTGACTTGTGCGTATAATCGCCGGTCTATTTGCAGGGCTTTTTCGTTTGATGCCATTTGTTCAGACCTGCCCTGTCACTTATCGATCCAAACCTTTACTTACCCTAGCCGTTTCTAACAAGAGAGCATGATGGGCGAATTCGATACCATCCGACCTTACAACGACAGCGAAGTCCCGGCAGTACTGGCCCGGCTGTTCAGTGACAAGGCCTTTCTGGACATCCTGACCCACTTTCGCTTCCCGCGCTTTGCCGGCGCCTTCGGCTGGCTGCTCAAGCCGCTGATCGCCCAGAAGCTGCGCCGTGAGTTCGCCGGTGTGACCACCGTCGCCACCTTGCAGGACAAAGTCGAGTTTTACGTCGACCACACCATCGACCGGGCGACCGACGGCGTCACCTACACCGGGGTCGAACAGCTCAAGTCCGGTACGGCCTATGTTTTCCTGGCCAACCACCGCGATATCGTGATGGACCCGGCCTTCGTCAACTATGCGGTGTACCACGCCGGCCTGCCAACACCACGCATTGCCATCGGTGACAACCTGCTGCAGAAGCCGTTCGTCAGCGATCTGATGCGCCTGAACAAGAGTTTTATCGTACATCGTTCCATTACCGGGCGACGCGAGAAGATGGCGGCGTACCAACTGCTGTCGGCCTACATCAACCATTCGATCCGCAACGACTGCCAGTCGATCTGGATTGCCCAGGCCGAAGGCCGCGCCAAGGATGGGGATGATCGCACTGAGTCGGCGATCCTCAAGATGTTCCATATGAGCCGCAAGGATGAGCCGTTTGCTGACGTCATCCTGTCGCTGAACCTGACGCCGGTGTCCATCAGCTACGAATACGACCCGTGCGACGCGGCCAAGGCGCGCGAACTGTATATCCGCGCCACCACCGGCACCTACGCCAAAGCGCCAGGTGAAGATGACGTGAGCATTGCCCTGGGCATCACGGGCTACAAGGGCCGGGTCCACGTCAACTTCGCGCCGCCGATTGTCGAGCGTTTTGAAGACACCAAACAGTTGGCCATCGAGATGGACCGACAGATTCTGGGGGGCTACCGGTTATTTCCCGTGCATTACCTGGCCTACGCACAATGGAGCGACGCCGACCCGCAATTGCAGGTGCCGACGGCTGCCGAGGTGTTCCCGGCGGACGAGTTGGCCAAGGCGAAAGCAGAGTGGGAGCGACGCTTGAATGCCTGCCCGGCGGAGCACCGACCGTATCTGGTGCTGCAATATGCGATGCCGGTGCGTAATCAGTATCGGGTTAAAGCAGGGATTGTCCTGTAACCCAATAGCGTGAACAACACGCAACACAATGTGGGAGCGGGCTTGCCCGCGATAGTGGTGGGTCAGTTGATAACTATTTGACTGACACACCGCTATCGCGAGCAAGCCCGCTCCCACAGTGGTTTTGGGGTATTTTTACAATTGAGTGCTGAGCCAGGAGATCACTAGCGCCAGCCCGACACAGGCAAACCCGAGGCGGTAGCCCAGGCGATGACTGCGCTCGGTACGCACATCCAGAAACAGCATCGGCTGGTCGATCGCCCGCTCTTCACTTTGCGCGGCAAGTTGGGCCATCGCCCGCTGCTCCCGCAGGCGGGTCACAAACAGCAGCCCGGCGCCGGGGCAGGCAATCAACAATGCAGCGGTATTTAGCAGTAATGCCGGCAGCGACATCAAAAACCTCGGTGTAACAGTGACCGGGTATCCATCCAGATACAAACCTGAACGAACTGCGCCCTCCTGCGCATCACAGCTCCCTCCCCCATTGACGACTAATGTATCGAGTAATTTACAGCGTCACCTGAACGTCACCTTAACAAGCCACTCTGTTGCCCTTCGCACACAAGGGAGCTTGTCATGTTGCACGCGCAGAACCAGGATCGGCTGTATCTGATCGCCCCCAGCGATGAGCAAGAGGCGCTGGTCGGCGGCCTGGCGTTCAATGTCCAGGACCGGCACTGGCTGGTGTATTGCGCCCTCGGCGGGCACCAACATGCCGACCTGCCGGAGCTGGACCTGCTGACAGGCGTGAGTGTGCTGGACTTTTATGTCGAAACGGCGGCATGAAGAGCGCAGACACAAAAAAGCCGGGCCCGTAACGGGGCCCGGCTTTTTTACAGCTGATTATTGCGAGCTAAGGATCTGGCCGATGCTTGGATCCTTGAACAGACGCGTCAGGGCGTCACTCAACACGTCGCTGACCAGCTTGGTGTTGGTTTCCTGGTTCGGCGCCATGCCGAAGCGCTGGTCCAGGGACGCACCGTAACGGCCGCTGTAGCGACGGTTGCCGGCGGACACATCAGAGCGGAAGGTCGCACCGATGGTGGCTTCGGTCACGTACAGGCCTTCCTTGGGCGACTGATACTTCAGCTCCGCCAGGGTCACGGTCAGTTGCGGCGCACCAGGCGAGTTGCTGGTCGGGGTGAAGCCCAGCAGGCGCACAGCCGCTTCGGCCTGGGCTTGCAGCTTGGGCAGCACGTCGGCGCCAGTCACCGTGATGGCGCTGGTTTCCGGGTACAGGCCACCGCGGGTGCCCAGGGTCGGCGACGGACGACCGTCAACCACCCGCACCGAGACCGGCTGGCCATGGCCTACAGGCGCCAGCTGGGTGGTGAGCTTGGGTTGCGGGCTGAGTTGCTGCGGGCTGTGGGCGCAGCCAACCAGGGTCAAGCTGGTCACAGTGATCAAACCGAACAACAGGCGTTGCAACATGCTTTTCTCTCCAGAAATCAGGTACCGACAGCCGAGCAGTATAGCGGTGCGCCGCTGCCGGGAACTAGCGTCAGTTACAACCTAAGACACAGGCCCGCCGGCGGCGGTTCAGTGTCACCGATATGTCATGCTGGGCTGGCATGCTTGGCCCCATTATCAGGAGGCCCACCATGTTCGACTTTCTCTGGCGCTTATTCGCACGCAAGCCCGCCTTTCGACACTTTGCCCTGCTCGACGCGCAAGGTCGTTGCCAGGCATTCAAGCACTGCAGCCAGCCACCGGTGGGTGAAGGCTGGGTCGAAGTCGAGGAGATCCGCTTGAGCTGGATGCACCAGCCACTGCCCGCCCGCGCCCGCATCAGCCCGCGCCGCGCACGGTCATCACACCGCCTGCCGTTGACCGCCTGACCGAAGCGCTAATAAAAGTCATAAAACACGTCCATTTCCCTGCAGTTCTTCGCTACAATCTCCCCCCGATTATAAGGACGTCTCCTGATCGGGCCTCGCAGCATCGCTAATGCTCCGGTATTAGCTCCCCCGCACCGCCCACAGAGAGCCGCCCACACAGATCGAGTGAAGCTGGCGAGCTGGCTGTTTTGTCTGCAAACCTGCGCCTTTACCGAATCTGCCAGAGCTGCCATTGCGCTCGGCCACTTGAGTTGTTTGCCCGTTATGCCGCTTGTCGGCAATGATTTCGGGCCAGGTGCCAGGCTGGGGCAGCCCTTTTTTGAGGTTCACGTCTTCAAAAGAGCGTGAAAAAAACGGGTTTTCACAACTTCACAAGAGTGTGGCGAGCAAATGAATAGTTTTGCGTTTGTACAAGCACCATCAACGTCTGGCACTGCCCAACCACACAGGACCGAGTACTCCTCAAAAACCGGAGCTTGAAGCCTGTCCGCTACGGATTTGGTTGCACGATCGGACGTACTTGACCATAAGTCGAATTGCCACAGGGGCCCTTAAATGCGTTCATATGCAGATAAGGCCTGGTCGGCAGCGTCCGCTGAAGTTGCAAAAAAATTGCGAAGAATCGGACATGGCGATCCTGGCCATGGGTAACCTGGGGCATTACGTGAACCGCCCCGTCACTCCTGGCAGCCATGCCGTCAATTTGGTGCTGCAGATTTTGGAGACGCGTTAAATGGCGCATAACGAAGCAGTCGACGTAGTACTGGTAGGTGCGGGCATCATGAGTGCCACCCTCGCCGTACTGCTCAAGGAGCTCGACCCCGGCCTCAAGCTGGAAGTCGTTGAGCTGATGGATTCGGGTGCCGCGGAGAGTTCCAACCCGTGGAACAATGCCGGTACCGGTCACGCCGGGCTGTGCGAGCTGAACTACACCCCGCAGGCGGGTGACGGCTCCATCGACATCAAGAAAGCCGTGCACATCAACACCCAGTTTGAAGTGTCGAAGCAGTTCTGGGCGTATCTGACCAAAAAAGGCACCTTTGGCTCGTCCAAGTCCTTTATCAGCCCCGTGCCGCACCTGAGCTTCGTGCAGGGCGAAAAAGGCGTGTCGTTCCTCAAGAAACGCTTTGAAACCCTCAGCCAGCACCACGCGTTCTCGGATATGCACTACACCGAAGACCGTGCAGAAATGGCCGAGTGGATGCCGCTGATGATGCCGGGCCGCCCGGCCGACGAGAAAATCGCCGCGACCCGCGTGATGAACGGTACCGACGTCAACTTCGGCGCCCTGACCAACCAATTGCTCGCGCACCTGAGCAGCTCGGCAGATGCCCACGTCAAGTACAGCAAGCGCGTTACCGGCCTCAAGCGCAATGGCGCCGGCTGGACCGTGAGCATCAAGGACGTCAACAGCGGCAACACGCGCAATGTCGACGCCAAGTTCGTGTTCCTCGGCGCCGGCGGCGCGGCCCTGCCGCTGCTGCAAGCCTCGGGTATTGAAGAAAGCAAAGGTTTCGGCGGCTTCCCGGTCAGCGGCCAATGGCTGCGTTGCGACAACCCGGAAGTGGTCAAGCTGCACCAGGCCAAGGTCTACAGCCAGGCCGCCGTGGGTTCGCCGCCGATGTCGGTGCCGCACCTGGACACCCGCGTGGTGGATGGCAAGAAATCCCTGCTGTTCGGGCCATACGCTGGCTTCACCACCAAGTTCCTCAAGTTCGGCTCGTTCCTTGACCTGCCCATGTCGATTCGCCTCGGCAATATCGGCCCGATGCTGGCCGTGGCCCGGGACAACATGGACCTGACCAAGTACCTGGTCAGCGAAGTGATGCAGTCCATGGAGCAGCGCCTGGAGTCCCTGCGCCGCTTCTATCCCGAAGCCAAAGCCGAGGACTGGCGCCTGGAAGTGGCTGGTCAACGGGTGCAGATCATCAAGAAGGATCCGAAGAAAGGCGGCGTGCTGCAATTCGGTACCGAGTTGGTCGCGGCCAAAGACGGTTCGCTGGCGGCGCTGCTAGGTGCGTCCCCAGGGGCTTCGGTGACTGTTTCGATCATGCTGGAACTGATCGAACGCTGCTTCCCGGCCCAGGCGGCCGGTGAATGGGCGGCCAAGTTGCAGGAAATCTTCCCGGCCCGGGAAAAAGTCCTGGAAACCGATGCCGAGCTGTATCGCAAGATCAGCGTGCAGAACAACATCAGCCTGGAGTTGGTTGAGCAAGGAAGCGAGGCCGAAAGCTACGCTTGAGGTCGTGACGCGTAGCGTCACCGGATGCATTCCCACGCAGAGCGTGGGAACGATCGCCCCGCTCTCGTGCTGAGAACGGGGCGTTTTTTTATGTCCTGGCTATTCAGCCGCGAGCGATTTTGATCAGCTCGATGTACTCGTCAGCGTTGCGCTGGTCCTTGATCAGATCGACGAAGGTCTGGCCATGCTCGTCCTTACCGTCGAGGTCCAGCCCGGCTTCCTTGAAAAAGCCCAGGAACCGCTCGAAATCGTCGATGCGCAGGCCGCGATAGGCTTTGATCAGCTTGTGCAGGGACGGTGAAGTGGCGTCGACCGGTTCAAAATCCAGGAACAGCTTGATCTGATCGTCGCCGATCTCGTCACCAATCACTTGTTTCTTATCTTTACGCATTGCCGACTCCAGCCTGCAGACATGTACACGGGGGTAGAAGTCTACCTGCGGGACACAAGGTTCGGAAGCCACGAAGCTCTAATGTGGGAGCGGGCTTGCCCGCGATGGCGGTGGGTCAGTCGAATATATCTAACCTGCCACTCCGCCATCGCGGGCAAGCCCGCTCCCACACAAACCCCACCCACCTTTTTTCCGCTGCCAGGTTCAATCGAACTGGGCCAGCATCCAGCGATGATACTCAGCCATGCCGGCTTCGCCTTCCCGGGGTGCCCAGGTCGCCAGTTCGCCCTCGCCCACCGGGCGATAAGGGCCTGCCTTGCACTCGAACATCACCGTGTCTGGCTCAAGCACCACCAGACCGTGGAAAACCCCTGGCGACAGATCAACGCCCTGGCAATCGCCACCGGCCTGCAAGATGCGCCGCTCCAGAACCGCGCCAGACTCGCTGAAAATCAAAATACCCAGGCGCCCCTTGAGTACCAGCAGGGTCTCGGCCTTGTCAGCGGTGAGATGACGATGGGGCTGCACATAGGTGTGTGGCTGCAAACCGACAGCCATGCGATGGCACGGCTCTTCCATCTGGTGGAAGTTGACGTTCTGCCGGCCACGGGGGTTGGCGGCGGCTTTCTCGGCCAATTCGGCAAACAGCGACTGATCAAGAAAACGCGCCACGACTTACATCCCCTTCACAGCAAAGATGCCATTGGCATTGCGCCAGTAGCCTTTGTAATCCATGCCGTAACCGAAGATGTAGCGGTCGATGCACGGCAGGCCGACGTAATTGGCCTTCAGGTCCGGGCGGGCCTTGCGGTCGTGGTCTTTGTCGATCAGCACGGCGGTGTGCACGTTGCGCGCGCCGGCGTGTTTGCAGAAGTCGACAATCGCGCCCAGGGTGTGACCTTCGTCGAGGATGTCGTCGATGATCAAGACGTCGCGGTCGATGAACGACACTTCCGGCTTGGCTTTCCAGAACAGGTCGCCGCCACTGGTTTCATTACGATAGCGCGTGGCGTGCAGGTAGGACGCTTCCAGCGGGAATTGCAGATGCGTCAGCAATTTGCCGGCGAAAATAAGACCGCCGTTCATCACACAGAACACCACCGGGTTGGTTTCAGCCATTTCACGGGTGATGTGCGCGCCGACCTTGGCGATAGCCTCTTCGACTTGTGCTTCGGTGTACAGGCAGTCAGCCTCGCGCATGATTTGACGGATATGCTCGAGATCAGCGGACATGGCGCTCTCCAGGGGTACTGTGGCAAGAAAAGCGGGCGAAGGTACGCCTCTGGGACGCAACGTTCAAGCCTTTATGGACTAACGTACTGGTTGTCTATAGGACAACACCCTCGGATAGATTAATCTAGGCCGGTTTTTTTGCCCGCCGCCGGAGCCTTTCCCCATGCCCATCCGTGAGATCCGCCACCCGCTGATCCGACACAAGCTCGGCCTTATGCGCCGCGCCGACATTAGCACGAAGAACTTCCGTGAGCTTGCTCAGGAAGTCGGAGCGTTGCTCACCTACGAAGCCACCAAAGATTTACCCCTGGAAAACTACGAGATCCCCGGTTGGTGCGGTCCCGTCCAGGTCGAGAAAATCGCTGGCAAGAAAATTACCGTGGTGCCGATCCTGCGCGCCGGTATCGGCATGCTTGAAGGCGTGCTGAGCCTGATCCCGGGCGCCAAGGTCAGCGCTGTGGGCGTAGCCCGCAACGAAGAAACCCTGCAGGCCCACACCTACCTGGAAAAACTCGTCCCCGAGATTGACGAGCGCCTGGCGATGATCATCGACCCGATGCTGGCCACCGGTAGCTCCATGGTCGCTACCATCGACCTGCTGAAGAAAGCCGGTTGCAAGGATATCCGCGCCATGGTGCTGGTAGCGGCACCCGAAGGTATCGCCGCCGTAGAAAAAGCTCACCCGGATGTAGTGATTTACACCGCGTCCATTGATGAGCGCCTGAACGAGCACGGCTACATCATTCCGGGCCTGGGCGATGCTGGCGACAAGATCTTCGGCACCAAGCAGAAGGACGCGTGAACATGCAGGATGAATTCAACGACCCGCTTTGGCGCCAGATCCTGTCTGGCGCACAAATGCTCTTCGTAGCATTTGGCGCGCTGGTGTTGATGCCGCTGATCACAGGTCTTGATCCAAACGTTGCACTGTTTACCGCAGGCCTTGGCACGTTGTTGTTCCAGATTGTCACCGGGCGCCAAGTGCCGGTGTTCCTGGCATCGAGCTTTGCGTTTATCACCCCGATCATTCTCGCCAAGGGCCAGTTCGGCCTCGCGGCGACCATGGGCGGGGTGATGGCGGCGGGTTTCGTCTACACCTTCCTCGGCCTCGCCGTGAAGATCAAGGGCACCGGTTTTATCGACCGGCTGCTGCCGCCCGTGGTGATCGGGCCGGTGATCATCTCCATCGGCCTGGCCATGGCGCCGATTGCCGCGAACATGGCAATGGGCAAGTCGGGTGACGGTGCCGAGTTGATCCCTTACCAGACGGCAATGCTGATCTCGATGCCCGCGCTGCTGACCACGCTGATCGTGGCCGTGTTCGGCAAGGGCATTTTCCGCCTGGTGCCGATCATTGCCGGGGTGCTGGTGGGTTTTGGCATGTCGTTCTACTTCGGCGTGGTCGACACCGCGAAGATCGCCGCCGCACCGTGGTTTGCCCTGCCCCACTTCACCGCGCCGGAATTCAACTGGCAGGCGATTCTGTTCATCGTCCCGGTGGCCCTGGCGCCGGCCATTGAACACATCGGCGGCGTGATTGCCGTGGGTAGCGTGACCGGTCGTGACTACCTGAAAAAGCCCGGCCTGCATCGCACGCTGTTGGGCGACGGTATCGCCACCACCACGGCTGGCCTGTTCGGCGGCCCGCCCAACACCACTTACGCCGAAGTGACCGGCGCGGTGATGCTGACCAAGAACTACAACCCGAAAATCATGACCTGGGCGGCGGTATTTGCCATCACCCTGGCCTTTGTCGGTAAGTTCGGCGCGCTGCTGCAGAGCATTCCGGTGCCGGTGATGGGCGGGATTCTATGCCTGTTGTTCGGCTCGATTGCCGCGGTGGGGATGAACACCCTGATCCGTCACAAGATCGACCTGGGTGAGGCGCGCAATCTGGTGATTGTGTCGGTGACCCTGGTGTTCGGGATTGGCGGTGTGCTGATCGGCACCGGTACCGGTCCCGATGATTTCGGCCTGAAGGGCATCGCCCTGTGCGCCGTGGTAGCGATTGGTTTGAACCTGCTGCTGCCGGGCAATGATGGCTGGAAGCACAAGAAGCCGGACGAGCCGTTGCTCTAAAGGCTACGGAGTGTCGGTGTAGCTGATGGCCTCATCGCGGGCAAGCCCGGCTCCCACATTGGAATGCATTTCCATGCGGGAGCCGGGCTTGCTCGCGATGAGGCCCGTCCAGCCCATATAGATTCAAGCCTTAAAGATCACCCAAACCATCAATCAACGCCTGGTTCTGCTCAGGCGTCCCGATGCTGATCCGCAGGAACTGGGCAATCCGCTCCTGCTTGAAGTGCCGCACGATCACCCCTTGCTCCCGCAACTTGGCCGCCAGGCCGGCCGCGTCGTGCCGTGGGTGGCGGGCAAAGATGAAGTTGGCCGCTGACGGCAACACCTCAAAGCCCTTCTCTCGCAACTGCGCCACAAGCGTCTCGCGGCTATCGATCACCAGTTGGCAGGTCTTCTCGAAGTATTCACGGTCTTCGAAGGCCGCCGCCGCGCCGACAATCGCCAGGCGATCCAGTGGATAGGAGTTGAAGCTGTTCTTGACCCGCTCCAGCGCCTCGATCAGGTCCGGGTGGCCCACCGCCAGGCCTACCCGCAAACCGGCCAGTGAGCGCGACTTGGAGAGGGTCTGGGTCACCAGCAGGTTGGGGTAGCGGTCCACCAGGCTGATGGCGGTTTCGCCGCCGAAGTCGATATAGGCTTCATCGACCACCACCACCGAATCCGGGCTGGCCTTGAGGAGCTGCTCCACCGCGTCCAGCGCCATCACGCAGCCGGTCGGCGCGTTCGGGTTGGGGAAGATGATCCCGCCATTAGGCTTGGCGTAGTCCGCCACGCGGATCTGGAACTGCTCATCCAGCGGCACCGGGGCCGAGGTGATGCCATACAGCCCGCAGTACACCGGGTAGAAGCTGTAGCTGATATCCGGGAACAGCAGTGGCAGGTCGTGCTGGAACAGACCGTGGAAGATATGCGCCAGGACTTCGTCGGAACCGTTACCGAGGAATACCTTGCTCCCATCCACCCCGTAGTACTTGGCCACGGCCTGCTTGAGCAGGTCGCTGTTGGGGTCGGGGTACAAACGCAGGTTGTCGTTCAACTCGGCCTGCATCGCTGCCAGCGCCTTGGGCGACGGGCCGTAGGGGTTTTCATTGGTGTTGAGCTTGACCAGCTTGGTCAGCTTCGGCTGCTCGCCGGGCACGTAAGGCACGAGGTCCTTGACGAAAGGGCTCCAGAATTTGCTCATGTCTTACTCTCCCTTGACGATGCGGTATTCGGCGCTGCGGGCGTGCGCGCTCAACGATTCACCACGGGCCAGCACCGAGGCGGTCTTGCCCAGCTCGGAAGCACCTTGTGGCGAGCAAAAGATGATCGACGAGCGCTTCTGGAAGTCATACACCCCCAGCGGCGACGAGAATCGCGCTGTACCGGAGGTCGGCAACACGTGGTTGGGGCCCGCGCAGTAGTCGCCCAGGGCTTCGCTGGTGTGGCGGCCCATGAAGATCGCACCGGCGTGACGAATCGACGGCAGCCAGGCCTGTGGGTCGGCCACCGACAGCTCCAAATGCTCGGGGGCGATGCGGTTGGCCACTTCGATGGCCTGCTCCATGTCACGCACCAGGATCAACGCACCCCGGCCATTGATCGACTTCTCGATAATCTCGGCACGCTCCATGGTCGGCAGCAGCTTATTGATGCTCGCCGCCACCTTGTCGAGGAACTCGGCGTCGGGGCTGACCAGGATCGCCTGGGCGTCTTCGTCGTGCTCGGCCTGGGAGAACAGGTCCATGGCAATCCAGTCCGGATCGGTCTGGCCGTCGCACACCACGAGGATTTCCGAGGGGCCAGCGATCATGTCGATACCGACCTGGCCAAACACATGGCGCTTGGCAGTGGCAACGTAGATGTTGCCGGGGCCGACCACCTTGTCGACTTTCGGCACGCTTTCGGTGCCATAGGCCAACGCGGCGACGGCCTGGGCCCCCCCGATGGTGAACACTCGGTCAACGCCGGCGATGCAGGCAGCGGCCAGCACCAGTTCGTTGATTTCACCGCGCGGGGTCGGGACCACCATGACCACCTCGGTCACACCCGCCACTTTGGCGGGAATGGCATTCATCAGCACCGACGACGGGTATGAAGCCTTGCCGCCCGGCACGTACAGGCCGGCGCGGTCCAGCGGTGTGACTTTCTGGCCCAGCACCGTGCCATCGGCTTCGGTGTAGCTCCAGGAGTCCTGTTTCTGTTTTTCGTGGTAGCTGCGCACCCGCGCCGCTGCGACTTCCAGGGCTTCGCGCTGCGGCGCGGTGATGCGCGTCAGGGCCAGTTCCAGGCGTTCGCGGGGCAGGATCAGGTCGGCCATGGACTTGACGTCCAGGCCGTCGAACTGGCGGGTAAAGTCCACCAGCGCCGCATCGCCGCGCTCGCGCACGGCCTTGATGATGTCGAGCACCCGCTGGTTGACCGAGTCGTCGGACACACTTTCCCAGCTCAGCAGATGATCCAGATGATGGGCGAAATCCGGGTCGGCAGCGTTGAGTCGGGCAATTGCAGTGGACGTGGTCATAGCGAGGGCCTCAATAGAATTGGCAAAAACTCAGGCGCCCTAAACTAGCAGTCGTTTCCGCTTGGGCACCTGAGAATTCTGGCTATGAGGCGGATAGACGGGCGCGACCTAGGGCCGCGCAGGTGAGTCAACCGCGGTGTCGAGACTCCACTGCCTTGCGCAGGGTGTCGATCAACGCCTGGATCCGGGCGTGTTGCATTTTCATCGAAGCTTTGTTGACGATCAGGCGAGAGCTGATGTCAGCGATAAAGTCCTGGGGTTCCAGGCCATTGGCGCGCAGGGTGTTGCCGGTGTCGACCACGTCGATGATCTTGTCGGCCAGGCCGATCAGCGGCGCCAGCTCCATCGAGCCATAGAGCTTGATGATATCGACCTGACGGCCTTGCTCGGCGTAATAACGCTTGGCGACGTTGACGAACTTGGTGGCCACCCGCAGGCGGCCTTTTGGCTCGACGTCACCGACACGGCCGGCGGTCATCAGCTTGCACAGGGCGATACGCAGGTCCAGCGGCTCGTACAGGCCCTGGCCGCCGTATTCCATCAGCACGTCTTTACCGGCGACACCGAGGTCGGCGGCGCCATGTTCAACGTAGGTCGGCACGTCGGTAGCACGCACGATCAACAGGCGAACGTCGTCCTGGGTCGTGGGGATGATCAGCTTGCGGCTCTTGTCCGGATTCTCGGTCGGCACGATGCCCGCTTCAGCCAGAAGCGGCAAAGTATCGTCAAGGATGCGGCCCTTGGACAGTGCGATGGTCAACATGGGAAACGTCAATCCTTCATCAGGCTATTGCTGTCCGGTCGCAAATGGCGCCAGACACAGATCGAGGCCATTACAGCCTCGATTTGAAACAAATTCAGCCGAGGCGTGCCTGTGCACACCTCGGGCGGGCGCTTCCCTGCGCCCGAGCAGTGGGGGTTAGCCCGGTACGCGGCGGATTTTCGCGCCAAGCATCTGCAGTTTTTCTTCGATGCACTCGTAGCCACGATCTATGTGGTAGATGCGATCGATCAGGGTGTCACCGTCAGCGCACAACGCCGAAATCACCAGGCTGGCCGAAGCCCGCAGGTCGGTGGCCATCACTGGCGCGCCCTTGAGCTGCTCGATACCGGTGACGATGGCAGTGTTGCCTTCGACCTGGATCTTGGCGCCCATGCGGTGCAGTTCGTACACGTGCATGAAGCGGTTTTCGAAGATGGTCTCGATGACCGCACCAGTGCCTTCGGCAATCGCGTTCAGGGAAATGAACTGCGCCTGCATGTCGGTCGGGAACGCCGGGTACGGAGCGGTACGCACGTTGACGGCTTTTGGCCGCTTGCCGTGCATGTCCAGCTCGATCCAGTCTTCGCCGGTGGTGATTTCGGCACCGGCTTCGCGCAGCTTTTCCAGGACCGCTTCAAGGATGGTCGGATCGGTGTCCTTGACCTTGACGCGACCACCGGTCACGGCAGCCGCAACCAGGTAGGTACCGGTCTCGATACGGTCCGGCATCACTTTGTAGGTGGCCGAGTGCAGGCGTTTCACACCGTCGATGGTGATGGTGTCGGTGCCGGCGCCAGTGATGTTGGCACCCATGGCGATCAGGAAGTTGGCCAGGTCGACCACTTCCGGCTCGCGCGCGGCGTTTTGCAGGACGCTGCGGCCATTGGCCAGGGCAGCGGCCATCATGATGTTCTCGGTACCGGTCACGCTGACGGTATCAAAGAAGAAGTTTGCACCACGCAGGCCGCCTTCCGGCGCCTTGGCCTTGATGTAGCCACCTTCGACGTCGATGGTCGCACCCATGGCTTCAAGACCACGGATGTGCAGGTCCACCGGACGCGAACCAATGGCGCAACCGCCAGGCAGTGCCACTTCGGCTTCGCCGAAACGGGCAACCATCGGACCCAGTACCAGGATCGAGGCACGCATGGTTTTCACCAGTTCGTACGGTGCGATCAGGGTCTTGATGGTGCGCGGGTCGATTTCGACCGACAGCTTCTCGTCGATCACCGGCTCAATGCCCATGCGACCGAACAGCTCGATCATGGTGGTGATGTCGTGCAGGTGCGGCAGGTTGGCTACGGTAACCGGGCCATCGCACAGCAAGGTGGCGGCCAGGATCGGCAAGGCCGAGTTTTTAGCCCCGGAGATACGGATTTCGCCATCAAGACGGGCACCGCCGGTAATAATCAATTTATCCATAAGAATCTCGACGCCTTGGGGGCTCAGGTGCGCTCGGCCCAGGCCGCGCGGCTGAAAAATTTCATAGTGACCGCATGGATGCTGCCATCGGTGATCCACGGGTTCAAATGGGCATAGATCTGCTGCTGACGCTTGACCGGGCTCAATGCCGCCAGTTCATCGCTAATCACGTTCAGCTGGAAATTGCAGCCTTCGCCTTCAACTGCAACCTCAGTATTCGGCAGCTTTCCTTCAAGGAAGCTTTTAACTTCTAGGGCCTGCATGCTCAACCTCTATCGGCGCCAAGTGCGCGCGGGTCGCACATCATACAAAAAAGCCCCGCGCCTGCGAACCCCGCATAGCAGGACTCTGACGGGGGGCTTCTTCAATAATGTGTATTAAGGATGCGCCAACAGCTCGGCCAGACCACAAACCTGGGCAATTTCACGCATATCCTCGGGTAATGCGCGAATACTGATAGGTTTGTTGACCGCCGCGGCGTCACGTAGGAAACACAAGAGCAATGACAAGCCAACACTGCTGGACTTCACCACCGCCGAGCAATCGAGGACCAATGCCGGCGCAGTGCTGGCATTGATCAGTGCCTGGCCCTGCTTACGCAGGGCCGGCCCGGTGCTGTAGTCGAGCACGCCACTGAGGAGCAGCTCGCCGGCCTGGCCTTGACGAACAGCCGACTCAGTCATGGGGCCTGCTTCTCTGCAGCTTCTTCGGTCACTTCCTTGGCCTTGGCCACTTCGCCGGCCCAGCCATCAATGGTCTTGTCCAGGTTGTTGCCATTGCGCTGCATGGCATCGGCGAACTGATCACGGAACAGCTTGCCGATGTTGATGCCGTTGATGATCACGTTGCGCACTTTCCACTCACCGTTGATTTTCTCAAGGGTGTAGGAAACCGGATAGATCGAGCCATTGTTGCCCTTGACCTGCATATCCACGCTGGTGCGGTTGCCAGACTCATCCTTGGCCGGGGAAACGACGATACCCTGGTTGTTGTATTCCAGCAGGGCGTTGCCGTAGAACTGCATCAGGCTGCGCTTGAAGTTTTCCTGGAAGCGCTGCATCTGCGCAGGCGTAGCTTTACGCGAATACTTGACGGTCATGATGCTGCGCGAGATGCCGTCAGCGTCGACCACCGGGCCCACGATACCGTTGAGGGCATCGTAGAACGCGCTCGGGCTCTGCTTGTACTGCTCCTTGTTCGCGGCAAGGTCAGCCAGCAGCTCTTTGGTGGTTCTATCAATAATGTCGTGCGCCGAAGGTGCCGCCACGGCGTTAGCCATCAATGGCAAGGCTGCCAACAGCACCAACAGGCCACGTCGCAAGGTTGAGATCATGAACAAACTCCTCATTTGGCGTCTTTACTAACCGTATTAAGCAGGAATTTACCGATCAGGTCCTCTAATACCAACGACGACTGTGTGTCATGAATGGTCGAACCATCCTTGAGCAAGGCTTCTTCCCCGCCCACGCTGATACCGATGTACTTCTCGCCCAGCAGACCGGCCGTGAGGATGGACGCTGTGGAGTCAGTCGGCAGGTTATCTACCTTCTTGTCCAGTTGCAGGGTCACGCGGCCGGTGAAGCTGTCGCGGTCCAGATCGATTGCTGTGACCTTGCCGATGGTCACACCGGCCATGGTCACTTTGGATCTGACCGTCAAACCGGCGATATTGTCGAAGTAGGCGTAAAGTTTATAGGTATCGGCGCCCGAGCTGGCCGACAAGCCGCTGACTCGCAGGGCGAGCAACAGCAAAGCCAGGATGCCAGCCAACAAGAAAAGGCCTACACCGATTTCCACAGTGCGGTTTTGCATCAGAAATCTCCAAACATCAAGGCGGTCAAAATGAAGTCAAGGCCCAGTACCGCCAGCGAGGCGTACACAACGGTCTTGGTAGTGGCTCGACTGATCCCTTCTGAAGTGGGTTCACAGTCATAGCCCTGGAATACGGCGATCCAAGTCACGACGAAGGCGAAGACGATGCTCTTGATAATGCCATTGAGCACGTCACCGCTGAAGGTCACGCTGTTTTGCATGTTGGCCCAGTAGGAGCCGTCGTAGACCCCCAGCCAGTCCACCGCCACCCACGAACCGCCCCAGATCCCGACCACGCTGAAAATCATTGCCAGCAGTGGCAGGGAGATGAAGCCGGCCCACAGGCGCGGGGCAACAATGTACTTGAGCGGGTCCACACCGATCATTTCCAGGCTGGACAGTTGCTCGGTGGCCTTCATGTTGCCGATCTCGGCGGTCAACGCAGAGCCGGCGCGACCGGCAAACAGCAAGGCGGTGACCACCGGCCCCAGCTCACGCAGCAGCGTCAGTGCAACCATCTGCCCCACCGCCTGCTCGGAACCGTAGCTGGACAGGATATTGAAGCCCTGCAACGCCAGCACCATGCCGATGAACACCCCGGAAACCACGATGATCACCAGTGACATCACGCCCACCGAGTGCAGTTGCTTGAGCAGCAAGCCAAAACCACCGCCGATACCACCGCGGCCAAGCAAGGCGTGAAACAGGAAAATCGTCGAACGCCCGAGCACTTCGACAATGTCGATGCCGGAACGACCGAAAAGGCGCACCTTCTCGATTAAAGATATCTTGCGCATCAGCGCTTCCCCAGAAGATCTGCGCGGTAATCCGCTGCCGGAAAATGAAAAGGCACCGGGCCATCAGGGTCGCCGGTCATGAATTGGCGAATACGCGGGTTATCGGCGTTCATCAGTTCTTCAGGCGTGCCCTGCCCCAATACCTGGCCATCGCCGACGACATAGAGGTAGTCGGCAATGCTCGCGGTTTCGGCCAAGTCATGGGAAACCACGATGCTGGTGATACCCAGCGCGTCATTGAGCAGGCGGATCAGGCGCACCAATACGCCCATGGCGATAGGGTCCTGGCCGACGAACGGCTCGTCATACATGAGGATCTGCGGGTCGAGGGCAATCGCCCGCGCCAGAGCCACGCGCCGCTTCATACCACCAGAAAGCTCATCCGGCATCAGGTCGATGGCACCGCGAAGCCCTACGGCCTGCAGCTTCAACAACACAATGTCACGGATCATTTCTTCCGACAGTTGGGTATGCACCCGCAACGGGAACGCGACGTTTTCGAAAACGTCGAGGTCGGTGAACAGTGCACCGCTCTGGAACAGCACACCCATGTGCTTGCGCGCATCGAACAGATCGCTGCGCGACAGGGTCGGCAGGTTCTGGCCATTGACCCAGACTTCCCCGGCGGTAGGCCGCAGTTGCATGCCCATCAGGCGCAGCAGGGTCGTCTTGCCGCAGCCGGAAGGGCCCATGATGCCCGTCACCTTGCCGCGGGGAATGCGAATATCGACATTATTGAAGATGCTGCGCGTACCGCGCTTGAAGGAAAGACCCTTCAGCTCGACCGCGTAGGCGTTATCGGCACTCATCTAAACTCCTTGGGATGCAGCTTCTCACTCAGACACCATGCTTGGGACAACTGCTTGCGACAGTTAGACACATGTGCGCTGCGCGGACCGAACTGGCGGCGAACTATATCACTGCTGACATAAAGCGCCCAAGGCCGGAGCTGTGCTTGTTCAGAAAGAGGACAGGTAATTGCGCATTTGAGAGCGATCTCACTCTTAAGTAGAACAACGCCTGACGAACTTGCGTGAGGGAATTGATCATTACCGCTATAATCGCCGACTTTTCGTCAGGCTATACGATTTCAGACATGAGCCAATCCAGCGACCTTATTCAATCCGCACAACGCACCATCCGCCTCGAGCTTGAAGCCGTAGAAGGCTTGCTGGCCCATATCGACGCAGATTTCGTACGCGCCTGCGAGATGATCCTGGCCAGTAAAGGCCGGGTTGTCGTGGTCGGCATGGGCAAGTCAGGCCATGTCGGCAACAAGATTGCCGCCACCCTGGCCAGTACCGGCACCACGGCGTTTTTCGTGCACCCGGCCGAAGCCAGCCATGGTGACATGGGCATGATCACCCGCGATGACGTGATCCTCGCCCTGTCCAACTCCGGCACCACCAACGAAATCGTGACCCTGCTGCCCCTGATCAAGCGCCTGGGCATCAAGCTGATCAGCATGACCGGCAACCCGGACTCGACGCTGGCCAAGGCCGCCGAAGTGAACCTGAACGTGCATGTGGCCCATGAGGCCTGCCCGCTTAACCTGGCGCCCACCTCCTCCACCACCGCCGCCCTGGTCATGGGCGACGCGCTGGCCGTGGCCCTGCTGGAAGCCCGTGGTTTTACCGCCGAAGACTTCGCCTTTTCCCACCCCGGTGGCGCCCTCGGCCGTCGCCTGCTGCTGAAAGTGGAAAACGTGATGCATGCGGGTGACGAGCTGCCACAGGTACAACGTGGCACCCTGCTCAAGGATGCCTTGATGGAAATGACCCGCAAGGGCCTGGGCATGACCGTGATCCTTGAGGCCGACGGGCGCCTGGCCGGGGTCTTCACCGACGGTGACCTGCGTCGCACCCTGGACCGCACCATTGATATCCATACCGCCACCATTGATCAAGTCATGACCCCTCACGGCAAGACCGCCCGCGCCGAAATGCTCGCGGCTGAAGCCCTGAAGATCATGGAAGACCACAAAATCGGCGCCCTGGTGGTGGTCGATGATGCCGATCACCCGATTGGCGCCCTGAACATGCACGATTTGCTGCGCGCGGGAGTGATGTAAATGAACACCGACCTGTTGCAACGGGGCAAGGCCATCAAACTGGCGATTTTCGACGTGGATGGCGTGCTGACCGACGGTCGCCTGTACTTCCTCGAAGACGGCAGCGAATTCAAGACGTTCAATACCCTGGACGGCCAGGGCATCAAGATGCTGATGGCCTCTGGCGTACAAACCGCGATCATCAGTGGTCGCAAGACCCCGGTCGTGGAGCGCCGCGCACAAAACCTGGGGATTCCTTACCTCTACCAGGGCCGTGAGGATAAACTCGTGGTTCTGGACGAGCTTCTTGGCAAACTCAACCTAAGCTATGAGCAGGTCGCCTATCTGGGCGATGATTTGCCTGACTTGCCGGTGATTCGCCGCGTCGGCCTGGGCATGGCTGTAGCCAATGCCGCGTCGTTTGTTCGCGAACACGCCCACGGCATTACCCAGGCCCGCGGCGGCGAAGGCGCCGCCCGCGAGTTCTGCGAACTGATCCTGCGTGCCCAGGGCAGCCTTGAAGCGGCCCACGCCGCCTACCTATAGAGCCCTCTATGCTGAGTAAAAAGATTCGCAACTTCCTGATATTCGGAGCCATCGCCGCGCTGTTCCTCGCGGTGGGCTACTGGAATATCAGCCCGGAGCGCTTCCTCGACCAGCCTGTTGCGCAGGTCGACCAGGGCGCCATCGACTATTACGCCACCAACGCCTACAGCGTGCAGTTCCTGCCTGACGGCAAGGTGCAATACGAAATGACGTCGGACAAGGTCGAACACCTGAAGGCTTCCGAGGTCACATTGCTGACCAATCCGGACCTGAACCTGTATCGCGGCACCGAGTTCCCGTGGCACGTCACCAGCAAGCGTGGCGAGGTCAACCCGGACGGCACCGAAGTGGAACTGATCGACTCGGTGCGCGTTGCGCGCACCGACGCCCAGAAGCGCGACACCATCATTACCAGCAGTCGCATGACCGTATTCCCACAGAAGCAATATGCGCAGACCGAGCAAGACGTTAGAATCGACGGCGCTGGCGGTGTATCGACTGGCAAGGGAATGAAAGCGTATTTGAAAGAAAGCAGGATACACCTGCTATCGAACGTAAGAGGACAGTATGAGGCTCGTTAAAACCCTCCCTATTTTGCTCGGTCTGGGCGCAGCACTGGGAAGCGTGAGCGCCTGGGCTCTGCCGAACGATAGCCAGCAACCGATCCACATTCAGGCTGACGATGCGCAGCTGGATGACAAGCAAGGTGTCGCGACCTACAAGGGCGACGTCATCATCACCCAAGGTTCGATGAAGATTACCGGTAACACCGTGACCCTGACCCGTACTCCGGCCGGCGACATCGACGTCGTGACTTCGGTGGGCAACCTTGCCTACTTCGAACAGAAGCAAAACGCCGCCGATCCAGGTCCGATCAAAGGCTACGGCGTGACCATCCAGTATCACGCGCCGCAGAACCGCATCGTACTGACTGACCGCGCCAAAGTGATCAGCAGCGACGGCAACTCGACCGAAGGCGAGAAAATCGTCTATGACACCGTCAAGCAAGTCGCCACTGCCGGCCGCGCCAATGGCACCAAGGTCACTGCGCCACGTCCGCGCATCGACATGGTTATCCAGCCGAAGAAGAAGGCCCAGTAATGGCAACCCTGAAAGCCCAGCATCTGGCCAAGGCCTATAAAAGCCGTCAGGTCGTGCGCGACGTCAGCCTGTCGATCGACAGCGGCCAGATCGTCGGCCTGCTTGGCCCCAATGGTGCCGGCAAGACCACCTGCTTCTACATGATCGTCGGCCTGGTCCAGGCGGACCAGGGCCGTGTATTGATCGACGACCTGGACGTCAGCCACCAGCCCATGCACGGCCGTGCGCGGGCCGGTATCGGCTATCTCCCCCAGGAGGCGTCGATCTTCCGCAAACTGTCAGTGTCCGACAACATCATGGCGATCCTGGAAACCCGCAAGGAACTGGATCGCGACGGACGCCGCCAGGAGCTGGAAAGCCTGCTGCAGGAGTTCCACATCAACCATATTCGCGACAACCTCGGCATGAGCCTGTCCGGCGGCGAGCGGCGCCGCGTGGAAATCGCCCGCGCCCTGGCCACCGCACCTAAGTTCATCCTGCTGGACGAACCCTTCGCCGGTGTCGACCCGATTTCGGTAGGCGACATCAAGCAGATTATCCATCACCTCAAGGCCAAGGGGATCGGCGTGCTGATCACCGACCACAACGTGCGTGAGACCCTGGATATCTGCGAAACCGCGTATATCGTCAACGACGGCCAACTGATTGCCGAAGGCGACTCCGCCACCATCCTGGCCAACGAACTGGTCAAGGAAGTGTATCTGGGGCACGAGTTCCGCCTGTAACCACTGGGGTGTCAGGACATTCGCCATCAGGCGCGGGAGTCAATAAAAACCTTATTGTTTTTATTGTTACCGCGCTCTAGGCAAAGCCCCCGATATCAGGCATATAATTTGCTTATGTTTGGCGCTCACGCGCCCTGTCGTGGATGGCGCATTGCGCCGGCGAATAAGGTGTTAAGCCCCTGCCATGAAACCATCGCTAGTCCTGAGAATGGGCCAGCAGCTGACGATGACACCGCAGCTGCAACAGGCCATCCGCCTGCTCCAATTGTCGACCCTGGACCTGCAACAGGAAATCCAGGAGGCCCTGGAGTCCAACCCGATGCTCGAACGCCAGGAAGAAGGCGACGACTTCGATAATGCCGACCCACTGGCCGACAACATAGAGCAAAAACCCAATCCCGACGTCCAGGAACCGTCCTACCAGGAAACCGCACCCACGGTGGATAACCTGGAAGAAGGCGAATGGAACGAACGCATTCCCAATGAACTGCCGGTGGATACGGCCTGGGAAGATGTCTACCAGACCAGCGCCAGCAGCCTGCCCAGCAACGACGATGACGAGTGGGACTTCACCACCCGCACCTCCGTCGGCGAAAGCCTGCAGAGCCACTTGCTGTGGCAACTGAACCTTGCCCCGATGTCCGACACCGATCGCTTGATCGCGGTGACCCTGATCGACTGCATCAACAATCAGGGCTACCTGGACGAGACCCTCGAAGAAATCCTCGAGGCTTTCGACCCGGAACTGGACATCGAGCTGGACGAAATCGAGGCGGTCCTGCACCGCATCCAGCAGTTCGAGCCCGCCGGCATCGGCGCGCGCAACCTCAGCGAGTGCCTGTTGCTGCAACTGCGCCAACTGCCCGCCAAGACACCGTGGCTGGCCGAAGCCCAACGCCTGGTCACCGACTATATCGACCTGCTGGGCAGCCGCGACTACAGCCAGCTGATGCGTCGGATGAAGCTCAAGGAAGATGACCTGCGCCAGATCATCGAACTGGTACAGAGCCTCAACCCGCGTCCCGGCTCGCAGATCGAGTCCAGCGAAGCCGAGTATGTCGTCCCCGACGTGATCGTGCGCAAGGACAACGAGCGCTGGCTGGTGGAGCTGAACCAGGAATCAGTGCCGCGCCTGCGGGTCAACCCGCAATACGCAGGTTTCGTACGCCGGGCCGACACCAGCGCCGACAACACCTTCATGCGCAATCAGTTGCAGGAGGCTCGCTGGTTCATCAAGAGCCTGCAAAGCCGCAACGAGACCCTGATGAAAGTGGCCACCCAGATCGTCGAGCATCAGCGCGGCTTCCTGGAATATGGCGACGAGGCGATGAAACCGTTGGTGCTGCATGACATTGCCGAAGCAGTGGGCATGCACGAATCGACCATTTCCCGGGTCACCACCCAAAAATTCATGCATACCCCACGGGGTATATATGAGCTGAAATACTTTTTCTCCAGCCACGTCAGCACCTCCGAAGGCGGTGAATGCTCGTCCACGGCGATCCGCGCGATCATCAAAAAACTCGTTGCGGCGGAAAATCAGAAAAAGCCGTTGAGTGACAGCAAGATCGCTGGTTTACTGGAGGCACAAGGCATTCAGGTCGCCCGTCGAACCGTCGCCAAGTACCGCGAGTCCCTTGGGATCGCGCCTTCCAGCGAGCGTAAGCGATTGATGTGACGGGCGGGCCATAGCGTTCCAGTGGCGGGTACTCCTACCCGCCGCTTTATGCACTGGCAACGAAGGAGAAGCTGTATGCAAGTCAACATCAGTGGACACCAACTGGAAGTGACCGAACCGCTGCGCGCCTACATCAGCGAGAAACTCAAACGAATTGAGGGGCATTTCGACAAGATCACCAATGTGCAAGTCATCATGTCTGTCGAAAAGCTGAAGCAGAAAATCGAAGCCACCTTGCGTATACCCGGCGGGGAAGTAGTCGCCAATGCAGAGCATTCAGACATGTATGCCGCCATTGACGACCTGACCGACAAGCTGGATCGCCAAATCAAAAAGCATAAGGAAAAGCAGCAGAGCCTTCTTCAAGGCACAGGCCGCTAACACTCCCCACCCATGATTCGACTTGAAACCATCCTGACCCCCGGCCGTTCACTCGTGAACGCGCCGGGTGGCAGTAAAAAGAAAGCCCTCGAACAGATTGCCAACCTGATCAGCCGCGAAGTGCCTGAGCTGGTGATGCAAGATGTATACGAGGCTCTGATTGCCCGTGAAAAACTCGGTTCGACCGGTTTTGGCAACGGCATCGCTATTCCTCATTGCCGCCTAAAAGGCTGTGAAACACCGGTGAGCGCCCTGTTGCACCTGGACGCCCCCACTGATTTCGACGCCATCGACGGCGCCCCGGTTGACCTGCTGTTCGTCCTGCTGGTCCCGGAAGCGGCCACCGATGCGCATCTGGAGCTGCTCCGGCAGATCGCCAGCATGCTCGATCGTGAAGAAGTACGTAAGAAACTGCGTAGCGCCAGCACCAATGAAGCGCTGTATCAGGTTGTCCTGGATGAGCAAAGCGGGCAGTAATCATGCGTTTGATCATCGTCAGCGGGCGTTCCGGCTCAGGTAAAAGTACGGCCCTCAACGTACTTGAGGACAGCGGCTTCTATTGCATCGACAACTTGCCGGCCGGCCTGCTGCCCGAGCTGGCAGAACGCGCCTTGATCCATACCGAGCTGGCACAACCGCTGGTGGCGGTGTCCATTGACGCACGCAACCTGCCCAGCCACCTCACGCGCTTCCCGGAATTGCTCGAAGAGGTACGCGCCAAGCATATCCATTGCGACGTGCTGTACCTGGATGCCGACGAAGAAACGCTGCTCAAGCGCTTTTCGGAAACCCGTCGCCGCCACCCGCTGAGCAGCCCGCACCGCTCGTTGGCCGAAGCCATCGAGGACGAGACCAAGCTGCTGGGGCCGATCATTGACCTGGCCGACCTCAAGATCAACACCACCAGCCTGAACCTTTACCAACTGCGTGACGCCATCAAGCTGCGCCTGCTGAACCAGCCGGAACCCGGCACCGCGTTCCTTGTTGAGTCCTTTGGCTTCAAGCGGGGCATGCCGGTAGACGCCGACCTCGTATTTGACGTGCGTTGTCTGCCCAATCCTTACTGGAAGCCGGAGCTGCGCGATCAGTCCGGGCTGGACCAACCGGTTGCCGATTACCTGGCGGCGCAACCGGATGTCGAGGAGATGTTCCAGGATATCTCCAGCTACCTGCTCAAGTGGCTACCGCGCTTTGCCGCCAGCAACCGGGCCTATGTCACCATCGCTATCGGCTGCACTGGCGGGCATCACCGCTCCGTCTACCTGACCGAGCGCCTGGGCCAGGTCTTGCAGCAAACCCTCAAGAATGTCCAGGTTCGCCACCGCGACCTCAGCTGAAAGGAACACCTTCGCGATGCCCGCTCTGGAAATTGAAATCATCAACAAACTGGGCTTGCATGCCCGCGCGTCGGCCAAGTTCGTCGGAGTTGCGGGCCAGTTTCCTTGCCAGGTGCGTGCCGGGCGTACGCCAGAATCCATGGTCGATGGCAAAAGCATCATGGCCATGATGATGCTCGCCGCAGGCAAGGGCACGACGATTCATCTGAAGACCGAGGGTGAGCAGGAACAGGAAGCGCTGGATGCGCTGGTGAAGTTGATCAACAACTACTTCGATGAAGGCGAATAGCCCTTCTTTCCTGAATGCAGCACAAATCAATGTGGGAGTGGGCTTGCCCGCGATAGCTGGGAGTCAGTCGATACATACTTGACTGATACACCGCTATCGCGGGCAAGCCCGCTCCCACATTTTTTATGCCGAGGTGTCTGCATCGCAAGCAAGCCAGCTCCCACACTAGCCAGCTGCCACATTGCTTTTTGCGTTAGGCATCAGCCCAGCGCTGTATCCATGGCCATCATCAGGCAAAACCCGATGCACAACCCCAGGCTGGCAAGTTTGTCATGGCCATTGCGTCGCGACTCGGGGATTACTTCGTGAGTCACCACCAATAACATCGCCCCGGCCGCAAGGGCCAAACCCAGAGGCAGCAGCATCTCGGCCAGACTGACCAGCCAGGCGCAGAGCACGGCAAACACCGGCTCTACCAGGCCGGATGCCGCCCCAATCAGGAATGCCTTGACCCGCGACATCCCCGCCCCAGCCAGCACCAGCGCAATCACTAGGCCTTCCGGCACATCCTGTAAGGCGATGCCCATGGCCAGGCTGTCGGCATCGGGCATACCGCCACCCGCCGAAACGCCTACCGCCATGCCTTCGGGAATATTGTGGGCAATGATCGCGAACACAAACAGCCAGATACGCGGCGGGATTACCGGTTTATCGGGCGTACCGACCAGCATCTCCGGGCTGGCACCGGAGACCTTGCGGTCCACCAGAAACAGGCCGAAGGCACCGAGCATGATGCCGAAGCTGACCAGGCCGCTGGACGCCCAGGGAGTGAGCCCCAGGTTTTCGGCGGCGGCAATCCCTGGCACGACCAGCGAAAACGCGGTCGCCGCGAGCATCACTCCAGCACCGAAGCCCAGCAACGTATCGCTGACCGCCAACGGCATCCGCCGGATCACCAGCACCGGCACCGCACCCAACGCCGTACCCAGGGCGCAGATTGCGCCACCTTGCAGTGCGCGCAGGATCCGCGGCTCCAGGTTCAGCCAGGCCAGCCCGTGGGCCACCAGCAATGCCGTTCCCGCCAACAGCAGCAGCGAGCCAAACGCATAACGAAACATTCGTACGCTGCTGATCGCCAGTGTTTCAGTGCCCATAGTCGGCCTTAAGTCTTGTTATGAAAGGTCATTAAGCGAGGGCCGCCTGGTAGCGCTCAGCGACTTCCGGCCAGTTGATAACACTGTAGAAGGCGTTGATGTATTCAGGACGGCGGTTCTGATAAAGCAGGTAGTAGGCGTGTTCCCACACGTCCAGACCGAGGATCGGCGTATTGCCATTCATCAACGGGCTGTCCTGGTTGCCACTGCTCTCGACTACCAGGGTCTTTTGCGGGGTCACGCTCAACCAGGCCCAGCCACTGCCGAAGCGGGTCAGCGCAGCTTTGGTAAAGGCCTCCTTGAAGGCGTCAAAGCCACCCAACTGCTCATCAATCGCCTGGCCCAGGGCACCTTCGGGCTTGCCGCCGCCCTTGGGCGACATGACGGCCCAGAACAATGAGTGGTTGGCATGCCCGCCCCCCTGGTTAATCACCGCTGCGCGCAGCTTTTCCGGCAGTTGCTGGACGCTGGAGACCAGTTTCTCGATGGGCCAGCCAGCAAACTCAGTACCTTCGACCGCCGCATTGAGGTTATTGATGTAGGTCTGGTGGTGCTTGGTGTAGTGGATTTCCATGGTTTGCGCATCAATATGCGGCTCCAGGGCATCGTAGGCGTAAGGCAAGGCAGGCAGGGTGTAGGACATATCAATGTGCTCCATAAAAAGGGCTGTTGCGGGTCGGCGCATCCGTCGACGCCGTATGGCTGCCTAGCAAGCGATGGGTACGGGGGTATTCACCGTGATCGCTGATGAAATTCAACAGTTCGACGTAGGTCTTGCTGCTCTGGCGCAAGGCCGCCTCGCGCAGAGGCTGAGGCAGCCGGGTGTCCTGCATGGTCTGCAGCAAGCGCTGGTGAATGGCGCAGAGGTATTCCGCGCTTTCTTCCGGCTGGTTCAGGCGCAGGTGCAGGTCCGCCAGGTTGTGATGGGAAATGACGCAAGCGGCTACGGCTTCGTCGGCATCACCCCAGCGCTCGAACAACACTTGGGCCAGGGCCAGGGCTTGCAGGTAATGCTCGCGGGCATCCACCAGTTCGCCCTGCATAAAGCAGTGATTGGCCCGTTCGATCGTGCGTTTCCAATGCTCCATGGTGAGCCTCCAAAGCAGGGTCGGTGATTACACGCCACCCGCCGTGAGCTTTTCCGGATCCAGGAGGATTTCCAGTTGGCTGCGGGGCAAGTCGGTGTGCTCAAGCGCCACATCAATCACCGGCCGGCCTTGTTGATAGGCTTTCTTGGCGATTTCAGCGGCCTTTTGGTAACCAATGATCGGGTTGAGTGCGGTAACCAGGATCGGGTTACGCGACAGCGCTTCCTTGAGCTTGGGTTCGTTGACCTTGAAGCTGGCGATGGCCTTGTCTGCCAGCAGACGGCTGGAGTTGGCCAACAGTTCCAGGCTGCTGAGCAGGTTCTGGGCGATGATCGGCAGCATCACGTTGAGTTCGAAGTTGCCGGACTGACCGGCGATGGTGATTACGCTGTCATTGCCGATCACCTGGGCCGCGACCATGGCCGTAGCCTCAGGAATCACCGGGTTGACCTTGCCCGGCATGATCGACGAGCCCGGCTGCAGGCCTTCGAGTTCGATCTCACCGAGACCGGCAAGGGGGCCGGAGTTCATCCAGCGCAGGTCGTTGGCGATTTTCATCAGCGACACGGCAATCGCTTTGAGTTGGCCGGAGACGGCAACGGCGGTGTCCTGGGAGCCGATCAGAGCAAACAGGTTCTTGCCCGGAGTGAACTGCACCTGGGTCAGGCTGCTCAACTGCTGACTGAAACGCGCAGCAAACTCAGGATGCGCGTTGATCCCGGTGCCAACGGCCGTACCGCCCTGAGCCAGGGCCTGCAGGCTTGGCAGCAAGCCCTGCAAGTGCGCGATATTGGCCTTGAGTTGCTGCGCCCATCCTTCAAGCACCTGGCTCATGCGCACCGGCATGGCGTCCATCAGGTGAGTACGCCCGGTCTTGATGAACGGATGAACTTCCACCGCCTTGCGCTCGATCACCGCAACCAGATGCAGCAACGCCGGCAACGTCTGTTCATGCAGCACCAGCGCGGCGCTGACGTGAATGGTGGTCGGGATGATGTCGTTGCTGCTTTGCCCGCAATTGACGTGGTCATTGGGGTTGACCGGCTCGCCCAGCAGGCGGCTGGCCAGGGTCGCAATCACTTCGTTGGCGTTCATGTTGGAGCTGGTGCCGGAGCCGGTCTGGAAAATATCCACTGGGAAGTGCTGCATGAAGTCGCCTTCCAGCAAGCCTTGGGCGGCGTCGACGATGGCTTTGCCCTGGCTTGCGCTGATCTGCTTGAGATCGACGTTGGCCTTGGCGGCGGCGGCCTTGGCCAGGATCAGGGCGCGGATGAACTGGGTCGGCATGCGCTGGCGGCTGATCGGGAAGTTATCCACCGCACGCTGGGTTTGCGCGCCATACAACGCGTCGGCCGGTACCTGTAGTTCGCCCATGCTGTCGCGTTCGATACGGGTGTTACTCATCGGAAGATCCTTGCACCAAGTCGGAGTGAGAAATCGAAGGTTGCAGTTCGCAAGTCGCCAATTGCCAGGCAAAGGTCTGCCAGCGCTTGAGGCGGCAGGCACAGTGAGACAGGTTTTCCAGGTCGCGCAGCGGGCGCCAAGCCTGGTCCAGGCATGTGGAGCGCCAATGCCAGGGCAAGGCGATATCGGTGGCAGTGTCGAGCAGCAGGCGGAACGAGGTTTCGGCGATGGTCCACGGGTGCGTGGCCGTGCAACAGGCCAGATAGCGGCCTTCGCTGAGGTAGTGTTCGATCAGGCGCGGCTCGTCAGGGTTGAGCCCGCAGCGAATCTGACGACTCATCCAGCGCCAGCTTTCCAGGTAGGGATCCTCGTGCAGGACAGAACTCATGACCCATGCTCACTCGATAATGATATTTATTATTAAATGATATTGAGAATCAAAACAAGCTATTGAACCGATACCTTTGTCGGCCTTGTGATATTCCAGGCAAAAAAAAGCGCCACCCTGGGGGTGGCGCTGTTGTGTAACGGGTTGCGGCTTAGCTGCCGGCGACGGTCATGCGTTCGATCAGCACCGAGCCGGTGCGAATATTGCTGCGCAATTCCAGATCGTTACCCACGGCGACGATCTGCTTGAACATGTCGCGCATATTGCCGGCGATGGTCACTTCCTGGACCGCGAACTGGATTTCGCCATTCTCCACCCAGAACCCCGCCGCGCCTCGGGAGTAATCGCCCGTCACCATATTCAAGCCATGCCCCATCAGCTCGGTCACCAGCAAACCACGGCCCATGCGCCGCAAGAGCGCCGCCTGGTCTTCGTCACCATGGGTCACGAACAGGTTGTGAACCCCACCGGAGTTGGCGGTACTCGGCAGACCGAGCTTGCGCCCGGCGTAGGTGCCAAGCACGTAGGACACCAGCTCACCATTCTCGACAAACGGCTTGGCGTAGGTTGCCAGGCCGTCGCCATCAAAGGCCGAGCTGCCCATGGCGCGCATCAGGTGCGGGCGTTCGTCCAGGGTCAGCCACTCAGGAAACAGCTTCTGCCCCAGCGCGCCTTCAAGGAACGACGATTTGCGATACAGATTGCCCCCGGAAATCGCCCCGAGAAAGCTGCCGAACAGACCACCCGCCAGTTCCGCCGAAAACAACACCGGCACTTCGCACGTCGGCACCGGGCGCGCACCCAGGCGGCTCGCCGCCCGTTGCGCGGCGCGCTGGCCGATGCTCACCGGGTTCGCCAACAGCTCACCCTGGCGACTCACGTCATACCAGTAGTCACGCTGCATCTGGCCATCGGCCTCGGCGATCATCACGCAGCTCAAGCTATGGCGCGTCGACGCATAGCCGCCGATAAACCCGTGGCTGTTGCCATACACCCGGCAACCCTGGTGGGTGCTCAGGGTGGTGCCATCGGCATTCTTGATCCGGCTGTCGGCATCAAACGCCGCGGCTTCGCAGGCCAGGGCCTTTTCGATGGCCTGCTCGGGAGTGATATCCCAGGCGTGAAACAGGTCGAAATCCTTGAGATCCCGCGCCATCAAGGCCGCATCCGCCAAACCCGAGGCCTCGTCTTCGGAGGTGTGCTTGGCAATCGCCAGTGCGGCGGCAACCGTCTCGCGAATCGCTTCCGGGCCGCTGGCCGAAGTGCTGGCCGAGCCTTTGCGCTGCCCCACATACAAGGTGATGCCAAAACCCTGGTCGCGGTTGAACTCAACGGTTTCCACTTCCCGCTGGCGTACCGAAGTCGACAGGCCCTGCTCCAGCGACACCGCCACTTCACAGGCACTGGCGCCCTGGCGCTTGGCCTCGGCAATGATCTGCTCAACTTGTTCCTGCAGTGCCGGTAACGCTTGTGGACCGACGCTTTGGGCTGCACTCATGGTTCTCTCCACTCAAATTCTGCTTTCGGTTAAGGCCATCGAGCGACCGGGCCGGACAAGCGGCCCCCGACTGGTTATCATGGCGGCGTTTCTTTGCGGACTGCCACCATGGTTGATTCTTACGACGACTCCCTCGATGGGGAGAAAAGCAAAACCCAGGTCAAACGCGAGCTGCATGCTCTGGTTGATCTCGGCGAGCGCCTTACAACACTCAAGCCGGACTTGATTGCCAAACTGCCACTGACCGACGAAATGCGCCGGGCCTTGGCGGATGCACCCAAGCACACCGCGAATATCGCGCGTAAACGGCACATCATGTTTATCGGCAAGCTGATGCGCGACCAGGACACTGACGCCATTCTGACTTTGCTCGATCAACTCGATGCTTCCACCCGCCAATACAACGAACGTTTCCATAACCTGGAACGTTGGCGTGACCGCCTGATCGGCGGTGACGACGCTGTATTGGAGAAGTTCGTCCTGGACTATCCGGACGCCGACCGCCAGCAACTGCGCTCCCTGATCCGTCAGGCCCAGCACGAACTGGCACAGAACAAGGCGCCGGCCACCAGCCGTAAAATCTTCAAGTACATCCGTGAGCTGGACGAGACTCAACGCGGCCTGCGCTGATCCTCTTCCCCGGGTGGCGGTCATCGCCACCCGAAGCTCCACGCCTTACGACCCCGTGCCACCCACGGTGATCGCGTCAATTTTCAGGGTTGGCTGGCCGACACCCACCGGCACCGACTGCCCATCCTTGCCACACATCCCCACACCGCTGTCCAGCGCCAGGTCGTTACCGACCATCGACACCTTGCTCATGGCTTCCGGGCCGTTGCCAATCAGGGTTGCACCCTTGACCGGCGCGGTGATCTTGCCGTCTTCGATCAGATAGGCTTCGCTGGTAGAGAACACGAACTTGCCGCTGGTGATATCCACCTGGCCGCCACCAAGATTGGCGCAATAGATCCCACGCTTCACCGAAGCAATGATCTCTGCCGGGTCGCTTTCGCCCGCGAGCATGTAGGTGTTGGTCATGCGCGGCATCGGCAAATGCGCGTAGGACTCGCGACGGCCGTTGCCGGTACGCGCCACGCCCATCAGGCGCGCGTTGAGCTTGTCTTGCATATAGCCCTTGAGCACGCCATTTTCGATCAACGTGGTGCACTCGGTCGGCGTACCTTCGTCGTCGACGCTCAGGGAACCACGGCGACCGGCCAATGTGCCGTCGTCGACAATGGTGCAGAGCTTGGAGGCGACCATTTCGCCCATGCGCCCGCTGTAGGCGGAGCTGCCCTTGCGGTTGAAGTCACCTTCCAGGCCATGCCCCACCGCTTCATGCAGCAAAACCCCGGACCAGCCCGAACCCAGGACCACCGGCAGCGTACCCGCTGGCGCCGGAATGGCTTCCAGGTTGACCAGCGCCTGGCGCAACGCCTCGCGGGCGTAGCCCATGGCGCGGTCGTCGGTTAGGAAATAGCGATAATCCGTACGCCCACCGCCACCGTGGCCGCCGCGCTCGCGACGCCCGTTCTGTTCGACGATCACACTGACATTAAAGCGCACCAGCGGGCGCACATCCGCCGCCAGGCTGCCATCGGTGGACGCCACCAGGATGCGCTCCCAGACCCCGGCCATGCTCACGCTCACTTGCTGGATACGCGGGTCGAGGGCCCGGGTTGCAGCATCCACACGCTTGAGCAACTCGACCTTTTCGGCACGGGTCATTACTTCCAGTGGATTATCCGGGCCGTACAACTGGGCCACGTCCTGGGTACTGAACGCCTGCACGGTGCCGTTCTGCCCAGCGCGGGAAATCGAACGCGCCGCGCGGGCCGCCAGGCCCAGGGCTTCGAGGGTGATGGCATTGCTATAGGCAAAGCCGGTCTTCTCACCGGACTGCGCGCGCACGCCAACCCCTTGGTCAAGGTTGAAGCTGCCGTCCTTGACGATCCCGTCTTCCAGGGACCATGACTCGGAAATCTGCCCCTGGAAATACAGGTCTGCAGCATCAATACCCGGCCCGGCCAGGTCACCCAGTACGGTTTGCAGACTTTCGATGGTCACGCCACCGGGCGCCAGGAGGTGTTCACTGACTGAGGACAACAACTCGCTCATAGGTTCGGCCTTAAATTCATCGTTCTGAAGCAGGTCGCTGTGCGCCCTGCGAGAAAAAGCGCCGGTGGCCTGCCACCGGCATGCGCGCCCGTATCGACGCTTGTTCGCTGCTATCGCGTTCGGCCAACAACACCGCTTCGCCTTGATCTTGTTGCGCCAGTACGCGCCCCCATGGGTCGATAATTGCCCCATGGCCGAATGTTTCCCGTGGCCCCGGATGCACCCCGCCCTGGGCGGCCGCCAGCAGATAGCACTGGGTTTCTATGGCTCGGGCCCGGATCAGCACATCCCAGTGCGCAGCCCCCGTTACCGCCGTAAAGGCCGAAGGCGCAGTAATCAACTCGGCGCCCGCCGCACGCAATTCGCTGTACAGCTCGGGGAAGCGCAGGTCATAACAGACCGTCAGCCCCAGGCGTCCAACCGGCGTATCGGCCACCACTACCTGGTTACCGTAAGCATAGTCGTCAGATTCGCGATAACGACCGCGCGCATCCGCCACGTCCACGTCGAACAGATGCAGCTTGTCGTAGCGCGCCACAATCTGCCCCTGCGCGTCGATCAACAGCGAGCACGCGTTGGACTTGGCGTCGGGCTGCCCGAGCGGGGGCAACGGCAAGGTACCGGCCACTATCCATAAGTTGAGGTCACGGGCGGCCAGTTTCAACCACGGCAGGATCGGCCCCTCGCCCACCGCTTCGGCGTGGCCGATAGCGGCCACGTCGCGGCGGCCCATGGCGGCGAAGTTTTCCGGCAGCACTGCCAGTTGCGCGCCCCCTGCCGCCGCCTGCTCCAGCAACCGCCGGGCCTGGGCCAGGTTAGCCAGAACATCGCTCTGGCTGACCATCTGGATTACCGCAAAGGACATGGGCCGACACTCCATAAAAAGCATGGCGCCATGCTACTCCACAGGGGCTTACTGCGGTTTTTCAAATGGCTTGTCGAAGGTGATTTTTGGATCTTTCCATGGCCCTTCCACCTTGTACTGGACGCTGGCGAAACGCGAGACCCGATCGCCAATCAGTTTGTCGATCAGGAACAGTGCGCCGCCAATGGCCGGCGCCCCCACGATCAACGCGGCAATCGGCAGGTTGTTGGTCACCGGCAGGGTCACCAGCAACTTGGCATCGACACGGTCAGCCACCAGGTCCAGGGTACCGTTAAGCTCCAGGTTGCTCGACGGCCCGGTGAGAACAATCGGCTCACGGGTCACAAACACACCATTGCTGGCGGCCAGCAGGCCCTTGACCCGGTCGTAGCTCAGGCCCTTGCCGAGCAAGTCCGAGAAGTCCAGGCGCAAACGCCGGCCAATCGAGTTGAAGTTCAGCAGGCCAAACACCCGCAACGCCTGGGCACCGCCCTCGACCTCGACAAACTGGCCCTTGCGGAACGATGCATCCAGGCTCCCGGAAAACCGCTTGGGCCCAACCCACGCAGGCGAACCCGGCCAGCGCCCGTCAACGTCCAGATGGAAGTCCTGGCTGGTCACGGTGGGCGCGAAGCCCCAGCCTTTGAGCACATCGGCGATATTCTTGCCGTCCAGGCGCCCCTTGTACCAACTGCTGCTGGCGCCCGGCGCGCCTTCCCAGCCACCGGCCCCCTTGAGCCGCATGCCCTTGAGGCCCAGGTCGAGGTTGTTGAAAGCCATGCCCTTGGCCGTCGGGCGCACCTTCAAGGACCAGGCGCCGATCAAGTCGGGCCCCTGCAACAACTGGCCAATGGAAATATCCAGCGCCGGAATGTCCTTGGGATCAATGTTCGCCAGGGGATCAGGTGCGTTCTCGTCAGCCTGTACCGTAGGGTCAACCGCCGGCAGCTTCACGTATTGCAGATTGATGGCGATAGGCGCGCCCTTGGCATCCGGCAGGCCAACAGTCCCCTTGGCTTGCTGGCTGTCGAGCTGCAGGCCCCAGGCGGCGGGCTTGCGCTCCAGTTGCAGGCTGACCTGGTCGAATTGAGTACCAAAGCCTGTCAGCTTGCCGATCTTGAAATCGGCACTGCTCAACAGCTGCTTGGCATTGCCACCCGGATCATTGCCGGCGTAGCGGTCCACCAGTTTCTTCCACGGATCTATATCCAGCTCCGACAGCACCCCGCGAATCCGCAGGCCCTTGCCACCGGGCAGCAAGGCATCGCCATCCCCGAGGAACAGTTCGCCACGGCCCTGGGCAAAGTTGTTCGCCGGGGCTGCAAAAGTAAAGTTCGCCAGCTCGCCGTAATCAAACCAGTAGCGTCGCTCTGCGCCCTGCAAGGTCATGCGGAACACACTGTCGCGGCCCTGACTGGCGGACATGCCAAACGGCGCAGGCAAATCCACCGCCACGCCCTTGAGGTTGGAACTGACCCGCAACTGGCTGTCGGCACCGTCGAGGTCCAGTTGCAGTTGATACGGGATATCCCCGGACACCGGCAGCGGCTGGCCGACTTTCAGCCAGTCGGTGAGGCGCTTGACCGTCACCTGGCCCTTGGCGGTGACCCGCGTGCTGAGATTGCCCGGCTTGCCACCAGCAGCAATCTGCGCCGTGATCGGCCGGTCAAAGGCCTGGGCACTGATGTTCTGGCCACTCAGACCCTTGGTGCTGTCGAAGCGGAATTCGCCCTTGAGCTGATTCAGGTCCAGGGTCGGCTCGGCCAGTTGCAGGTGCGCCTTGTCAGTCTTGAAGTCCACCACGATTTTCGGCTCGGTGCCTTTGGCCAGGGGGATGTCCAGGTCGAGTGAACCTTGCAGGTCGCCCTCGCCTTTCCAGCCGGCAAACGTCGACGCCGTGCCGATGGGGGCTTCCTGCAGGATCTTCAGGCCGTCACCCAGCCCACCGGCAAACCCGCCCGTCAGCAACAGATGACTGTCATGGCCAGGAAGCGCATGGGGAATGTTGACGTAGATATCCTTGACCTTGGTGTCGAGCAATTGCCCCTTGCTGGCCAGGATGCGCACACCGGTTTCTTCGACAAACACTTCACCGGTCACCTTGCTCACATGGGGCCAGCCAGGCTGGAACGCCAGCTCGGCGTCATGCACCTTGAAGAACAGGCTGATATTGCGCGCCGCCGTCACCGCATCGTGGTTCAACGAGCCTTGATACTGGAAGAAGCCTTCATCGACCGCGCCCTTGAGAATGGCCGTACGCAGCCATTCATCCAGGGCCGGGCTCAACACCGCCGGCAGGTATTTGGGGGTAAAGCGTCCATCGCCCTCGACCATGCCGACCCGCAGGTCCATGTAGTCTTCCTGGTTATGATCGAAATGCAGACGAATCAGGAAGTCCGCCGCGACCTTGCCCTCTTCCCCCAGCACCTTGATATACGGAGCGATCAGCGTGAAGCCTTGTTTATCCAGCTTCCACGTCAGGCGCGCGTTGGCCTGGATGTACTGCCAGGGCTTGGCGAAAATCGGGTACAGGTGCAAGGCAAAGTCCTTGCTGTCCATGCGCAGCTCGCCCTGGCCCAGGTCGCCGCTGATGCTGCCGGAGACATTGCGGGCCGCCGGTGCGCCGAAATACGCATCAAAGCCCACCCGCTCGAGGTTGGCGGCAAAGCTGACGCGTTGATCGCCCGTCTCCTGGGGACGATAATCCACCAGGACATTGCGCAGCACGCCCGTGGCTTTCAACGCTTCGACGGTCTTGGCAAAACCCTCGGGCAATGGCGCCAGGGCGTTGAGCAAGGGGGTGATCGGCGTCAGGTCCAGGCGATCGGCCTGCAGGTTCCAGGTTTCCTGGGCCTTGTCGGTGGCCAGGGTTTGCTGCAATTGCAGGTGCGACTCCCAACGGGTGTCGCCCAGGTTCATGGCCAGCGAGTCGAAGACCACCTTAAGGCCGCGGTCACTGCGTTGCACGTAGGCCGTCAGGCCCAGGTTGTGGATGCTCACAGGTTTGCGCTGGGCATACCGCACCTTCACTTGCGGCGCATTGAGCCGCGCGGCGGCGCTTTGCAGCGTTCCGCCGGCCCAGGTCAGCCAGAGTTCGCCGCCGGCTTTCAGCTCATTGAGTTTCCAGTCCCGGGTCAACTTCGCCGGAATCCATTGCGCCCAATTGCTCTGGGGCAGGCTCAGGTAGGCCTGGACTTCACCATCGCGCCACTGGCTAGCGCGGATCCGCGTGCGCAGGCTGAGGGCCAGCGGCTGCCCATCGGGCAAGGTCAGGCGTGCATCCAGGCGCTGGCGGGTGGTGCCGGTTTGCAGGCTCAGGCCCACATAGGTCAGGGTCAGCGGCGCTTGTTCAAACGGTTGCAAAGTGACCTGGCTGTCGAGCAGCGAGATCTTCGCCACCGCTTGCATGCGCGTGAGCAGTTGTTCCGGGTCCAGGGGCTGGTCGTCCTGCAACGGCAGGCCTTGCAGCGCCCAACGACCGTCCTGGTCCTCCTTGACACTGAGCCGCAACCCGCTGACTTCCAAGTGGGCAATGCGCACATCCCACGCCAGCAGGCTGGCCCAGAGATCGGGCACCACTTGCACCTGGTCCAGGCGCAAGGCACTGCTGCCCTCGCCGACCATCACGTCATGGGCCAGCAAGACCGGGGCAAAGCCTCTCCAGCGCCCTTCCAGGCTGCCAATGCTCAGGGGCATGTCGACCGCCGCCTGCGCCTTGGCCTCGACTTCGGCACGGTACTCCGCCACCAATGGCGTCAATTCACGGCCCAGGCTGACGTAGACCGCCGCCAGTACCAACAGCAATGCACACAGGCCAAGGCCCCAACGGGTCAGTGCGGCAAAAAAGCGTTGTAGACGCTCCATGTCAGGCGACCCTCAAGGTAATAGTCGGACGGCAGATCAAGGTCTGGCGGTCTCGTTGAACAGGACGGATGCGAATCAGAGCAGCACCACGTCGTATTGTTCCTGTGAATACATGGTTTCGACCTGGAAACGGATGGTACGGCCAATAAAGCCCTCCAGTTCCGCAACGTTGCCCGACTCTTCGTCGAGCAGCCGATCAACCACCTTCTGATTGGCCAGGACTCTATAACCCTCGGCCTGGTAAGCGCGTGCCTCTCGTAGAATTTCCCGGAAAATCTCGTAGCAAACCGTTTCCGGGGTCTTCAACTTGCCGCGGCCCTGGCAACTGCTGCACGGTTCGCACAGCACTTGCTCAAGGCTTTCACGGGTACGCTTGCGGGTCATCTGTACCAGGCCCAACTCGGTGATCCCGATGATGTTGGTCTTGGCGTGATCGCGCTCCAGCTGCTTTTCAAGGGTGCGCAACACCTGGCGCTGGTGTTCTTCATCTTCCATGTCGATGAAGTCGATGATGATGATCCCGCCCAGGTTGCGCAGGCGCAGTTGACGGGCAATGGCGGTGGCGGCTTCGAGGTTGGTCTTGAAGATGGTTTCTTCAAGGTTGCGATGGCCGACGAAGGCGCCGGTGTTGACGTCGATGGTGCTCATGGCTTCGGCCGGGTCGACCACCAGGTAGCCACCGGACTTGAGCGGCACCTTGCGCTCCAGGGCCTTCTGGATTTCGTCCTCGACGCCATACAGGTCGAAAATCGGCCGTTCGCCGGGGTAGTGTTCCAGGCGATCGGCGATTTCCGGCATCAGTTCGGCGACAAATTGCGTGGTGCGCTGGAAGGTTTCCCGCGAGTCGATGCGGATTTTCTCGATCTTCGGGCTGACCAGATCACGCAGGGTTCGCAGGGCCAGGCCCAGGTCTTCGTAGATGACACTCGGCGCGCCGACGGTCTTGATCTGGGCTGCGATCTGGTCCCACAGGCGCCGCAGGTAGCGGATGTCCATGAGGATTTCATCGGCACCGGCACCTTCGGCGGCGGTGCGCAGGATAAAGCCGCCCGCCTCTTTGATACCTTCGGCCGCCACGCAATCGCTGACCACCTTTTTCAGGCGCTCACGCTCACCTTCGTCTTCGATTTTCAGGGAAATACCGACGTGGGCGGTGCGCGGCATGTACACCAGGTAACGCGAAGGAATTGACAATTGCGTGGTCAGGCGCGCGCCCTTGGAACCAATCGGGTCTTTGGTGACTTGCACCACCAGGCTCTGCCCTTCGTGCACCAGGGCGCTGATGCTCTCGACCGCAGGGCCTTCGCGCAGGGAGATTTCCGAGGCATGGATAAATGCAGCACGGTCCAGGCCGATATCGACAAAGGCTGCCTGCATGCCCGGCAACACCCGCACAACCTTACCTTTATAGATATTGCCAACGATCCCGCGCTTCTGGGTGCGCTCGACGTGCACTTCCTGCAAAACACCGTTTTCTACCACCGCCACGCGCGATTCCATCGGCGTGATATTGATCAGAATCTCTTCACTCATGGCTGGGTCTCGTTCAGGCGTTTTCACAATAGTGGCCGATCGCTTAAAGGTGGCGCTGGAGTAGAGCGTTCAGCGCACGGAAAGGTGTTGCCAACAGGGTATGCCGAAATGGCCCAGCAGTTCTGCTGTTTCGCAGACCGGCAGGCCAACGACTGCCGAGTAGCTGCCATTGAGCCCGGCGACAAATACCGCCGCCAACCCTTGAATAGCATAGCCGCCCGCCTTGTCCTGGGGTTCACCGCTGTGCCAGTAAGTCGTTGCTTCTTGTGTGGAAACCTGGCGAAAGCGCACGCGACTGCTGACCAGGCGCGTTTCGCAACGCTGGCCATCAAGCAGCGCAATGGCGGTGAGGACTTCGTGCTCACGATCAGAAAGGGCCAGCAGCATGGCCAGGGCATCGGCCTGGTCAACGGGCTTACCGAGGATCCGGCCATCCAGGATGACGGCAGTATCGGCCCCTAGCACGCAGGCATTTGCGGTATCGGCTAATGTCGCCAGGCCTGCAGCGGCTTTGCCACGGGCCAGGCGCTCGACGTAGGACGCAGGCGACTCGTCGCCCAGGGGTGTTTCATCAATAGCGGCGTTGACCACGGTGAACGGCACGCCAATCTGGGTCAGCAGTTCACGCCGCCGAGGAGAGCCGGAGGCCAGATAAAGCGATTGCATTGCAAACTCTCCCTGCGGGTTCGATAACCAGGCAGAGCTTCGCGCCCCACTCAATTGATTTTATAGCGGCGACACAACCCACGCAGACCGAAGCTGACCCATGGCCACAACAGCGCGCTGACCAGCGCCGGCAAGACCAGCGCGAGGGTCGGCTGGCGGTTACCGGTCAAGGCGCTAAGCCACAGTTGCACCAACTGGGCCAGACCGAAGATCACCAGGATCACCAGGCATTGCTGCCACATCGGAAACATGCGCAGGCGTTGCTGCAGCGACAGCACCAGGAAGGTGATCAGCGTGAGAATCAAGGCGTTCTGGCCGAGCAAGGTGCCATACATCACGTCTTCAGCCAGCCCCAGGCACATCGCGGTGACCATGCCGACCTTGTGCGGCAAGGCCAGGGCCCAGAAGGCCAGCAGCAAGGCCAGCCACAGCGGGCGCAGGATTTCCATGAATTGCGGCATCGGCGAAACGCTGAGCAACATACCGATGGCGAAGGTCAACCAGACCATCCAGCCATTGCGTGAATGTGTACCGGCCATTATTGCGCCCCCTGTCGAGTGGTTGCCGGCGCAGGTGCAGCAGCAGGCGTGGACGCCGCAGGCCTGACCGGCCGGGCAGGTGTTGCCGAAGCAGGCGCGGCGGGTGCAGCCGGTGTCGCAGGCTTGGGTACGGTGGCCGGGATGATCGGCGTGGTGGTGCCGTCCTGCCGGTCCTGCGCTTCCTGGGCCTGGGCAGCCTCGTTGGCGCGCTCTTCCGGCGTGCGCGTGTCACTGAACACCAGCAACAGGTAGCGGCTACGGTTCAGCGCGGCCGTCGGCACGGCACGGACAATCGCGAATGGCTGGCCGGAATCGTGGATCACTTCCTTGACCGTCGCCACCGGATAGCCCGCCGGGAATCGCTGGCCGAGGCCGGAGCTGACCAGCAGGTCGCCTTCCTTGATGTCAGCGGTGTCGGCCACATGCCGCAATTCCAGGCGTTCCGGGTTGCCGGTACCGCTGGCAATCGCCCGCAGGCCATTGCGATTGACCTGCACCGGAATGCTGTGGGTGGTGTCGGTGAGCAGCAGCACGCGGGAGGTATAGGGCATCAACTCCACCACCTGGCCCATCAGGCCACGGGCATCGAGCACCGGCTGGCCAAGGACCACGCCATCGCGCTCGCCCTTGTTGATGATGATGCGATGGGTGAAGGGGTTGGGGTCCATGCCGATCAACTCGGCCACTTCGACCTTTTCGTTGACCAACGCGGAAGAATTGAGCAACTCGCGCAGCCGGACGTTCTGCTCGGTCAGGGCCGCCAGCTTTTGCATGCGCCCCTGCAGCAGCAGGTTTTCGGTCTTGAGCTTTTCGTTCTCGGCCACCAGTTCTGTGCGGCTGCCAAACTGGCTGGCCACACCTTGCCATAGCCGTTGCGGCAGGTCGGTGATCCAGTAGGACTGCATCAATACCAGCGACATCTGGCTACGCACTGGCTTGAGCAGTGTGAAGCGGGCATCGACCACCATCAGCGCGACCGATAGCACGACCAGCACCAACAAGCGCACGCCCAATGAGGGGCCTTTAGTGAAGAGCGGTTTAATAGGCCGCTACTCCCGGGCAGATATTCTCTTTATTCATACGGCATCAAACCGGCCTGGATGCAGATTGAAGAAGATAAACGCCAACAGGCAGCACTGCAAAGTGCTGCCTGTTAGTGAAACATGGCGCAACCAACGATCTTATTCGCTGGAGAGCAGGTCCATGGTGTGTTTATCCATCATTTCCAGTGCACGACCACCGCCACGGGCAACGCAGGTCAGCGGGTCTTCGGCGACGATCACCGGCAGGCCGGTTTCCTGGGCCAGCAGCTTGTCGAGGTCACGCAGCAAGGCGCCACCACCGGTCAGCACCAGGCCACGCTCGGCGATATCGGAAGCCAGTTCCGGCGGCGACTGCTCCAGCGCGCTCTTGACCGCCTGAACGATGGTGGCCAGGGACTCTTGCAGAGCTTCCAGCACTTCATTGGAGTTCAGGGTAAAGGCACGTGGCACGCCCTCGGCCAGGTTGCGACCGCGAACATCGACTTCGCGCACTTCGCCACCCGGGTAGGCGGTACCGATTTCCTGCTTGATGCGCTCGGCGGTGGATTCGCCGATCAGGCTGCCGTAGTTACGACGCACATACGTGATGATCGCTTCGTCGAAGCGGTCGCCGCCAACCCGTACGGATTCGGCATACACCACGCCATTGAGGGAGATCAGGGCGATTTCAGTGGTACCGCCACCGATATCCACCACCATCGAACCGCGCGCCTCTTCAACCGGCAGGCCGGCGCCGATGGCAGCAGCCATTGGCTCTTCGATCAGGAACACTTCGCGGGCACCGGCACCAAGGGCCGATTCACGGATGGCACGACGCTCCACCTGGGTGGATTTGCACGGTACGCAGATCAGCACACGAGGGCTGGGCTGCAGGAAACTGTTTTCATGAACCTTGTTGATGAAGTACTGCAGCATCTTCTCGCAGACACTGAAGTCGGCGATCACGCCGTCTTTCATCGGACGAATGGCGGCAATGTTGCCAGGTGTACGGCCGAGCATGCGCTTGGCCTCGGTGCCCACGGCAACGACACTTTTCTGATTACCATGGGTCCGAATGGCCACAACCGATGGCTCATTCAGGACGATACCGCGCTCGCGCACGTAAATAAGGGTGTTGGCAGTGCCCAGGTCGATGGAAAGATCGCTGGAAAACATGCCACGCAGTTTCTTGAACATGGGAAAGGGACCCTAGGCAACGCGTGGGTAAAAAAGTGCGGCAAACTCTAACAACGACAGGGATTTTGGGCAAGGCGCCAATGTGCTAAATTGGCCGACTTTCTGTGCACCTAACCCCACAATCGCGGCCTTATGACCGTAGAAATGCGGTAGTGTTCCGACAATCTAACACACGGATAGCTTCCGTTCTGTTTTCCACTGGAGAATCCCATGGCGCTTGAACGCTCCGACGTGGAAAAAATCGCTCATTTGGCCTGCCTGGGCCTCAATGAAGCCGATCTTCCACAGACCACCGCAGCCCTGAACAGCATTCTCGGGCTGGTCGACCAGATGCAAGCGGTGAATACCGATGGCATCGAACCCCTGGCCCACCCACTGGAAGCCAGCCAGCGCCTGCGCGCAGACGTCGTGACCGAACGCAATAATCGCGAGGCCTACCAGTCCATCGCACCAGCGGTCGAAAACGGCCTGTACCTGGTTCCGAAAGTCATCGACTAAAGGGAAAGAGCCTGCAATGCATCAATTGACTCTGGCCGAGATCGCCCGCGGTCTCGCCGACAAAAAGTTTTCTTCCGAAGAGCTGACCAAGGCCCTGCTGGCGCGTATCACCGCGCTGGACCCGAAGGTCAACAGCTTCATCAGCCTCACCGAAGAGCTGGCCCTTAGCCAGGCCAAGGCCGCTGACGCCCGTCGCGCCAACGGTGAAGGCGGCGCGCTGCTGGGTGCGCCAATCGGTCACAAGGACCTGTTCTGCACCCAGGGCATCCGCACCAGCTGCGGCTCGAAGATGCTCGACAACTTCAAGGCGCCCTACGATGCGACCGTGGTCGCCAAGCTGGCCGAAGCCGGGGCCGTGACCCTGGGCAAGACCAACATGGACGAATTCGCCATGGGCTCGGCCAACGAATCGAGCTACTACGGCGCGGTGAAAAACCCGTGGAACCTGGAGCACGTGCCCGGCGGTTCGTCCGGTGGTTCGGCTGCAGCCGTGGCCGCCCGCCTGCTTCCGGCCGCCACAGCCACCGATACCGGTGGCTCGATCCGCCAGCCTGCCGCGTTCACCAACCTCACCGGCCTGAAACCGACCTACGGTCGTGTTTCCCGCTGGGGCATGATTGCCTACGCGTCCAGCCTCGACCAGGGCGGCCCTTTGGCCCGCACTGCCGAAGACTGCGCAATATTGTTACAAGGCATGGCCGGGTTCGATGCGAAGGACTCCACCAGCATTGATGAGCCGGTGCCGGACTACAGCGCCAGCCTCAATACCTCGATCCAAGGCCTGCGCATCGGCGTGCCGAAAGAGTATTTCAGCGCCGGCCTCGACCCGCGTATCGCCGAGCTGGTGCACAACAGCGTCAAGGAGCTGGAAAAGCTCGGCGCGGTGATCAAGGAAATCAGCCTGCCGAACAACCAGCACGCAATTCCGGCGTACTACGTGATCGCCCCGGCAGAGGCCTCGTCGAACCTGTCGCGCTTCGACGGCGTGCGTTTCGGCTACCGCTGTGAAGACCCGAAAGACCTCACCGACCTGTACAAGCGCTCCCGTGGCGAAGGTTTCGGCGTGGAAGTACAACGCCGGATCATGGTCGGTGCCTACGCCCTGTCGGCCGGTTACTACGACGCGTACTACCTCAAGGCGCAAAAGATCCGTCGCCTGATCAAGAACGACTTCATGGCAGCCTTTAATGAAGTCGACGTGATCCTCGGCCCAACCACGCCAAACCCGGCCTGGAAGATCGGCGCCAAGACCGGCGACCCGATCGCCGAATACCTGGAAGACCTGTACACCATCACCGCCAACCTCGCCGGCCTGCCGGGCTTGTCCATGCCTGCAGGCTTTGTCGACGGTTTGCCAGTGGGCGTGCAACTACTCGCCCCGTATTTCCAGGAAAGCCGCTTGCTCAATGTGGCGCACCAGTACCAGTTGCACACTGACTGGCACACTCGCACCCCAACCGGCTTCTGAGGAGAACACTATGCAATGGGAAGTTGTGATCGGGCTGGAGATTCATACCCAGCTCGCCACCCAATCGAAGATTTTCTCCGGTAGCGCCACCACGTTCGGCTCCGAGCCCAACACCCAGGCCAGCCTGGTAGACCTGGGCATGCCTGGCGTACTGCCAGTACTGAACCAGGAAGCCGTGCGCATGGCGGTGATGTTCGGCCTGGCGATTGACGCCGAGATCGGCCAGCACAACGTGTTTGCGCGCAAGAACTACTTCTACCCGGACCTGCCCAAGGGCTACCAGATCAGCCAGATGGAATTGCCGATCGTCGGCAAGGGCTACCTGGATATCCCTCTGGAAGACGGCACGATCAAACGCGTCGGCGTGACCCGTGCGCACCTGGAAGAAGATGCCGGCAAGAGCCTGCATGAAGAATTCAATGGCGCCACCGGCATCGACCTGAACCGCGCCGGCACGCCGCTGCTGGAGATCGTGTCCGAGCCGGACATGCGCAGTGCCAAGGAAGCCGTGGCCTACGTCAAGACCATCCACGCGCTGGTGCGCTACCTGGGCATCTGCGACGGCAACATGGCCGAAGGCTCCCTGCGTTGCGACTGCAACGTGTCGGTGCGGCCAAAAGGCCAGGTCGAGTACGGCACCCGCTGCGAGATCAAGAACGTCAACTCGTTCCGTTTCATCGAGAAGGCGATCAACACCGAAGTCCGTCGCCAGATCGAGCTGATCGAAGACGGCGGCAAAGTGATCCAGCAGACCCGCCTGTACGACCCGAACAAAGACGAAACCCGTGCCATGCGCAGCAAAGAGGAAGCCAACGACTACCGTTACTTCCCCGATCCGGACCTGTTGCCAGTGGTGCTCGAGGATTCGTTCCTCAATGACGTGCGCGCCACCCTGCCGGAATTGCCACCGCAAAAACGCGAGCGTTTCCAGGCGCAGTTCGGTCTGTCGGTGTATGACGCCAGCGTGCTGGCTTCGAGCCGCGAGCAAGCCGACTACTTCGAAAAAGTCGTGAGCATTGCCGGTGACGCCAAGCTGGCCGCCAACTGGGTCATGGTCGAGCTGGGCAGCCTGTTGAACAAACAGGGCCTGGAAATCGACGAAGCCCCGGTCTCGGCCGAACAACTGGGCGGCATGTTGCTGCGCATCAAGGACAACACCATCTCCGGCAAAATCGCCAAGACCGTATTCGAGGCCATGGCCAGCGGTGAAGGCAACGCCGACGAGATCATCGAGAAGCGCGGCCTCAAGCAAGTCACCGACAGCGGCGCCATCTCGGCCGTGCTGGATGAAATGCTGGCGGCCAACGCCGAGCAGGTCGAGCAATACCGTGCGGCGGATGAAGCCAAGCGCGGCAAGATGTTCGGCTTCTTTGTGGGCCAGGCGATGAAAGCCTCCAAAGGCAAGGCCAACCCGCAACAGGTGAACGAATTGCTCAAGAGCAAGCTCGAAGGCTGATAGCAATGAATGGTCCGAGCGGGATTTTACTTGCGACTCGGACCCCATGTGGGAGCGGCGGTGCGACGATTCGAATCGTCGCACCGCCGCTCCCACATTTGTGATGGGGATATTTTGATAATGAAGCGTCTACTCGGCCTCTGCGCCCTGTTCTCCCTGCTCACCGGCTGCGCCAGTGGCCTGATCGACCCCAACGGTTACGACGAAACCGGCACCGCGTCCTACTACGGCGCCAAGCACCACGGCAAGAAAACCGCCAGCGGTGAACCCTTCAACCAACACGCAATGACCGCCGCCCACCGACGCCTGCCATTCGGCACGCGGGTGCAGGTCACCAACCTGTCCAACGATAGATCCGTGGTGGTACGCATCAATGATCGCGGCCCACACACCCGTGGCCGACTGATTGATCTTTCACGCCAGGCCGCCGAACAGTTGGGTATGCTGCGCAGCGGAACCGCGCGCGTGCGCGTACAAGCCCTGAGCAACTGACTGTCGGAGCCCTGACCATTTTCGGATTAAGCGCCCTCTCGCCCATCAGCCTGATTGAACTGATCAGCGGCCTGCTGCTGCTGATTGCCGGCGCCGAAATGCTGGTACGCGCCGCCGTGCGCCTGGCCGCCAGCCTCAAGGTCAGGCCGCTGATCATTGGCTTGAGCATCGTGGCCTTTGGCAGCAGCGCGCCGCAAATCGCCGTCAGCCTGCAGGCCACCCTGGCCGGCAATACCGATATTGCCGTGGGCAGTGTGATCGGCAGCAGCATCTTCAATATCCTCGTCACCCTGGGCCTGTCGGCGCTGATCATTCCCTTGCGCGTGTCGCGCCAACTGGTGCGCCTGGATATCCCGGTGATGATCGGCGCCAGCCTGCTGCTGTTTATTCTCGCCAGCGATGAAGCCCTGACCCCGCTTGACGGCCTGACCTTGCTGGTCGCCCTACTCGCCTACCTCGCCCTGTTGCTGTACCAGACCCGCCATTCGCGCCGCCCACGGACCCGCGACACCGTGGTGCAGGCGCCGTGGTTGAGCAGTTTGCTGTGGATGATCGGTGGGCTCGTGCTGCTGGTGTTCGCCGGGCATCTGGTGCTGGGGGCGGCTGTGGAAGTGGCCGGCGACCTGGGCCTGTCCGAGCGGGTGATCGGCCTGACCATTGTTGCCGTCAGTACCTCCCTGCCGTGCCTCGCCACATCCCTGATCGCCGCCGTACGCGGCGAGCGGGAGATTGCGGTAGGCAACGTGATCGGCAGCAACCTGTTCAACCTGTTGGGGGTACTGGGCTTTACCGCGCTGGTGGCGCCGTCGCCCTTGTCGGTATCGCCCAATGCCCTGGATTTCGACCTGCCGGTAATGCTCGGCGTCGTGGTGTTGTGCTTGCCGGTGTTTTACACCGGCTACCGCATTACCCGCGCCGAAGGCTTGCTGCTGCTGGGGTTGTATCTGGCGTATGGGCTGCATGTGCTGTCGTTCACCACCGGCATGCCGCTGGCCAATAAACTCGAACAACTGATGCTGTACTACGTCCTGCCAGCGCTGGTGGCTTTCCTGTTGTTCACCTCGCTGCGAGCCTGGCGCCGCCAACACCACAAGAGGGAATCGCAATGACCGATCAACCGAAATCCGGCGAGCAAATGCGTCGCCAGGTCATGGGTGATGTGTTTGTCGACCGCGCGCTGGACAATGCCACCGAATTCACCCAGCCACTGCAGGACTTCGTCAACGAACATGCCTGGGGCGGGGTGTGGAACCGTGAAGGCCTGCCACTGAAGACCCGCAGCCTGATTACACTCGCGGCATTGACCGCCTTGAAGTGCCCGCAGGAACTCAAGGGCCATGTGCGCGGCGCGCTGAATAATGGCTGTACTGTTGAAGAAATTCGCGAGGCGCTGCTGCATTGCGCGGTGTATGCCGGCGTGCCGGCGGCGATTGATGCGTTTCGGGCGGCGCAGGAAGTGATTGAGGCGTATCAGTCAGGCCCGCAGTGACTGTTAGATCGCTATCGCGGGCAAGCCCGCTCCCACAATTTTGATTGTGCACACCTTCACCAGAACATTTCAGATCCAGCCACCCGCCTGCAACACGAAGATCCCGATATTAGTGGTCACCGCCGCCATCAAGGTGGTGATCACAATGATCGCTGCCGCCAACTCATGGTTGCCCTGGGCCGCGCGAGCCATGACAAAACTGGCGGCGGCCGTCGGCGCGCCGAAATACAAAAACAGGATCCCCAGTTCCGGCCCGCGGAACCCGTACAGCCACGCGCCGGCAGTCGCCACCAGGGGCAGCCAGATCATCTTCATCAGGCTGGCGCTCAGGGCAATGCTGCCGCTTTTCCGCAGGGCAGCCATGGACAACGTGCCGCCGATGCAGATCAACGCCAATGGCAATGTGGTATCTGCCAGGTATTGCCCGGACTTTTCCAGCCAGCCGGGCAAGCCAATCTGGAAATACGCGAAGGGTGTGGCCGCAATCACGCTGATAATCAATGGATTGGCCAACACGCTTTTGCAGATGCTCCACGGATCGGACTTGATCACCGGACTGTAGACCGCCAGCACGATGGTCGACAGGGTGTTGTAGAACAGGATCACCAGGGCGGCGAGGATCGCGCCAAGGGAAATCCCGTAGTCGCCGTACATACTGGCCGCCAGGGCCAGGCCAATCACCCCGTTGTTACCACGAAATGCACCTTGGGCATAAATACCCCGGTCCTCACGCGGGCAACGGAAAATCGCCCATCCCCAGGCCAGGGCGAAGCCGACCAACGTCGCAACCGAGAAATAGATCAGCAGTTCCGGCTTGAGCGCCGAATGCAGGTCGGCATGCAGAATCCCCAGAAACAGCAACGCCGGCATGGTGACGTTAAACACCAAGGCCGACGCAGTGTGGATAAAGTCGTCGTTGATCCAGTTGATGCGCTTGAGCAGGACGCCCAGGAACAGCATGGCAAACACCGGCGCGGTGATGGTCAGGGTTTGCAGGAAGATAGCCAGCATGCCAGGGAGAACCTTGGTGAGGGTCAGTAGGTGGCTAATCATAAAACATCCAGCACCATTGCGCCCGGCAGGTCTGCATCGCGAGCAAGCCCGCGATGATGCGACACGGTCTCAGGTGATCGGCGCCGGATTGAACAACGTAATGTCATTGTGCAATTTATGCCGCTCGGCCCAGGTCTGCTTCTTGCCGCTGGCTACATCCAGGTAGAAGTGGAACAACTCCCAGCCCAGCTCCTCGATGGTCGCACGGCCGGTGGCGATGCGTCCGGCGTCGATATCGATCAGGTCTGGCCAGCGCTGGGCCAGTTCCGTGCGGGTCGAGACCTTCACCACCGGCGCCATCGCCAGCCCGTAAGGCGTGCCGCGACCGGTGGTGAAGACGTGCAGGTTCATCCCCGCCGCCAGTTGCAAGGTGCCGCAGACAAAATCGCTGGCCGGTGTCGCGCAAAAGATCAGGCCTTTGCCCTTGAAGCGCTCGCCCGGCCCCAGTACGCCGTTGATCGCGCTGCTGCCGGATTTGACGATGGAGCCCAGGGATTTTTCGACAATGTTCGACAACCCGCCCTTCTTGTTGCCCGGCGTGGTGTTGGCGCTGCGGTCGGCCTCGCCCTTGGCCAGGTAGCGGTCGTACCAGTCCATTTCCCGTACCAATTCCCGGGCAACGTCTTGGCTCTCGGCACGGGAGGTCAGCAGGTAAATGGCATCGCGCACTTCAGTGACTTCGGAAAACATCACCGTCGCCCCGGCCCGCAGCAATAAGTCCGAGGCGTAACCCAGCGCCGGGTTGGCGGTGATCCCGGAAAACGCGTCACTGCCGCCGCATTGCATGCCGAGGATCAGCTCCGAGGCCGGTACGGTTTCCCGCCGGCGCAGGTCGAGTTTCTTCAGGCGGACTTCGGCCAGCGCCATGATCTGCTCGATCATTTCACTGAAGCCGTGGCTGGCGTCCTGCAGGCGGTACAGCCACGGCTCGCTGAGGTCCACCGAGCTGTCGTTGTCGTGCATCACTTGCCCGGCCTGCAATTTCTCGCAGCCCAGGCTGATCACCAGCGCTTCGCCCCCCAGGTTCGGGTTGCGTGCCAGGTTGCGCACAGTGCGGATCGGGATATAGGCGTCGGTGGCGGTAATGGCCACGCCACAGCCGTAGCTGTGGGTCAGTGCCACTACGTCATCGACATTCGGGTACTTGGGCAGCAACTCGTCCTTGATGCGCTTGACCGCATGGTCCAGCACGCCGGTCACGCACTGCACAGTGGTGGTGATGCCAAGGATATTGCGCGTACCGACGGTGCCGTCGGCATTACGATAACCTTCGAAAGTAAAGCCTTCCAATGGCGCCTGGGCCTCGGGGACCTCGGTGGACAGCGGCAGGCTGTCCAGCGGCGGTGCGGTAGGCATGCGCAGTTGATCTTCCTGGACCCAACTGCCGCGCGGTATCGGCTGCAAGGCGTAACCGATGGTTTGGCCATAGCGAATGATCTGACCACCTTGCGGGATATCTTCCAGGGTCACCTTGTGGCTCTGGGGGATGAACTCCACGGTCACCAGGCCGTCCGGGAACTCGGTGCCCGCCGGTACGCCCTGGTCACTGACCACGATTACTACGTTGTCGCGCTCGTGCAGACGAATGGAGCGCGGCGAGTCGGCATGTTCAATCAACTGCATCACACGGCCCCTTCAGGATTGCACTTGGGAAAGGTTAGTCAACTCGGGGCCTTTGCTCGGTGGCTCGTTGAGCACCACGCGCTTGATCGGGCCGACGATCACCAGGTAGCTGAATACCGCCACCAGCGCATTGGCGCCGACGAACACCAGGGCCCACTTGAACGAACCGGTAGTGCTGATGATGTAGCCAATCACGATGGGCGTGGTGATGGAAGCCAGGTTGCCGAAGGTGTTGAACAAGCCGCCGCTGAGGCCGGCGATTTGTTTCGGCGAGGTGTCAGACACCACCGCCCAACCCAGTGCGCCAACGCCTTTGCCGAAGAAGGCCAGGGCCATAAAGCCGACCACCATCCATTCCACATCCACGTAGTTGCAGGCAATGATGCTACTGGAGACCAACAAACCGGCAATGATCGGCGCCTTGCGAGCGAAGGTCAGGGAGTGGCCCTTGCGCAACAGGTAATCGGAAATCACCCCGCCCAGCACGCCGCCGATAAAACCGCAGATCGCCGGCAACGAGGCGATAAAACCGGCCTTGAGGATGGTCATGCCACGGTCCTGCACCAGGTACACGGGGAACCAGGTGAGAAAGAAGTAGGTAATACCGTTGATGCAGTACTGGCCCAGGTAGACCCCGAGCATCATGCGGTTGGTCAGCAACTGGCGGATGTAATCCCACTTCGGCCCGTCGGTTTTCTTACCCTTGGCCTTGTCCTGATCCATATCGACCATCGCCCCGTTGGCAGCGATGTGGTTGAACTCGGCTTCGTTGATCAGCGGGTGCTGGCGCGGGCTGTAGATTACTTTCAGCCAGATCAGGGAGAACACGATGCCGATCACGCCCATCACGATAAACACGTGCTGCCAGCCGAAGCTGTAGACGATCCAGCCCATCAGCGGTGCAAACAACACGGTGGCGAAGTACTGCGCCGAGTTGAAGATCGCCGAAGCCGTACCGCGTTCGGCAGTGGGGAACCAGGCCGCGACGATCCGTGCGTTACCTGGGAAGGATGGCGCCTCTGCCAGGCCCACCAAAAATCGCAGCATAAACAGCGCCACCACGGCGGTGGAAACCCCGAACTCACCGACATAGCCTTGCAGCACGGTGAATAGCGACCAGGTGAAGATGCTCAGGGCATAGACTTTTTTCGAGCCGAAACGGTCGAGCAGCCAGCCGCCGGGGATTTGCCCGGCCACATAGGCCCAACCGAACGCAGAGAAGATATAACCGAGGGTGACCGCGTCGATGCCGAGGTCTTTTTGCAGGCTGGACCCTGCAATGGCGATGGTGGCGCGGTCGGCATAGTTGATCGTGGTCACCAGGAACAGCATGAGCAAGATCAAATAACGGACGTGCGTCGGCTTGGTCGCTTGCATGTAGATGTACTCCCACTAATTATTTTTTTTGCGGGTAATGGTTTTGGTGCTGCGCACTGCTTTTTTGTGGGAGCTGGATTGCCGGCTCCCACACGTATTGCGTTTACGAGCCGATGTAGCTGGTTTTCACCACGGTGTAGAACTCTTGCGCATAGCGACCTTGCTCACGCGAACCGTAGGATGAGCCCTTACGCCCACCAAAGGGAACGTGATAATCCACACCCGCCGTCGGCAGGTTGACCATCACCATCCCGGCCTGGGAGTGGCGCTTGAAGTGGTTGGCATACTTGAGCGAGGTGGTGGCAATGCCTGCCGACAAACCGAATTCGGTGTCGTTGGCCATGGCCAGTGCCGCTTCGTAGTCCGCCACGCGCACGACATTGGCCACCGGGCCGAAGATTTCTTCACGGCTGATGCGCATGGCGGCCTGGCTGTCGGCGAACAGAGTCGGCGCCAGGAAGTAACCTTCGGTGTCACACGTCACCAAGCCACCACCGCTGACCAGCCGCGCACCCTCGCCCTGGCCGATGTCGATGTATTTCAGGTCCTGGTCCAGTTGGGCCTGGGACACCACCGGTCCGATATCGGTGCCGGCGTGCAGGGCATGGCCGACCTTGATCGACTGCATGCGCTCGGCCATGGCCGCGACGAACCGGTCGTGGATCCCCGCCGTGACGATAAAGCGACTGGACGCCGTGCAACGCTGGCCGGTGGAGTAGAACGCGCTCTGCACCGACAACTCGACGGCCTGCTTGAGGTCGGCATCGTCGAGAATGATCTGCGGGTTTTTGCCGCCCATTTCCAACTGCACCTTGGCCTGGCGCGACACGCAACTGACTGCGATCTGTCGGCCCACGCCCACGGAGCCGGTAAAGCTGATGCCATCGACCTGCGGGCTGTTGACCAGCGCATCGCCGACGACGCGGCCGCTGCCCATCACCAGGTTGAACACGCCACTGGGGAAGCCGGCGCGGGAGATGATTTCGGCCAGGGCCCAGGCACAGCCGGGCACCAGGTCTGCCGGTTTGAGCACCACGCAGTTGCCGTAGGCCAGGGCCGGGGCGATTTTCCAGGCGGGGATGGCAATCGGGAAGTTCCACGGGGTAATCAGGCCTACCACGCCCAAGGCTTCGCGGGTGACTTCAACATTGACCCCAGGGCGCACCGACGGCAGGTAATCACCGGACAGGCGCAGGCACTCGCCGGCAAAAAACTTGAAGATGTTACCGGCACGGGTCACTTCGCCGATGGCTTCCGGCAGGGTCTTGCCCTCTTCGCGGGCCAGCAGCGTACCGAGTTCTCCACGGCGGGCGAGGATCTCGCTGCCGACTTTATCCAGGGCGTCATGCCGGGCCTGGATGCCGGAGGTCGACCACGCCGGGAACGCTGCGCGGGCTGCGTCGATGGCGGCGTTGACCTGGGCCAGGTCGGCCGTGGCGAAATCGCCGATGACATCCGACAGATCCGACGGGTTGATATTGCTTGAGTAGTCCGCACCGGCCACCCATTGGCCGCCGATGTAGTTGTCAAAACGCTTGGTTTGGGACACGCCTCTTCTCCTTACGCAAAAAGCCGCTGATCACTCAGCGGCTTTATTAATGGGTTACTGAGCACCTTGCTTGTCGATCAGCGCGGCCAGGGCTTCGTATTCTTCTGGCAGCAGATCGGTCAGCGGGGTACGTACCGGGCCTGCGTCATAGCCGGCGATTTTTGCGCCCGCCTTGACGATGCTCACGGCATAGCCGGCCTTGCGGTTACGCAGGTCCAGGTAAGGCAGGAAGAAGTCGTCGATGATCTTGTTGACGGTGGCGTGATCTTCCCGGGCAATGGCGTGGTAGAAGTCCATCGCGGTCTTGGGAATAAAGTTGAAGACTGCCGAGGAGTACACCGGCACGCCCAGGGCCTTGTAGGCAGCGGCGTAAACCTCTGCAGTCGGCAAGCCGCCCAGGTAGCTGAAACGATCACCGAGACGACGGCGGATCGACACCATCAGCTCGATATCACCCAAGCCATCCTTGTAGCCGATCAGGTTCGGGCAACGTTCGGCCAGGCGCTCCAGCAGCGGCGCGGTCAGGCGGCAGACGTTGCGGTTGTAGACCACCACACCGATTTTTACCGACTTGCACACCGCCTCGACATGGGCGGCGACGCCATCCTGGCTGGCTTCGGTCAGGTAGTGCGGCAACAGCAGCAGGCCCTTGGCTCCCAGGCGCTCGGCTTCCTGGGCGTACTCGATGGCCTGGCGGGTGGAGCCGCCGACACCGGCGAGGATCGGCACGCTGGTGGCGCAGGTATCAACGGCGGTTTTCACCACTTGGGCGTATTCACTGGCTGCCAGGGAGAAAAACTCACCGGTGCCGCCCGCCGCAAACAACGCAGAGGCGCCATACGGGGCCAGCCACTCCAGGCGCTTGATATAGCCCGCCGGGTGGAACTCACCCTGGGCATTGAAATCGGTGACCGGGAAAGACAGCAGACCGTGGGAGAGGATGGACTTCAGTTCTTGTGGATTCATTATTTGAACACCCTGGGCAAAGACGAAGACTGGAACGTTATTATTGATGTCGTACGTCATCGTACAACTATAAAAATGTTCGTCAACCTTCTTTTGTCGGCTTGCCGGTATTTCGAGGTCATTAGTAGCGAGCGCCTTGACGTAGGGAATTATTCCTCTATTCTCGCAATAACTGTATATGCATACAGTTATTAAGGAAGATTCCTACGACATAGCAAGGAGCTAACATGTCAGAACTTGAATCGGTCATTACTCGCAAAACCCTCCCCTCCCTGCGCTTTGAAGGCGGCGAGCACACCGCCATTGGCGATGACACCCAGCTGCGCTTCGTGCAGGGCGCGCCCTCTATTCCGGGCGCGCAAGTCAAGCTTCACCTACCCAACGGCCTGGCCCTGACCTATGGTCAGATCATCTCCCTGGGCGGTGACTTCTACGGAATTCCCGGCCAGCCCATCAGTGACGGTGCGTCACCCACCGAGCGTGTGCAGCGCTTCACCGCCGCGTTTAACTCGCTGGCGACTTTGCCGGCGTCAAGGGAGGAAGCGGGCAAAATCCTCGCGGTCATGCAAAAAGAGATCAACGCAGTGAAGCAGGCCATTCAGGATGGCAAGCAACCCCATGAGGCTTACGACGCACTAGGAGATACGTTGTCTGAAGAGTGGAACCGTATCACCGGCGGCGGCAGCGTGGTTTCAGCCATGGTTCCCCTGGGGCGCTACTTGAAGCTGGCGGCCGATAATGCCGACCATTTCGGCGAGTGGGCGCTGTCTGCCTACCTGGCCGGGCATTCTGCCGCCCTGCAACAAGCGGTGGTGGCTCACCAAAGCGGCAGTAGCCAGCAATTGGAACTGGCTTACGCCATGAACAGCTTTGCTGATCACTTTTTGACCGACCTGTTTTCCGCAGGGCACCTGCGCGTCCCACGCAAACAACTGGCGGCCGTGGTGACACCGGGTGAACTGGGGTCGTTGATCAGCCGCTTTATGCACGATGAAGACAGCAAGTTCGGGCTCAATGTACGCAATGCCCTGGGCGATGAGTGGCATGCCTATGGCGACAAACGCTATTTCGATAGCAATGACGCCGCCAACCGCACTCAGGTCAAGCGTGCGGTACAGGCTTCGGCCGATGAGATCTTCGACGCGTACATCAGCGGTATCGCGCCCTCCCCGGCCACGTTCAAGGCACCACTGCATGTGCCGGACTTGAACGCGGCGAACAATCCAGCGAATAACTTTTCGCCACTGTTCAAGGCCGAGGGCGACAAGGTATTGCGGCGCAAGGACGTCAACAACTTGAATGACAAGCAGTGGACCAATGATTGGTGGGGGTGGAGTACGTATCTGTTGCTTAAGGACTACAAGCCAAATAACCCGCTGCCTTGATGTAGCCACAGCGCCCCTGTGTACGGATGACTCGTATACAGGGGACCGTTCGTCGTCACTGTGAATTCTGACAGTATCAGCGATGTACCCGTCGCCCCTAGATTGAACGCCACCACCGGGCAACCTCAGCCGCAAGAGGTGCAGTCACCCTGGAGGCCCTTCAGTAATCGAGAAATAGTGAGGCATGCCATGGCTACTAGAAAATGCACGTTTACATCCAAATCCAACAAATTCAAAGCAGCAACGCAAAATATCGATGCTGTGGACCTACCCAATATCGGTGATACCGTTCAACTTGATGGTGATCCGCCTGAATTGATCATAGGCAAAAACTTCCAAATCAAAGATGGCGAAGTTAAGCAAATCGACTTTTTCCTGGCGTAAATGCCTCCCTAGCAATCACCGAATTACCCCCGCTGCGCCTGCGCCTCTTCATGAGCCTGGCGCAGCCGCTCTCGACTATTGGTCAAATGCAATCTCATCGCCGCCCGCGCTGCATCCGAATCCTGGCGGGCAATCGCCTCATAAATCTCTTCGTGCTCACGGCTCAGGCGGCTCATGTAGTGCTGCTGGTCGTCATGGGCCAGGCGCGCAGAATTCAGGCGGGTCCGCGGAATAATGCTGGTGCCCAGGTGGGTCATGATATCGGTGAAGTAACGGTTGCCGGTGGACAGGGCAATCTGCAAGTGGAACTGGAAGTCCGACGCTACCGCATCACTGGCGTGCGCTGCACTTTCATTCAGGGCATCGAGGGCCGCGCGCATCGCTGCCAACTGCTCGTCACTGCGACGCTGGGCCGCGAGACCAGCAGACTCCACTTCCAGGCTGATGCGCAATTCGAGGATCGCCAGTACATCACGCAGCGTGACCACGGTCGCCGGATCAATGCGGAACCCGCTGGGGCTCGGCGTATCCAGCACAAAGGTGCCGATGCCATGCCGGGTTTCCACCTGCCCGGCTGCCTGCAGCCGCGAGATCGCTTCGCGCACCACCGTGCGGCTGACCCCATGGGCTTCCATGATGGCTGACTCGGTGGGCAGTTTGTCGCCACGCTTGAGCTGGCCATCGCGGATCTGTTCGGACAACACCGTGACCAGTTCCTGGGCAAGGCTACGGCGCTTGCGGGGAAGACGCGGGGCTGTGCTGAGGTTTTCCATGGGCAGGCAACTATCTCGATGATTCAAAAGGGCATCATAGCCCAAGCGAGTTGTACGATCACCGCCCTGCATGATTTGCCCAAGGTTTATCGCGCGCAAAAAAATGCCCCAGCCTAAGCCGGGGCACTTTCAACACATGCCCGAAGGCGCATGTTTTGTCACTTCACCACTTTCAAGCTCGGCCGGCCGCTAGGGCGCGGTGGCTCGGAATCAGGTGGCGGCAGATCATCTTCAATTTCAATCGCTTCGTCGTCTTCAAGGGACGACTCCAGATCAAACACCATGCCCTGGCCATTCTCCCGGGCATAAATGCCCAGGATCGCGCCGATGGGCACATAGAGCGTATGGGGTACCCCACCAAAACGCCCTTCAAAGCTGACCGCTTCATTGTCCATGTGCAGTTGACGCACGGCACTGGGCGAAACGTTCAGGACAATCTGTCCGTCACTGGCAAAACCTTGTGGCACCTGCACCGCAGGAAACTCGGAATTGACCAGCATATGCGGGGTGCAATCGTTGTCCACAATCCACTCGTAGAGCGCGCGGACCAGGTAAGGTCGACTGGAGTTCATCAACGGCTCCTTAAGCCTTAGCGCATATCACGTTCGACGCCAGACAGACTTGCCTGGAAAGCCTCACGCGCAAACTGGCGCTCCATGTAATCAAGCAGCGGCTTGGCAGGCCGCGGCAGTTCAATGCCCAGAATCGGCAAACGCCAGAGTATGGGTAATAGGCAGCAATCCACCAGGCTTTGTTCCTCACTGAGGAAAAAAGGTTTGTCGGCGAACAATGGAGAAACGCCGGTCAGGCTCTCGCGCAATTCCTTACGCGCCTGCACACGGGCCGCTTCTTTGCTGCGTGTATCCAGAATCAGATCCACCAGCCCACACCAGTCACGCTGGATCCGATGGATCAGCAGGCGGCTGTTGGCACGCGCCACCGGATACACCGGCAGCAAAGGTGGATGGGGGTAACGCTCATCCAGATATTCCATCACCACGGTTGACTCCCACAACGCCAGGTCACGATCGACCAGGGTGGGCAAGCTGCCGTAAGGGTTCACTTCGATCAGTTTCGGCGGGTGACGTCCCACCTCCACACTGATGATCTCGGCGCTGACACCCTTCTCTGCGAGCACGATGCGTACTCGGTGGGAATAGTGGTCGGCGGGGTCGGAGTAACAGGCCAACCGGTTGGTCACGCCCATGGCGGTCCTCCTCGCTTGTTGAAATTATCGAAAGCTCAAAAACGAGCGCGCCCAGAAAGCATCTCCTGTAACACCTGGATCAACCAGAGCGTTACCCGTTCAGAGACGTCGCTGGGCGCGCAAGATTAACAGCAATTGCCTAAGGTTGGATCAATGCACATCCTTCCAGTATTCACGCTTGAGCAAATAAGCGAATACGAAGAAGAAAGCCAGGTACAGCAACACATAGGTACCGATGCGTTGATGCTCCAGTTTGACCGGGTTGGCGGAGTAAGCCAGGAAGGTCACCAGGTTCTTGATCTTCTCGTCGAACTGCTCCTCGTTCAGCGCGCCGCTCTTGGGCACGATGGTCAGTTGGTCACAGGCTTCGTGGGTCAACGGCGTGCCGGTCAGCGGGTCATATTGCTTCTTGCCGTTTTCCACGACTTGAACCTGCTTGCATCCGACCACCTGACGGCCTTGCAGGCCGACCAGCACGTTAGGCATACCCACGTTCGGGAAGACCTTGTTGTTCACGCCCCATGGGCGCGTAGGGTCTTCGTAGAACGATTTCAGGTAGCCATACAGCCAGTCGGTACCACGTACGCGTGCTACCAGGGTCAGGTCGGGCGGTGCAGCCCCGAACCAGGCCTTGGCGTCGGCCGGTTGCATGCCGATGTTCATGTGGTCGCCAATCTTGGCACCGGTGAACACCAGGTTCTTGAGCATCAGCTCATGAGGGATGCCCAGGTCATCGGCCACGCGCTCGTAACGCTGGAACTTGGCGCTGTGGCAGCCCATGCAGTAGTTGGCGAACGTACGGGCGCCGTCTTGCATGGCAGCCTTGTCAGAAACGTCAATGTCGACTTTTTCCAGTGCCACGCCAGACCCGGCCGCGAAGGACAGTGCCGGCAGGGCAGCAAGAATCAATGCAGCGAATAATTTTTTCATCAGCCAGTCACCCTTTCCGGAACCGGTTTTGTCTTCTCGAGCCGGGTGTAGAACGGCATCAGAATGAAGTAGGCGAAGTACAGGAAGGTGCAGACCTGCGACAACAACGTCCGCTCAGGGGTCGGCGCCAGTACGCCCAGCACGCCCAGGATCACGAACGAGATGCAGAACACCCACAGCCAGATTTTGCTCAGCCAGCCCTTGTAGCGCATGGACTTGACCGGGCTACGGTCGAGCCAAGGCAACACGAACAGCACCGCAATGGCCGCACCCATGGCGATAACGCCCATGAGCTTGTCGGGGATCGCCCGCAAAATGGCGTAGAACGGCGTGAAGTACCAGACCGGGGCAATGTGTTCCGGAGTCTTGAATGCGTTCGCCTGTTCGAAGTTAGGCTTTTCGAGGAAATAGCCGCCCATTTCCGGGAAGAAGAACACAATCGAGCAGAAGACAAACAGGAACACCACCACGCCGACGATATCTTTCACGGTGTAGTAAGGGTGGAAAGGAATGCCGTCCAGCGGAATGCCGTTCTCGTCCTTGTGCTTCTTGATGTCCACGCCGTCCGGGTTGTTCGAACCCACTTCGTGCAGCGCCAGGATGTGCAGCACCACCAGACCGAGAATCACGATCGGCAAGGCCACCACATGCAAGGCAAAGAAGCGGTTCAGGGTGATGCCCGAAATCAGGTAGTCACCACGGATCCACTGGGTCAGGTCGTTGCCGATGACCGGGATCGCGCCAAACAGCGAGATGATCACCTGGGCACCCCAGTAGGACATCTGGCCCCAAGGCAGCAGGTAGCCCATGAAGGCCTCTGCCATCAGTGCCAGGTAGATCAGCATGCCAAACACCCACACCAGCTCACGCGGCTTCTGGTACGAGCCGTAGAGCAAGCCACGGAACATGTGCAGATAGACCACGATGAAGAACGCCGAAGCGCCAGTGGAGTGCAACAGACGCAGGATCGAGCCGTACTCGACGTCGCGCATGATGTATTCGACGGAGGCAAACGCTTCTTCCGCCGACGGGGTGTAGCTCATGGTCAGCCAGACACCGGTCACGATCTGATTGACCAGTACCAGCAATGCCAGGGAGCCAAAGAAATAGAAGAAGTTGAAGTTCTTCGGCGCGTAATACTTGCTGAGATGGTCTTCCCACATTTTGGTGGCGGGGAAGCGCGCATCCACCCAATCCATGAACTTGCTCATTACGCGCTCTCCTTATCGACACCAATGACAATAACGTCGTCAGATTCGTAGTTGTGCGGCGGAACCGGCAGGTTCAACGGAGCAGGCTGGGATTTGTAGACGCGACCGGCCAGGTCGTAGTGGGAACCGTGGCAAGGGCAGAAATAGCCGCCAACCCAGTCCTTGCCCAGATCCACAGGCGCGACTTCCGGGCGGAAGGTCGGCGAGCAGCCCAGGTGCGTGCAAAGACCGACCAGCAGCAGAATCTCTGGCTTGATCGAACGCGCTTCGTTTTGGGCGTAGGCGGGTTGTTCGGAATTCTTGGATTCGGGGTCAGACAACTGGCCCTCGATTTTCTTCAGATTCCCCAGGATTTCCTCGGTACGACGAACGATGAATACTGGCTGGCCGCGCCACTCAGCAATCATCTGCTGGCCTGGCTCGATCTTGCTGACATTCACCTTCACCGGTGCACCTGCGGCTTTCGCCTTGGCACTGGGAAACCATGACCCCACGAACGGGACCGCAGCCCCCACCGCTCCTGCAGCACCCACAACGGATGTGGCTGCTACCAAGAAGCGACGCCGGCCTGCATTCACGCCGTCATTGCTCATTCAGTCCTCTCCCATCAGCTTTTTGGCCTGTTAAATCAGGCGTCTACTAAGTATTAAATCTGAACTTATAAAAATTTTGCCGAATGGTAATGAAAAGCCCCACCTCTGACAAGGTAATTACCCGGAGCCTAAGCCCCAAGCCTTGTAGTATAGGGGGTCTACGGATGTGGCAAGTTGTCACACAGAAAAAACCTGCATAAAAAGCGGGCAATAAAAAACGCCCAGCTCCGCGAGGAGGCTGGGCGTTTTTGTGGAACGTAAAGCGAATTAACGCTTCGAGTACTGCGGACGCTTACGCGCTTTACGCAGACCGACTTTCTTACGTTCAACTTCACGGGCATCGCGAGTCACGAAGCCAGCTTTGCGCAGAGCGCCGCGCAGGGTTTCGTCGTACTGCATCAGAGCGCGAGTGATACCGTGGCGGATTGCGCCAGCTTGACCACTTACACCGCCACCGATAACGGTGACGTAGATGTCGAACTTTTCAACGGTCTCGGTCAGTTCCAGCGGCTGACGAACTACCATGCGGGCAGTTTCGCGGCCGAAGAAGTTGTCCAGAGTGCGGTTGTTGATCGAGATGTTACCAGTGCCCGGACGCAGGAAAACGCGTGCGGTTGCGGTTTTGCGACGGCCAGTGCCGTAATTTTGAGTCGCCGACATAATGAACTATTCCGTTAAAACTTCAGTTCTTGGGGCTGCTGAGCAGCATGAGGGTGAGCAGCGCCCGCATAGACTTTCAGCTTGCGATACATGTCGCGACCCAGTGGGCCCTTCGGCAGCATACCTTTAACCGCGATCTCGATCGGGGCTTCAGGCTTCTTGGCAATCAGGCCTTCGAAGTTCGAAGACTTGATACCGCCTGGGAAACCGGAGTGACGGTAGTACATTTTGTCGCTTGCTTTGTTGCCGGTTACACGAACCTGCTCAGCGTTGATGATTACGATGTAGTCACCGGTATCAACGTGAGGGGTGTACTCAGGCTTGTGCTTGCCACGCAGACGGCTGGCGACTTCAGTGGCCAGACGACCCAGGGTCTGACCAGCGGCGTCGACGACAAACCAGTCGCGCTGAACTGTTTCCGGTTTTGCAGTAAAAGTTGTCATTCTTTAATAGCCTCAGGGGCCGCCCTGTAAATTAGACGGCGGATCTTACTGAATAGTGCGTACTTTGACAAGTCAAAGGCAGCCGGATACAGACGCTATCGGGGGCTCGGGTCAGCGCGTCCGTTCAACGGCAAGATTCTTCGGCAGGCGGCGCATCACTTCCACTGCAGAAAGAGGTGGGCAATTATGCAGATTGCGAAAAAAAATTCAACCTGCTTTTATGATTGTTTTCCCCGAAGGAGCACCCGATGGATTATCGACAGCTGGGCCGGACCGATCTGAACGTGAGCGCGATCTGCCTCGGGACCATGACCTGGGGCGAGCAAAACACCGAGGCAGAGGCCTTCGCCCAGATTGAAAGAGCCAAAGGTGCGGGGATCAACTTCCTCGATACCGCAGAAATGTACCCGGTCCCCCCCAAGGCTGACACCTACGCCACCACCGAACGCTACATCGGCAACTACTTCAAGAGTCGGGGCGACCGCGCCGACTGGATCCTCGCCAGCAAGATCGCCGGCCCCGGCAACACCATCGACTACATCCGCGACGGCCAGCTCAAGCACAACCGCAAGCACATCGTCGACGCCCTGGACGCCAGCCTCAAGCGCCTGCAGACCGACTGGATCGACCTGTACCAACTGCACTGGCCGGAACGCAGCACCAACTTCTTCGGCCAACTGAGCTACAAGCACCAGGAAGAGCCCGACCTCACACCGCTGGAAGAAACCCTCGAAGCCCTCGACGAGCAGGTCAAGGCCGGCAAGATCCGCCATATCGGCCTGTCCAATGAAACGCCGTGGGGCACCATGAAGTTCCTGGCCCTGGCCGAGGCCCGCGGCTGGACCCGCGCGGTATCGATTCAGAACCCCTACAACCTGCTCAACCGCAGCTTTGAAGTGGGCCTGGCAGAAGTCGCCATCCGTGAGCAATGCGGCTTGCTGGCATATTCGCCACTGGCATTCGGCATGCTCAGCGGCAAGTACGAAGGCGGCGCACGGCCGGCCGAGGGTCGTTTGAGCCTCTACAGCCGCTTTAGCCGCTACTTCAACCCGCAATCGGAAGCCGCGTGCAGCCGCTATGTGGCCCTGGCCCGCGAGCACGGCCTGGACCCGGCGCAGATGGCCCTGGCGTTTGTCACGCAGCAGCCGTTTGTGACCAGCAATATCATTGGCGCGACGACGCTTGCGCAGTTGGACAGCAATATCGCCAGTGCTGATCTGAAACTGTCGAAAGAGGTGTTGGACGGGATCGAGGCGATTCAGAAGGATCACCCGAATCCTGCGCCTTGATTGACCTTTAGGCCGCCATCGCAGGCAAGCCAGCACCCACATTTGATCGGTAATGTGGGCGCTGGCTTGCCTGCGATGGGGCCCTCAACAGCACCAGAGATTCAAAGCGCCCGCGCAATGATCTCCTTCATGATCTCATTGGTCCCCGCATAAATGCGCTGTACCCGCGCATCCGCCCAGGCCCGGGCAATCGGGTATTCCCACATGTAACCGTAGCCGCCGTGCAACTGCACACACTCATCGAGCACCTTGCATTGCAGGTCAGTGGTCCAGTATTTGGCCATCGCCGCCGTCGGCACATCCAGCTTGCCTTGCAGGTGCTGTTCCAGGCACTTGTCGACAAACACCCGACCAATCTGCACCTCGGTCGCAATCTCCGCCAGCTTGAAGCGGGTGTTCTGGAAGTCGGCAATCGCCTTGCCGAACGCCTTGCGCTCGCGGGTGTAGTCCAGGGTCCATTGCAGCGCCGCCTCGGCCGACGCCAGGGCGCCGATCGCCACGGTCAGGCGCTCCTGGGGCAGCTCCTGCATCAGGTAGGCAAAGCCCATCCCCGCCTGGCCCAGCAGGTTCTCCTTGGGCACCCGCACGTCCTGGAAGAACAGCTCGGAGGTGTCCTGAGCCTTCATCCCGACCTTTTCCAGGCGCTTGCCCTTGTCGAAGCCCGGCGTATTGGCCTCGACCAGAAACAGACTGGTGCCCTTGGCGCCGGCCTTGGGATCGGTCTTGGCCACCACAATCACCAGGTCCGCCAGGAAGCCATTGGTAATAAACGTCTTGGAGCCGTTGATTACATACTCATCGCCGTCCAGCACGGCAGTGGTCTTGACCCCCTGCAGGTCCGACCCGGCACCCGGCTCGGTCATGGCAATGGCCGTGACCATCTCCCCGGAAACGAGCTTGGGCAGGTACTTGTGCTTCAGCGCCTCGCTGCCGTAATGCAGGATATACGGCGCAACAATGTCCGAATGCAGGGAGAAGCCAATCCCGGTCAGCCCCAGGCGGCCGATCTCTTCGATCACCACGGTGCTGTAGAGAAAGTCCGCGCCCAGGCCGCCATATTCTTCCGGCAGGTGCGAGCACAGCATCCCCGCCTCCCCCGCCTTGCTCCACAGGGCGCGATCAATATGGCCCTGCTTTTCCCATTGCGCATGGTACGGCACCGCGTCTTTTTCGAGGAAGGTGCGCACGCTCTGGCGGAAGAGTTCGTGCTCGGAGCTGAACAAGGTTCTGGGAATCATGAGTCACCTGCGTCGATTGTCGGACAAAAACAAGATCACAGAGCCTAAGCTGCACGGACGTCACAGGACACTGGACACATGCGACAAAAAATAAGACGATCCAGCCGTTAGTTGACCACTTTCCCCTATAAGAATAATCGAAATTATGTCTAACCTCGTCTCCACGCCCTTGCGGCGCGTCAGCATTTTGGCCATTGACCGGGTGTTTGCTTCCACCCTCATGCAAGCCAAGGATTTCTTCCACCTCGCCAGCCTGCGTTACGGCAAACAGCAGGGCCTGGGCCTCACGCCGGCCTTTGAAACCCGCCTGGTAAGCCCCGATGGGCAATCGGTGTGCAGCTTCAGCGATGTGATCATGCCGGTCGACGGCGGCCTGGAAAACGCCGATATCATTGTGCTGCCGGCCTTCTGGGATGACTTCGACGCCCTGAGCAAACGCTACCCACAGATCCTGCCCTGGCTGCGCGAGCAACATGCGCGCGGGGCGGTGTTATGCGGTGAGGCCACCGGAGTGTTCTGGCTCGCCGAAGCCGGCCTGCTCGATGGCAAGGAAGCGACCACCTACTGGCGCTTCTTCAACGCCTTCAGCGAACGCTTCCCCAAGGTCCAGCTCAATCAGGACAAGCACCTGACCGACGCCGATAACCTGTACTGCGCCGGGGGCACCACGTCAGCCTGCGATCTCTACATTTATCTGATCGAGCGCTTCTGCGGCGCCAACATCGCCCAGGCCGTGGCCCGCGACATCCTTTACGAAGTGCAGCGCAGCTACGCGCCGGGACGCATCGGTTTTGGTGGGCAGAAGCTGCACCAGGATGTGATCATCCTGCAGATCCAGCATTGGCTCGAAGAGCACTTCGCCGACAAGTTCCGCTTTGAAGACGTGGCCCGAGAACACGGCATGAGCATCCGCAACTTTATGCGGCGCTTCCAGACCGCTACCGGCGACAAGCCGCTGCACTACCTGCAACGCCTGCGCATCGAGACGGCCAAGGGGTTGCTGTCGGGCAGCCGCAAGAGCATCAAGACCATCAGCTATGAGGTGGGCTACGACGATGCGAGCTTTTTTGCGCGGCTGTTCAGGCAGCACACGGAACTGTCGCCGAACCAGTATCGCCAGCAGTTCCAGCAGGCCGCCTAACTAAAGCCGGACACAATCAAATGTGGGAGCGGGCTTGCTCGCGAATGCGGTGTGTCAGTTAACGAATAAGTCGACTGATACACCGCATTCGCGAGCAAGCCCGCTCCCACATTTTGGTTCGGTGTTTGCCTAAGGCTTGTGCGCCCGCGCCAGGAACTCGTGGGACTGCATTTCCAGCAAGCGGCTCAGGGTCCGTTGGAATTCGAAGTTCAAGCGACCGCCGGTGTAGAGGTCCTTGAGTTCGACTTCAGCCGAGATGATCAGCTTGACGTTACGGTCGTAGAATTCATCGACCATGTTGATAAAGCGCCGGGCGATGTCGTCGGTAGTGACGCTCATTTGCTCGACACCGCTCAAGATCACGGCATGGAAGATCTTGCCCAGTTCGATGTAGTCGTTCTGGCTGCGGGGTCCATCGCACAGCTCGCGGAAGTCGAACCAGGCCACGTCGTCACAGGTGCGCAGGGCAATGATCTGGCGATTCTCGATCATCAACTTATCGTTTTCCACCGCCTGGGTGCATTCCGGCGTCAACGCACGGAAGCTCTTGCGCAGGCTTTCGTGGGCCGCTTCGTCGAGGGGGAAGTGGAACAACTCGGCTTGCTCGAGGTGTCGCAGGCGGTAATCGACGCCGCTGTCGACGTTGACGATATCGGTGTGCTGCTTGATCAGGGCGATGGCCGGCAGGAAACGCGCACGCTGCAGGCCGTCCTTGTACAGGCCGTCAGGCACGATGTTCGAGGTGGCGACCAGGGTCACGCCGTTCTTGAACAACTCTTCCATCAGGGTGCCGAGAATCATCGCATCGGTGATATCGGACACGAAGAACTCATCGAAACAGATCACCCGCGCTTCCTGGGAGAAACGCTTGGCGATGATGGTCAGCGGGTTCTTCTCGCCGTGCAGGGTCTTCATCTCTTCGTGCACGCGCTTCATGAAGCGGTGGAAGTGAGTGCGCGACTTCTCCTTGAACGGCAGCGCTTCGAAGAAGGTGTCGACCAGGTAAGTCTTGCCGCGACCCACACCGCCCCAGAAGTACAAGCCCTTGACCGGCGTCTGGTCTTTCTTGCCAAACAGCTTGCTGAGCATCCCCGGCTTGCTCTGGGAAGAGGCGACCAGGTCTTCGTACAGGCGCTGCAAGTGACGCACCGCCGTTTCCTGGGCAGCATCATGGAAGAAGTCGGGGCGCTTCAGATCAGCTTGATATCGTTCTAGGGGCGTCATAATTTCGTTAGCAAGGCAACAAAAACGGGCCGTCACTGTAACGACGGCCCCGGATAATGGCAATCAACCCTTGGTCGGGTCAGTCTTCGATTGGCGTCAATGCTACGCGCACGGCTTCGATGGCGGCATCCCGCGCAGCGCTGTCGGCGAAGGCCGGGCTGTCGGCGATACACACGCCGTCGAGCCACACCGTAAAGCCCAGGGCCTCACTGCGCACATCCAGCGCCTGGCCGGACTGCAACTGCTTGGTGACAGCGCCGGCCGCCTTGCCATCGGCAAAGTTGCGCGACAACAACAGCTGCTCGCCGTCAGCCGCCAGCAGGCGGAAGCGGAAGCTGCCGTCGTCTTCACGGAAGCTGACAAACCGCGCGGCCTTGACTGCCTTCTTCTTGGTGCTGGCAGCCTCGGTGGCCTGGTTGACGAACGAGCGCAGGCCCACGGCTTCCCGCAGCTCCTGCAGGAATGGACCGGCGACGGCACGGGCCTTCTTGGCGCCGACCAGCAGCAGGTCTTCCATGTCCGAAGGGCGCGCCATCAATTGATGGTAGCGCTCGCGGGCTTCGCCCAACTGGCCGTCCAGCAGTTGGAACAGGCGGTTTTTCGCCTCGCCCCAGCCCAGGCCGTCGAGCAGTTCGCTGCGCAGTTGCTGTTCCTGTTCAGGGGTGGCGAACGCCTGGTACAAGGTGAACAGGTGCGAGTTATCCGGATCCTTGGCCTCACCCGGCGCGCGGGAGTCGGTGACGATTCGCGAGATCGCGTCCTTCATGTCCTTGGCGGTGGTGAACAACGGAATGGTGTTGTCGTAGCTCTTCGACATCTTGCGCCCGTCCAGGCCCGGCAAGGTGGCGACACCTTCTTCGATCACCGCCTCGGGCATGGTGAAGAACTCTTTGCCCTTGCCGAACAGGTGGTTGAAACGCTGGCCGATATCACGGGCCATTTCCACGTGCTGGATCTGGTCGCGGCCGACCGGCACCTTATGGGCATTGAACATCAGGATGTCCGCCGCCATCAGCACCGGATAGCTGTACAGGCCCATGCTGATCCCGGCATCCGGGTCTTCGCCGTTTTCCAGGTTCTTGTCCACCGAGGCCTTGTAGGCGTGGGCACGGTTGAGCAGGCCCTTGGCCGCGACGCAAGTCAGCAGCCAGGTCAGCTCGGGAATTTCCGGGATATCGGACTGACGGTAGAAGGTCACCCGGTTCACATCCAGGCCACCGGCCAGCCAGGTCGCGGCGATTTCCATACGCGAGCGCTGGATGCGCTGCGGGTCATCGCACTTGATCAGGGCGTGGTAGTCGGCCAGGAAGTAGAACGAATCGGCATTGGCATCCTGGCTGGCGAGGATCGCCGGGCGGATGGCACCGGCGTAGTTGCCCAGGTGCGGGGTGCCGGTGGTGGTGATGCCGGTGAGGATACGGGTACGAGTCGTCATGGGTAATCGCTTATCAGACTGCTATCAATTCGAAAGGCGCGGCAGCACCAGATCCTTGAGATCGGTGAGCTTGCCATGAAAAAAGTGCCCGCATTCTGCCACTTTCAGCAGCTCATGGGGGCGTTTGAGGGCGGCAGACCAGTCGTAGACCTGCTGCGGGTCGACCACTTCGTCGGTTTCCGGCTGGATCACGGTCAGCGGGCAGCCCTGTGGAAGCGGGTCCTCGTCACGCAAACGCATGACGGCCGCAGCCACCATAAACAGGTGCGCGAGTTTTTCGCCCTTGGCTTCCAGGCGCCCGCCGAGACTGGCGGCAACAAATCCACCGAACGAGAAACCCAGCAAGGTGATGGGCAGGTCCGGGTGTTTTTCACGCAGCCAGCTTACGGCGGCTTCGGCATCATCCACTTCACCTGTGGCCATATCATGGCTACCAGCGCTGGCACCGACGCCACGGTAATTGAAACGCAAAGTAATCAAACCGGCATCGCGGGCGGTACGTTGCAGGGTCGAGACGACTTTATTGAGCATGGTCCCACCCTGCACCGGGTTGGGGTGGCAGATCAGCGCCAGGCCACGTGGCTCGGGGTGATCGAGGTACAAGGCTTCCAATTGGCCTACCGGGCCATCAATCAAAACAGGGGTTTCACGCATGAGCAAGGAATGAACTCCGTGACCTCTCAAGGGGTCGACTCGTCTAGCTAAAAGTCTGTGCATGGCATCATTGCGAGCTTAATCGCGGTATACAGCGCAGGTCCGAGCCGTTAACGTAAAGCAAAGCCGTTTATAGAGGAAGGACTCGTGGAACACTCGCTCTTAGTTTGGTTGTTGCCGACTCTTGCCCTGGTTGCCGGTGTCGCCATTGGATTCCTGGTTGCTCGCCTCCTGCCGAATGCCGCGCCTAACCGCACGCAGCGTCAGTTGGATGACATCCAGGAACGTTTTGACAGTTATCAGAACGAGGTTGTTACCCACTTCAACAGCACCGCGACCCTGGTCAAGAAGCTCACCCAGAGCTACCAGGAAGTACAGGATCACCTCGCCGATGGCGCCAACCGCCTGGCTCTGGACGATATTACCCGTCAGCGTCTGCTGGCCGCGCTGCATTCCGATGCCACGCAAGCCCCACGGGAGCGCCTGACCCCGCCACGGGAAAACCAGGAGCCGCCGCGGGACTACGCGCCAAAGACGCCGAACGCCCCCGGCATGCTGGATGAGCATTACGGCTTGAAAAAGTAAGTCGTTTTCAAGCCATACAAAAAGCCCGGCTGATCCATGATCAGCCGGGCTTTTTGTTGGAACTGGATCGGCAGAACAATGGAGATCCAATGTGGGAGCGGGCTCGCTCGCGAAGGTCGAGTGTCAGTAGTTAAAGACTTGACTGACACTGCGCCTTCGCGAGCAAGCCCGCTCCCACACAAGCCCACTCACCGTAGTTCAGCGCCGTACCGGGCGCTTCTGCAGCTTGCGCTGCAAGGTCCGGCGGTGCATGCCCAGGGCACGGGCCGTGGCTGAGATATTGCCTTCATGCTCGGTCAACACGCGCTGGATGTGCTCCCACTGCAGGCGGTCCACCGACATCGGGTTTTCCGGCACCAGGGTGTCGAGGTCGGCATGCTCGGAGAGCAAGGCGGCCAGCACATCATCGGCGTCCGCCGGCTTGCACAGGTAGTTGCAGGCACCGCGCTTGATCGCCTCGACAGCGGTGGCAATGCTCGAATACCCGGTGAGGATCAGCACGCGCATTTCCGGGTCCAGCTCCAGCAGCTTGGGCAGCAGCACCAGGCCCGAGTCACCGTCCATTTTCAGGTCCAGTGCCGCGTAGTCCGGCAGGTCGGCCTGGGCGATGGCCAAGCCTTCTTCGGCGGAACCTGCAGTGCTGACGCGAAACCCGCGACGGCTCATGGCTCGCGCCATTACGCGGGTAAAGGTGGCATCGTCATCTACCAGCAGCAGGTGCGGCAGTTCTTCGCCTTCGACTTGGATCTCGTCACTCATCGATGTCTCCTCGTGCAGCACGGGGCAGGCGCAGCTCGGTGAGCGTGCCGCCTTCCTCATGGGGGTAAAGTTTCACCGAGCCGCCAGCGCGGGTCACGCTGGCCTTGCTCAAGAACAGGCCCAGGCCGAAGCCTTTGCCCTTGGTGGTAAAGAATGGCTTGCCGATCTGCTCGGCAATCGCCAGCGGCACGCCAGCGCCGTGGTCGCGAATACTGATGGTGAGGTTTTCCCAATCCCAGTCCAACTGCACTTCCAACCCTTCCGGGCAGGCGTCGGCTGCATTGTTCAACAGGTTCAGCAACGCCTGGGTCAGGTCCGGCGGTGGTGCCATACGCGGCACTGCGCCCTGCCCCAGCAGGTGGAAACGGTAACTGGCTTCGGGACGCATCAAGTGCCAGCGGTTCAGGGCTTCGTCCAGCCACTGGGTGACGTCTTGCATATCCACCGCCAGGCGCCGGTTGGCTTCAGCGGCGCGCACCAGTTGCTGCAAGGTCTGCTTGCACTGCTTGACCTGTTCCTGCAACACGCCGAGGTCGTCTTGCAAGGCCGGGTCGTGATGGTCCTGGCGCATTTCCTTGATCAGCACGCTCATGGTTGCCAGCGGCGTGCCCAGTTCATGGGCCGCACCGGCGGCCTGGGTCGCCACGGCCAGCAGTTGCTGGTCACGCAGGCCCTCTTCACGGCGGATTGCGCGCAGTTCTTCCTGGCGCCGCAGCTCTTCGGCCATGCGCGCGGCAAAAAAGGTGATCACCGCCGCCGACAGCGCGAAGCTCAGCCACATGCCGTAGATCTGCAGGTTTTCCCGGGCAATCGGGAAGGTTTCCAGGGGATAGAACTGCGCCAGCAACAAGGTGTAAAGCGCCAGGGCGATCCCCGACAGGATCACCGAATAGCGCCACGGCAAGGTCACGGCAGCGATGGTCAGCGGTACCAGGTAATAGGAAACGAAGGGGTTGGTGGAGCCACCGGAGAAATACAGCAACACGCTGTGGATAAACAGGTCGCAGGCCAGTTGCAGCGCGTACTCCAGCTCCGTCACCGGCCAGGTGGTGCGCAGGCGGATGGCCGTGAACACACACAGCACCGTGGAAAAGGCCAGGGTCACCCACAGTTGCAGCCAAGGCAGCGGCAACAGTTCAAACCAATAGGCGAGCCCCACGGAACCGGCCTGGGCGGCCAGCACCAGGGTGCGGATAAACGTCAGGCGCCAGAGGTTCTGGCGAGTGGCGGAAGTCAGTTTTACGGGGGCGAGCATGAGCTCTCCTGATGAGCGCTCCAGGCGGATCGCAGCAAGTATAAACGAAGCGACGGTACAGTCTGCGAGTCTGTGGCCCTTTGACGCAGGTCATGGCTTTATGACCGTTCGTCGGCATCGTCGCCAGATGTAGAGATTTTGTAACCCGCCGAACCCGAATCCCCCGTCTACAGTCTTACCGAACACGATCACCCTCAAGGAGCTTCCATGTCACGTTTCACTCGCAGTGCCGCCCTTATTGCCCTCAGCGTTGGCAGCATTGCCAGCCTGCCCGCGCTGGCCGCCGATCAACTGCACTACAACCAGATTTCCCTGCGGGCCGAAGTCAGCCAGGAAGTGGCCCGTGACAAGATGATCGTCACCCTCTACACCGAGTCGCAAAATACTGACCCGGCCAAGCTCGCCGCCGAAGTCACAACCATCATGAACAAGGCGCTGGGCGAAGCTCGCGAAGTAAAAGGCGTGACCCTGCGCCAGGGCAGCCGCAACAGCTATCCGATCTACGACAACAAGAACCAGAAGATCACCGGCTGGCGCGAGCGCGCCGAACTGCGTCTGGAAAGCGCGGACTTCCCGGCGCTGTCCAAGCTCACCGGCGAGCTGCTCAACACCCTGAAAATGGACAATATGGACTTCGCCATCGCCGACGCCACGCGCAAGTCCAGCGAAGACGCGTTGCTCAAGGATGCGGTCGCCGCGTTCAAGGCCCGCGCCCAACTGGCCACCGATGCACTCGGCGGCAAGGGCTACAAGATCGTCAACCTGAACTTCAATACCAACGGCTACCCAATGCCGTACGCGCGAAATGGCGGGATGATGATGAAGGCGGCAGCGATGGATTCGGCGCCGACACCTGAGGTCGAGGCCGGCACCAGCCAGGTCAGCATGAGCGCTGATGGCGTGATTGAAGTACAGATGCCATAAGCCTTACCTGATGGCCCACAACGGCGGTAACCTCGGTGACCGCCGTTTTTTTTGGCCGTTGTTTACCTGCCATTTCAGGGGTCACCATGGATAGAACTGTCTTCAAGTCGCTCCTCCTCGTTGCCAGCCTGCTGGCGTGCATGCCCACGGCCCAGGCGGCAAGCACCCTGGTCTACTGCTCCGAAGCCAGCCCCGCCGGGTTCGATCCGAGCCAGTACACCAGCGGCACCGATTTTGATGCCTCGGCCGAAACCGTGTTCAACCGCCTGACCCAGTTCAAGCGCGGCGGGACCGAAGTCGAGCCGGGCCTGGCGACCCGTTGGGAGGTGTCCAAGGACGGCCTGGCCTACACCTTTCACCTGCGCGACGGGGTCAAGTTCCACAGCACCGAGTACTTCACCCCGACCCGCGACTTCAATGCCGACGATGTGCTGTTCACTTTCCAGCGCCTGCTGGACGCCAACCATCCATTCCGTCAGGCCTACCCGTCCGAGTCGCCGTACTTAACCGATATGGGCCTGAATACCACGATCAAAAGTGTGGAAAAGCTCGACGAGCACAGCGTGCGCTTCAACCTCAATAACGTCGATGCCGCTTTCGTGCAGAACCTGGCCATGAGTTTTGCGTCCGTGCAATCGGCCGAGTACGCGGCGCAGTTGCTTAAAGACGGCAAGGCCGCCGATATCAACCAGAAACCGATCGGCACCGGGCCGTTTGTGTTCAAGCGCTACCAGAAGGACTCGCAGATTCGCTACGTCGCCAATAAAAACTATTGGAAGCCTGAGGATGTGAAACTCGACAGCCTGGTGTTTGCGATCACCCCGGACGCCGCGTCGCGCCTACAAAAGCTCAAGGCCGGCGAATGCCAGGTCAGCGGCTATCCGCGCCCCTCGGATATCGAGGTGATGAAGCAGGATCCAAACCTGCGCGTGCAGCAGCAGGCGGGCTTCAACCTGGGCTTTCTGGCCTATAACGTGACTCATCCGCCGCTGGACCAGCTCAAGGTGCGCCAGGCCCTGGACATGGCCATCGATAAGCCGGCGATTATCCAGGCGGTGTACCAAAGTGCCGGGCAATTGGCGCAGAACGCACTGCCGCCGGCCCAGTGGTCTTATGACCCCAGCATCAAGGACGCACCGCACGACCCTGCCAAGGCCCGGGCGCTACTAAAAGAAGCAGGGGTTGCACCAGGTACCACCATCAATCTGTGGGCGATGACCGTGCAGCGCGCCTCCAATCCCAACGCGCGAATGTCGGCGCAGATGATCCAGCAGGATTGGGCCAAAGTCGGGATCACCGCCAATATCGTCAGCTATGAGTGGGGCGAATACATCAAGCGCGCAAAAAACGGCGAGCACGATGTGATGATCTACGGCTGGACCGGCGACAACGGCGACCCGGATAACTGGCTGGGCGTGCTCTACAGTTGTGCCGCGGTCAAGGGCAGCAACTATGCAAAATGGTGTAACCCGCAGTACGACCAACTGGTGCAGAAGGCCAAGCTCAGCAGTGACCGTGACGAACGCATAAAGTGGTATCAACAGGCGCAAAAAATACTTAAGAATCAAGTACCTATAACGCCTATTGCGAACTCGACGGTTTTCCAGCCACTGCGCAAGGAGGTCCAGGACTTCAAGATCAGCCCGTTTGGCCTGACACCGTTCTACGGCGTAAGTCTGAATAAGTAACAACTATGCCCCAACCGGGTGCGCCAGACACCTCGGTTGGACTTATTCGGTGCACTCCACGCACCGAAAAAAGCCCTCAAAAGTACAGTTTCGTGTCGAAAATTATATGAATGCGACATTCCTGTACGTTCGTACCACTCTTTGCCGCTTGTTGCCTCTCAACGTCTTGCATTGGGTATGGGGCCTGCATAAGTATCCGCAGGCCGACTCACGAGGTCGCCCTCAATTCCAAAAATGACAACAAATCATGAGGCCAACATGCTTAAACACGCAGTCATTCCGTTTTTAGTCAGCGCCGGTTTAATGGCCGCTGCACCTTTCGCCCAGGCGGCGACTAATCTGGTGTTCTGCTCCGAAGGGAGCCCGGCCGGTTTCGACCCAGGCCAGTACACTACCGGAACAGACTTCGATGCTTCGGCCGAAACCATGTTCAACCGGCTCAGCCAGTTCGAGCGCGGCGGCACCGCCGTGATTCCTGGCCTGGCCACCAAGTGGGATGTATCCGAAGACGGCCTGACCTACACCTTCCACCTGCGCGAAGGGGTCAAGTTCCACACCACGCCGTATTTCAAGCCGACTCGTGAATTCAACGCCGACGACGTGCTCTTCACCTTCAACCGGATGATCAATAAAGACGATCCGTTCCGTAAGGCCTACCCCACCGAGTTCCCGTACTTCACGGACATGGGGATGGACACCAACATCAAGAACATCGAGAAAATCGACGACCACACCGTCAAGTTCACCCTTGGCACCGTGGACGCCGCGTTTATCCAGAACCTGGCCATGAGCTTCGCCTCGGTACAGTCGGCCGAATACGCCGCCCAACTGTTGAAGGACGGCAAGCCCCAGGACATCAACCAGAAGCCGGTCGGCACTGGTCCGTTCGTGTTCAAGAGCTACCAGAAAGACTCCAACATCCGCTTCACCGGCAACAAGGATTACTGGAAGCCTGAAGACGTGAAGATCGACAACCTGATCTTCGCCATCACCACCGACCCGTCGGTGCGTGTGCAGAAACTCAAGAAGAATGAATGCCAGGTCACCCTCTTCCCGCGTCCGGCCGACCTCAAGGCCCTGGGCGAGGACAAAACCCTGAAACTGCCGCACCAGGCCGGTTTCAACCTGGGTTATATCGCCTACAACGTCATGCCAGTGCTCAAGGGCCAGACGGCCGCCAACCCCCTGGCCGACCTGCGCGTACGCCAGGCGCTGGACATGTCGGTCAACAAGCAGCAGATCATCGACTCGGTGTACCAGGGCGCAGGCCAACTGGCGGTCAACGCCATGCCGCCGACCCAATGGTCCTATGACGACACCATCAAGGACGTCCCGCACGATGTGGCCAAGGCCAAGGAACTGCTCAAGGAGGCCGGCGTCAAGGAAGGCACCGAGATCACCTTGTGGGCCATGCCGGTCCAGCGTCCGTACAACCCCAACGCCAAGCTGATGGCCGAGATGCTGCAGAACGACTGGAAGCAGATCGGCTTGAAGGTCAACATCGTCAGCTACGAGTGGGGCGAGTACATCAAGCGTTCCAAGGGCGGCGAGAACCAGGCCATGATCATCGGCTGGAGCGGTGACAATGGTGACCCGGACAACTGGCTGAACGTGCTGTTTGGCTGCGACTCCCTGGCCGGCAACAACTTCTCCAAATGGTGTGACAAGAAATTCGACGGCATCGTGAAAGAAGCCAAGGCCACATCGGACGTCGCCAAGCGCACCGAACTGTACAAACAGGCGCAACACGTCCTCAAAGATGCAGTGCCCATGACACCTATCGCGCACTCGACGGTGTATCAACCCATGCGCAACAACGTGCAGGACTTCAAGATCAGCCCATTTGGCTTGAATTCCTTCTACGGGGTGAGCGTCAGCAAGTAGTGATCTCTAGCGGCGACGTTTCATAACGTCGCCGTTATTGCATCCGCCCAGATCCTAGGAATCGAACTACCCCCGCATGGGCTGCCGTCCTACAGCAGCTAACTGCGCAGGTTACGTCCGATACCTACAAGGTCTGTCCGGTTCGGCGCATTTACCGCCCTGCCCTCGTTCCCTAACGTCGAGGTAGGCAAACGCGCAGTTCCGATACGGCATTTGCTGTGGATGGGAGCAGTGCTTTCTCCATGCCAGGTAAGGCGTGGTGATTGTTCACTGACGAAAACGATAAACATGGATTGGGGACCGTCATGCGCCATACCACCGTTCTATCCGCGATATTGGGTACCAGCCTGTTGGCCGTCGCTTCGATGGGCCAGGCTGCCGAAAAGAAAAGCCTGGTGTTCTGCTCCGAAGGCAGCCCGGCCGGGTTCGATACTGCGCAGTACACCACCGCCACCGACAACGATGCGGCCGAGCCGATCTACAACCGCCTGGTTGAGTTCGAAAAGGGTGAAACCGGCGTCGTACCAGGGCTGGCTACCAAGTGGGATATCTCGCCAGACGGCCTGACCTACACCTTCCACTTGCGCGAAGGGGTGAAGTTCCACAGCAACAAGGAATTCAAGCCGACACGGGATTTCAACGCCGATGACGTGCTGTTCACCTTCAACCGCATGCTTGACGCCAACCACCCGTTTCGCAAGGCCTACCCCACCGAGTTTCCGTACTTCAACGGGATGAGCCTGAACAAGAACATCGCCAAGGTCGAGAAAACCGACCCGCATACCGTGGTAATGACCCTGAACACGGTGGATGCCGCGTTTATCCAGAACATCGCCATGAGCTTCGCCGCGATCCTCTCGGCCGAATACGCCGAGCAACTGCTCAAGACCGGCAAACCCAGCGATATCAACCAGAAGCCGATCGGCACCGGGCCGTTCGTGTTCCAGCGTTACCAGAAGGATTCGCAGATCCGTTTCGCCGGCAATAAAAACTACTGGGACCCGAGCAAGGTCAAGCTCGACCAACTGATTTTCGCCATCAACACCGACGCCTCGGTACGCGTGCAGAAGCTCAAGGCCAATGAATGCCAGGTCACCCTGCATCCCCGCCCCGCCGATGTCGACGCGCTCAAGGCCGACCCGAACCTGCAACTGCTGACCAAACCCGGCTTCAACCTCGGCTACATCGCCTATAACGTGCGGCACAAACCCTTCGACCAGCTCGAAGTGCGCCAGGCCCTGGACATGGCGGTGAACAAGCAGAGCATCCTCAATGCCGTGTACCAGGGCGCGGGGCAACTGGCGGTCAACGCCATGCCGCCGACCCAATGGTCCTATGACGACAGCATCAAGGACGCCGCCTACAACCCGGAAAAAGCCAAGGAATTGCTCAAGGCGGCCGGCGTCAAGGAAGGCACCGAGATCACCCTGTGGGCCATGCCCGTCCAGCGCCCGTACAACCCCAACGCCAAGCTGATGGCCGAGATGCTGCAAAGCGACTGGGCCAAGATTGGCCTCAAGGTCAAGATCGTCAGCTATGAGTGGGGCGAGTACATCAAGCGCACCAAGAACGGCGAGCACGATGTCAGCCTGATTGGCTGGACCGGCGACAACGGTGACCCGGACAACTGGCTGGGCACCCTCTACAGCTGCGACGCCATCGGCGGGAACAACTACTCGATGTGGTGTGACCCGGCGTACGACAAGCTGATCAAGCAAGCCAAGGTCGTCACCGACCGTGAACAACGGACTGTTCTGTACAAACAGGCGCAGCAACTGCTTAAAACACAGGTGCCGATCACGCCTGTCGCCCACTCGACGGTCAACCAGCCGTTAAGCACCAAGGTCGAAGGCTTCAAAGTCAGCCCCTTCGGCCGCAACGTGTTCTCGGGCGTCAGTATCACCCCATAAGAAAATAACCGGATGCGCAGAGCGAAGTTGGCTCTGCCGCAAACGTGCAGCTGTAATTCGCGAAATCTCCTACAGCAAACGTTTGCAAATGCTTGAAGAGTTACACACCCAATAGCCGGTTCACCTAATAAGGCCGGCATAAAAAAAAGAGAACCAAAGGAGCTCCACCCATGAAACTAAGCAGCAAAGTGCTACTGGCCATGGCCATCAGCAGCATCACCGCGACCGCTTACGCCGAACCTGCAAGCCAGGAATTCGTGCCGACCACACTGGCCGGCGCCAGCGCCCAAAGCGAAGCCAAGGGATTTATCGAAGACTTCAGCCTGGGTGGCAGTACGCGCAACTGGTACTCCAATGAACACCTGTACCGCGGGGGCAGCTTCAAATACAAAGAGCACGGTGTAGAGAAGACCGACCGCAACCGTACCAACTGGATCCAGGGCACCATCATCAACGCAAGCTCGGGTTTCACCCAGGGCACTGTGGGTGTCAAGACCGAAGTAGCGGTGTACAACGCTCTTGTTCTGGACCGCAGCAAACGCGATATCAAGGGCGGCTCCAACCGCACCTTGGCTGACTCTGACGGCAATGCCGTAGACCAGTGGAGCAAACTGGGCCTGGCCAACGTGCAGTTCCGTGTGTCGAACACCACCTTGACTGCCGGCCGCCAGAACTTCAGCACGCCGATTGTCGACAACATCGGCAACCGTCCCCTGCCATCGAGCTTCCAAGGTGTGAGCTTCAACAGCGAAGAGTTCAGCAACCTGTCGTTCCAGGGCGGCGTGTTTGACCGCGTCTCCCCACGTTCCGAACAGAGCCTGTCGAAGTTCCGCAGCGAGTACAGCCAACAAGGCGCCAACAGTGCGACAACCGACAAGGTCTACACCCTGGGCGCCAACTACCAGCCGTTCAAGAGCCTGAAAACCAGCTTCTTCGGCGCCAACGTCAAGGATTTCTGGAACCAGTACTACTTCGGCGCGACCCACCAGTTGGGTGACAGCCAAGTCCTGGCCTTGACCACCGGCCTGAACTACTACAAGACTGTCGATGAAGGCAAAAAACTGATGGGGGAGATCGACAACGATACCTACTCCCTGTCCCTTGGATTGGCTCACCAGGCTCACAGCCTGACCTTCTCCTACCAGCAAGTGAACGGTAACGAGTACTTCGACTACCTGCACGAAACCAACGGCATCTACCTGGCCAACTCCCTGACGTCGGACTTCAACGGCCCGAACGAGAAATCCTTCCAGGTCGCCTACGCAATCAACATGGCCGAATACGGCGTGCCGGGCCTGAAGTTCAACATCTACTCCGCACGCGGCTGGGGCATCGACGGTACCCACTACACGGGGAACAGCAACGGCGCTTACGCCTACACCGGCATCGAAAAGCAGGACGGCGAAAAACACCAGGAATACGGCGTCGGCGCGGGATACGCGGTCCAGAGCGGCTCGCTCAAGGACACCGCGATTCGTGCCACCTACGTCGAACACCGTGGCAGTGCCAACCAGTTTGACGGCAGCGTGAAAGAATTCCGTCTGGTCACCACCATCCCATTCAACATCCTTTAATTAGCGCCAGGTAAGCGGCAGGCTCAGGACGAGCCTGCCGTCTACATTTGTGTGGTTGAATCGTTTGCAGAGGGCTCTTCAATGAAAATGCTCCCGTTACAAGCCGCCATGACCGCTGCACTGCTGAGTGTGGCCCTGGGCATTTCGGCCAAGCCGCTGGTGGTCTGCACCGAAGCCAGTCCGGAAGGCTTCGACCCGGTCCTGTACACCACGGCCGTCACCGCCGATGCTGCGGCCGAAACCATGTTCAACCGCCTGGTGGACTTCAAGCCCGGCACTACTGAAATCAGGCCCGCACTCGCTAAATCGTGGGACATCAGTGAAGACGGCCTGACCTATACCTTCCACCTGCGTGATGACATCAAGTTCCACACCACCGACTACTTCAAGCCCACGCGCAACCTGAATGCCGACGACGTGCTCTGGAGCTTCCAGCGTCAACTGGACCCGAAACACCCGTGGCACAACAAGTCCACCACCGGTTTCCCCTATTTCGAAAGCATGGGTTTCAAGGAACTGCTCAAAAGCGTCGAGAAGACCGATGACCACACCGTGGTCTTCACCCTGACCCGCCCCGAAGCCCCGTTCCTGGCCGATGTCGCGATGCCCTTCACCGCCATCCACTCCGCCGAATACGCCGACAAACTGCTGGCCGCCAACAAGACCGGCGAGCTCAACAGCAAGCCGATCGGCACCGGCCCGTTTATTTTTACCCGCTACCAGAAAGATGCTCAGGTGCGCTTCAAGGCCAACCCGGAATACTTCCGTGGCAAGCCGCCCGCCGACCCGCTGATCCTGGCCATCGCGGTGGATAACAACGTGCGCCTGCAAAAGCTCAAGGCCAATGAGTGCCAGATCGCGCTGTATCCAAAGCCTGACGACCTGCCGAGTATCAAGGCCGATCCAAACCTGAAGGTCGCGGAACTGGCGGCGATGACCACCGCCTACACCGCCATGAACACCACCCACAAGTACATGAGCGACGCGCGGGTGCGCCACGCGATCAACATCGCGTTCGACAAACAGGGCTATAACGAATCCCTGTACGGCAAAGGCAATGCCATCGACGCCACCGGCCCGTACCCGCCGACCCTGCTGGGCTTCAACGACCAGTTGAAAAACCCGCCCCGCGACCTGGACAAGGCCCGGGCCCTGCTCAAGGAAGCCGGCGTGCCGGAAGGCACCGAATTCACCCTGTTCACCCGCAACGGCGGCGGCCCGACCAACCCCAACCCGATGCTCGGCGCCCAGCGCATGCAGGCGGATCTGGCGAAGATTGGCCTGAAGGTCAATATCAGGGTCATGGAGTGGGGCGAAATGCTCAAGCGCGCCAAAGCCGGCGAACACGACATGGTTTCCGCCGGCTGGGCCGGAGACAACGGCGACCCAGATAACTTCCTCACGCCCAACCTGAGTTGCGATGCCGCTAAAAACGGCGAAAACTACGCCCGCTGGTGTAACCAAGAGTTTCAGGGTTTGATCGACAAGGCCCGCGCCGTGGCTGAACCCGCCGAACGCGCCGCACTCTATGAACAAGCGCTGGTCGTTTTCGACAAGGACCAACCATGGATCCCCATGGCCTACCCGAAAATGTTCACCGCCATGCGCAAGAACGTCGAGGGTTATACCCAAAGCCCCCTGACCAACAATAACTTCGCCACCACCCAGGTGAAGTAATAAGAGACGCCCGGTTCCGTCGACGTTGACGGAGCCGGACCTGCCTAACCGGCTGATTGAGGTAGACAACACGATGTTTAGTTTTATTGCCCGCCGATTGGGGTTATTGATCCCCACGTTCTTCGGCATCACGTTGCTGACTTTTGCGTTGATTCGCATGATCCCTGGCGACCCCGTAGAAGTCATGATGGGCGAAAGGCGGGTTGACCCCGAGATGCACGCCCAGGCAATGGAACGCCTTGGCTTGAACAAACCCTTGTATGCGCAATACCTGGACTACGTCGGCAAGCTCGCCCAGGGCGACCTCGGCGAATCCCTGCGCACCCGCACCAGCGTCTGGACCGAGTTCAGCGCCCTGTTCCCCGCGACCCTGGAACTGTCCATGGCCGCCCTGTTGTTCGCCGGCATCCTCGGGCTATTGGCCGGGGTGATCGCGGCACTCAAGCGAGGATCCCTGTTCGACCATGGGGTAATGGGCATCTCCCTGGCGGGATATTCGATGCCGATCTTCTGGTGGGGCCTGATCCTGATCATGTTCTTCTCGGTGAGCCTGGGCTGGACCCCGGTTTCCGGGCGTATCGACCTGCTCTACGACATCGAGCCGCGCACCGGTTTCATGCTGATCGACACCCTGCTGGCCGACGAGCCGGACGCATTCTGGGATGCCCTGCACCACCTGATCCTGCCGGCCATCGTACTGGGCACCATCCCGCTGGCAGTGATTGCGCGGATGACCCGTTCCTCGATGCTTGAAGTGCTGCGCGAAGACTACATCCGTACCGCCAAGGCCAAGGGCCTGTCGCCGGCGCGTGTGGTGTTCGTGCATGGCCTGCGTAACGCGCTGATCCCGGTGCTGACAGTGGTGGGCCTGCAAGTCGGCACACTGCTGGCCGGTGCGGTTTTGACCGAAACCATCTTCTCCTGGCCCGGCATCGGCAAATGGCTGATCGAAGCCATTGGCGCGCGGGACTACCCGGTGGTGCAAAACGGCATCCTGCTGATCGCCTGTCTGGTGATCCTGGTGAACTTCGTGGTGGATATCCTCTACGGCTTCGCCAACCCACGCATCCGTCACCAGCGCTGAGATCATGACCATGACCACACCAACTCAAGTGTCAGCAGTCGATCAAAGCCTGCTGTACCCGTCGCCGTACAAAGAATTCTGGCAAGCCTTCTCCAAGAACAAGGGCGCGGTTGCCGGCCTGCTGTTTATGTTGCTGATCGTGTTCTGCGCGATCTTCGCCCCCTGGGTGGCGCCCCATAACCCGAGCGAGCAATACCGCGACTTCCTGCTGACCCCGCCGTCGTGGCTGGAAGGTGGGCAGATCCAGTTTTTGCTGGGCACCGACGAACTGGGCCGCGACCTGCTGTCGCGCCTGATCCAGGGCTCACGCCTATCGTTGCTGATCGGTTTGTCGTCGGTGGTGATGTCGCTGATCCCGGGGATCCTGCTAGGCCTGTTCGCCGGGTTCTTCCCGCGCTTGCTCGGCCCAACCATCATGCGTTTGATGGACATCATGCTGGCCCTGCCGTCGCTGCTGCTGGCCGTGGCGATTGTCGCCATCCTCGGCCCTGGCCTGATCAACACCGTGATCGCGATTGCCATTGTGTCGCTGCCGTCCTACGTGCGCCTGACCCGCGCAGCGGTGATGGGCGAGCTCAACCGTGACTACGTGACCGCCGCGCGCCTGGCCGGTGCCGGCCTGCCGCGCCTGATGTTCGTGACCGTGCTGCCCAACTGCATGGCGCCATTGATCGTGCAGGCCACCTTGAGCTTCTCCTCGGCGATTCTCGATGCCGCCGCCCTGGGCTTCCTCGGTCTTGGCGTGCAACCGCCGACACCTGAGTGGGGCACCATGCTGGCTTCGGCCCGTGACTACATCGAACGTGCCTGGTGGGTCGTGAGCCTGCCTGGTTTGACCATTTTGCTCAGCGTGCTGGCAATCAACCTGATGGGCGACGGCCTGCGCGATGCGCTGGACCCGAAACTCAAGAATGCCGCGTGAGGAGATTCCCATGTCACTGCTAGAAATCAAGAATCTCAATGTGCGCTTCGGCGACAAAACCGCTGTGCCGGTGGTCGATGGCCTCGACCTGTCCGTGGACAAAGGCGAAGTGTTGGCCATCGTTGGCGAGTCGGGTTCGGGTAAGTCCGTGACCATGATGGCGCTGATGGGCCTGATCGAGCATCCCGGCATCGTCACCGCCGACTCGCTGACCTTCGACGGCAAGGACATGCTCAAGCTGAGCAATCGCCAGCGCCGGCAGATCGTCGGCAAAGACCTGGCGATGGTGTTCCAGGACCCGATGACCGCGCTGAACCCCAGCTACACCGTGGGCTTCCAGATTGAAGAAGTACTGCGCCTGCACCTGAAAATGTCCGGCAAGCAAGCGCGCAAGCGTGCCATTGAACTGCTGGAAAAGGTCGAGATCCCTGGCGCCTCCAGCCGTATGGATGCCTACCCGCACCAACTGTCCGGCGGCATGAGCCAGCGTGTGGCAATTGCCATGGCGATTGCCGGCGAACCAAAGCTGCTGATCGCCGACGAACCCACCACCGCCCTGGACGTGACCATCCAGGCGCAGATCATGGAACTGCTGCTGGCTCTGCAAAAAGAACAGAACATGGGCCTGGTGCTGATCACCCACGACCTCGCAGTCGTCGCGGAAACTGCCCAGCGCGTGTGCGTGATGTACGCCGGCCAAGCGGTGGAAGTCGGCCAGGTGCCCGGCCTGTTCGACGTGCCGGCGCATCCGTACAGCGAAGCGTTGCTGGCGGCGATCCCGGAACACAGCATGGGCGCCGCCCGTCTGTCGACCTTGCCGGGCATCGTCCCCGGTCGGTATGACCGCCCGCAAGGCTGCCTGCTGTCGCCACGCTGCCCATATGTGCAGGACAGCTGCCGCCAGACCCGTCCGACCCTGGACCCGCAAGCCCACAGCCTTGTGCGCTGCTTCTACCCCTTGAACCAGGAGGTGGCGTAATGGCCGTCGTTCTTACCGCCCGCGACCTGACCCGTCACTACGAAGTGTCCCGTGGCCTGTTCAAAGGCCACGCCACCGTGCGCGCCCTCAATGGCGTGTCGTTCGAGCTGGAAGCCGGCAAGACCCTCGCCGTCGTGGGTGAGTCGGGGTGTGGCAAATCCACCCTGGCCCGCGCGCTGACGCTGATTGAAGAGCCGTCGTCCGGCTCGTTGAAAATCGCCGGCCAGGAAGTCGCCGGCGCCGACAAGGCCCAGCGCAAACAACTGCGCAAAGACGTGCAGATGGTGTTCCAGAGCCCCTATGCCTCGTTGAATCCGCGGCAGAAAGTCGGTGATCAACTGGGCGAGCCGCTGTTGATCAACACCAACCTGTCCGCCGCCGAACGCCGCGAAAAAGTGCAGGCGATGATGAAGCAAGTGGGCCTGCGCCCTGAGCATTATCAGCGTTACCCGCACATGTTCTCCGGTGGCCAGCGCCAGCGCATTGCCCTGGCCCGCGCCATGATGCTGCAACCCAAGGTGTTGGTGGCGGATGAACCGACCTCGGCCCTCGACGTGTCGATCCAGGCCCAGGTGCTCAACCTGTTTATGGACCTGCAGCAGCAGTACAACACGGCCTACGTGTTCATTTCCCACAACCTGGCGGTGGTGCAACACGTTGCCGACCACGTGATGGTGATGTACCTCGGTCGCCCGGTGGAAATGGGCGCGAAGAACGACATCTACGAGCGCCCGCTGCACCCTTACACCCAGGCGCTGCTGTCGGCCACCCCGACCATTCACCCGGACCCGAACAAGCCGAAGATCAAGATCGTCGGCGAGCTGCCCAACCCGCTTAACCCGCCCTCCGGCTGCGCGTTCCATAAGCGCTGCCCGTATGCCACCGAGCGCTGCAGCAGTGAAGAGCCGCTGCTGCGTGAACTGGACAACCGCCAAGTGGCTTGCCATCACGCGGAGCAGTTCGTGGCCTAACCCCCTGTAGGGGTGGACTTGTGTGGGAGCGGGCTTGCCCGCGATAGCATCAGCGCGGTTTAACTGACAGTGCGAGGTGCCTGCATCGCGGGCAAGCCCTATCCACACAAGCCCTCTCCCACAGGGCGATACAGCGTTGTACAGCCTCTCCCGCCAGATTGCGCATCAGTCTGGCGGGAGGGGCTTTTTTGTTTTTAGCAAAGTGTAAAAGTTGTAAATGACATTTACTTGTATTTGATAATGACTAGCATTCCGGCGCACAGAGGGCGCCGAATCCTGCTGGAAGGCAGTTCTGGTGCATCTCGCTCAGTTGCCACCTTCCCTAAAGGATTCTGCGGACATGTCACCTCGATTCAGGCTCAGCCATTTCTCCCTGGCGTTTATCGCCGCCCTCTCGTCTCCCGCACTGCTGGCGGATACCTTGGAAAGAGAACACGGCAAAGTGCCGGTAGCCGCTACCGACCTGCCCGTCGATGGCACCGCCCAAGCCCTGGAGTTGAGCGAAACACGAATCCTGGGCACCGCTGCCGAAGAACTCAAACAAGCCCCCGGCGTGTCAATCATCACCGCCGAAGACATCAAGAAACGCCCGCCGACCAACGACCTGTCGGACATCATCCGCCGTGAACCGGGCGTCAACCTCAGTGGCAACAGCTCCAGCGGCAGTCGAGGCAACAATCGCCAGATCGACCTGCGCGGCATGGGCCCGGAAAACACCCTGATCCTGATCGATGGCAAGCCCTCGACCTCGCGCAACGCCGTGCGCTACGGCTGGAGCGGCGACCGTGACACCCGTGGCGAAACCAACTGGGTGCCGGCCGAAGAGGTCGAACGCATTGAAATCCTGCGTGGCCCGGCGGCTGCTCGCTACGGCTCCGGGGCCATGGGCGGGGTGATCAACATCATCACCAAGCGCCCCACCGACCAGTTGCACGGCTCGCTGACCACCTACGTGTCGCTGCCCGAAGACGATGCCGAAGGCATGAGCAAACGCACCAACTTCAACCTCAGCGGCCCGTTGAGCGACACCTTGGCGTTCCGGGTGTATGGCGGCCTGAACAAGACCGATGCCGATGACTCCACCATCAACCAGGCCGAGCAGGCTAGCGCAGACTCGCTGGTCGCCGGCCGCGAGGGTGTGCGCAACAAGGACGTCAACGGTTTGCTCAGTTGGCAATTCACCCCCGAGCAGACCCTGGACCTGGAAGCCAGCTACAGCCGTCAGGGCAATATCTTCGCCGGCGACACCATGCTCAACGGCGGCGGTGTATTCGTGAACAGCCTGGTCGGCAAGGAAACCAGCGTGATCCAGCGCAGCAGTTTCTCCGCCACCCACCGTGGCGAGTTCGACTGGGGCTCGACCATGGCATCGCTGAGCCACGACCTGACCCGCAACGCACGCCTCAACGAAGGCCTGGCGGGTTCCGGCGAGGGCGCGCCCTCCGCCACCGCTGGCCGTTTCGAATCGCGGCTGCGCAACACCCGGGCCACGGCCGAGGTCAACCTGCCCCTGAGTTTCGGTACCGAGCAGGTGCTGACCCTGGGCAGCGAATACCTCTACGAGTCGATGAACGACCCGGGGTCGCTGCGCCCACAAAGCTACGACCCTGGCACAGGTGGCGTACCGAGCATTCCGGGGATGAGCCGCAGCAGCACCAAGACCACGGCCTCCAGCTATGCGCTGTTCGCCGAGGACAACATCGAAGTCGGCAGCAAGACCATCATCACCCCCGGCCTGCGCTACGACGATCATGAAGAGTACGGCGGCAACTGGAGCCCGAGCCTCAACGCCTCGCACCAACTGACCGATGAGCTAAGCCTCAAGGGCGGTATTGCCCGCGCCTACAAGACGCCCAACCTGTACCAGTCCAACCCCAACTACTTGCTGTACAGCCGTGGCAACGGCTGCAACGCCAGCGAAGCCAACTCCGGCGGCTGCTACCTGGTGGGTAACCCGGACCTGAAACCGGAAATCAGCGTCAACAAGGAAATCGGCCTGGCCTATGACAAAGGCACCTGGCGCACCAGCGCGACCTACTTCCGTAATGACTACAAGAACAAAATCAACGCCAGCAACACCGCCGCCTACCGCCTGGACGGCGGGCGCCGTGTGCTGGAGTGGGAAAACAGCGGGGCGGCACTGGTGCAGGGGGTCGAGGGCAACCTGTTCATGACCCTGCGCGACGATCTGGACTGGAACACCAACCTGACCTACATGATCGACTCCAAGGACAAGGACACCGGCGAACCGCTGAGTGTCATTCCCAAGTACACGGTCAACACCACTCTGGACTGGCAGGCCACCGACAAGCTGTCGTTCCAGGTCAGCGGCACCTACTACGGCAAGCAGGAGGCGCCGACCCTCAACTCCCGCAGCGCCAACCGCTATGATCGCAGCGCCCAACAGGATGTGGACCCGTACGGTTTGATGGGGTTGAGCAGCGGCTACGAGTTCACCAAGAACCTGAGCGTGCGCGTAGGTATCGAGAACCTGCTGGACAAGCGCCTGTATCGCAAAGGCAATGCTGACGATGCCGGTGCCCAGACGTATAACGAACCGGGTCGGGCTTACTTTGCGTCGGTGACGGCTTCGTTCTAAGGGCCATGCCGTTGAAGGTTTTTGAATAGTCAGCTGTGTCTGGACACTTTGGCGAGGGGACAAATCCCCTCGCCACCAGTGGGTGTTACCTTTAATTAAGTACTAGCAATTACCGTTTATTCGCGAGCAAACCAACGACAAGTCCGACATTAAAAACAGTACTGCCGCCCACCACCAAGGCAAACTTTCTGCAACTTGTAACTACCATGTTTCCGCAATTGCGCAACGCAATCTCAGAAGAATAAAGTCCGCCAGCTACAACTTCCTATATTCTTTGCGAGAACTGTCATGAGAGAAATTTCAAAATCTCTGAAAAAGCTGCTGTCTGATATCTACGAGGACGGCGACGTGTCGCTGATGGAGTTCAAGGCCTTGCAGGTTGAATCCGACCTGCGTTGGGGAAGGGTGGTCGATGAACTGGGGAAAAACAATACATTGCTGGCATTTCAAAGTTCGATGGATGTTGCCATGCACTTATTGTTTTTGAGCCTGAACTACATAAAGGACCAGGAAATCACTGATGTGGGCGAAGCCATTGTCAAGGATGCAATAGCCGCACAAGTTGAAACGCTAATGGCCGGCGCTGAACTGTCCCTTAAACAACTTAAAGTTGGCCCCAACACCCGGTAATCTACCGCAAAAAAAGGCGAAGCCATCACAGCTTCGCCTTTTTTTATACCGCTAACCCTTAGTGGTGTTCACGGGTCGCACGGAATTTCACATCCGGCCAGCGCTCTTCCATCAACGCCAGGTTCACCCGGGTAGGCGCCAGGTAGGTCAGGTGGCCACCGCCGTCGATGGCGAGGTTTTCCACGGCCTTGTTGGAGAACTCCTCCAACTTCTTCTTGTCACTGCAATCAATCCAGCGTGCCGAGTACACGGTGATCGGCTCGTAGGAGCATTCGACCTTGTATTCCTCTTTCAAGCGGCTGGCCACCACATCGAACTGCAGCACACCCACGGCGCCGAGGATGATGTCGTTGCTGCGCTCGGGGAAGAACACCTGGGTGGCGCCCTCTTCCGCCAATTGCTGCAGACCTTGGCGCAGCTGCTTGGATTTCAGCGGGTCGCGCAGGCGTACGCGGCGGAACAGTTCCGGGGCGAAGTGCGGGATACCGGTGAAGCTCAGGGCTTCGCCTTCGGTGAAGGTGTCGCCGATCTGGATGGTGCCGTGGTTGTGCAAACCGATGATATCGCCGGCAAACGCTTCTTCCAGTTGCTCACGCTCCGAGGAGAAGAACGTCAGGGCGTCGCCGATGCGTACGTCCTTGCCGGTGCGTACGTGGCGCATCTTCATGCCTTTTTCGTACTTGCCGGAGCAGATACGCATAAAGGCGATACGGTCGCGGTGCTTGGGGTCCATGTTCGCCTGGATCTTGAACACGAAGCCGCTGAATTTCTCTTCAACCGGCTCCACGGTACGCTCGTTGGCAACCCGCGCCAGTGGTTTCGGTGCCCAATTGACCACCGCGTCCAGTACGTGGTCGACGCCGAAGTTGCCCAGGGCGGTACCGAAGAACACCGGGGTCAGTTGCCCGTCGAGGAATTCCTGCTGGTTGAACTCATGGCAGGCGCCCTGCACCAGTTCCAGTTGGTCGACGAAGCGGTCGTACTCGTCACCCAGGTGGGCGCGGGCCTCATCGGAGTCGAGTTTCTCGATGATCTTCACATCGGTGCGTTCGTGACCGTGGCCGGCGGTGTAGACAATGATGTAGTCGTCGGCCAGGTGGTACACGCCCTTGAAGTCGCGGTAGCAGCCAATCGGCCAGGTGATCGGCGCGGCCTTGATCTTCAGGACGGCTTCGATTTCATCCAGCAGTTCGATCGGGTCGCGGATGTCACGGTCGAGTTTGTTGATAAAGCTGACGATCGGCGTATCACGCAGGCGGCACACGTCCATCAGCGCGATGGTGCGTGGCTCGACGCCCTTACCGCCGTCGAGGACCATCAAGGCCGAGTCCACCGCAGTCAGGGTGCGGTAGGTATCTTCGGAGAAGTCTTCGTGGCCCGGGGTGTCGAGCAGGTTGACCATGTGGTCGCGATAGGGGAACTGCATGACCGACGTGGTAATGGAAATACCCCGTTGTTTCTCCATCTCCATCCAGTCAGAGGTGGCATGGCGATCGGATTTGCGGGATTTCACCGTGCCGGCCACTGCGATCGCCTTGCCCATCAGCAGGAGCTTTTCGGTGATGGTGGTTTTACCGGCATCGGGGTGGGAAATAATGGCGAAAGTGCGGCGTTTCGCGACTTCGGCGGCCTGGTGGGTCATGGGAAATCGCCTGGCAGGTGAGTCAAAAAAGGGCGGCGAGTATAGCGCAAACCCGGGGAGCCAGACCACCGTTCACCCGATTGGGGGTGGCTAAATGCTGCCAAGTATGGAACCTTTTAAAAGGTAGAGACGTCCACTCCCCTGCTACCGCACTCGTAACAGGGGCTGAAAAATCAGCAAGTTAGCCTGACGAGGCTGCGCTCATGGCTTGATCGCATACCGCGTTGCCGGTATCGGCGAGCTGCTTTTCGCGAACATATTCGCCGACAGCCAGGAATGGCATTGCCGCTCGGAAATGTGTTCGCCGACAAAAGAAAAAAGGAGTCCGCCTGTGGCTATTCGCTATGGCAAAGGGCTGATAGGAGGAGCGGTTGTCGTCGCTCTCCTGGCCCTGCTGGTCCACTGGATCGGCATCAACACGATCGAACTGTACCGCGACGATTTGTTGTTTTACCTGCAAGCTCACCTGATTCTTGTACTTGTCTCCATGCTGGCTGCCCTGATCGTAGGGATCCCCGCCGGTATCCTGCTCAGCCGACCGAATATGGTCGGGCGCGCAGAACGCTTCATGCAGATCTTCAACATCGGCAACACCGTCCCTCCCCTGGCCGTACTGGCCATCGCCCTCGGCGTCCTCGGCATCGGCAGTGGCCCGGCCATCTTCGCCCTGTTCCTCGCCTCCTTGCTGCCCATCGTGCGCAATACCTACGAAGGCCTGAAAAACGTGCAGGGTTCCTTGAAGGAAGCCGCCGTCGGCATCGGCATGACCCCACGCCAGGTGCTGTTTCGCGTCGAATTGCCCAACGCCGTGCCGATCATTATCGGTGGCGTACGTGTGGCCCTGGCAATAAACGTCGGCACCGCACCGCTGGCGTTCCTGATTGGCGCCAATAGCCTGGGCAGCCTGATCTTCCCCGGCATCGCCCTGAACAACCAGCCGCAATTGCTGCTCGGCGCCGCGTGCACCGCGCTGCTGGCATTGCTGCTTGACGGTCTGGTGACCATGGCCAGCCGCCTCTGGCTGGAACGCGGGTTGCGTCCGTCTTAAGGCTTGGCAAAGGAATTCACATGAAAAAACTGACTTTGATACTGAGCTGCGTCCTGCTGTTTGCAGGCATTGCGCAAGCTGCTGAAAAACCGGTGATCCGCATCGGCGCCCGGGTCTTCACCGAACAGACCCTGCTCGCCGAAATCACCTCCCAGTACCTGCGCACCAAGGGGTACGACACCCGCGTGACGGGCGGCCTGGGCAGCAACCTGGCGCGCAGTGCCCAGGAAAGCGGGCAACTGGACCTGATCTGGGAATACACCGGCGTGTCCCTGGTGGCCTACAACCATGTGGACGAGAAGCTCGACAGCGAACAGTCCTACGCACGGGTTAAAGAACTCGACGCAAAAAAAGGCCTGGTCTGGCTGTCGCCGTCGAAATTCAGCAATACCTACGCCCTGTCCCTGCCGGAAAACGTGGCCAAGGAGTATCCGCAGATCAACACCATCAGCGACCTGACCCAGGCGCTGGACGAGACAACCCGTGAAAACCGCCTGGTGGCCCTGGACACCGAGTTCGCCAACCGTTCCGACGGCATGGCCGGCATGGTCAAGCTGTACGGCATGAACCTCACCCGCAAGAACACCCGGCAGATGGACGCCGGTCTGGTCTACACCGCCTTGCGCAATGGCCAGGTATTTGCCGGCCTGGTGTACACCACCGACGGTCGCCTCAATGCCTTCAAATTGAAGCTGCTGGAAGATGACCTGCACTACTTCCCGGACTACACCGCAGCCCCCGTGGTGCGTCAGGTTTATCTGGATGCCCACCCGCAATTGGCCGCCGACCTCAAGCCACTGGCAGCGCTGTTCGACGATGAAACCATGCGCCAGCTGAACGCGCGGGTCGACGTCGACCATGAAAGCCCATCGGCTGTAGCCGCTGATTTCCTGCGCCAGCACCCACTCAACTAAAAGAGGAGAAGACATGGAATTTCTGAACGCCTTTTCCCATCTTGATTGGGCCCAAGTCCTGCACCTGACCTGGCAGCACATCACCCTGGTCGGGATCGCCGTGATCCTCGCGATCGTCGTAGGCGTGCCCCTGGGCGTGCTGATGACCCGCTTCCCGACCCTGGCCGGCCCGTTGCAAGCCAGTGCCACGGTGCTGCTGACGGTGCCATCGATTGCCCTGTTCGGCCTGCTGCTGCCGTTCTACTCCAAGTTTGGCCAGGGCCTGGGGCCGATGCCGGCGATCACCGCCGTATTCCTCTACTCCCTGCTGCCGATCATGCGTAACACCTACCTGGCCCTGACCGGCGTCGAGCCGGGCATCCGCGAAGCCGCCAAAGGCATCGGCATGACCTTCGGCCAGCGCCTGCGCATGGTCGAGCTGCCGATTGCAGTGCCGGTGATCCTCGCCGGGGTGCGCACCGCCGTGGTGATGAACATCGGTGTAATGACCATTGCCGCCACCATCGGCGCCGGTGGCCTGGGTGTACTTATTCTGGCTTCCATCAGCCGCAGCGACATGTCGATGCTGATCGTTGGCGCCGTGCTGGTCAGTCTCCTGGCCATCTTCGCCGACCTGCTTCTGCAATGGCTGCAACGCTCGCTGACTCCAAAAGGATTGCTCAAATGATCGAACTTCAAAACCTGTCCAAGACCTTCCAAAGCAACGGCAAGACTGTCACCGCCGTTAACGACGTGAGCCTGACTGTCAATGAAGGCGAGATTTGCGTGTTCCTCGGTCCCTCGGGCTGCGGCAAGAGCACCACGCTGAAGATGATCAACCGCCTGATCAAGCCCTCCTCGGGCAAGATCCTGATCAACGGCGAAGACACCACCGACCTCGACGAAGTGACCCTGCGCCGCAATATCGGCTACGTGATCCAGCAGATCGGCCTGTTTCCCAACATGACCATCGAGGAAAACATCGTGGTCGTGCCCAAGCTGCTGGGCTGGGACAAGCAGAAATGCCACGACCGCGCCCGCGAGTTGATGAGCATGATCAAGCTCGAACCCAAGCAGTATCTGCACCGCTACCCGCGCGAGCTGTCCGGTGGCCAGCAACAGCGCATCGGCGTGATCCGCGCCCTGGCGGCCGACGCGCCGTTGCTGCTGATGGATGAGCCGTTCGGCGCGGTCGACCCAATCAACCGCGAGATGATCCAGAACGAGTTCTTCGAGATGCAACGCGCGCTGAACAAGACGGTGATCATGGTCAGCCATGACATCGACGAGGCGATCAAGCTGGGCGACAAAATCGCCATCTTCCGCGCCGGCAAGTTGTTGCAGATCGACCACCCGGACACTCTGCTGGCCCATCCTGCCGACGAGTTTGTCAGCAACTTTGTCGGCCAGGACAGCACCCTCAAGCGCCTGCTGCTGGTCAAGGCCGAAGACGCGGCGGACAACGCCCCGTCGGTCAGCCCGGAAACCCCGGTGGCCGATGCCCTGGAGCTGATGGACGAGCATGACCGCCGCTATGTGGTGGTCACCTGCGCCGAGAACAAGGCGCTGGGTTATGTACGACGTCGCGACCTGCATCGTCAGACGGGTACCTGCGCCCAATACCTGCGCGAGTTCAACGCCACGGCGGCGTTTGACGAGCACTTGCGCATCCTGTTGTCGCGCATGTACGAGTTCAACCGCTCGTGGCTGCCGGTGATGGATGCCGAGCGGGTGTTTTTGGGTGAGGTGACCCAGGAGTCGATTGCCGAGTACCTGAGCTCTGGTAAGTCCCGTGGGGGCAAGACCAGTATTGTGTCGCCTGCCGAGACTGCACTGGCCTGACACCACTCGGTCAAAATTGTGGGAGCGGGCTTGCTCGCGAAAGCGGTGTGTCAGTCACTGAATGGGTGCTGACCCACCGCCTTCGCGAGCAAGCCCGCTCCCGCATTTAGTTCTGCTGGGTGTCAGGAAATAGCCTGATTCCTCCTCATTGGGGAACATCAATCCGTCACACCGGTCGGTTACATAAGTAGCTGAACTGGGTCACGCGACGAACGCGTGCAAAAACGCGACATTTTTAGTTGATCTCAAGCCCCTCACGCCCTAAAGTTCGCGCCGAACGTCCATGCTGGAAACGATCCATCCGGCTCAAGTACTGACGACGAGACAGCAAGGCCAAGGGAAGCTTATCCCGTGGCCTTTTTGCTTTCGGCGACATGCCTTGGGAAGTAGGCGAACCAAAGTGGGGATACGGAGGACGTTCATTTGCACCCATTGTTAATTTCAGTTTGCCCTTAGGAGTTCCCAGCATGTCGATCAACGTCGAAGATTATTTCGCGCGCGCCACTTTTGACAAAATGAAGGCGTTCGCCGACAAGCAAGAAACCCCGTTCGTGGTGATCGACACCGCGATGATCAGCCAGGCCTACGATGACCTGCGCGCCGGTTTCGAATTCGCCAAGGTGTACTACGCCGTCAAGGCCAACCCGGCTGTCGAGATCATCGACCTGTTGAAAGACAAGGGTTCGAGCTTCGACATCGCCTCGATCTACGAGCTGGACAAGGTCATGGACCGCGGCGTCAGCGCCGACCGTATCAGCTACGGCAACACCATCAAGAAATCCAAGGACATCCGCTACTTCTACGAGAAGGGCGTGCGCCTGTTCTCCACCGACTCCGAAGCCGACCTGCGCAACATCGCCAAGGCCGCGCCGGGCTCGAAAGTCTATGTGCGCATCCTCACCGAAGGCTCGACCACGGCTGACTGGCCTCTGTCGCGCAAATTCGGCTGCCAGACCGACATGGCCATGGACCTGCTGATCCTCGCCCGCGATTTGGGCCTGGTGCCTTACGGCATCTCGTTCCACGTGGGTTCGCAGCAGCGTGATATCAGCGTGTGGGACGCCGCCATTGCCAAGGTCAAGGTGATCTTCGAGCGTTTGAAAGAAGAAGACGGCATCCACCTCAAGCTGATCAACATGGGCGGTGGCTTCCCGGCCAACTACATCACCCGCACCAACAGCCTGGAAACCTACGCCGAGGAAATCATCCGCTTCCTCAAGGAAGACTTCGGTGACGAGCTGCCGGAAATCATCCTGGAACCAGGCCGTTCGTTGATCGCCAACGCCGGGATCCTGGTCAGTGAAGTGGTGTTGGTCGCCCGTAAATCCCGCACCGCCGTCGAGCGTTGGGTGTACACGGATGTGGGCAAGTTCTCCGGCCTGATCGAAACCATGGACGAAGCCATCAAGTTCCCGATCTGGACCGAGAAAAAGGGCGAGATGGAAGAAGTGGTGATCGCCGGTCCTACCTGCGACAGCGCCGATATCATGTACGAAAACTACAAGTACGGCCTGCCGCTGAACCTGGCCATTGGTGACCGCCTGTACTGGCTGTCCACGGGTGCGTACACCACCAGCTATAGCGCAGTTGAATTCAACGGTTTCCCGCCGCTGAAATCCTTCTACGTCTGATCCCGTAGGAGCCGGCTTGCCGGCTCCTGCAATTCCTCTGCGCGTTGTTGGTAGGCATCGGCCATGGCGCGAATCTGCGGATCATTGGCCGCTGCCAGCGCTTTATGGGCCACCCGCAAGAACTTCAGATTCCCGCCCTCCAGCGCCTTGTGCAACCACTCAAGCGCCGCTTCGATCTGCTCGTGCTCAGCCAGCATGGCCGCATAACTGAACTGCCCGCGAAAATCCCCACCTTGCGCCGAGCGGCGATACCACTCAAGCGCTGCGGGCACGTCTTGCGCACAGAACTGCCCTTCTTCCAGGTAACGCCCCAACAGGTTCATCGACTTGGCATGCCCCCGTTCGGCAGCCTGGCGATAGCAGGCCAGTGCCTGCTGCTGGTCTTGCGTCACCCCGCGCCCGGTGGCCAGCAGGTTGGCGTAGTTGTACAGCCCCCAATCCAACCCGGCTTCTGCCGCCTGGCGGTACTCCCCGGCAGCCGCCCGCTCATTGGCGGCGCAACCCCAACCATGCTCCTGGCAGCGCCCCACCATATTGCGGGCCATCAAGTGGCCGCCCTGGGCGGCAATCCGGAACCAGCGCAGGGCCAGCGCTTCATCGCGCTCGATCCCGCGCCCTTCCAGGAGGATTTGCCCCAGTAGCGCCTGGGCATCGAGCACGCCCTCCTTCGCCGCCATCAGGATCGCCTGGGCCGCGCGGGCCGGTGATTCGTCGAGCATGGCCCGCAGTTGTTCGCCGTCGAGGCGTTCTTCGCGGCGCAAGTGAAAAGCCATGCTCAGACCTCGACCCAGCGACGCAACAGGTTGTGATAGGTGCCGGTGAGCTGGATCAGCGCCGGGTGGTCCGGTACGTCACGGCTCAGTTGCTGGATCGCACCGTCCATTTCGAACAGCAACGTACGCTGGCTGTCTTCGCGCACCAGGCTTTGGGTCCAGAAAAACGCGGCATAGCGCGCACCCCGGGTCACGGCATTGACCTTGTGCAGGCTGGAGCCTGGGTACAGCACCATGTCACCGGCCGGCAACTTGACCCGCTGCAGGCCGAAGGTGTCCTGGATCTCCAGTTCGCCGCCGTCGTATTCATCCGGGTCGCTGAAAAACAGCGTAGAGGACAGGTCAGTGCGTACCCGCTCGTGGCTGCCCTTGGGCTGGCGTACGGCGTTATCAATATGGAAGTCGAAGCTGCCGCCGGCGGTGTAGCAATTGAGCAGGGGCGGGAAGACTTTATGCGGCAGCGCCGCCGACATGAACTGCGGGTTTTGCCACAGGCGCTCGAGCATGGCCGCGCCGATTTCCTTGGCCAGTGGATGGCCCTCCGGCAATTGCAGATTGTGCTTGGCCTTGGCCGACTGATGACCGGCGGTGATCTTGCCGTCAGCCCAGTCCGCCTGCTCCAGGGCTTCGCGGATGCGCAATACCTCGTCGCGGGAGAACAGGCCGGGAATATGCAGCAGCATGGGGCGTTACCTGAGAGCAGAGGGGCGCCAATGGTATTGATTACTATTGGCGCTGTAAAACCCTGATCCGACGGGCAGACGTATGAGCCCGCAAAAACCGTAACTCCCGAAGTGTAAATTTTGTAAATAGGACGCAAATAGCAATGCCTCTCAATTGCTATGCATAATTGTTTACAATATATTTCGCGCCCTAACATCCTTGGGGTAGGGAATTTCATGTCGCGCCACATTACAAAAACACCAAACAGTTCACCGCGCTTGCTGGCCTCGGCCATTGGCGTGGCCATCAGCGCCAGCTCCGTGGCCCACATGGCGCAAGCGGCCGAAGAGACCGAACAAAAAGGCGAGCGCAACAGCATTTCCCTGGGAGCCACCAGCATCACCGGCCAGGAACAGGACGCGACCTCCTACCAGACCGAAAACGCCTCTTCGCAGAAATACACCGCGCCGCTGGTCGACACCCCGCGCTCCGTCACCGTGGTACCGGCGCAGGTACTCAAGGACACTGCCGCCACCTCGCTGCAGGACGCTCTGCGTACCGTGCCGGGCATTACCTTTGGTGCTGGCGAAGGCGGCAACCCCCAGGGCGACCGCCCGTTCATCCGCGGCTTCGATGCCCAGGGCGACACCTACCTGGACGGCGTGCGTGACACCGGCGGCCAGAGCCGGGAAATTTTCGATATCGAGTCCATCGAAGTCAGCAAGGGCCCCAACTCCTCGTTCGGTGGCCGTGGCTCGGCCGGTGGCAGCCTCAACCTGGTGAGCAAAACCCCACAAGCACGGGACTTCCTCAACGGCGGTTTTACCTACGGCTCCGACCAGACCCGTCGCTATGCCCTCGACGTCAACCGCCAGTTCCTCGACAGTGCCGCGTTTCGCCTGAACCTGATGAGCCACGAACAGAACGTGGCCGGCCGCGACGCAGTCAACTACGACCGTTGGGGCGTGGCACCGTCGCTGACCTTTGGCCTGGGCACCCCGACCCGCGTCAACCTCAGCTACTACCATATGGAAAGCAACGACCTGCCGGATTCGGGCATTCCTTATGGCTATAGCTCCGCCGCAGCCACCGCCCATGGTCACGACAAGCCTACCGACGGCGGCGACAGCAGCAACTTCTACGGCCTCAAGGATCGCGACTTCCGCAAGACCCGCGCCGATATCAGTACGTTCTCCATCGAGCACGACCTGAACGACAACATGACGATCAAGAACACCCTGCGTCATGGCAGTACGGGTCAGGATTACGTCCTCACTCAGCCGGACGACAGCAAACTCAACGTCAACCAGTTCGGCACCGTCTGGCGCCGGGCCAATAGCCGTGTGTCGACCACCACGACCACCACCAACCAGACCGATCTGTTTGGCAGCTTCCAGGCTCTGGGCTTCAAGCACAGCTACTCCACCGGCCTGGAATTTACCGGGGAAGAAACCCGTGTCAGCGGTTACACCGTCAGCCCAAACACTAACCCTGTCTGCACTGTGGCCGGGGGTGGCAAGGGTGGTCAGTGCACGTCATTGAGCGACCCGAACCCAAACGATGCCTGGACCGGCAGCGTCGCCCGCAACTACATGGGCACCAACACCAAGGCCACCAGCCGCGCCGCGTACGTGTTCGACACCATCGAGCTCGATCCACAGTGGCTGCTGAACGTTGGTCTGCGTTATGACACTTTCGACACCGTCGCCAACACCAACGCCGTACCAAGCTCCACGGTACAAGCCCGTACCAAGCTTAAGGACGACAGCCAGTTCTTCAACTGGCAGGCCGGCCTGGTCTGGAAGCCGATGGAAAACGGCAGCATCTACACCTCCTATGCCACTTCGGCTTCGCCTCCTGGTGGCCTGGTGGGCGAAGGTGTTGAGCCCAACAGCATTGCTAGCGGCATCAACACCAGCGACATGAAGCCGGAAGAAACCGTCAACTACGAGTTGGGCACCAAGTGGGATCTGTTCCACGACCGCCTGTCCCTGACCGCTGCCGTGTTCCGCACCGAGAAGAAAAACGCGCGCATCCTGGTGAACTCCAACACCTATGAAAATGCCGGTGAGTCCCGGGTTGATGGCCTGGAGCTTTCCGCCAGCGGCAAACTCACCGAGCAATGGCAGGTGTTCGCCGGCTACAGCTACCTGAAAAGCGAGCTGGTGGACCCAGGCAAAAACGGTGACCGCCGGGGTAGCGTCCTTGCCGGTTCCAACAAAGGCAACGAAATGCCCAACACGCCGAAGCACTCCTTCAGCCTGTGGACCACCTATGACATCACCTCGAAACTCACCGTCGGTGGCGGCGCGTTCTATGTGGACGACGTCTACGGCGACCCGGCCAACACCGTCTACGTGCCGTCCTACACCCGCTACGACGCCATGGCCAGTTACAAGCTGACCAAAAACGTCGACCTGCAATTGAACGTGCAAAACCTGACCGACAAGACCTACTACGACAAGGCCTATGGCGCGCACTTCGCCAACCAGGCAGCCGGTCGTACCGCGCTGTTGACCACCAGCTTCCACTTCTAAGGCGCTAGACGTTTCATGCAAAAGCCCCGCGCATTGGCTGCCCGGGGCTTTCGTCTGTAAAAAAGAAAGTTTCTCGACCACCCACGGCATAATGCGCGCCGTAAAAATCATATCCAGCTCAGCGAGGCCGTCCGACGTGTTGAAGAAAACCCTGTTCCAGTTGCACTGGTTTTTCGGCATTACCGCCGGGCTGGTGTTGGCATTGATGGGGATTACCGGGGCCGCGTACTCGTTCCAGGATGAAATCCTGCGGGCGCTCAACCCCACGGTACTGACCGTGCAAAAACAACCCGCCGGGGTGCTGCCGCCCGCTGAACTGGTGCGCAAACTCGAAGCCACCGAAGGCAAGGCCGTGTCCATGCTGTGGGTGGAAAGCGAAAGCGGCAACGCTGCACGGGTGTTCTTCACCCCGCCACCGGGCGAGCGCCGGGGGCAGATGCGCTACTTCGACCCGTACACCGGCGACTACCTGGGCGACGCCGTCGGCCAGGATTTTTTCGGCCTGATGCTGCAACTGCACCGCTTCCTCGCCATGGGTGACACCGGCCGGCAAATCACCGGCGCCTGTACGCTGATTCTGATTTTCTTCTGCCTTTCCGGCCTGTACCTGCGCTGGCCGCGCCAGGTGGCGAGCTGGCGTGCCTGGCTGACCCTGGACTGGCGCAAGAAAGGCCGCAGCTTCAACTGGGACCTGCACTCGGTGTTCGGCACCTGGTGCCTGCTGTTCTATCTGCTGGCCGCGCTTACCGGGCTGTCCTGGTCCTACGAGTGGTACAACAAAGGCCTGACCCGGCTGCTGTCCGATGCACCGCAGAACGAGCGGGTGCGCAATCGCGGCCCGGCGCCTGCGGGCCCGGCGCCCATCGCCAATTACGAGGCGATCTGGAGCAGCATCTACAGCACTGCCGGCCCGGGCTTGAGCACCTACAACATCCGTATGCCACCTGTCGCCGGGCAGCCGGCCACGGTCTACTACCTGTTGCAGAGCTCGCCCCATGACCGCGCGCTGAACCAGATCAACCTCGACCCGGCCACAGGCGTCGTCAAAAGCGTCGAGCGCTATGGCGACAAAAGCCTCAAGGCGCAGCTGCTGACCAGCATCTATGCCCTGCATGTGGGCAGCTATTTCGGCCTGGTGGGGCGGATCATTCTTACCGTCACTGCGCTGTGCATGCCGCTGTTCTTTATTACCGGCTGGTTGCTGTACCTGGACCGCCGCCGCAAAAAGCGCCAGGTGCGCGATGCCCGTAAAGGCCTGGGCGAGAACCACAGCGATGCACCGGCCTGGCTGATCGGTTTCGCCAGCCAGAGCGGGTTTGCCGAGCAACTGGCCTGGCAGACCGCCGGCCAGTTGCAGGCCGCCGGGCTGCCGGTGAAGGTCCAGCCCCTGGGCAGCGTCAGCGAAGAGGACTTGCGCCAGTCGGAACACGCACTGTTTGTGGTGAGTACCTTCGGCGATGGCGAAGCACCGGACAGCGCGCGCGGCTTCGAACGCAGCGTGCTGGGGCGCGACCTTTCTCTCCAGGGCCTGAACTACTCGGTGCTGGCCCTGGGCGATCGCCAATACCAGCACTTCTGCGGCTTTGCCCGGCGCCTGCACTTCTGGCTGACCCACCAGGGCGGCAACGCATTGTTCGCCCCGGTCGAAGTCGACAGCGGCGACCAGGAGGCCCTGCTGCACTGGCAACACCAACTGGGGCAGATCACCGGCCATGCACCGGCCGCCTGGGCCAGCGCCCACTATGAAAGCTGGACCCTGAGCCAGCGTACCTTGCTCAACCCAGACAGCAGCGGCACGGGTGTCTACCTGCTGGGCCTCAACCCGCCCGCCCCGCGCGACTGGCTGGCCGGCGACCTGGTGGAAATTCTGCCACGCCATTGCCCGTGGGCCGTCGAGCATTTCCTCGATGGCCTGGGCATCGCCGGCACGGACGAAGTGCTTGTCGATGGCCTGGCGCGGCCCCTGGAACAGGTGCTGGCCAGCCGCCAATTGCCGGACAACCGCTCCCATCTGGTCGGCCTGCACGCCCAGGCGCTGGTGGAGGCACTGGTGCCAGTGGGCGTGCGCGAATACTCCATCGCCTCGATTGCCAGCGACGGCGTGCTGGAGCTGATCGTGCGCCAGGAACGCCACCCTGACGGCAGCCTGGGCCTGGGGTCGGGCTGGCTGACCGAGCACGCGCCGCTGGGTGCCGCGATCAGCCTGCGGTTGCGGCGCAACAGCGGCTTCCATCTGCCAACGGAGCCTGTGCCAATGATTCTGCTGGGCAACGGCACTGGCCTGGCCGGCTTGCGCAGCCTGCTCAAGGCGCGCATCGCCGATGGCCAGCAGCGCAACTGGTTGCTGTTCGGCGAACGCAACATCGCCCATGACTACCACTGCCAGAACGAGCTGCAAGGCTGGTTGGCCAGTGGCGACCTGGCGTTGCTGGACCTGGCGTTTTCGCGGGATCAAGACGAGAAAATCTACGTCCAGGACCGCCTGCGCGAATCCGCCGATGTACTGCGTAAATGGCTGGCCGAGGGCGCAGCGATTTATGTCTGCGGGAGTTTGCAGGGCATGGCGGCCGGGGTGGATCAGGTGTTGGTGGATGTTCTGGGAAGCGAGGCGGTGCAACGCCTTATCGAACAGGGCCGCTACCGCCGGGATGTCTACTGACCTACACCTATCAAAATGTGGGAGCGGGCTTGCCCGCGATGGCGGTCTGTCAGTAACCGATTGGCTGGCTGATCTACCGCAATCGCGGGCAAGCCCGCTCCCACAGGTTTGGGCGCATTTCAGGTCAGGTGGGTTGGAGTTTTTGTTCGAATACCGACACGCCATCCAGGTCGCGCAACGTGACCGTCAGCTCCGCCGTTTGCCCATCAATCTGCACCTCGCCAAAAAACTGGAACCCGGCAAACGGCGACGTGTTTTGCGCCGGTGGGGCTTTTTCAAACACCACCTGCGGGCCAAAGGTTTTATCCAGCGGATTGGGCCCGAAGCTCCCTGCATTCAAGGGCCCCGCGACAAACTCCCAGAACGGCTCGAAATCCTGGAACGCCGCCCGATCCGGGTGGTAGTGGTGCGCCGCGCAGTAGTGCACATCGGCGGTCAGCCACACATGGTTGCGCACCTGTTGCGCGCGCAGAAAACCGAGTAACTCGGCAATTTCCAGCTCACGGCCCTGGGCCGCGCCAGGGTCGCCGTTGGCCACCGCTTCCCAGCGCGGCACACCGGGGCTGACTTCGCCGTCGGGCACGCCGAGGCCGATGGGCATGTCGGCGGCAATCACCTTCCACTGCGCCTTCGATGCCTTGAGTCCGCCCTTGAGCCAGTCCAATTGCGCCCGACCCAGAAACGGCTTGGCAGCGCCCAGGTTGTCATCGTTGGCCTCACGATAGCTGCGCATGTCCAGTACAAACACATCGAGCAACGGCCCGTAGCTGAGCTTGCGGTAGATACGCCCGCCCTGGTCGGCGCCCTGCAAGCGCATCGGCGCATATTCCAGCCAGGCCTGGCGTGCGCGGCCCACCAGGGTGGTGATGTCCTTGGTCTGGTAACGCTCGTTCAGTTGCTTGCCAGGCGACCAGTTGTTGACCACTTCGTGATCGTCCCATTGCCAGATCTGCGGCACCTGGGCATTGAAGCGGCGCACGTTTTCGTCCATCAGGTTGTAGCGATAGTTACCACGGTATTCATCCAGGGTTTCGGCGACTTTGCTCTTGGCCTCGGTGGTGAGGTTGCGCCAGATACGCCCGCTTTCGGTGGTCAGTTGCGCCGGCACCGGGCCGTCGGCGTAGATGGTGTCGCCGCTGTGGATAAAAAAATCCGGCAGGCGCAGACGCATGGCTTCGTAGATGCGCATGCCGCCGATGTCCGGGTTGATGCCGAAGCCCTGGCCGACGGTGTCGCCGCTCCACACAAAGCGGATATCGCGGCGCTGTTGCGGCACGCTGCGCAAGTGGCCGAACCAGGGCTCGCTAGCCACGCCGGTCTGCGCGTCCTCAAATTGCACACGGTAGAAAATCGCCTGGTCGGCGGGCAGCCCGGTCAACTCGACGCGGGCGGTGAAGTCGCTGCGGCTGTCGGCCAAAGACGAGATGAATCGGCGCGGGTTGCTGAACAGGCTGCGGGTATCCCACTCGACCACCATCCGTGCCGGGCGGTCGCAGCGGCTCCAGATCATGGCGCGGTCGCCCAGCAAGTCGCCGGACTGCACGCCATCGGTCAACTGCGGCCGGTCCTTGACCGACGCGATCACCGCCGGTGCCAGCCCCGGCAACAGCAGGCCGGCGCCGACACCCTGAATCACCCGGCGACGGCCGGGGTTGAAGTGGCTCATGGCTTTCCCTCTGCACAGCAAAAGGAAAACTAAAGCATGGGCGGATGAAGCACAGATGACAGGCGCCGACACCTACATTGAGGCGACGGCCTCGGGGCGCTTGATCACGGCATACACCAAGCCGGTGAGCACGCTGCCAGCGACGATCGCCAACAGGTACAACAGCGCATGGTTGATGGTGTTCGGGATCAGCATCACAAACAGCCCGCCGTGGGGTGCCATCAGCTTGCAGCCGAAGTACATCGACAAGGCACCGGTCAATGCGCCGCCGGCGATGCTGGCCGGGATCACCCGTAGCGGGTCCTTGGCGGCAAACGGGATGGCGCCTTCGGAGATAAAGCACATGCCTAGGATCAACGCAGCCTTGCCGGCCTCGCGCTCAGTCTGGGCGAACTTGCGCCGGGCCAGGAACGTGGCGATTGCCATGCCAATCGGCGGCACCATGCCCGCGGCCATGGTGGCGGCCATCGGTGCGCCGCTCTGGGAGGCCAGCAGGCCGACGGAGAACGCGTAGGCCGCCTTGTTGATTGGCCCGCCAAGGTCGGCGCACATCATCCCGCCCAGCAGGATGCCCAGCAGCACCGCATTGGTGGTGCCCATGGTGCTGAGGAAGTCCGTCAGGCCCGCCAGCATCTGCGCCACCGGCGGGCCGATCAGGTAGATCATCGCCAGGCCGGTGATCAGGCTCGCCAGCAACGGGATGATCAGGATCGGCTTGAGCGACTCCAGGCTCTGCGGCAATGGCACCGCGCGGGTAATCAGCTTGACGCTGTAGCCGGCGAGGAACCCGGCAAAGATCCCGCCGATAAAACCTGCGCCCAGGGTGCTGGCCAACAGGCCGCCGATCATCCCCGGCGCGAGGCCCGGACGGTCGGCAATCGAATAGGCGATGTAGCCGGCGAGCAGCGGCACCATCAGGGTGAAGGCATGGTCGCCGACCGCTTTGAGAGCCGCCGCCAGAGTGCCGGGCTCTTCGTAGGCGTGGATACCGAAGACGAAGGACAGGGCAATCAACAAGCCCCCGGCCACGACCATCGGCAACATGAATGACACGCCGGTCAGCAGGTGTTTGTAGACCCCGGTTTTCTCTGGTTTGGCCGCCGTACCACTGGCGGCGCTTTCCTGCTGGCCTTCGGCCAGGGCTTTATCGAGGATCGCGGCGGACTGCTTGAGCGCAATGCCAGTGCCACAGCGGTAGATTTTCTTGCCGGCAAAGCGCTCGGTGGCCACTTCGATATCGGCGGCCAGCAGCACCACGTCGGCATCGCGAATGGCTTGCTCGCTCAGGGGCGTACGTGCGCCTACCGAGCCCTGGGTTTCTACCTGCAGGTCGTAACCCTTGGCCTTGGCGGCCTGCTGCAACGCTTCGGCGGCCATAAAGGTGTGGGCCACGCCGGTGGGGCAGGCGGTGATGGCGACAATGCGCGGCACGTTTTTTACCGTCGGCACTGTGGTACTGGCAACGTACAACTGGGCCTCTTGCGCGCCCCGTTGCAGCACCGCTTCAACGTCCTGTAACGCCTGGGCCGGAGTGCTCTGGTACACGCGCTTGCCGACAAAGCGCTGCATGTCCACGGGCGTACTGGCGACCAACAACACCCATTCGGCCGCGTCGAGGGTGGCCTGGGAAAGGGCGCGCTCGGGGTGGTTCACGTCCACCACTTCCACGCTGGTGCTCCAGCCCTGGCGTTGTGCGGCGGCGTCCAGCAAGCGGGCGCACAGCACACTGGTGACCATGCCGTTGGGGCAGGCGGTAACAATGGCTAACTTCATGACAAACCCTCTTATTGTTCTGTCAGCGGGCGTACTTGCACGCCGCTTTCGAGGCGCGCCAGGTGCGCGTCATCGCTGATGCCGAAACCGATCTGTGTGACGGCCATGGCGGCGATGGCCGTGGCCCGCGCCAGGGTCGTATGTGCGCTGTCCTGTACCAGCAGACCGTGGAGCATGCCGGCCAGCAACGAGTCACCCGCGCCCACCGTACTGGCGACGGTGACGCGGGGCGGCGTGGCATGAAGCGCGCCGTTTGCAGTGAACCAATTGACCCCCTCGGCACCCTGGGACACCACCACATGCTCCACACCTTGCGCATGCAGGCGCTTGGCCGCCTGGGCCTGTTGCGCAGGCGTGTCGGCTGGGCAATCCAGCGCATCGGCCAGTTCTTCGGTGTTGGGCTTGATCAACCAGGGAGCGGCCTGCAACCCGGCACGCAAAGCCTCGCCGCTGGTGTCCAGGGCGACTTTGAGACCCAGGGTTTTCAGGTGCTGCAACAAGGCGTACAGCCACTGCGGGCTGACCCCATGGGGCAGACTGCCAGCGACCACCACCACATCATGGCCGGGGGCAATCCGCGTCAACTGCTCAAGCATCGCCTCTTGCGCCTGCGCGCTGACCTGTGGCCCCGGGGCGTTGATATCGGTCACCCGGCCGTCGTGCTCAGCGATTTTGATATTGCTGCGGGTTTCCCCCGGCACACGAATAAACGCATCGACAAAACCCCGACGGGCAATCAACGCGTCGAACGCCTGGGGATTGTCTGCCCCCAGGAATCCGCCAACCGTCACTTGATGGCCAAGGTCCGCCAACACCTGGGCGACATTCACGCCCTTGCCCGCCGCATGGGTCAGCATGGCCTGGCTACGATTGACCGCCCCTGGCTCCAGGCGCGCCAGTTGTACGGTCAGGTCCAACGCCGGGTTCAGCGTCAGGCTTAGAATCCTTGCCATTTACACAGCCTCCACAAGGGCGCGCACTTGCGCGGGAGAGCCCACGGCCAAGGCGTTTTGTGCGAGGGTCTGGGCCTCGCTCAGGGTGAATTCACGGACCCGGGCCTTGACCTCGGGAATGCTGCGGGCCGACACGCTCAACTCGTCGACGCCAAGGCCGACCAGCACCGGCACGGCCAGCGGGTCGGCCGCCAGCTCACCGCACACCCCGACCCATTTGCCATGGGCATGGGCGGCGCGCACGGTGATGTCGATCAGTTGCAGCACTGCCGGGTGCAGCCCGTCAGCCTGGGCCGACAGGGTGGGATGCCCACGGTCGATGGCCAGGGTGTACTGGGTCAGGTCATTGGTGCCAATGCTGAAAAAGTCCACTTCCTTGGCCAGTACTGGCGCCAGCAAGGCCGCCGAAGGCACTTCGATCATGATCCCCAGTTGCAGGTCCGCTACCGGGATCTGCTCGCGCAGGCGCTCGGTCATGTCCCGGGCCTGACGCCACTCATCGACGCTGCCGACCATGGGAAACATGATGCGCAGCGGGCGACCGTCCGCCGAACGCAACAGCGCACGCAGTTGGGTTTCCATGATCTGCGGGCGTTGCAGGGTCAGGCGGATGCCGCGCACACCCAGGAACGGGTTTTCTTCTTTGGCAATCGGCCAGTAAGGCAGGGGTTTATCACCACCCACATCCAGGGTGCGCACCACCAGCGGTCGCCCAGCCAGGCCGTCGAGCACCCGGCGGTATTCGGCTTCCTGGGTGGCTTCGTCCGGGGCCTGGGAATGGGCCATGAAAATCAGTTCGGTACGCAGCAGGCCAATGCCTTCGGCGCCCTGCTCGACCGCCGCGGCCACTCCTGCGCTTTCGCCGATATTGGCGAACACTTCCACGGCATGCCCATCACGGGTCATGGCCGGTTCATGGCGCTGGGCGGCGGCGGCCTGCAGGCGTTGTTCGCGGGTGTCGCGCTCCTGCGTGGCGCGCTGCAAGGTGCCGGCATCGGCATCCACATGCAGGCGCCCACGCTGGCCGTCGAGCAACAGTGGCGTGCCCGAGGCCAGCAGCAAGACCGCCGGCCCCGCGCCAACCAATGCGGGAATCCCCAGGGCGCGGGCGACGATGGCACTGTGTGCGGTGGCACCACCGCGTGCGGTGAGGATCCCCGCCACGCGCGTCGGGTCGAGGCGCGCCACATCCGACGGGCCGACCTCATCCATCACCAGAATGTAAGGTTCGTCGGGCTCCTGCGGGGTGTCGATGCCACACAGTTGCGCCAGCACCCGCCGGCCGATATCCCGAAGGTCGGCGGCGCGTTCGGCGAGCAACGCGTCCTGCAAGGACTCCTGCTGTTTGGCGGCCGCTTCGATCACGCTCATCCACGCCGCTTCGGCGCTTTCGCCTTGCTTGAGGCGGGTGTCGACTTCGTCGGTCAGTTCCGGGTCGTCGAGCATTTCCTGGTGGGTGATGAAAATCTCGCGGATCGCCTTGGACGTGCTGCGCTCGATCAAGCCCTGGATATCGTGGCGCACATCACGCAGCGCAGCGGATAGGCGCTCGCGCTCGGCGCTGGCCGACTCGCCCCGCAGTGGATAATCGAAAGGCTGCAACACTTGGATATGGGCCGGACCGATGGCGATCCCCGGTGCCGCAGGGATTGCCTGAATCAGGCTGCCGGAGAGCGGCGCACTGAGCGGTGGTTCGGCCTCGATGACTTCAACCCGCGCGCTGACGGCCGGCAGCGGCTCGACGTCTTCACCAAGCCCCGCTTGCACAGCCGCCAACAACGCCGGCAGCGCATCGTCGGCAATCGCCGGCTCGGCGACAAACTCCAGCACCTGGCCACGGCGGGCGCCGAGGCTGAGCAGCTTACTCAAGCTCTTGACCGACACTGCGCCGCCCTGCCCGTCGACGATTCGCACGCGGATCTCGCCGTCGAAGCCCTTCGCCAGTTGCGCCAGTGCCTTGGCCGGCCGCGCATGCAGGCCGTGGGCATTGGCCAGGGCAATGCGTGCGCTGGGCCAGTCGGCGGGCAGTTCGCCACCCAGTACTTCGAGGACCGCCCGGCTGCTGGTGGCGCGCCCCAGTTCCTGGCCGCGCCCTTCAATCAGCAAGGCGCACAGGCGCTCAAGCAGGGCCTGGTGGGCCTCACCGAGGCTGGCCAGGCAGAACAGGCCGCTCAATGGCTGGCCAAGGTAGCGCATGGGTTTGTCCGGGGTGACAAAGGCCAGGCCCGGGCGCTTGACCGTTTGTTCACTGTGCAGCCACCACAGGCCATCACCCAGGGGTAATGCATCGACTTGCTGCAACACGGCAGCAAAACCATTGCTCACGCAATCGGCCTGGCGCAACAGGCGCGCGCCGCGCCACACCAGTTCTTCAAAATCGTCGGCGGACACGCCCAGGCCGATCATCTGTGCATCCAGCGCCAGCTCCTGGGGCGCACCCTGCAGCAGTTTGAGCAAGGCGTCGGCCGAGGTGGCGCGGCACAGCGCCTGGCCCAGGTCGGTTTCACCGAGGGCGCGGGTCAGCAGTTGCAGCAGGCGCAGGTGTTCATCGGATTTGGCCGCGATGCCAATCGCCAGGTAGACGATCTGGCCATCACCCCAATCCACGCCTTGGGGAAATTGCAGCAGGCGCACGCCGGTGGCGAATACCTGGTCGCGGGTTTCGGGAGTGCCGTGGGGGATCGCAATACCTTGGCCAAGGAAGGTCGAGCCTTGCGCTTCACGGGCTTGCAGGCCGCTCAGGTAACCCTCGGCGACCAGGCCATCGGCCACCAGTTTTTCGGCGAGCAGTTGCAAGGCAGCAGACTTATCCACAGCCACCTGGCCCATGGATATCTGCTCTACGGTGAGCTCAAGCATGCCTTTCTCCTAGTTAGTGCGGGGTGCGCACTAGGTATTGTTTTGATTAAACCGTGCAAAAATAACTGACTGAGTGGTCAATTGGCAGTAGGCACTCAGCAGCGATCATCGTAAAAATACGCCTGCTGAAACGTTTAATCTATAATTTATGGCAGATTACTGGGTAATTCTGCATCCTTGAAGCACCGCTCGGCGCTTGAGTTGCGACAATGGTCGCGTGCAGGAATCGGTTACGATTGGACAAAATGTCGGGGCAAGCTCTAAAAAACAAGGAAATCCCGGTTTGAAACTCAGTGATATTGCACGCTTAGCCGGTGTGTCCGTGACCACCGCCAGCTACGTCATCAATGGCAAAGCCGCACAGCAACGGATCAGCAGCGCCACCGTGGAACGGGTGCAGGCGGTGGTCGAGGAGCACGGCTTTACCCCCAACCCCCAGGCCGCCGGATTGCGCAGCCGGCACACGCGTACCTTGGGCTTTATCCTGCCGGACCTGGAAAACCCCAGTTATGCACGGATCGCCAAGCTGTTGGAACAAGGCGCACGGGCCCGTGGCTATCAGTTGCTGATCGCCAGTTCCGACGACGATGCCAACAGCGAGCGCCAGTTGCTGCAACTGTTCCGCGCGCGGCGTTGCGATGCACTGTTCGTCGCCAGTTGCCTGCCCGCCAGCGATGACAGCTATCGCGAGCTGCAAGCCAAGGGCCTGCCGGTGATTGCCATCGACCGGGTGATGGACGCCGAGCAGTTCTGCTCGGTGGTCAGCGATGACCGCCAGGCCTGCCAGCAATTGACCAGCAGCCTGCTGCAACCCCTGCCCCGGCAGATCGTCCTGATCGGTGCCCGCCCCGAGCTGAGCATCAGCCAGGAGCGCGCGGCGGGTTTCCAGCAAGCACTTGAAGACTTCAAAGGTGATGTGCTGGTCGAGCACGGCGAAGCCTTCAGCCGCGACTGCGGTCGCCAGTTGATGGAAGAACTCCTGCAACGCCTGGGGCATTTACCCGATGCATTGGTGACGACTTCCTACGTCCTGCTGCAAGGGGTGTTTGACGCGCTGCATGACTTCCCGCTCAAATCCCGGCCGCTGCGCCTGGGCACTTTTGGTGACACCCAGTTGCTGGACTTCCTGCCGCTGCCGGTCAACGCCATGGCCCAGCAGCACGCGCTGATCGCCGAGACGGCCCTGCGCCTGGCACTCGCGGCGATTGAAGAGCAACACTACCAGCCGGGTGTGCATGCCATTGGCCGGACCTTCAAGCAGCGGATTCACGAGATATAGGCATGGAGCTGGTCGACAGCCACACCCACCTCGACTTCGAGGACTTCGACGCTGATCGCGACGAGGTGCTCAGGCACAGTCGCCAGCTCGGCGTGCGGCGCATGGTGGTGCTAGGGGTGTACCAGCGCAATTGGCAACGGCTATGGGACCTGGCACAACAGGACCCGGACCTGCACGGGGCCTTCGGCCTGCACCCGGTGTACCTGGATGAGCATCGCCCCGCAGACCTGATCGAGTTGGGCGACTGGCTGACCCGCCTCAAGGGCCATCGCCAGCTCTGCGCCGTGGGTGAAATCGGCCTGGACTACTTCCTGGCGCACCTGGACCGCGAACGCCAGCAATCCCTGTTTGAAGCCCAGTTGCAGTTGGCCGTGGACTTCCAGTTGCCGGCGCTGCTGCATGTGCGGCGCAGCCATGCGGCCGTTATCGCCACCCTCAAGCGCATTCGCCTGCCCCGGGGCGGGATCATCCATGCCTTCGCCGGCAGCCGCGAAGAAGCCCGCGAATACATCAAGCTGGGGTTCAAGCTGGGCCTGGGCGGCGCGCCAACCTGGCCTCAGGCCCTGCGCATGCACAAGGTCATCGCCCAACTGCCGCTGGAATCAGTGGTGTTGGAAACCGACTCGCCGGACATGGCGCCCGCCATGTACCCCGGCCAACGCAATAGCCCGCAACACCTGCCGGCCATCTGCAGCGCCCTGGCCGAACTGATGGGCATCAGCCCTTCAGCGCTGGCCGAAGCGAGCACCCGCAACGCCTGCGAAGTGTTCCACTGGCCCGTCGATGACGGGGTTGACCGCCTCTAGCGTCAGGGTCATGCGGTGCCGGTGGCGGGCGTGGCGCAGGGTCAGGAAGTGAATCAGGATCGCCACCAGCGACACATTCAATTGCCCGATCTTGCTGATCAAGCCGACCCACTCGACCACCAGGGCCACCAACAAGGCCACGCAGGTCAGCACCAGCATGCTCGGGCGCAGCAGGGCCAGGTTGTCCAGGGACTTCAACTGACGCAGTTGCCTGGGGCAATTGAGCAGCAGGACTTTGTGGCAATACGGGCAATCAAAGGGCTCGTTGAGTGCAATGGCATTGAGCTGCCAGGGCTTGAGCACAAAGGTGATATCGCAATGGGCGCAATGCCCTTTCACGCCTGGAGTTGTCGCGGTCATGGCCCTGCCTCCCGGAAGCGCTGGATGGGGTGAAACAAATTCTCACCCAATCCCAGCGCAAAAAAAGCTCACGCGGGAAAACAGGACATGCACCACATAGCAAAGGGATAAAGCCTACAACCAAGTCTTACACGCGGAAGGCACCGATCAGCTTTTTCAACTCAATCACCTGCAAGGACAATTGCCGGCTGGCCTCTTCGGTCTGGTGCGCGCCCTGGGCCGCGTGCTCGCCAGCCCGATTGATCTCGACGATATTCTGGTCGATGTCGTGGGCCACCGCCGTCTGCTGCTCCACCGCCGCCGCGATTTGCTGGTTCTGATCGACGATCATGCCCACCGCACCGAGGATATTTTCCAGGGCCAACTGGACCTGTTCCGACTGCCCGACCGTGCCGCTGGCCATTTTATGGCTGCTGCCCATGGCCTTCACGGCCGCGCCGACGCCTTGGTGCAACTTGGCGATCATCTGCTCGATTTCTTCGGTGGAGTGCTGGGTGCGCCGGGCCAGGGTGCGCACCTCATCGGCCACCACGGCAAACCCACGCCCCTGCTCCCCCGCCCGCGCCGCCTCGATGGCCGCGTTCAGGGCCAGCAGGTTGGTTTGTTCGGCAATGCTCTTGATCACTTCCAGCACGCTGCTGATGGATTGACTGTCGATGGCCAGTTGGTTGATCACCAGCACTGACTGGTCGATCTCCGATGCCAGTAGCGCGATGCTGCCCTGCTGGGATTGCACCAGGCCACGCCCGTTAAGGGTTTCATCGTTGACGCTATGGGCACTGCTGACAGCCGCCGCGGCACTGCGCGCCACTTCATGGGCAGTCGCCGACATCTGGTTCATGGCCGTCGCCACCTGCTCGATCTGGCTGCGCTGGCCCGACACCGCCTGATTGCTGCGCGCCGACACCGACTCCACCTGCCCGGCCTGATGCTCGACCTCCTGGACGGTCTGCCCTACCCGCTCGATCAGGTCGTGGATTTTCGCCACGGTGCCATTGAACACTTCGCCCAATTCACCCAGCTCATCGCGACTCTGGGACTTGAAGCTGACAGTCATGTCCCCGGCAGCGACCTTATCCATCATTGCCCCCAGGTGGCGCAGGGTGGTGCGGGTCGAGGCGTAGAAGCCGCCGTACAGATAGAAAATCAACAAGAACACCGCCGCCAGCGCTGTGACCAGCAGCACCATGTGCGTACGGTTCTGGGCCAGGCGCTGCTGCAGTTGCTGGTCGAGGAAGGACAGGGTCGCGTCGTCCAGTTGATAGGTCTTGGCCATCAAGGCCGTCACTTCGTCATAGAAGGTCTGCCATGGCGCCTCCAGGGTTTCGGCCATCACCACCTGCTCTTCAAACAGCTCGCTGCCCTGCTTGAGGCTGGCCTGGCTGGCTTGGGCCAAGGCATCCAGTGAACCATGGGCGGCCTTGCTGGAGCCCAGGGCGTCCTGCACTTTCAAACCGTATTCCGCCTGGAGTTTTTCCAATTGCTGCAGCAGTTCGTCAAAACGCGTGCTGGACGATGAGTTGAGAAAACCCTGGCCCAGGGAATATGCGCCCATGGCCCGGCCTTCGCCCAGGGTCTGGGTGACTTGCGGAGTGACGCTGGTAATCAGTTCGCTGAGTTGGCGCACGTCGCCCTGGACATCACGACTCAACCCCGACTGGCTGGCAATGATCTGGCTGAACATCTGCGCCTTGTTCAGCAACTTGCCGATCAAGGCACTTTTGCTCAGCAGTGAAGACTCGCTTTGCTGGGCCTTGAAGGCCGCAATCATCTCATCGCGCTTGCCCTCGAACACCGCGACCTGCTCGGGATCGGTCGTCATCGCCTGGAAACCTTGCAGACGCTCCAGTACGCGCTGCTCCAAAGCGCTGATTTGACTTTCGATATCCCCCGCCTTGCCCGCCTGCCCAAGGGTGGCGTTGATCTGCACCTGATTGTTCAGGGTTTCCAGGTCGCGCCGCAGGATCAGGCTGCTGCCCAACAGGTCCAGGCTCTGCAACTCAACCTGCGTGCCCTGGAACTCACGCCAGGAATCGCGGACGAGGTAATAGTTGGTCACCAGCATGGGCAGGAAAAACAACACACTGATCAGGCTGAACTTCATGCCGAAGCTCAGGCGATTCATCAGCGCGATGGCGGGATAGAGCAAGCTCTTCACAGATGAACTCCCTTTTCTTTTATTTTTATTGAAGGCGCAGGGCAGCGGCAGAAAGCCACTATTGGGCGCGCTGTCTGTATAGCTTAAATCGGCGGGAAGTTTTGTAACTTAAGGTTAACGCGATCGGCGGGGCCTGGCGGCCGACCGATTTTTGAAGCCATTACGGGCTCTTTGTGGGAGCGGGTTTGTGTGGGAGCGGTGTGTCAGTACCGGATTTTTTGACTGCTACACCGCATCGCGGGCAAGCCCGCTCCCACACAAGCCCGCTCCCACAAGAGGTGTTTTTCAGGGCAGGACGGTCCAGATCGCAAACCCGGCGTACCACAACACGGCCGCTCGCAGCAGCAGTTCCCACAACCGATCCAGGCTGTTGATCCCTTCGGCACCGACCACCGGCGCAGGAATTTCGCCGGCCACCAGGCCAACCTTTTCCACCAACTGCGCCGCACTGATATCCCAGTTCAACAGTTCATGCAGCATTACCCGGCTGACCGCGACAAAATTGCCGACCAAGGCAAAGCTCGCCGCCAGCAACCGCACCGGCAACCAGTCGAACGCATGGCGCAATTGCCCGGCGCGCTCGACCACCAGCGGGTTCTGCCCGTGTTCACTGGCCAGGGCCAACAGGCGGTAGGCCAGGGCCACCACCGGGCCGAGGAGGAAGTACCAGAAAATCACCGCAAAAAAACTCTGATAGGCCTGCCACAGCAAATGGCCCTGGACCCGCTCCAGCAGTTGCTCGCCGCTGTCGGCGCCAATGCCCAGGTCACGTTCGGCAACGTGTTCAGCGGCTTGCAAGTCACCCCGGCGCCAGGCATCGCGAAACGGCCCCAACTGGCCCAGCAAATCGCCGCGGCCCAGGCTGTAGATCACCACCAACAGGTGCACCGGCAGCGCCAGCAAACCATAGGCCAGCGGCTCCAGGACCAGCAGTAACAGCCCCAGCAATGCCACCGGCAGCAACACCAGCAGCGCCAGGATCAGCCAGGGTTGTTTGCCCAGCCGCGCGCTCGACTCAAGCCGGGCCAGTTGGCGCAGCCAACGGCCATCACGCTGTACCCGCTGACGCAAGGCCGAGAATTTCTCGATCCACACTGCCAGCACCAACACCAGGAAACTCATTGTGCATGTCCTCCATCCTGCAAGGCGCCGCGAAAACGCGCCCAATCAAAAGCCGGTCCAGGATCGGTCTTGCGTCCTGGGGCGATGTCACTATGACCGCAAATGCGCTGGTGCGTGATGCCCGGGTAGGCGGCCAGCAATTGGCGACTCAGTTCGATCAGGGAATGGTACTGGGCGTCGGTAAAGGGTTGGTCGTCGGTCCCTTCAAGCTCGATCCCCAGGGAAAAGTCATTGCAGGTCTCGCGTCCCTCGAAACAGGAGACGCCAGCATGCCAGGCACGGTCCCGGCAGGAGACAAATTGCGTCACCGTACCATCACGCTCAATCAGAAAATGCGCGGATACCCGTAGGTCAGCGATGCCTGCAAAGTAGGGATGTTCCGTGACATCCAGACGATTCTGGAAAAACGCCTGCACTTTGCCCGTGGCGAACTGGGCCGGCGGCAAACTGATGTTGTGCACCACCAACAGGGAAATCTCGCCGCCTGGGCGTTCATTGAAGTTGGGCGACGGGCAATGGGCAATGCCCTGGCACCAACCGCTGGTGGGGTCCAACTGCATACAGGTTCCTTGCGCACGACTTGGGAGCGCTCAGTATGCCGTGATCCGCAGGGTGGTTGCGATCACTTGGCGCGATTGAGTTGGCGCAAGCTGCCAATCACCGACGCCAGCGCGCGGTCGAACAGCAGTGCATCATCCAGGGTGCGGACCCCGCCACGCTTGAACTCCAGGGCCAGCTCCGTGCAGGTTTTTTCCAGGACCTTGAGGCCAGTGCGATTGACAAATATATAGCTGTTGGCCGGGGCAATGATCGCCGTCAGCTTGCAGCGCAGGGTGTTTTCCTCATCTTCACGGAACTCGACCCAACTGCCGATGCGCAATTGCCGGACCTTGAGCAGATCGGGATCGTCCTCTGCCAGCCTGACCGCCTCCACCGGCGGCGCAGCGCCTGAGTTTTCGCGCACTTCGATCAGCGTCACATTGGGAAGCGCCGCCCCCTGGAACGCCTGGGTATGCAGGGCCTGCAACTGGATAAAAAACTCACGGGTCACAAAGGAATCAAACGCCGCCTCGCTCAGCCCCTCACGCAGGGCCTTGAGCAACGCGGGCAATTGTTCCAGCAGGCGGCGGCCGGCTTCGGTGTCTTCACTCAGGCCGACACTCCAGATCAATTCGTCCATGACCCGCAGCCGCGCCTGCCACTGCGGCGAGGGTTGCTCGTGCTTGAGGCATTCGAGCAACAACACCTGGCTCCAGGCCTGCTGCAGGAACAGCACCACGAAGTGCGGCAAGACCTTGCCCCGCAACCGTTGATTCACCGCATCGGCGACCCGCTGCCGCGCCTGTTCGGTGCGGGCGCGCCCTTCTTCGGCGTCGCGGGTACGCTGTTCGAGCAGCTCACTGCGGCGGCGCTCGTCCTGGGTAAACGCGGTGAACTCCTGCAGAAGTACGGCGAAAATCGCCGGGTCATCGACAAAGTCGTTCAACAGGCGCTGCACCACCTGCTCGATGCGCACATAAAGACTGTCACGCTGATAGTCATCACGCTTGCCCCAGCCCAAGGCGGCCGTGCCGATTTCATTGAGCAGGCGCCGCGCCGGGTGGCTGCCACGGCTGAAAAAACTCTTGTCCAGCACGGCCACTTTCAACATGGGAATCTGCAGGCGCGCAATCAACGCCTTGAGGGAGTCGGGCAAGGTACGGTCGTCGAGAATGAACTCGAACAACATGGCGATCAGGTTGATCACGTCCTCGTCGGCATCCTCTACCACCCGCGACTTGCCACTCTTGACGCTGACCCGGGTCAGCAGTTCTTCCAACTGGCGGCGCAGGTCAAAATCGTCCTCGACCGCAGGGTCTGGCACATATTGCTGCAAGTGGGAGAGCAGACGCAGCAGGTCGCGGGTGGAAATAGGCTGGGCCTGGGCGCTGGCCTCCAAGGTCGGGGCGACGCTGCCGCGCACTGTCAGCAACAGTTCCTGCAGGGCCGCGAACACTTGTTGCTCACCCTCGTCGGCCTGGGCGTCGGCAGCCGGAGCTACCTCCGCCGGCGGGCGGACCCGGCTGGCACGTTCGCCGGGACGTCGTGAGGGCACAGCCTTGAGCTCGGGCAGCACACCCGTGGCCACCAGTAACTGATTGGCCTCGCCGTACAGCAGGTCGGCATCGCTGAGCACGTATTTTTCAAACAGTTTCAAAATGATCAGCTTGACCCGGATCTCCACCCCCAGGCTGCGCCCGGCCCGCAGGAAGTACTCGCAGAGCATCGCCGGGCCCAGGGGGTTTTCCCGATCGTCGAGGTGCTTGCCCAGCAGCGCACCGAGGCGGGCGGTCAGTTGCCCCAGGGCCAGGCCGTCACGGTGCATGACCTTGTCGAGCATGGCCTCCAGGGCCACGGCTTTTTCCAGGTCATCGGCGCACGCGCCGGGCGCTGCTTCGTAGGAGACCGTCGGCAACAGCAACTCGCCTTGCCCGGCCTGCCCCAGGTTGGCAAATGCGTCGAAGAGCTGTTCCATGAACATGCGCTCGAAGTTCTTGCGCTTGAGGCGCAGGTCGCGCATGGCTTCAAAAAAAATATTGTGGTCGGCGCTGCTGCGGGCTTTGTCGGCCATCTCGAACAGAGTGTCGTCGGCGTTATCGAACAACTCCTGCAGCCCCCGGTCGAGTTGCTGCGTGGCCTTGTCACGCACCTGCAGCACAATCACAGGCAGGCGGGCGAGCGGCGACGGCATCGCTTGTGCGGCGATCCTGTTGATCGGCACCACCTTTGCGTCATTGTGCATGCTGGCCTCCTGGAGCGACGGGGTTCGGTTTTGTGAACGATCGCCACAACCACCGATGGAATACCGGCGGCTACCACGATTATTTGTAGATCACCGAGACGTCAAAGCTATGACGCCAATTGCAAGGCGCTAGATTATCTTGCAAATAGACCCTGTAGCGCCAGCAAACTCTGTACGGGCTTTGTAATCAGCCAGGTTATGCCGGCATACCTTGGGTTCGGCGCTGCCATGCCCCTATAATCGAGGCACTTTGTATGTGGAGCCCGCTATGCCGAATCTACGCCTCGCCGACCTCACCGCCGAAATCGAAGCCAACGTGCGCCGCGCACTGCTGGAAGATATCGGCAGCGGCGATATCACCGCGCAACTGATCCCGGCCGAACGCCTGGCCAAGGCCACGATCATCACCCGTGATGCTGCGGTTATCAGTGGCACCGCCTGGGTCGATGCCGTGTTCCGCCAGTTGGACCCACGGGTTGCCGTGCATTGGCAGGTACGCGACGGTGAACGCGTCAGCCCCAACCAGGCGCTGTTCCACCTCGAAGGTCCTGCCCGCTCATTGCTGACCGGCGAACGCAGCGCGCTGAATTTCCTGCAACTGTTGTCAGGCGTGGCCACCCGCGCGCAGTACCTGGCGGACTTTGTCGCCACCACCCAGGTCAAGCTGCTGGACACCCGCAAGACTCTGCCGGGGCTGCGCCTGGCGCAAAAGTACGCGGTGACCTGCGGCGGTTGCCACAATCACCGCATCGGTCTGTATGACGCGTTCCTGATCAAGGAAAACCATATCGCCGCCTGCGGGGGGATTGCACAGGCCATTACTGCCGCCCACAAGATCGCCCCGGGCAAGCCGGTGGAAGTCGAAGTGGAAAGCCTGGAAGAGTTACGCGAGGCCCTGGCGGCAGGTGCCGACATCATCATGCTGGATGAGTTGAGCCTGGACGACATGCGCGAAGCCGTGCGCTTGAACGGCGGCAAGGCCAAGCTGGAAGCCAGTGGCGGGATCAACGAAAGCACTTTGCTGCCCATTGCCGAGACCGGCGTGGACTACATCTCTATCGGCGCGATGACCAAGGATGTGAAGGCGGTGGATCTGTCGATGCGGCTCAGTATCTGAGTCGCTGCAAACTTCAAGCTGCAAGGGCGCGTGGCGACACTTGCAGCTTGAAACCTGCCGTAGCTTCTAAACCACCAGATTGTTCATCTCGCAATACTCTTCCCACTCGACACCCAGCACCTCGGCCGCCTCTTTGTGCAGGGCCAGGCGCGCAGCTTCGAATTCTTCCGCTGTGCAGGTGTACTTGAGGGTCAGTTCCCAAGGCTGGAAGCCCTGGCTCTCGGCCTCGTCCTCGAATGCCCACTGGATCTGGTCGCGCTGATCATCAGCGCTCAGGTCCTTGATCTCTTCCTTAAGCTGCGCCGACTCCTCGAGGTATTTCTTGAGGGCTTCTGCGTGCCGCACTTCCTGGGTCATTTCTGTCGTGGTCATGTCGTTCTCTTAGATCGAAGGAATGGGGATGCATCTGGGTCATCAAGGTTGCGCAGATACAAAAGAACGGGCACGAATACCGGTTCGTCTGGCCTTCAGAACCATTCTGGGATCATCTGAAAACTGTGGTGCCTTTTTGCCCGAGACAGGAATCGAACCTGCGACCTTCGCGTTACGAGTGCGCTGCTCTACCAACTGAGCTACACGGGCGGTGGGCTAAAGCTAGCACTGCAATGGGCGCCCGGCAACTTACCGAATGTGCGGCGCAATGACTCCCTGGACCCAGAAGCGCGGCTGCAGAAGTCTTTTGGTGATAGTGATGTAGTGCTGGCTGCGTTCCGTCGCGCCTGGCAGGTCGCGGTACACGACAAATACCAGCAACGCCACCGACAGCACAGCCGACGCCTGCCAGGCCCCGCGCAACAGCGGCATCGGCTCGACAACCGGCGTGCGCCACGGATGCAATGCCATCAACCAACCCACCACCAGCGCCAACCACAGTTGCGAATAGGGCATCACGATAATCCCGTCGACCATCGCCTGCACCGTCGCGCCCAGCAGCGCGGCGAATAGACACAGGCGCAGCAGGTCTTGCGGTGCCCCTGACGGCCCTTGCCGATGAATGACCCTCAGTGTGGCCCAGCCGCCGCGCAGCGCCAGCAACGCGACGCACAGGGCCGAGAGCACACCCCACTCACTGGCCCACTGCAGGATTGCCTGGTGCGGATGGGCAGCAATCGGGTTGGGGATATCGGCAAAGTGCATCGGCCCGAAACCGAGCCACGGCCGTTCGCGGATCATGTCCCAGGCTTGCCACCAGATCACTTCACGACCCGAAAGGCTGGTGGTAAGGCGGTCATTGGAAAGACTGGCAATTTCCAGCCCCAGGTAAGGCGCCAACACCGTGAACAACAACCCGTATAAAACCAGCCCGCCACACAGCGCAGCCAGCTGCCAGGTCAACCAGCGACGCCCCGCCGCCCCCAGAAAAGCCAGGACCAGTGCCGCAACGCCGAAGCCCAGCCAGGTGCCACGGGTGCCGCCACTGATTGCAATCAACCACCATGCACACAACAGGGCGAACACCAGCCCACGCGCCAACCGCGAGGTGCCCGTGAGCAGCAGCGGCAACGCCAGCAAGGGCAAGGTAAACGTCTGGAACTGGCCGTAGAAACGCTTGTTGGAGAACCCGGAAAGCAGCAGGTCGGTGTCCAGTGTCGGTTCGCCACTGGTAAACGCCAGGACGCCCGCGTACCCATATTGCAGGCTCTTGATCAGGCACAGCAGCAACACAAACAGGATCAGCACCTGATCCAGGGTTTGATCGCCATTGCGTCGCAAGCGGGCAAAAGCTGCGGCAATCACCCCGCAGGTGATCATCAGCGCCCACTCGGTCAACGCCCAGAGAGGCTGGTGGGCCAACAACGAAGAGATCAGGCCCAGGCCGAACACCAGCCCCAGGCCGATAGCGGTGGGTCTGTCGACCAGGCGCCCGGCGGGAGTCGCCAGGCCATAGAGCAACGCACACACAGCCACGCCGACCTGCAGCACACGCTGCCAGTCATGACCACTGAAGGACAGGGTGATGCCCAGCAGCAAAAGGCTCAGCGCCATCACCAAAAACACGCTTCCTCGCTGTTGCACGGATAACGTCATGGGCACCCCTTACTTCCCTGTGAAGTGCCTGGGAGCCCGTCACGCCAGGCCCCCATCACTGATTTAGGTGGCCCGGACTCAGTTGCCAGCCGTGCAACCCTTTGCAACGTACTGCTCGTCAGCGTTGGTGGTGCACTTCCAACCGTCACTGGCACTGCGCGCCAGGGTAATGAGCTTGCCCTGGACAGGCGCAGGCGCATCGAGGATCTCACAGGCAATCGAACCCGTCCCCGCAGCCACATCGCCCGCCACGCTGATCACGCAATTGGCGGTCGGGCTGGTGCCGCCGATCAGCGCCAGCGTGGGTGCCGTGCCCTGGTTGAAGGTGTCTTCGAAGCCCGCCTTCAACGCCGAGACTTCCGCCAACCCCGCAGTGAACTTGGCCTTGGCCTGGTGCTTGGTATACATGGGCAGGCCAATCGTGGCCAAGATGCCGATGATCGCCACGACGATCAACAGCTCGATCAAAGTAAAGCCGTTCTGACGCATCACATTCACTCTCCAGAATAAAACCCATCGCAAGGCACCTCCTGCGCCCTGCCCTCAACAACCGCGCCAGTGTACTCATCCGCGCCGGGCCAGGCCCTCACAAGACGCACAATCTGACATTTTTCCCTTGCCCAATCGCCTGACGGACACACAGCCCTGACTAAGCTGTAAATCGTCACCTGTCGATGAGCCGTAGCACCCCATGAATGATGTCACCGTAAACCCGGCCCCCACCGCCACCTACGCCTGGGAAGGCACCCTGCGCAATGGCCGCAAAGTGTCCGGCGAAACCCGCGGGCATAGCCCGGCCGTGATCAAGGCCCAATTGCGCCGACAAGGGATCAATCCGGTTCGGGTCCAGATGCGCTCCAGCCTCCTGTCTGGCCTGCGCAACCCCATCACCCCAGCCGATGTTGCGCTGTTCACCCGCCAACTGGCGACCCTGCTGAAGGCGGGAATCCCCCTGCTGCAAGCCTTCGACATGATCGGCGAAGGCTTTGAAAACCGGGCCATGCGCACAATGGTCCAGGGATTGAAGCAGGAGATTGCCGCCGGCAACAGCCTGACCGGCGCGTTATTGAAACAACCGCAGTGCTTCAACGCCCTGTATTGCAGCCTGATCGCGGCCGGCGAACAGGCCGGCACCCTGGAAACCCTGCTGGAGCGGGTCGCCACCCACCTGGAAAAAAGCCAACGCCTCAAGGCCCGGATCAAGAAAGCCATGACCTATCCACTGGTGGTCCTGCTCGTGGCCACCCTGGTCAGCAGTATCTTGCTGATCCACGTCGTGCCCCAGTTCGAAAGCCTGTTCGCCGGCATCGACACGCCGCTGCCGCGCTTTACCCTGCTGGTTATTGTGCTGTCCGAATTCATGCAAAGCGCGTGGTGGATGCTGTTGCTGGCCGTGGTGGTGACTACTTGGGGCATACGTCGCAGCTATCGTCGACACAGTGGTTTTCGCCTGTGGCTGGACGCTGGTTTGTTGAAAGTGCCATTGGCAGGCACACTGCTGAAAAAAACCGCTGTCGCCCGCTACGCTCGCACCCTCGCCACCACCTTTGCCGCCGGCGTACCGCTGGCACAGGCGTTGGATTCAGTGGCGGGAGCCGCCGGCAACGAACGCTTCAAACAAGCAGTCACGCGTATGCGCCAGGACGTAGCAATAGGAATGCAATTGAATCGAACCATGACCGCCAGCGGCCTGTTCCCTGGCATGGCGATCCAGATGACAGCCATCGGCGAAGAATCGGGCGCACTGGACAGCATGCTGGAGAAGGTCGCCGACCATTATGAAACGGACGTCGACAACCTGGTGGACAACCTGACCAGCCTGATGGAACCGCTGATCATGGTGGTGCTCGGCAGCATTGTCGGGGCGCTGGTGATCGCCATGTACCTGCCGATCTTCCAGCTCGGCACGGCGTTTTGAACATGGCCCTGGACCTCCTCCTGATCCTCCATCCCTGGCTGTTCGTCTGGGCTTCACTGGTGCTGGGGCTGATCGTCGGCAGCTTCCTCAACGTGCTGGTCTGGCGCCTGCCAAAAATGCTCGAGCGCGACTGGCGCGCCCAGGCCCATGAAATACTCGGCCTGCCCCCGGAACCCGGCGGCCCGACCTATAACCTGTTGCACCCCAACTCCTGCTGCCCGCACTGCTCACAGCCGATTCGCCCGTGGCAAAACATCCCGGTGCTCAGCTACTTGCTGCTGCGGGGGCGCTGCGCGCAGTGCCACGGTTCCATCAGCCCACGCTACCCGCTGACCGAACTGGCGTGCGGGCTGCTTTCGGCATTTATTGCCTGGCATTACGGCTTCGGCTGGCCAGCCGCTGGCGTGCTGTTCTTGAGCTGGGGCTTGCTGGCCATGAGCCTGATCGACGCCGATCACCAACTGCTGCCGGATGTGCTGGTGCTGCCACTGCTGTGGCTGGGGTTGATCCTCAATTATTTCGAGTTGTACACGACCCTGCCCGATGCCCTGCTGGGCGCGGTTGCCGGTTACCTGAGCCTGTGGTCGGTGTTCTGGCTGTTCAAGTTGTGCACCGGCAAGGACGGCATGGGCTATGGCGACTTCAAGCTGCTGGCCCTGCTCGGTGCCTGGGGCGGTTGGCAGATCCTGCCGCTGACGCTGTTGCTGGCATCGCTGGTGGGTGCGATCGCAGGGGTGATTGTCTTGCGCATACGCAACGCGCAGACGTCAGTGCCCTTGCCTTTTGGTCCCTATCTGGCGATTGCCGGCTGGATTGCATTGCTCTGGGGTGGTCAAATAACCGACTTCTATTTGCAGTCTGTCGGTTTCAGATGACCACTTCTGTCGCAACACCCTGGATTCTTGGCCTGACGGGCGGCATCGGCAGCGGTAAAAGCGCTGCGGCCCAGCACTTTATCGACCTTGGCGTGGACCTTATCGACGCCGACCATGCCTCGCGCTGGGTGGTGGAACCCGGCCGCCCGGCGCTGGCGAAGATTGCCGAGCACTTCGGCGGCGAGATCCTGCTGCCCGATGGCCAACTGGATCGCGCAGCCTTGCGCAAGCGCATTTTCGAGGCGCCGCAAGAACGCCTGTGGCTTGAGGCCCTGCTGCATCCGTTGATTGCCGACGAGATCCGTAGCCATCTGGCCCGCGCCCGCTCACCCTATGCGATCCTGGTGTCGCCGTTGTTGATCGAGTCGGGCCAGCAAACCATGACCCAGCGCATCCTGGTGATCGATGTGCCGCAAGCAACGCAGATTCAGCGTACCCTGCTGCGCGATGGCATCAGCGAAGAACAGGTGCAGGCGATTCTCAAGGCCCAGGCCTCACGGGAAGACCGTTTGCGCCAAGCCGACGATGTACTGGTCAATGATCAGGACCTGGCCTGGCTAAAGGCCGAGGTCGAGCGACTGCACCACTTTTACCTTACTTTGCGTGGAGGCCGAACATGAGCCAACCCTTGACCGTCGAATGCCCAACCTGCGGCGCCCCCGTGGAATGGAAAGCGACCAACCTCAACCGGCCATTCTGCTCGGATCGCTGCAAACTGATCGACCTGGGCGCCTGGGCTGCGGAAGAACACAAGATTCCAGTCAGCCCGGACGCCGAAGACGAATTGTTCTCCGAAGACCTGCCACCGCGCGCCCACTAAGGCCGCATAAAGCCGTAATCCTGCTGGTCGTCGAGGTTTTCCGCGAGAAATTGCAACTCGTCGGCCAGGTCTTCGGCACTGCGCACGCCTTTGCTCTGCTGCACCACCGCGCTGAGCAAGGCGCGCAGGCTCAGACCCGGGTCAAAACCGATTTCCTGTGCTGCGTCCTGGCTTCTGCGCAACTCCTGCCGTGCCCACTCGTACACACTCATGATCGTGCTCCTGGAAGTTTCGCAGAGCATGCGACCACTTTTGCGTGGCACCCTTGATTTGGATCAAGGGCGCGAATTGTCGTCTTTCCAGGGCGCCGAGAGGTAGCGCGTGCGGTTGAACGTCTCAAGCCACTCCGGGCAAAACACCACCAGCGCACTGATCACGGTGCCGTTGATAAAGGCTTCGGGAAAGATGATCAGCCACAGGTAACCGATAAAATCCTCGATCCACTCCGGCATGGCGAAGCGGCCGTCCAGCCACAGCAGGCCCAGGCCCGCCAATAGGCACAACAACGCCGACAGAGCAGCGGCAAAAAAACCCGAACAAAAGATATACACAAAAGGATTGCGCGGCTGCGCCCGCTCCACCAGCAGCGCGCACGTCTCTGTCACCAACACCGGTAGCAGGACCAGCAGCGCGCCATTGACCCCGACCGCCGCCAAGTCCTGGCGCCCGAGCAGCACCAGGCCCAACTGTGCCGCCAGCCCACCGACAATCGCCAAGGGCCAGTCGAGCAGCAGGGTCACGGCGGTCATGCCGATAAAGTGGTAGGACACCCCGGTATCGAAGTCCCGACGCACCAGCCACAGCATGAACAGCGCGAACACCGTGCCAAACAACAGGTGCTGGCGGCGCCGGTCGGCAAACAGTTCGACCCAGGACGAGCGCAGGATCGCCCAGACAATTACCGGCGCATACAGCAGCCAGCCCAGCCACAGGGTTTGCGGCGCCAGCACGGCGGCACTGATCACGGCTGCACCTGCTCCAGGGCCTGGCGCAGCTCGGCGGCAGTCGCGTATTCATGGCGCGCAACCAGCTTGCCGTCTTCGAGTTGCAACCACAGCACTTTATCCACAGGCGCCGGATAACGCGGAGCGATCCGCGCATCACGGTCAAGCATCACCCGGTAGTTGTAGGCTTGCATCGCCGGGACGGCAAAGAGCTTGGCGATCAGCCTCGGCATACGCTGGATATCAGCGACAAACACCACATGGCGCGCCTCCAGATACCCCTTGGGCTGACCCTGCAAGGCCGCATCCACCAACTTGGCGGCATCCATGCTGCGCGCAACCAGCAAGACCTTCGCCTGGTTATCCAGGGTATAGGCCTGGTCGAATTGATCGAGCAGGGTCCACGGCGCCAGCCGCTCCCCGAGTTCAACCGCCTGGGCCCACAGGGGCAAAAGGCTGAGCAACACCGTAAGCAAAAACTTCACCGCGAACTCCTTGTGCAAAACCGTCGACAGAACCGCCAGTCTACACCGAGCCTTTTCACACGGGACTTCCTGCAGTCATCATTTGAACGCTAAGCTGCAAGCATGGATGACTCAGATTATTTGCGCCTGCTCACCATAGCGGCCGAACAAGCCAACGCGTTCCTGTCCAATGCCCGCAAATGGGAGCGTGAGCGTTGGGTCTGCCAGCGCCTGCTACAAGGCCTGAATGTGCCCTACCGCGCCGAAGAGTTTCATGCCGCCGGTCAGGAGCCGCCGGACGTACTGTTTCGCGATGCCAGCTTCGAAGTGTTTTTTGTCCTCGATGAAGGCCGGCGCCTGAATGACGAGTGGCGCGACGAACTGGTGCGTCGGCGCAGCGCTTTTTCCCTGAGCCAACTGGTGCGGCGCGAGGCCAAGCCCAGACGCATTCCCGCCCATGAGTTCCTGCTGCGCCTGGCCCCGACCCTGCGCAAGAAAGCCCATAACTACAAGGAGCGCGGCATGGACCTGGGGGAGCTGGATATCATCGCCTTCGCCAGCCTCAAGCGCGAAGTGCTGGACCTCAACAGCCATTTCCCGCCGCCCACCGAATACCTGCGCCAGGGCTGGCGCTCGCTGTCGTTGGTCGGCCCGACCTTTGCGCGGGTGCTGTTCGCCCATCCCGACGCACCGGATTTCTTGCGCAACAACCTGGGGCGCAGCATAGTGTTCGATGTGGGTATCAGCCTGTAACGTGGTGCCCTTTTGCAACGTCTCCCTGACGAGGCCTTTATGACCAGCCGCCTGAACCCTGACGACCAACAACATGTCGAAGAGTACCTGCAACTGTCCCAGCACCAGGTTGAGCGCAAGCCTTTCCGGCCGTGGCTGCTCCTTGGGGTGGTACTGGTTGTGGTGATTGGCCTGGGCGTCCTGAGCCGCCTTTTGAGTTACCTGACGCTATGAGCTGCCTGGCGCTCGCTCGGGTAACTGCACCGATTTCTTTTAGCCTTGCGAGATACCCCCATGACCCATCGTATTATTATCGTCGGCGGCGGCGCCGGCGGCCTGGAGTTGGCTACCCGCCTGGGTAAGACTCTGGGCAAGCGCGGTACCGCCAGTGTCACGCTGGTGGATACCAACCTGACCCATATCTGGAAACCCCTGCTGCACGAGGTGGCCGCCGGCTCGCTGAACTCCTCTGAAGACGAACTCAATTATGTTGCCCAGGCAAAATGGAACCACTTCGAGTTCCAGCTGGGGCGCATGAGCGGGCTCGATCGTGAACAGAAGAAAATCCAGCTGGCCGCGACCCTCGATGAAGAAGGCCGGGAACTGGTGCCTGCGCGCGTGCTGGGTTACGACACCCTGGTGATTGCCGTCGGCAGCACCACCAATGACTTCGGTACCGAAGGCGCGGCCCAGCACTGCCTGTTCCTCGATACCCGCAAGCAGGCCGAACGTTTCCACCAGCAATTGCTCAACCACTACCTGCGCGCCCATGCCGGGCAAACCGATGTGGTGGAACAGATCAGCGTGGCAATCGTTGGCGCTGGCGCCACCGGCGTCGAACTGGCCGCCGAGCTGCACAATGCGGCCCACGAACTGGCGGCCTATGGCCTGGACCGGATCAAGCCGGAAAACATGTACATCACCCTGATCGAAGCCGGGCCCCGGGTATTGCCGGCCCTGCCAGAGCGAATCAGCGGGCCTGTGCATAAAACCCTGGAAAAGCTTGGGGTGACGGTCATGACTAACTCGGCTGTGAGTGAAGTCACCGCCGACAGCCTGATTACCAGCAGTGGCCAGGTGATCCCTGCCAGCCTCAAGGTCTGGGCGGCGGGGATTCGCGCGCCAGGTTTCCTCAAGGACATCGACGGCCTGGAGACCAATCGCATCAACCAGCTGCAGGTGCTGCCAACCCTGCAGACTACCCGTGACGAGAATATCTTCGCCTTCGGTGACTGCGCGGCCTGCCCGCAACCGGGCACCGACCGCAACGTTCCGCCACGGGCGCAAGCGGCGCACCAGCAGGCGTCGCTGCTGGCTAAATCGCTGAAGTTGCGCATCGACGGCAAGGTGCTGCCCAGCTACAAGTACACCGATTACGGCTCCCTGATCTCGCTGTCGCGTTTTTCGGCTGTGGGTAACTTGATGGGCAACCTGACCGGCAGTGTGATGCTCGAAGGCTGGCTGGCGCGGATGTTCTATGTGTCGCTGTACCGCATGCACCAGATGGCGTTGTACGGGTTCTTCCGCACGATGATGTTGATGCTGGGCAGCAAAATCGGACGGGGCACCGAGCCGCGGCTCAAACTTCACTGACAATACGGTTCAGGACGGGGCGTAAGCGAGGCGATTTTATATGCATGCGCGCCCTGCCCTCCCCTGTGGGAGCTGTCTTGCCCTGCGAGGCTGCGATAGCGGTGTGCCAGGCGACATAAAGGCTGGCAGTGACGCCGCCCTCGCAGGGCGAGACAGCTCCCACCTTTGATCACCATGCACCTTCAGGTTTTGCGCAGGCAAAAAAAATCCCCGTATCTTTCGATACGAGGATTTTTAATATGGTCGGGGTAAGGGGATTCGAACTCCTGACATCCTGCTCCCAAAGCAGGCGCGCTACCGGACTGCGCTATACCCCGGTAAAAAAAAGGCGACCTTTTCAAGTCGCCTTCTTCGATCAGGGCTTTTGGCCTCTGATCTTAAGATTCGATTCCAGCGTTAACTGGTCTCAAAAATGGTGGGTCGTGTGGGATTCGAACCTACGACCAATTGGTTAAAAGCCAACTGCTCTACCAACTGAGCTAACGACCCAAATATGGTCGGGGTAAGGGGATTCGAACTCCTGACATCCTGCTCCCAAAGCAGGCGCGCTACCGGACTGCGCTATACCCCGGTTTGAAATTGGCTCCGTGACCAGGACTCGAACCTGGGACCCAATGATTAACAGTCATTTGCTCTACCGACTGAGCTATCACGGAACTACATATTTCAAAGTACTACGGTGCTGCTTGTTACCTTCTCTTCGACTTGTCCGTATCGCTACGTTCGTGTCTCTGAGGCGCGCTATTCTACAATCTTAAAAACCCCTGTCAACCCTTTAAATTGCTTTTAAGACAATGATTTGCGCTTCTTTCTGATTTCTCCTTGGGGAGAAGAAACCCGTGGGCTGACGTTGCTGCGGGGCGCACTTTACAAGCCTTTGCCTTACAGTTCAACGCCCTATCGAAAAAAAAGGCCCCGCAATGCGGGGCCTCTGCTCATAACCACCCAATTCGGGCTTAGTGGAAGACGATTTCGTCGTTTTCCACGGTGGCCTTGACGCTGGTCCCCGGGATAAAGCTGCCCGACAGGATCAGTTGGGCCAACGGGTTCTCGATCCAGCGCTGGATCGCACGCTTCAACGGCCGCGCGCCATACACCGGGTCGTAGCCGACGGCGATCAACTTGTCCAAGGCCTCGCTGCTCAGTTCCAGCATCAGCTCGCGCTCAGCCAGACGGCTGCGCAGGCGGCCCAGTTGGATCTCGGTGATACCGGCGATCTGATCCCGCGCCAAAGGCTCGAAGATCACTACCTCATCGACCCGATTGATAAATTCCGGGCGGAAGTGACTGGTCAGCGCATCCATTACCGCAGCACGCTGGCCTTCACGATCACCGACCATCTCCTGGATCTGTACCGAGCCCAGGTTGGAGGTCATCACGATCACCGTATTACGGAAGTCCACGGTACGTCCGTGACTGTCCGTCAGCCGGCCATCTTCCAACACCTGCAGCAACACGTTGAACACATCCGGGTGGGCCTTCTCGACCTCATCCAGGAGGATTACCGAGTAAGGCTTGCGCCGTACCGCTTCGGTCAGGTAGCCGCCTTCCTCGTAGCCCACATAGCCTGGTGGCGCCCCGATCAAACGAGCCACGGAATGTTTCTCCATGAACTCGGACATATCAATGCGCACCATCGCCTCTTCTGTATCAAAGAGGAACTCGGCCAGGGCCTTGCACAGCTCGGTCTTACCCACACCGGTCGGGCCGAGGAACATGAACGAGCCGCTCGGACGGTTCGGGTCGGACAAACCGGCGCGGGAACGCCGCACCGCGTTGGACACTGCCACCACGGCCTCTTCCTGGCCAATCACGCGTTGGTGCAACAGGCTTTCCATACGCAACAGTTTGTCACGCTCGCCTTCCAGCATTTTCGACACAGGAATGCCGGTCCACTTGGACACAACCTCGGCAATTTCTTCCTCGGTCACCTTGCTGCGCAGCAACTGGTTTTCGCTGTGGCCATGCTGGTCGACCATTTGCAGGCTGCGTTCCAGGTCCGGGATCACCCCGTACTGCAACTCGGCCATGCGGTTCAGGTCGCCTTTACGGCGGGCAGCTTCCAGTTCCTGGCGCGATTGCTCGATCTTCTGCTGGATCTGTGCGGAACCCTGCACTTCGGCTTTTTCCGAGGTCCAGATTTCTTCCAGGTCCGAATACTCACGCTCCAGACGGCCGATTTCCTCCTGGAGTTTTTCCAGGCGTTTCTTCGCCGCGTCATCGTCTTCTTTTTTCAGCGCCTGGGATTCGACTTTCAGTTGAATCAGGCGGCGCTCCAGGCGATCCAGTACTTCAGGCTTGGAGTCGATCTCCATGCGAATCCGGCTGGCCGCTTCGTCGATCAAGTCGATGGCCTTGTCCGGCAACTGACGATCAGTGATATAGCGATGGCTCAACTTGGCCGCCGCAATGATCGCGCCATCAGTGATTGCCACGCGGTGGTGGACCTCATAACGCTCTTTCAGGCCACGCAGGATCGCGATGGTGTCTTCTTCGCTCGGTTCTTCCACCAGGACTTTCTGGAAACGACGCTCAAGGGCCGCGTCCTTTTCAATGTACTGGCGGTACTCGTTGAGCGTGGTAGCACCCACGCAATGCAACTCACCCCGAGCCAGTGCAGGCTTGAGCATGTTGCCTGCGTCCATCGAGCCTTCACCTTTACCGGCGCCGACCATGGTGTGCAGTTCGTCGATAAACAGAATGATCTGCCCTTCCTGCTTCGACAGCTCGTTAAGCAGGGATTTCAGGCGCTCCTCAAACTCACCACGGAATTTGGCACCGGCAATCAAGGCCCCCATGTCCAGGGACAGCAAGCGCTTGCCCTTGAGGCCGTCCGGCACTTCACCATTAATGATGCGCTGGGCCAGGCCCTCGGCGATGGCGGTTTTACCCACCCCAGGCTCACCGATCAGCACCGGGTTGTTCTTGGTGCGGCGCTGCAGGACCTGGATGGTGCGACGAATCTCGTCGTCACGCCCGATTACCGGGTCCAGCTTGCCGTCTTCGGCGCGCTTGGTCAGGTCGACGGTGTATTTGTCCAGGGCCTGGCGCGACTCCTCATGATTGGGGTCATTCACCGCGTCGCCGCCGCGCAGGTTGTTGATGGCATTTTCCAGGGCCTTTTTGCTCACGCCCTGGCCCAGCAACAACTTGCCGAGCTTGCTGTTTTCATCCATGGCGGCGAGCAGCACCAGTTCGCTGGAGATGAACTGGTCGCCTTTCTGCTGGGCCAGGCGATCGGCCTGGTTAAGCAGGCGCGCCAGATCCTGGGACATATTCACGTCACCCGTCGGATTCTGGATTTTCGGCAGTTGGTCGAGCTCTTTGCTCAACTCCTTGCGCAGGCTGTTGACGTCGAAGCCTACCTGCATCAACAGGGGCTTGATAGAACCACCCTGCTGTTCGAGGAGTGCCTGCATCAAGTGCGCGGGCTCGATGGCCGGATGGTCGAGGCCAACGGCCAGGGATTGGGAATCCGATAACGCCAATTGTAATTTGCTGGTTAAACGATCAATACGCATTAGTCACCTTCCTTTTGAGCAGGCCGGAGCTATGTGCGAGCGAGCTTGCTCGCGAGAAACGCATCCTGAATGAAGAAACCTGCCAGATACCCCTATAGATGGGGGGGATTCTGGAACATTCAAGCCGGCAATGCTTGATATGGATCAGGAGAGTCTAGCGTTCGAGCCAGATCAGGGAGGCAAATCGACCGGTACGCGGGCTGCGCCGGTAAGAAAAGAAGCGCGGGTCGGTCACGGTGCACAAACCGCCACCGTAGACAGCGGTGATCCCACGCGCAGCCAGGCGCAGGCGCGCCAGCTGGTAGATATCAGCCAGGAACTTGCCAGGGTTGTGGCTGGGAACGAAAGCCTGCGCGGTTTGCGGGTGTTGCTGCATAAAGGCTTCACGCACTTCCGGGCCGACTTCAAAGGCCTTTGGGCCAATCGCCGGGCCCAACCACACCAGTACGTCGGCAGGCGCAGCATCCAGGCTGTCGGCGGCCGCTTCCAGCACACCCGCCGCCAGGCCACGCCAACCGGCATGGGCGGCAGCAACACGAGTTCCGGACTTATTGCAAAACAAGGCCGGCAGGCAATCGGCGGTCATCGCCGTGCAGGCGATGCCGGGCGTACCGGTCCAACTGCCGTCGGCCTCGGCAATCCGTCCCGGATCGGCCTCGACCACGACCACACCATGAACCTGGCGCAACCAGGCGGGCTGGATAGCAAATGCGGCGGTGAGACGACGGCGATTCTCAAGCACAGCTTCGGGGCTGTCCTCGACATGATCGCCTAAGTTGAGGCTGTCGAACGGCGCCAGACTGACGCCGCCCGTACGGGTGGTGACGCAGGCTTTGACCCCGGCCGGCGCAGGCCAGTCAGGAATCAGCCAGTCATTCATCCGACAAAGGCCTCGCGGTCCTGCTTGAGCAACGACAGCAACCAGACAAAATCGTCGGGCAGAGGCGATTCCCAGCTCATCCGCTCACCGCTCGTCGGATGATCCAGTTCCAGGAAGCGTGCATGCAGCGCCTGGCGCGGGAACGACTTCAGCGACTCGACCATGGTCACACTGGCGGCCGGCGGAATACGGAAGCGACCACCGTAGGCCGGATCGCCGACCAACGGGAAGTTGATATGCGCCATATGTACCCGAATCTGGTGGGTACGGCCGGTTTCCAGCTTGACCCGCACATGGGTGTGGGAACGGAAACGCTCCAGCACGCGGTAGTGGCTGACGGCCTGCTTGCCGCCCTCCATCACCGCCATGCGCTGGCGCTGCTGGCCGTGACGACCGATAGGCGCGTTGATCTTGCCACCGGCCACGACCACACCAATCACGATGCACTCATAGATGCGGCTGACACTGCGGCTCTGCAATTGTGTGACCAACTGCGTCTGCGCCTGAATGGTCTTGGCCACGACCATCAGACCAGTGGTGTCCTTGTCCAGGCGGTGGACGATGCCGCAGCGCGGGACATTGATGATGTCCGGCACATGGTGCAACAAGGCATTGAGCAAGGTGCCATCAGCGTGCCCGGCCGCCGGGTGAACCACCAGGCCTGCGGGTTTGTTGATCACCAGGATGTCGTCGTCTTCATAGACGATATCCAGCTCGATGTCCTGGGCGATCCATTCTCCCTGGGCTTCCTGCTCGGCAGTCAGCTCAAGAACCGAACCGCCATGCACTATGTCTCGCGGGCGGATAACCGCTCCATCCACAGTCAGGCGGCCGTCTTTGATCCAGGCGGAAAGGCGCGAGCGCGAGTGCTCAGCGAATAGTTGTGCGGCGACTTGATCGAGGCGTTGGCCGCCCAATTCGGACGGCACCTCTGCGCGAAGTTCAATTTTATCGGACATGCTCAGACTAGGCGTGGCACAGCCTTTGGTTTCGGCTGCGCGCTTGTGGTTAAATACGGCGTCTTTTGCCCCGAGGCTTTCATCGGGGCGCTCATCATAACAGGACGGCCCCGCCCAAGACAGCGGCCGTCATAGGGACGCAAGCCGCCATGCAAGTGAAACACCTGCTGCTGATCGCCATCCTCGCCATGACTGCTGCTTGCTCGTCAACAAAGGACGTCGTCGACGAAAACCTCAGTGAAGTCGAGCTGTACCAGCAGGCTCAGGCCGACCTGGACAACAATAGCTACACAAGCGCCACGGCCAAACTCAAGGCCCTGGAGTCGCGTTATCCGTTTGGCCGCTATGCCGACCAGGCCCAGCTCGAACTGATCTATGCGAACTACAAGAACGCCGAGCCGGAAGCTGCCAAGTCCGCTGCCGAGCGTTTTATCCGCCTGCACCCGCAGCATCCGAACGTGGACTACGCCTACTACCTCAAGGGCCTGACCTCGTTTGACCAGGACGTTGGCCTGCTGGCGCGCTTCCTGCCGCTGGACATGACCAAGCGTGACCCAGGTGCCGCGCGCGACTCCTATAACGAGTTCGCCCAGCTGACCAGCCGCTTCCCCAACAGCCGCTACGCGCCGGACGCCAAGCAGCGCATGATCTACCTGCGCAACCTGCTGGCTTCCTACGAAATCCACGTAGCCCACTACTACTTGACGCGCCAGGCCTATGTCGCCGCCGCCAACCGTGGTCGCTATGTGGTGGAGAACTTCCAGGAAACCCCTTCCGTGGGTGACGGCCTGGCAGTGATGACCGAGGCTTACCAGCGCCTGCACCTCGATACCCTGGCCGCTACCAGCCTGGAGACCCTGAAACTCAACTACCCGGACCACCCTAGCCTGCAAGACGGCCAGTTTGTGCCGCAGGTTGCCGAAGCGGACAACCGCTCGTGGTTGAGCAAGTACACCCTGGGCATGATCGAGTCCCGTCCACCGCTGCCGCCGGGCGAAACCCGCGCCAACCAGGACATCCTCAAGCAGTACCAGGATGCCAAGGACGCCATTCCGTCGGAGCTCAAGCCCCATGACGAGAACGGCGACGTGATCGAGGAAGAAGCACCAGAAGCCCTGGGCAACAACCAGGATCGCTCGTGGTTCAGCTACATGACGTTCGGTGTCTTTGACTGAAACCCGTCTTGGCAGCGCAAGAAGGAGCCCCTCGGGGCTCCTTTTTTCATGGCGCGACTTTATTACCCTGTGCGCCGCTAACATCCTTGGCTAAACTGCCGGATTCCCTGTTGAGAAGCTGCCTGCCATGGTTCGTTTACTGTTCTGGATTGCCCTGATTGCTGCTGCGGTATGGTTCTGGCGCAAGTTCAAGCGCCCCGCTTCGACGCAGCAACAGCCCGGCGAACAAGGCGCCGCGCCGATGGTTCGCTGTGCACACTGTGGCGTGCACCTGCCGCAAGACCGGGCACTGAGCCAGCGCCAGGACTGGTACTGCACCCAGGCGCATCTGGAGCAGGGTCCGAAGTCTATCGAGCGCTGAGTCCTCTGGAACGGTAGGAGACCCGGTTTATATCCGACCAGTGGGCGCGTAAGGGGCCGGGTCGATCACCGGCTCATGCCCCAGCAGCAAGTCAGCAAACAACTGGCAAGACGCAGGCGCCAATACCAGGCCATTGCGGTAATGCCCGCAGTTGAGCCACAGCCCTTCAAACCCTGGCACCTTACCGATATAGGGAATGCCCTCCGGCGAACCAGGCCGCAAACCGGCCCAATGCCCCACCACCTCGGCATCCGCCAGGGCCGGAATCAGTTCCACAGCCGAGGCTTTGAGGCTGTCCAGAGCCGATTCGGTCGGTGTCTTGTCGAAACCTTCATGCTCCAGCGTGCTGCCAATCAGGATATGTCCGTCCCGGCGGGGAATCGCATAGCGCCCCTTCGCCAGGACCATGCAGGACAGAAAGTCCGAAGCACACTTGTACAAAATCATCTGGCCCTTGACCGGCTCCACCGGCAGCGTCAGCCCCAGGCTGGCGAGCAGCTCACCACTCCAGGCACCGGCCGCGAGCACTACCTGGTCGCCTCGCACCTCGCCCTGCGCAGTATTGACCCCGACAATGCTGCCGCCCTCCTGGATAAAGCCCTGTACCGCGCACTGCTCATGCAGGGTCACACCCGGCAATGCCAGCAACGCCGCCTTCAGGGACTTGATCAAGCGTGGATTGCGTACATTGGCCACGTTCGCCATATAGATAGCCTCGGCGAACCCCGCGCCCAATACCGGCACCGCGTCACGGGCGGCCGACACATCCACCTTGCTCAAGGGCCGACCTTCCCGCGCAGCCCAGGCCAGGGCGTCGGCCTCGTCATCGAGGTCCAGCCAATACAGGCCCGTGGTATGAACCTCGGGATCCACGCCGGTAGCCGCAAACAGGCGCAGGGCCAATTGCGGGTAAAAATCCTGGGACCAATGGGCCAGCGCCGTGACGGCCGGGCTGTAGCGCCAGGGGTATAACGGCGAAACAATCCCGCCACCGGCCCAGGAAGACTCCTGCCCAACCGACGAACGGTCAAGCACCACCACCGCCAGCCCTTGGGTTGCCAGGTTGAACGCCGTCAACAGCCCGATAACACCACCACCCACAACCACGACTTGCTGTTGCTTGGTCATTGTTCGATCCAGCTCATAAAAAGAAAGGAGTGCTCCAGGCACCCCGTCGCCCACCAGCGTCATCGCCCCCAGCACTCCTGACGCGTGGTGCCGGGTGCGGCGCCGGGATTGGCCCGCGCGCCAGTGCTGGTCAAACTGAACTCACCACAAGGATCACCCAGCATCGCGTCAGCAAAAGGCGTCGCGGTCAGGGTGAAATCCTGGGGGTTCAGCATCACCGTAATTCTATAGCGATCATTGCCGGTGCTGACGCCGCTGGCATCAATAAAAGTGCCATTTCTCACGTAATAGCGCTCCAGATGCTGGGCTTGCTCCGTGAGCAGCCCGACGATTTCTGTGCGGTAAGCCTTTTTCACGTGGGCGGCGTACCCCGGATAGATCACCGCCGCCAAGGTGGCAATGATCGCCAGCGCGATCAATAACTCGATCAAAGTGAACCCCTTGCAATTGCCGCTCATCGTCATGATCACCTACTGGAGTTGTCGCCATAGAATTCGCCGGAATCGCTCACTGGCATCAGCATCCGCGGCTACCCGCGCATAGACGCTTTCCAGAACGGTGCGCGATTGGCCACTGATCCCCACTGCCGTAACCCGATACAACGTCGCCGGGGTGTCGGGCGGCAAATGTGCCAACCCGCTAGCGGGGCCGAGGTTCTGAATACCGTACACACCCGCTTTCATGCCGACCCAGGTGATAGCCGAGACTGGATCGACGCCTGGCTGGCTGATGGCATACGCCTCGTTCGGCGGGGCACAGGTCACCAGCGACTGACAGGCCGGCAAACCGAACCCGCGCGCCTGTACAGCCGACTCACCGCGCCTGAGCCCGCTTTCGGCCGCCTGGAACGATTGGTTGCGATGCCTGAGGCTGCCGGCGAGCTGTTCCTGCGACGTCGCGCCCTGCATCGAAGCCAGGCCGATAACCGTCAACAACAGCAGCAATACCAGGCTGATCAACAGCACCATGCCGCGCTGCCCAGGGGCCGGTACCCGGCACTCGCTATTCAAGACGATTACGCACGGCAGCGACGACGCTGTAGACCTGGTCCCGCACGCGACCAAGCGGATCGCGCAGCGTCAACATCACCCGCACACTGCGGATCAGCGACTCGTCGCCGGGATGGCTGTCATAGCGGCTCACGACACTGGACCCTGGCCGGCTGGCCACCCCGAAACTCAACTCAAACGCCCCCACGTTATCCACCAGCACCGCCTTGGCCGGCGTTGTCGGAGTGCTGAGCTTCAACTGCCCTGACTCAAAGGTGTAGGTCAGTTTGCGAACCGGGAAAGCAATCTGCCCAGGACCAGGCTTGGGCGGTACCCCCGAGTAGGCCTGGGCGCTGTCGACACAATTACTGAGCACGGTCCAGTCGGGCCGACTGCCCTGACCGCCGACATCGCCAGTGACCAGGGTCAGGCTGGTTGAGGCACCGCTGACCGCCACACTGATCGGCGTGGAAAAGTCAGCCGGCGCCTGAACAATCGCGGGAAGGGACAGGCAACCGAACATCCCCGCCAGGCGAATCTCCTGAATCATCTTGCCCAGGACAAATCGCCCATCATCCTGCAACAACGCCGAGGCATGCTGGCTGGCTGCGGTGCTTCGGGCGGCCAGCGTTACCTGGACGGCTGCCAGGACCACCACCAACCCCAGGGTCGCCGCCAGCAATGCCTCGACCAGGCCAAAACCCGTACTGGAGCGCCTCATCGCGCAGGCCTCGGATCGACCGCGACGCGACTGGTCAGGGTGAATGTTTCCCGGGCGCCGCCGGCATGGGCTGCGCGTGAGTCGTCCCAACTGATGCTGATGGTGACTTCGCGCTGGCTGATCGCAATCGAACCTTTGGCGGTATCACCGGCCAAGTGGCGGATATTGGCCTCGAAGTCGTGCAAGTCCAGGTCCCGGACACTCGCGGCCAAGGTGTTGGCGAGCGAGATATCGTCGCCTCCCCAGGAATAGTCGGCGGCGGCATTGGCGCGAATCCGGTCGAGCATGTCGTAGGCAACAAAGCTCGCCTGGCTGATCATCCTGGAACTGTCGGTGTACTTGAGCGCATTCAGCTGGATCAGCCCGGCCCCCAGCAGGCCAACGCCGAGAATCAACAGCGAAACCAGCACTTCGATCAGGCTCATACCGATCTGTTGCGTGTCGGTCGGGGGTGTACAAGACGTTACCAGGCAAGCTCGCATAGCCGTCGTCATCCTTGTCGAGGGTCATCCAGACGGCCGAGATAGCCGTGCATTGCCCAAGACTAGCGCCGCTGTTGTCGTCGCGCTGCCCCTCGGAATAAAGGGAAATACTTTGGACAGGAAGGCCATCACTGCCCCCGCACGCGGTGCCGCTATAACTAGTTCAGGCACACGGTCCACGGAGGGACGAGGTATGAAACAACGCGGCTTCACATTGATCGAATTGCTGCTCGGCTTGATCGTCAGCGGCATCCTGGCGCAATTGGCGGTACCCGGCTTCAAGAGCCTGCTGGACTCACAAACGCGACTGAGCGCCGCGCAGACACTGGCGTCTGGCTTGCGCTACGCCCGCACCCAGGCCATTGCGCGCAATCGAACGGTGATCATCCACGCGCTGGATGATGACTGGAGTCGGGGCTGGAGGGTGGTGGTGGACATGAATGGCCGCGGTCATCTGGACGACGACAACCCGGTACTGCTGGAACGCCAGGACAATGGGCGGATCCCCATTGTGGGCAATACCCCGGTGCGCACGCAGATTCGCTTCAGCGGTTTGGGCGAACCCCTGCTGTCTGCGGGTGGGTTTCGCGCCGGCACCGTGCATGTGTGCTCAACGGACCAGCCGCTGAGCCTGCATCAAGTGGTGCTGGCGCCCACCGGCCGCATCAGCCTGCGCAGCGACAAGGCCGAGCAGGCCTTGTGCCGGGGCTACGATGATCTGGGGCTCAGAGCAGCGAACGAACCCGCAGCTCCTTGGGCATGGAGAAAGTGATGTTCTCTTCGCGCCCTGACAACTCGTCGGCACCTGTCGCGCCCCACGCCTGCAACTGCTGGATCACGCCACGTACCAGGACTTCCGGCGCCGAGGCGCCCGCAGTGATGCCAATGCGCTCGACACCGTCGAACCAACTGCGCTGCAGGTCTTCGGCACCGTCAATCAGGTACGCCGGGGTAGCCATGCGTTCGGCCAGTTCACGCAGACGATTGGAGTTGGAGCTGTTAGGGCTACCGACGACCAGCACCACGTCACACTCGTCGGCCAGTTGCTTGACGGCGTCCTGGCGGTTTTGCGTGGCATAGCAGATGTCGTCCTTGCGCGGCCCACCGATGGCAGGGAAACGGGTACGCAGGGCGTCGATGACCCGGCTGGTGTCATCCATCGACAAGGTGGTCTGGGTCACGAATGCCAACTTCTCAGGGTTATGCACTTGCAACTCGGCGACGTCTTTTTCGTCTTCCACCAGGTAGATCGCGCCGCCATTGCGGGCGTCGTACTGACCCATGGTGCCTTCGACTTCGGGGTGACCGGCGTGGCCGATCAGGATGCACTCACGGCCGTCGCGGCTATAGCGCGCCACTTCGATATGCACCTTGGTCACCAGCGGGCAGGTCGCATCGAAGACTTTCAGGCCACGGCCTGCGGCTTCGGTGCGCACTGCCTGGGAAACGCCATGGGCGCTGAAGATAACGATGACGTCGTCCGGCACCTGATCCAGTTCTTCGACAAAAATGGCGCCACGGGCGCGCAGGTCTTCGACCACGAACTTGTTATGGACCACTTCATGGCGCACGTAGATCGGCGGGCCGAAGACTTCCAGGGCGCGATTGACGATTTCGATCGCCCGGTCCACCCCGGCGCAGAAGCCACGGGGGTTGGCGAGTTTGATTTGCATGCTGGGCCTCGTGTCTTTGTGGGAGCTGGTCTGCCTGCGATAGCAACGCCTCGGTGCAACTGGTACACCGAGGCGTTGCTATCGCAGGCCAGCCAGCGCCTACAGGAACCGGTTTCGTCAGTTAGAGCGCTTTAACGTCGATGATTTCAACATCAAAGGTCAAGGTCTTGCCGGCCAACGGGTGATTGAAGTCGATGGTCACCTGAGTGTCATCGAAGGTTTTGACCACACCGGGCAGTTCGGTATTCGCCGCATCGTTGAAGATCACCAGCAAGCCTTCCGACAGCTCCATGTCCTGGAACTGCGAACGCGGGATGATTTGTACGTTCTGCGGGTTGGGCTGGCCAAAGGCGTTTTCCGGCGGGATCTGCAGATTGCGCTTGTCACCGGCCTTGAAGCCGAACAGTGCCGTCTCAAAACCCGGCAGCAGGTTGCCATCGCCGACCTTGAAGGTCGCCGGGGCTTTATCGAACGTGCTGTCGACCGTGTCGCCATTCTCCAGGCGCAGTGCGAAATGCAAGGTGACTTCCGTGTTCTGGCCAATGCGTTGTTCGGCCAATACTTGTTCAGTCATTTACGGCTTCTCCGGGCTTGTTGCCCTTGAACATATCCAGCGCCAGCATGATTGCGCCAACGCAGATGGCGCTGTCGGCAAAGTTGAACGCCGGGAAGTAATGGCGGTTCTGCCAATGCACCAGAATGAAGTCGATCACATGGCCCAAGGCGATGCGGTCGTACAGATTGCCCAGCGCACCGCCCAGCACCAGTGCCAAGGCGATAGCCAGCCAGGTGTCATTGCGGCCCAGGCGCTTGAGCCAGACCACCAGCACCGCACTGACCACCACAGCGATCAGGGCGAACAGCCAACGCTGCCAGCCACCACCGTCAGCGAGGAAGCTGAAAGCGGCACCGGTGTTATAGGCCAGGGTCCAGCTGAAGTAGTCAGGAATCACCACGATCTGCTGGAACATTTCCAGGGTGCCCTCGAAGTGAGCCTTGCTGACCTGGTCGATGACCAGGACCAGCAAGCTCAGTACGAGCCAACCCAGACGTCCGAAACGGCTGGATTTAGGCATAGTGGCGAACCTCACCGGCACCGCTGATGTTGTCGACGCAACGACCGCAGATTTCCGGATGCTCCGGGTTCACGCCAACGTCTTCACGGCAGTGCCAGCAACGGGCGCACTTGGCGAAGGCGGACTTGACGACCTTGAGCTTGAGGCCCGGGACTTCGGTCGCGACCGCATCAGCCGGGGCCTGGGCGAAGGGTGCCAGGCTGGCTGTCGAGGTGATCAGCACGAAGCGCAGTTCGTTGCTCAATTTGCCCAGGTCGGCGGTCAGGCCTTCCTCGGCAAACAGGGTGACTTCGGCCTGCAGGTTGCCACCGACGGCCTTGGCCGCACGCTGGACTTCCAGTTCCTTGTTCACCGCAACCTTGACGGCCATCACACCTTCCCAATACTCGCGGCCCAGTTCGAAGTCGGCCGGCAATTCGGTCAGGCCTTCGTACCAGGTGTTGAGCATTACGGACTCGTTACGCTCGCCCGGCAGGTATTCCCACAGCTCGTCGGCAGTGAAGGCCAGGATCGGCGCGATCCAGCGCACCAGCGCTTCGGAGATGTGGTACAGCGCGGTCTGCGCCGAGCGGCGGGCCTTGCTGTTGGCGCCGGTGGTGTACTGGCGGTCCTTGATGATGTCGAGGTAGAAACCACCCAGCTCCTGCACGCAGAAGTTGTGGATCTTCGAGTAGACGTTCCAGAAGCGGTATTCGCCGTAGTGCTCCTGCAACTCACGTTGCAGCAACAGGGTACGGTCCACAGCCCAACGGTCCAGGGCGAGCATTTCCTCGGCCGGCAGGATGTCGGTGGCCGGGTTGAAGCCGGTCAGGTTCGACAACATGAAGCGTGCGGTATTGCGGATACGGCGGTAGGCATCGGCGCTGCGTTGCAGGATCTGCTCCGAAACGGCCATTTCACCCGAATAGTCGGTGGAAGCTACCCACAGACGCATGATGTCGGCGCCCAGGGTGTCGTTGACCTTCTGCGGCGCAATCACGTTGCCCAGGGACTTGGACATCTTGCGACCGTTCTCGTCGACGGTGAACCCGTGGGTCAGCAGCTCGCGGTACGGGGCGTGATCGTCGATGGCGCAACCGGTCAGCAGGGACGAGTGGAACCAGCCACGGTGTTGGTCCGAGCCTTCCAGATACAGGTCGGCGCGCGGGCCGGTCTCGTGACCCATCAGGTGCGAGCCGCGCAGCACGTGCCAGTGGGTGGTACCCGAGTCGAACCACACGTCGAGGGTGTCGCTGATCTTGTCGTACAGCGGCGCTTCGTCACCAAGCAGCTCGGCAGCGTCCAGCTTGAACCAGGCTTCGATACCTTCCTGCTCCACACGCTGGGCCACCACTTCCATCAGTTCGACGGTGCGTGGGTGCAGTTCGCCGCTTTCCTTGTTGAGGAAGAACGGGATCGGCACGCCCCAGTTACGCTGGCGGGAGATGCACCAGTCGGGACGGTTGGCGATCATCGAGTGCAGGCGCGCCTGGCCCCAGGCCGGGACGAACTTGGTGTCTTCGATGGCTTTGATCGCACGCTTGCGCAGGGTTTCGCCGGCGACAGGCTCTTTGTCCATGCCGATGAACCACTGCGCGGTGGCGCGGTAGATCAGCGGGGTCTTGTGGCGCCAGCAGTGCATGTAACTGTGCTTGATGGTTTCGGTGTGCAGCAGCGCACCGACTTCCGACAATTTGTCGATGATCGGCTGGTTGGCCTTGAAGATGAACTGGCCACCGAAGAACTCCAGCGACGGCACGTATACGCCATTGCTCTGCACCGGGTTGAGGATGTCATCGTTGACCATGCCATAGGCTTTGCAGGTCACGAAGTCGTCCACACCGTAGGCCGGCGCGGAGTGAACCACCCCGGTACCCGAGCCCAGTTCGACGTAGTCAGCCAGGTACACCGGCGACAGACGGTCGTAGAACGGGTGACGGAAGTTGATCAGCTCCAGCGCGGAGCCCGTGGTCGTGGCGATCACCGAACCTTGCAACTCGTAGCGAGTCAGGCAGGCCTCGACCATTTCCTCGGCCAGCACCAGCAGGCGGTCACCGACGTCCACCAGGGCGTAGGTGAATTCCGGGTGCACGTTCAGCGCCTGGTTGGCCGGGATGGTCCACGGGGTGGTGGTCCAGATCACGATGGCGGCGGGCTTGGCCAGGCCTGCCAGGCCAAAGGCCTCGGCCAGCTTGGCGTCGTCGGCAATCGGGAACGCGACGTCGATGGTCGAGGACTTCTTGTCTTCGTACTCGACTTCCGCTTCGGCCAGGGCCGAGCCGCAGTCAAAGCACCAGTTCACGGGCTTGAGGCCCTTGAACACGAAGCCGCCCTTGACGATCTCGGCCAAGGCACGGATTTCCCCGGCCTCGTTCTTGAAGTTCATGGTCTTGTACGGGTTGTCCCAGTCGCCCAGCACACCCAGGCGGATGAATTCGGACTTCTGCCCTTCGATCTGCTCGGTGGCGTAGGCGCGGCACAGCTCGCGGGTCTTGTCGGCGCCCAGGTTCTTGCCGTGGGTCACTTCGACTTTGTGTTCAATCGGCAGGCCGTGGCAGTCCCAACCCGGGACATAAGGCGCGTCGAAGCCCGAAAGGGTTTTCGAGCGGATGATCATGTCCTTGAGAATCTTGTTCAGCGCATGACCGATGTGAATCGTGCCGTTGGCATAAGGAGGGCCGTCGTGCAGGACGAATTTCGGACGATCCTTGCCAATCTCGCGCAACTTTCCGTACAGGCCAATACTGTCCCAGCGCTGCAGGATCTGCGGTTCGCGCTGTGGCAGGCCGGCCTTCATTGGGAAGGCGGTGTCCGGAAGGTTTAGCGTGGCTTTATAGTCGGTCATTTAAGGCTCTTCATTAGCGATGGGCGCTAGGTGCGGCTAGTGCACGGGCGGCGGCGACATCCGCATTGATCGCCGTTTTCAGCGCCTCCAGGGAGGCGAATCGCTGCTCTTCACGCAGCTTTTGGTGGAAAACCACCGTCAAACGCCGGTCATACAAATCCCCGGCAAAATCCAAAAGGTGAACTTCCAGGTGGGCCTTGCCATCACCTGCAACCGTTGGCCTGACGCCTATATTGGCGACTCCGGGCCAGGGTTGACCGTCAATATCGACACTCACCAGGTACACCCCGGTCAGTGGCACGCGACGGCGCTTGAGTTGCACGTTGGCGGTTGGCGTGCCCAGTTGGCGCGCCAGCTTCTGGCCGTGCAGGACCCGCCCGGCAATCCGGAACGGGCGACCGAGCAAACGCTCGGCCAAGGCGAAGTCGGCAGCGGCCAAGGCATTTCGCACCTGGGTGCTGCTCACGCGCAGGCCGTCCAGTTCGACGGTTTGCGCGGCTTCGACGGTAAACCCCTGGGTCACGCCGGCCTGCTGCAGGAAATCGAAATCCCCTACCCGGTCGCAACCGAAGCGGAAGTCGTCGCCGACCTCCAGATGCTGCACGCCCAAGCCATCGACGAGGATACGGTCGACGAACTCGGTGGCGCTGAGACTGCGCAAACGCTGGTTGAAGGCCAGGCACAGAACCCGGTCCACGCCCTCTTCGGCCAGCAGTTGCAGTTTGTCCCGCAAGCGGGCCAAACGGGCTGGAGCCGTCTCGGGAGTGAAGAACTCACGGGGCTGCGGCTCGAAAATCACCACGCAGCTGGGCACGCCCAACTCGACTGCGCGCTCGCGCAGCCGCGCCAGGATCGCCTGGTGGCCACGGTGAACACCGTCAAAGTTGCCAATAGTGGCGACGCAGCCCCGATGCTCGGGGCGCAGGTTGTGGAGACCTCGAACCAGCTGCATAACGCGCTTCTTGCTCATAAAGTGGTCGATTATAACCACACCCGGCCCCGGACGACAGGCAACAGCACAGGCCAAATGATCCGAATCGAAAAAACAGCCGGCTTATTGTTGATTGCGATCAATTCAGCGCCTTGCGATTGAAATCCCGCAGGCGGAAGCCCAGCAGCAGCAACATGCCAAAGTAGGCGATCACCCCGGCCACCACCAGCAGGCCCAGGCGCAGGAATCGCTCAAGCATCTGCCCCTCGCCCCACGCCGGCATCCAGTGCATCAACCCCAGCAATACCGCCGACATCACCGCCACCGCCACCAGCAATTTGAGGGCGAACATGCCCCAGCCTGGCTGCGGTTGATACATTTTTTGTTTGCGCAATTGATAGAACAACAGGCCGGCATTGATGCACGCCCCGGCACTGATCGCCAGGGCCAGGCCCGCGTGAGCCAGCGGCCCGATGAAGATCAGGTTGAACAGCTGGGTGACCACCAGGGTGAAAATCGCAATTTTCACCGGGGTCCGGATGTTTTGCTGGGCGTAAAAGCCCGGCGCGAGGACCTTGATCACGATAATCCCCAGCAACCCCACCGAATAGGCGACCAATGCACGCTGGGTCATCAAGGCGTCGAACGCGCTGAACTGGCCGTACTGGAACAGCGAAACGGTCAGCGGCTCGGCCAGGATCCCCAGGGCCAGGGAGCATGGCAGCACCAGCACAAAGCACAGGCGCAGGCCCCAATCGAGAATACGCGAGTATTCGTGGCGGTCCTTGCTGGCATAGGTGCGGGCCAGGGTCGGCAGCAAAATGGTGCCCAGCGCCACGCCCAGCACACCGGAGGGCAATTCCATCAGGCGGTCGGCGTAATACATCCACGACACGGAACCGGAGACCAGCAACGAAGCGAATGCGGTGTTGATAATCAGGGAAATCTGGCTGACCGATACCCCGAGAATCGCCGGCAGCATGTTTTTCATCACCCGCCACACGCCCGTGTCCTTGAGGTTCAGGCGCGGCAGCACAAGCATGCCAATCTTTTTCAGGTGCGGCAGTTGATACAACAGTTGCGCCAGGCCACCGGCCAGCACCGCCCAGCCGAGCGCCATCACCGGCGGATCGAAGTACGGCGTGAGGAACAGGGCAAAGATGATCATGCTGACGTTAAGCAGGGTCGGCACAAACGCCGGCACCGAGAACCGGTTCCAGGTATTGAGGATCGCGCCCGCCAGGGAAGACAGGGAAATCAGCAATATATAAGGAAAGGTCACCCGCAACAGATCACTGGTCAGGGCGAATTTTTCCGGAGTGTTGGCAAACCCGGGCGCCGTGGCCCAGATAATCCAGGGCGCAGCGAGCATCCCGGCGACGGTCACCAGCATCAGCACCAGGGTCAGCAGGCCCGAGACATAGGCGATAAAGGTGCGGGTGGCCTCCTCGCCCTGCTGGGTCTTGTATTCCGCCAGGATCGGCACGAACGCCTGGGAAAACGCGCCCTCGGCGAAGATCCGCCGCAGCAGGTTAGGCAGTTTGAACGCGATAAAGAAGGCATCCGTGGCCATGCTCGCGCCAAAAATACGTGCGATGAGGGTGTCACGCACAAACCCCAGAACCCGGGAAATCATGGTGATCGAGCTGACGGCGGCCAACGACTTGAGCAGATTCATTGAAAGAGTTTTTGCCTATAGATAAAGAGCAGGCGAACAAAGCGCCTACTTATGCGATACTGCGCGCCTGCAACAGCACAGAGCCAAAGCTCGCGAGTTTACAGGTCAAGCGCCGGAAATAAATCACCCGCCTCTTCAGATCGACCACTCAGCAGTTCGCATCAGCCGCCCTTGACAAGACTTCAACTCATCGGCATGATTCGCGGCCTATTTTGTTTGCTATTTCCTAAAAAGTCTTTCGAGGAGCTCGACGGTGGCCAACACACCTTCCGCCAAAAAACGTGCAAAACAGGCTGAGAAGCGTCGCAGCCACAACGCCAGCCTGCGTTCCATGGTTCGTACCTACATCAAGAATGTAGTTAAGGCCATTGACGCAAAAGACGCTGAAAAAGCTCAAGCTGCTTACGTTCTGGCCGTGCCAGTTATCGACCGTATGGCCGATAAAGGCATCATCCACAAGAACAAAGCTGCTCGCCATAAAGGTCGTCTGAATGGCCACATCAAGGCTCTGAACCTTGCTGCTGCAGCCTAAGCGATAAGCTTGTTAAAAAACCGACCCCAGGGTCGGTTTTTTATTGCCTACGATTTATGCCGCCTCCCAAAAACAAATGTGGGAGCCGGCTTGCCTGCGACAGGTACATAACATCCAACATTGAAGTCGACTGTTAAACCGCTATCGCAGGCAAGCCAGCCCCCACATAAAGCAGAGCGGAGCTGCCAGGCTTATTGCGCGCCAGGCCACGGCAGGATCGGAATCGCCGTCACCGCATTCTGCGGGCTGCCTTCGATCAGACGGTCGCTGTAGACCAGGTACACCAGGGTATTGCGCTTCTTGTCGAGGAAGCGCACCACCTGCATGGTCTTGAACACCAGCGAGGTACGCTCCTTGAACACTTCATCGCCATCCTTGAGCTCGCCCTTGAAGCGAATCGGCCCCACCTGACGACAGGCAATGGATGCCTCGGCACGATCCTCGGCCAAGCCCAGACCACCCTTCACCCCACCCGTCTTGGCGCGAGACAGGTAGCAAGTCACGCCATCTACCTTGGGATCATCAAAAGCCTCGACCACGATCCGATCATTGGGGCCGACAAACTTGAACACGGTCGACACCTGGCCAATCTCTTCGGCCAAAGCCAGCAGCGGCATCACCATCAGCAGCCCCAGCAACCCCTTCATTACGCGCATCGCAATTTTCCCTTTAGACCAGAATCAGGTTATCGCGGTGAACCAGTTCCGGCTCAGCCATGTAACCCAACAGACCGACAATCGACTCAGACGACTGCCCAATGATTTTCTGCGCCTCAAGGGCACTGTAGTTGGCCAGCCCACGGGCAATCTCACGACCGTCCGGCGCGACACACACCACCATTTCACCGCGACGGAAGCTACCCTGGACCAGCTTGACGCCTACCGGCAACAAGCTCTTGTTGCCCTGGGACAGCGCCGACACCGCACCCGCATCCAGCACCAGGGTGCCACGGGTCTGCAGATGGCCAGCCAGCCACTGCTTACGCGCCGCCAGCATGCCACGCTCGGGCGACAGCAATGTGCCGATGCGCTCGCCTGCCTTGAGGCGATCCAGCACGCGCTCCAGGCGCCCGCCGACGATGATGGTATGGGCACCCGAACGGGCCGCCAGGCGCGCCGCGCGCAGCTTGGTCTGCATGCCACCACGCCCCAACGCACCACCGACACTGCCCGCTACCGCATCGAGCGCCGGATCATCGGCCCGCGCTTCGTAAATCAGCTGAGCGTCAGGATTGTTGCGCGGATCGGCATCAAACATGCCATCGCGATCCGTGAGGATCACCAGCAGGTCAGCCTCCACCAGGTTGGCCACCAGGGCCGCCAGGGTGTCGTTATCGCCAAAGCGGATTTCGTCGGTCACCACGGTGTCGTTCTCGTTGATCACCGGGATCACCTTGAGCTCGACCAGGGCACGCAAGGTGCTACGGGCATTGAGGTAGCGCTTGCGGTCGGACAGATCGTCATGGGTCAGCAGAATCTGCGCGGTATGGCGGCCGTGCTCGGCAAAACTGGATTCCCAGGCCTGCACCAACCCCATCTGACCAATCGCAGCAGCGGCCTGCAACTCATGCATCGCGCTGGGTCGCGCGGTCCAGCCAAGGCGGCTCATCCCGGCGGCAACCGCCCCGGACGACACCAGCACCAACTCGACACCTGCCTCATGCAAGGCCACCATCTGTTCAACCCAGACGCTCATGGCTGCGCGATCCAGCCCCTTGCCATCCGCCGTCAGCAGCGCACTCCCGATCTTTACGACCCAGCGTTGCGCACCCGTCACTTTGCTCCGCATCATCTTCAACCTTAGATTGAGGGCCACGCGACCCAGCGCGGCCCATAACGTTATTCGTGACTACCGATTTCCAGATACTAAAACGCCGCTCGATTGAGCGGCGCTTAAGTTTATCGCAACAGATCAGTCACGCACGTAAATGATTTCTGGACCATCTTCATCATCCACATCTTCCTCGTCCCAATCATCATCACCGATGTCATGGACCGACTTGACGCCACTGCGACGCAGGGCACGCTGGTCATCCAGCGCCTGCAACTGGGCACGCGCCTCGTCTTCGATACGCTGGTCGAGGTCAGCCAATTCAGCCTTGTAGGCCGGGTCGGCAGCCAGGCGATCAGCACGATCTTCCAGGTAACGCATGATGTCGCGGGTCAAACGCTCAGTGCCTTCTTTGGCAATGGCGGAGATCACGTAGACCGGACCTTCCCACTGCAGGCGGTCAACAATTTCCTTGACCCGCTCTTCGTGCTCTTCCTCGAGGATCTGGTCGCACTTGTTCAGCACCAGCCAACGGTCACGCTCAGCCAGGGACGGACTGAACTTGGTCAATTCGTTGACGATCACTTCAGCCGCGTCCGGCGCACTGGTTTCATCCAGCGGCGCCATGTCGACGAGGTGCAGCAACAGACGGGTACGGGACAAGTGCTTGAGGAAGCGAATCCCCAGACCCGCGCCATCGGAAGCACCTTCGATCAGGCCCGGAATATCCGCGATCACGAAGCTCTTCCAGCGATCGACGCTGACCACACCCAGGTTTGGCACCAGAGTGGTGAACGGGTAATCCGCAACTTTCGGCTTAGCGGCCGACACCGAGCGAATGAAGGTACTTTTGCCCGCGTTTGGCAGACCCAGCAGGCCCACATCCGCCAGCACTTTCATTTCCAGCTTCAGGTCACGCTGCTCGCCCGGCTTGCCCGGCGTGGTCTGGCGCGGCGCACGGTTGGTACTGGACTTGAATCGGGTGTTACCCAGACCGTGCCAACCACCCTGCACAACCATCAATTTCTGGCCGGCCTTGGTCAGGTCGCCAATCACTTCCTGGGTGGCAGAGTCGATGATCGTGGTGCCGACCGGTACACGCAGCACCAGATCCTCACCCTTTTTACCGGTGCAGTCAGTGCTGCCGCCGTTGGAGCCGCGCTCGGCATCGAAGTGCCGGGTGTAACGGTAGTCCACCAGGGTATTGAGGTTTTCGTCGGCCATCATGTAGATGGAACCGCCATCACCACCGTCGCCGCCGTTCGGGCCACCGTTTTCGATGAACTTTTCGCGACGGAAACTCATGCAACCATTGCCGCCGTCGCCAGCTTTTACTCGGATCGAAACTTCATCAACGAACTTCATAACAAAACGCCTCTCGCCGCACGGACGAGCTTAAGAAACCAAGACATAAGACTCTTGCAAAAATGAGCGCAGCAACCTCAATCAGCGACCGCAAATCCCGCTGCCTTCGCCCACCACAAACAGCTTTGCAAGAGACTCACCCCACAAACGAAAAAGCCCCGTCGCAAGACAGGGCTTTTCCAGCGAGCTCGCAATTAAGCCGAGACAACGCTCACGTAACGGCGGTTGAACGCGCCTTTTACTTCAAACTTGATCACGCCTTCGATTTTCGCGAAGAGGGTGTGATCTTTACCCATGCCTACACCGTAACCGGCGTGGAATTGGGTGCCGCGCTGACGCACGATGATGTTGCCCGGAATGATTTTCTGGCCGCCATACATCTTAACGCCAAGGCGTTTGGCTTCTGAGTCGCGACCGTTACGGGTACTACCACCAGCTTTTTTGTGTGCCATGAGTCAATTCTCCTAGTGAGGAATTAGGCTGAAATTAAGCCTGAATACCGGTGATTTTGATCTCGGTGTACCACTGGCGGTGGCCCATACGCTTCATGTGGTGCTTACGACGACGGAACTTGATGATGCGGACTTTATCGTGACGACCTTGGGAGATCACTTCAGCCACAACGGTAGCGCCAGCAACAACTGGAGCGCCGATGTTCACGTCATCGCCATTGGCGACCAACAGAACGCGATCAAAAGTAACGGATTCGCCGGTAGCGATTTCCAGTTTTTCGATCTTCAGGTATTCACCTGGGGCGACCTTGTATTGCTTGCCACCAGTAACAATTACTGCGTACGACATGGTATTTCTCCGATAATCCTGCTCACCCAGCGCTTTATAAGAAGAGGTATTGGCTGGCATGGCTGCATGGGATGGACGTCCCGAATGCAATTGCGTAAGGCAGGTGCTGCCCAGGAAGTTCAGGGTGCGCGATTGTACGCAAGCTGTGGAAGGCTTGCAAGTAGCCGTCTATCGCGCCTTGACACCCAGGGGCGCGGGTCCTAGCATGCCGCGCAACCCTTCTGGAGCGACTGTCGCTGATGCAACCCCAAGCTTTCTACCGCGCGGTGGCGGACGATTTTAGCGCCGTCGACGGCATCATCAAGAAGCAGCTGACTTCTAAAGTGCCGCTGGTCTCCAAAATTGGCGACTACATTACTTCGGCCGGCGGTAAACGCCTGCGTCCTTTATTAGTGCTGCTGTGTGGCAAGGCCCTGGGCCGCGAAGGCGATGACCTGCGCCTGCTGGCCGCCACTATCGAGTTCCTGCACACCGCCACCCTGCTGCACGACGACGTGGTCGACATGTCTGGCATGCGCCGGGGTCGCGAGACCGCCAATGCCATGTGGGGCAACGCGCCCAGCGTGCTGGTGGGTGACTTCCTGTATTCGCGCTCGTTCGAAATGATGGTCGAGCTGGGCTCGATGCCGGTGATGAAGATCCTGTCCCAGGCCACGCGCATCATCGCCGAAGGCGAAGTGCTGCAACTGTCCAAGGTACGCGACGCCAGCACCACCGAAGAAACCTACATGGAAGTGATTCGCGGCAAGACCGCGATGCTCTTCGAAGCCTCGACCCACAGCGCCGCCGCCCTGTGCGAGGCGACCGCCGAACAGGCCGAAGCCCTGCGCACCTTTGGCGATCATCTGGGCGTGGCCTTCCAGTTGGTGGATGACCTGCTCGATTATCGCGGCGACGCAGAAACCCTGGGCAAGAACGTCGGTGACGACCTGGCCGAAGGCAAGCCGACCCTGCCGCTGATCTACACCATGCGCGAAGGCACCCCGGAACAAGCGGCACTGGTGCGCAAGGCGATCCAGAAAGGCGGCATCGAAGACCTGGAAAGCATCCGCGCTGCCGTGGAAGCCTCGGGCTCGCTCGACTACACCGCACAACTGGCCCGTGACTACGTGGCCCGCGCCATCAAATGCCTGGAAGCCCTTCCAGCCAGCGAATACCGGGATGCCCTGGTGGAGCTGAGTGAGTTTGCGGTAGCCCGTACTCACTAACGCTCTGTGGGAGCCGGCTTACCTGCGATAGCATCACCTCGCTACAGCTGATAGACCGAGGTGTCTGCATCGCAGGCAAGCCAGCTTCCACATTTAGACCGCATCGCCCCTCCCCCCGACAAAACCCTATATAATGTGCGACTTTTAGCCATCCTGACTTTCAAGGAGCTTTAGTGAGCACGTTGCCACCCTGCCCAAAATGCAATTCCGAATACACCTACGAAGACGGCGCCCAGCTGATCTGCCCGGAATGCGCCCATGAGTGGTCCGCCGGTGGTGAAGCCGAAACAACCAGCGATGAGACCGTAAAAAAAGACTCTGTTGGTAACGTCCTGCAAGACGGCGACACCATCACCGTGATCAAGGACCTCAAGGTCAAGGGCACCTCGCTGGTGGTCAAGGTCGGCACCAAGGTCAAGAACATCCGCCTGTGCGATGGCGACCACGATATCGACTGCAAGATCGACGGTATCGGCCCGATGAAGCTCAAGTCCGAGTTCGTCCGCAAGGTCTGACCGGCCTGCCCCCCATCCCGCGCCTGACGCGGGATGGCGTTTCACCCTCCCCCCATGACCTCCCCAGTAGCAAAAGGCCAGCCCTGTTGACCTTGCACAATGTCCACTCCGAAAAACCAGGAAATTGCCAATAGGCACTTGCTATTCTACGAATAAGAATTATTCTCATTGAAACCCTTCAAGGAGATGCGACCCATGACTTATTTGATTGATGCCTGGCTGGACCGTCCGCACCCTTACCTGCGGATCCTTCATCGGGAAACCGGCGAAGTGTGTGCGGTGCTGGAAGAAGAAGCGCTGAATGAACTGCAGGACCAGGGCGACCTGGACGTCAACGGCCTGAGTTCCAGTGAGCCTGGAGTGCTGAAGGAGGTGGTGAGGAATCTGTTTCTGTTCTGCTATGCCCGAGCGTTGCGCCCGGTGACGGAGCTCAATGGCAAGTTTCACCCATGAGCCACCACCCGCTTTATGTGGGAACTGGCTTGCTCGCGATGCAGGCAAGCCAGCCCCCCACACAAGCCCGGCCCTATAGAGAGCCAGGCGTAACCTGCAGCGGGTCTTACAGAACGTCGAGCAGCTCGACGTCAAATACCAGAACGCTGTGCGGCGGGATGCTGCCAACGCCTTGTGCGCCGTAAGCCAGTTCGCTCGGCACGTACAGGCGCCATTTGCTGCCGGCATTCATCAGTTGCAGGGCTTCGGTCCAGCCAGCGATCACGCCGCCGACCGGGAATTCTGCCGGCTGACCACGCTCGTAGGAACTGTCGAACACAGTGCCGTCGATCAGGGTGCCATGGTAGTGGGTACGCACCTGGTCTTCACGGGTCGGCTTGGCGCCGTCACCAGCGGTCAGCACTTCAAATTGCAGGCCGGAAGCCAGGGTGGTGATGCCGTCACGCTTGGCGTTTTCAGCCAGGAAAGCCAGGCCAGCACCCGCGGCCGCTTCAGCCTTGGCGGCTGCTTCGGCTTGCATGATGTCGCGGATCACTTTGAAGCTGGCAGCCATTTGTTCCTGGTCAACACGGCTTGGCTTACCGCCGAACGCGTCGGTCAGGCCGGCCAGGATCGCGTCCAGGCTGACGCCCGGTGGCGGGTTGTCGCGCAGTTGGTCACCCAACTGACGGCCAATGCCGTAGCTGACGCGGGTTTCGTCGGTGGACAGATTGACTTCGGACATGGAAAGGCTCCGCTGTAGGACAACCCCAAGATCCTGCAAAAGCGCAGTTTCTTGCGTGTCATCCAAACTAAAAGGGCGAGCAGACTAGCACACTCGCCCTACGCTTGATCAGCCCAAAATCCCAGGCAAACAGGCGCCCGGCGCGGATCAATGCTTGGTGAGTTTATCCAGGTAGCCCATGGCAAACGCCGAGATCACGAAGGTCATGTGAATGATCACGTACCACATCAGGTGCTGTGGATCGACATTCTTGGCATCCATGAAGATACGCAGCAGGTGGATCGAGGAAATCGCCACGATGGAGGCCGCCACTTTCATCTTCAGCGACGAAGAGTCCATGGTGCCCAGCCAGTTGAGCTTTTCCTTGTTGTCGTCGATATCCAGTTGCGAGACGAAATTCTCGTAGCCGGAAATCATCACCATCACCAGCAAGCCACCCACCAGGGCCATGTCGATCAACGACAGCAGCACCAGGATCAGCTCCGACTCGGCCATCGCAAAGACATTGGGCAGCAGATGGATCACTTCCTGGAAGAATTTCAGCGCCAACGCCAGCAGCCCGAGGGACAAGCCGAAATAGATCGGCGCCAGCAGCCAGCGGGAGGCGTACATTGCATTTTCGATAAAGCGTTCCATGGAATCTCACACAGCTTGGCTAGAAATGGCGGCGAGTATATCAGCCGCGCACATCGCGCCATAACCACCCGGAAACTGACCTGTAGCGCTTCTGTAAGACAATTTTTCTGCTAGTGTCGGCCCCATCAACGTGGCTCGATGCTGCCGGACAGGAATCTCAAATAATGGATGTGCGATCTCCCTTGGCCAGTCTTGGCCTGTGTGTGGCATTGCTGGCGGCCAGCGGCTGCTCCCCCAGCGACGAGCACAAGCAAGCCACTCTCGAAGAAAAAACCGCCCAGTTCGAACAGTCCCTGGACACCATCCAGGATCCCCGCCTCAAAGAGGCCGTAGGCGAACTGGGCGGCTCGCTGCTGCTACTGGAGCGGGCGCGCATCAAGCTCGACACCAAGCCTGTCGAGACCGAGTACGGGGAAAACGCCCTGGCCGTGCTTGCCCACTACCCTACCCCGCAAGCCCTGGTAGATACCTACATCAACGGGCTGTTTGTCCTGCGCAAGAACTCGCACTCGGACTACCTGACCGATCTGCAACCGGTGTTCCCGTTCAGTTTCAATATGCCGGACCAATTCCCCTTCCCCCATGGCCTGGAATGGCAGTCGGTGACCCTGAGCAACAACAAGGTCATCCCGTTCCAGCCGGAATGGTCGGAAACCGACCCCGGTATTCAGTTGAGCCCCAGCAGCTCCAACCTGACCAACCCGGACGACCTGACCGTGACCTATCCGTTCATCGAAGGTATCGAGACGGACAACAAGAGCCAGCCGCAGCCCGTCATGCTCAAAGGCCAGGTCGAGGTGATTGCCCCGAGTAAAGTCCTGGCCTTCGACCTGACCCGCCAGGACGTGGGCCAGAAACGCACTCAGGAAAACATCACGCTGACCCTGCTGGCCCTGGAAAACAACTACGCAGAGATCGAGCTGAGCAACACCAGCCCCCTGGCGCCACAAGTGGCGGATGAATCACCCAACCCGCTGCTGGTCCAGGCCCGGGACACCACGGGGCAGTTTCTTTCCCGCTCCGGCTCGATCAACGAAAGTGCCTCCCAGGTCGCCTTCTACGAGCAGCAACTGGCACAGATGCGCAAGCAGAACACCTGGTCCGAGGCCTTTGAGAAACAGTTGGAAGACGCGCAAAAAGCCTTTGAACAAAAGCAGGCCAGCCACTACGCCAAGGTCTACTTCAACGGGGTGATCGATACGCTGCAGGTCAACGTGCTGGATTTCTCCGACGCGACAGTCACCCATAAGGATCTGGAGCTGCCTGTACGGCGCTTCGACAAGAACAGCCTGGAAAAGACCGTCCAGGGCCTGCCCATGCCGGTCACCGTGTATGACGACCAAGCTGCGGACTGGCTCAAAAGTGCCACGCTCTCCGAAGACCAGCTCAAAAGCAGCATCACCATCAGCCAGTCAGTAGAGGACGCCAGCGCCGCCCACATCACCTTCGACCACCCTTTCACCTTCAATGACGACCTGGTCGGCTCGACACGCACCAGCAGCGACGCCCCGCTGACGTTCTTTACCGCAGATGATGAAGGCAACCGCGGGGAACCCATCGAGTTGCCCACCGAAGCCTTTGAAGTCGACCCATGGCGCGGCGCCATCACCTACGATCTCAATTTATTCCCGGAAACCCCGGCCTATGCGGTGGGATCCATCCCGCTGTTCCTGGCCACGATCGAAAAAAACACCCTCGACACCACGCACTTGCCCAAGGGCCTGTTGCTGAAAGATAACGCCCTGATCGTCGACCAGGCGCTGTTCCCTTCCGACAGCTGGCGGTTCTTTGCCAAGGACGCCAGCGGCAACTACCTGAAGGAAATCCTAGGCGTCAGCCACCGCGCCGAGGAATACGGCACCGCACTGTTTGACGTGCATTACTTTTATGGCCAGCCGACCGTGCTTGAAACCTACCAGCGCACTGCGCTGAACACGCTGCAATACGGCTTTGAGGTCAAGCTGGACAAGCCCGAGACCAAATAAGCCGTGGGCTAGAGGTGAACCGCATGAACCCGCCCGCCATTGAGCTGGCGCAGGTGTGCCTGCAGGTGCAGGCACCATATCTGCGGATCGTCGGCCAGTTCATAGCCGTGCAGGGTCAGGCTTTGCACGATGGATTCCAGCATATTTTCTGCGACGAACGGCCCAGGGAAGGGCCCCTGGGACTTGATGGTCGAGGGCTGCTCGCCGGTCATTCCTGCGGCAAACAGCAACGTCCACATCCCGGTATCCCCCGCAAGAGGGCGAATGGAACATTCAATTCGGGTGACCAGGCCCAGGCACTGGCGAGTGAGGCAAAGGCTGCGCGGCATGGCGGCGACCCTCGGTAGATCCGGTGTTCAGCCTCCAGACACAAGGCTGTCTCTATCCCATGACCCCTGTAGCTATCCCTAGAGCTGAGAATAGAAGAAAACCGGTACAAACCAAGGCCGTAGGGACCAACGGCGGTTGGTCCCGAAAAACCCAGTCAAAATCATGACACGCTTCTGTAGGGGCGAGCGAGCTCGCGCACCTACAGTGGAAACCTCAGCTTGGCTTGGCTGCGGCCAACGCCTGCTGCGCCAGCTCCTTTTCCGCCTCCTTGAGGTCTTCTTCGCTGATCATCTCGGCAATGGCCCGCAGACGCTCAACCACGCGGGCATTGACGCTGCCCTCGGGGAATTGCCCTTCGGCATCCGGCTCACCGGCAGGCTCGCCCACCAACAGGCTCAAGGCTTCGTCGGCCTGGCGCACGGCATACACGTGGAACTGCCCTTGCCTTACCGCCTGCAAGACCTTCTCGTCGAGCATCAACGTCGCGACGTTGGCCTGGGGAATGATCGCACCCTGCTCCCCGGTCAAACCACGGGCCTCGCACAGGCGGAAGAAACCTTCGATCTTCTCGTTGACCCCACCCACCGCCTGCACTTCGCCGAACTGGTTGATCGAGCCGGTGATGGCAAAGCACTGCTTGAGCGGCGTCTTCGACAGTGCCGAAATCAGCGTGCAGGCCTCGCCCAACGAGGCGCTGTCGCCATCGACATAACCGTAGGATTGCTCCAGGGCGATACTTGCGGAGATCGCCAGGGGGAATTCCTGGGCATAACGGCTGCCCAGGTAACCGGTGAGGATCATCACGCCCTTGGAGTGGATCGGCTGGCCGAGGTTGACCTCGCGCTCGATATCGACGATGCCGCTGCCGCCGGGGTACACCGTGGCGGAAATCCGCGCAGGCACACCGAACGCCGAATCACCGACCTCCAGCACGGTCAGCCCGTTGCATTTGCCCACTGCGGCACCCGCCGTGTCGATGAGGATGACCCCGGCGAGCATGTCGTCGAGAATCCGCGCCGAGACCCGCCCGGTGCGCGTGGCCTTGGCTTTCAGTGCACGCTCGATATGCCCGGCGTCGGTGCGTTCGTCGCCCGCCAGATGACGGATGAAGTCCGCCTCGCTGACCAGTTGGAACAGGTCGCCGATCCGCGCCGACAGGCGCGCCTGGTGCTCCGCCAGGCGGGCGCTGTAGGTCGCCAGCCGCGCCACGGCATCCGAGGTCAGCGGCGCCATGCCTTCTTCCGAGGTGCGGGTTTTGAGCAACTGGGCGAATTGCTCCAGGCTCTCATCGACCATCGGGATATCTTCATCGAAATCCACCAGCACCCGGAACATCTCCTGGAAGTCCGGATCCAGATCTTGCAGGGTGTAGTACAGCGAACGGGCGCCGATGATGATGACCTTGACCTGCAACGGGATCACTTGTGGGTTGAGGGTCACAGTGGCCAGGCGGCCCAACTCGCCCAGGGGCGACTCCATCTTCAGCTTGCGCGATTGCAGGGCTCGCTTGAGCGCATCCCAGACAAATGGCTCGCTGAGCATCTTCTCGGCTTCGAGGATCAGGAAACCACCGTTGGCGCGGTGCAACGCCCCCGGGCGCAGCTGGCGATAGGTGGTGTAAAGCGCGCCCTGGTCAGTGCTGTATTCGATACGGCCAAACAGGTTGTCGTAGGTCGGGTGCGGCTCGAACACCACCGGCGCCCCACCATTGAGCGGATGGCCTACCACCAGGCTCGGGCAGTACTGCTCTTCGAGCAACTTGCGCGCCTGGGCGTCGGTTTTCGCGTCATCCACCAGCAGCTCGACCACGGTCTTGAGCAGGTAGACCTGCATGGCTTGCAGGTAGCCGCACACCCCGGCGTTCTCGGCGTACTTTTCCGACAACGGCGCCAGCAACGGCTGCAAGGCCAGGGTGATGGTCTCTTCGTTGAAATGGCGCATCTGGTTGTTGGACTCGCGCTTCCACTGCGGCAAGCTGGCGAGTTCTTCGTTGAGGCGCTCTTCCAACGCGGAAATATCCGTGTGGAAACGCTCGCGGTCGGCTTCCGGCAACTGCGAGAACTCGGCCTCGTCCAGGGCCTTGCCATCGAGCATCGGGGTAAACGCGATATTGGTGCTGTCACGGTACAGCGCCACGTCCTTTTCCAGGGCCAGGCGCTCGATCACATCCAGGGCACGGTCGTAGCGCTGGTTGAAGGCACGGTCGATGGCACTTTTGCGCTGTTGATACGTTGGGTGCTCGAACACTGCCGGAAAGGTGGCGACAAGGTTGTCGATCAGGCCACTGATATCGGCGATAAAGGGCGCCGCACCGCCCGCAGGCAACTCCAGGGCGCGGGGCTCGCGAGGCTCGTCGAAGTTATTGACGTAGACCCAGTCTGCCGGGGTCTGCAGGCGCTTGCCTTCGGCCTTGAGGTAGCGTTTGACGAACGAGAAACGGCCGGTACCGGGCTCGCCCATGACAAATACGTTGTAACCGGGGCGCGGCATGGCCACACCGAACTGCAAGGCTTCAACCGCGCGTTCCTGGCCAAGCACACCGCGAAAGGGCTCCAAATCATTGGTGGTCGAGAAGCTGAACTGTTCAGCGGAGAAAGGACGGGTCAGCGCTTCGGGCGCTAGACGCAAGCTGGCAGCAACAGGATCAGGCATCGGGCTTCCTTACATCAGGCGGGGCAATGGCGGCATTCTGGCGCCGTGCGTAGCCGGCTGGCAAGGCACGACTGAGGTAAAGCATAGACACGGGATGCCGCCTGCAAAAAAACCAGTCTGCATTGATTGTTTTACAAAAAACCACGGAACCCTTGGAACATGCCTAAACTCCAAACTGCGCGGGTTGGACTAATAACTGGCCCCTAGGGTGCTTTGCGGCGCCTGAACCCTTGTCCATTGGTTTGCACACTAAGAGAACAAAGCTATGAAACGGATCCTTCTCGGTACTCTCTTCACCGTTGTCTCCCTCAATGCAATGGCCGAAGCGCCAGGTGGCCCGAACTGTGGTTGGGGCAACATGTTGTTCGAAGGCCAGCGCGGCACGCCGGCTCACTTCCTCGCTTCCACCACCAACGGCACCTCCGGTAACGCCACCTTCGGCATGACCTCGGGCACCAACGGTTGCAGCACCAACAGCGCGCTGACTTACGGCGGCAAATCGTGGATTGCCATGAATGGCATGATGAACGAGCTGTCCGAAGACATGGCCAAAGGCAATGGCGAAGCTCTGACCACCTATGCCGTGGTCCTGGGCGTTGCTCCAGAAGATCGTGATCACTTCGCCGCTGTGACTCACGAGCACTTCCAGCAGATCTTCAGCAAGGCTGACGTGACCGCAGAAGACGTGCATTCCAACACCCTGGCAATCCTCAAAGGCGATGCCCGCCTGGCGAAATACGCCACCCAGGCTTAAGCTCGACCTGCCCGCGCCCTTACCCGGCGCGGGTTTTATTTTTTGGACCTGCCCCTTTCTTGGGTCTTTATTTATTCCGACTTAAGTTGCCCCTATGCTCAAACGCCTTGCCAGCCTGGCACTCTTCGCCTGCGCCCCGCTATATGCGGCGCCGCACCTTGATGATCAACGTTTGCAGCACCTGGCCAATGATCCGTTCTGGCTCTCGCTGGGGCACTACGAAGCCGGCAAGCTCAAAGGCTGGCGCAGCTATGTCAGCGACGCGAAATTCTTCCTCGCCAAAGACGGCGCGCACCACCCGGACGCCGAACTCAAGGCCACCGTCGACGCGCTCTACGCACCGGCCAGCCTCGGCGAAAAACATGCTCAATGCGTGTATCCGGCCCGCACCCGCTGGCTCAAGGACCAGTTGCACCTGACCGACCTGCCCGCCGTGGACTGCGTCGAATTCAAGCAATGGTTCAAGGATGTCGCGCCCCACAGCGCGGTGATGATCTTCCCCGCGGCCTACCTCAACAGCCCGTCGTCGATGTTCGGCCATACCTTGCTGCGTATCGACCAGGCTGACGTGCAAAGCAACAAGACCGCATTGCTCAGCTACGCGATCAACTTCGGCGCCTACATTGAAGGTTCGGACAACAGCATCCTCTACGCCTGGAAAGGCCTGATGGGTGGTTATCCCGGCCTGTTCGCCCTGGTGCCCTACCAGGAAAAACTCTCGGAATACCGTAGCCTGGAGAACCGCGACCTGTGGGAATACCGCCTGAACCTGACCCAGGTCGAGACCGAGCGCATGGTCGAGCATGTGTGGGAACTCAAGCAGATCCAGTTCGACTACTTCTTCTTCGATGAAAACTGCTCGTACCGCCTGCTGGAATTGCTGCAAGTGGCCCGCCCCGGCCTGCGCCTGACCGAACAGTTCCCGCTGACCGCCATCCCCACCGACACCGTGAAAGCGGTGAAGGACGCGGGCCTGGTGGAAAAGATCGACTACCGTCCGTCCCGCGAACGCGAATTGCTGGAGCGTGCCAAGCCCCTGGACAGTGACGAGCAGCAATGGGTGCTAAAGATCAGCGATGACCAGAAGCAGCTGCAAGACCCGACATTCAAAGCCCTCGGCAAAGACCGCCAGGCCCTGATCATCGACGCCGCCTACCGCCTGGGCCGCTACCGCGCCAACGGCCTGGAGCGCGACAGCGAACGCTCCCAGCGCAGCTTCGAGTTGTTGCGGGCGATCAACCAGAACCCGGCGCCCGACCTGCAGATCGAGCGCCCCGGCCTGCCGGAGAACGGCCATGAGTCGCGCACCTGGCAGGCCGGTATCGGCACCCGTGGCGACAAGGCCTTTGCTGAGTACGGCCTGCGCATGGCCTACCACGACCTCAACGACAACGCCGAAGGCTTCCCCCTGGGCGCGCAGATCGAGATCCTGCAAATGAAACTGCGCCAGTACGAAGGCAACAACTGGCAATTGCAGCAATTGGACCTGGCGACCATCCGCTCCCTGACTCCGCGCAATGAGCTGCTGCAGCCGTTGTCCTGGCAGGTCACCGGCGGCCTGGAACGGGTACCGGGCAAACATGACGACGAAACCCTGGTCAGCCATGTCAACGGCGGCGCCGGCGGCACCTGGCAACTGCACGACGACATGCTCGGCTTCGCCCTCGGCACCGTACGTGTGGAACATAACAACGACTTCAGCGAATTCATCTCCCCTGCGGCCGGCTTTAATACCGGCCTGCTGTGGAAAAACCCACTAGGCAACCTGAGCCTGGAGGCCAAGGGCGACTTTTTCACCAATGGCGAGGTAAGGCGTAGTATCAGCCTGAATCAGCAATGGGAAGTATCACGCAACCTGGGTGTGCGCCTGAGTGCACAACGGGAGTTCAGCCACTTGGCAACGCCGGTGAACGAAGTGATGCTTGAAGTGAAGTGGTATCACTACTGACCGGCCCCAACGCGTATTGAAGATCCAATGTGGGAGCGAGCTTGCCCGCGAAAGGGGTATGTCAGTCGCTGTGGATATGACTGATCCACCGCCATCGAGGGCAAGCCCGCTCCCACATTGGGCCCGCGTTTATCCCGCACCTTAAGGAGTTTTTACGACATGGCCGTTACCTGCACCACCCTTGAACAAGTCCGGGAAAACATCGACCGTCTTGATCGACAGATCGTCGCCCTGCTGGCCGAACGCGGCAGCTTCGTGTCCCAGGCCGCCGGTTTCAAAAAAGACAGCGATGGGGTCAAGGCCCCTCAGCGCGTCGAACAGGTCATCAGCAAGGTTCGCGATTTAGCGCAGACCCTGGACGCCAACCCCGACGTCACTGAGCAGGTGTACCGCGCGATGATTGGCGCATTCATCCAGCAGGAACTGGCCGAACACGCCGCTCTCGCGCAACCCACGACATAAGCCCCTGTGGCGAGCCCGCTCGCCACAACCTCCCCCATGTCTTTCGGGCTAATTGTCGAACAAACTCCTCCCTCCCGCGAACGGTTCTCGCTGCAAACACAATCATACTTTTCGTCCTTCCCCAACTCATTGATAACTGAGAGAAAAATTCTAGGGGAATTTTAGCTTTTCCTTAGTTACCACAAAGTTGCTCTTGCTCAATTCTCTTTATCGAGTTTTGTGTCTAGTATCGGACAGCAATCAAATTGCCACCATGTCTATACACGGATCTGAATAGGTAAGAGGCTTATATGGAATTTTTCGAAAAGCTCACCAGTCTGGCAGCAAAAATTCGCTTGCAAGGTCCAGCCATTCAAACAGAAGAAGCCACAAAAAATGCGTTTGTAATGCCATTTATCAACACGGTATTGGGTTACGACGTGTTCGACCCCCAGGAAGTGACTCCCGAATTTGTCTGCGATATCGGAACAAAAAAGGGGGAAAAAATTGATTACGCAATCATGAAGGACGGCGAGGTTCAAATTCTCATAGAGTGCAAAAAAATCGGTGAGCCACTGAACCTCAACCATGCATCGCAGTTGTTTCGCTACTTCCACGTTACGAGTGCAAGAATCTCGATTCTCACCAACGGTCAGGTCTATAAGTTTTTTACGGATCTGGATGCGCCTAACAAAATGGATGAAAAGCCGTTTCTTGAACTAGACCTTCTGGATATTGATGAATACTCGGTTCCAGAACTGACCAAACTGACGAAATCTGCCTTTGACGTCGACTCAATCATCAATGCAGCTGGTGAGCTGAAATACGTCAGTCAAATCAAAAAAGTCATCGCATCACAGCTCACTAAACCCGAGGATGACTTCGTCAAAGTTTTCGCATCTCGGGTGTACGAAGGCGTCATTACACAAAAAATCCGTGAGCAGTTCTATGAGCTGACCCGCAAAGCCTTGAGCCAGTTTCTCAACGACCAAATCAATGATCGACTCAAATCAGCCATGAGTGGCGCTATCCAGCCGACCATCACCTCTCTACCCGTCTCTGCCAGTGCCAATACAGTCACGACTGAACGTGACGAGTCAGAGGAAAAAGTTCTAACGACACTTGAAGAACTAGAGGGATATCACATCGTAAGAGCTGTCGTGCGCTCGGTGGTCGATGCCAAGCGGATCGTTCAACGAGATACACAAAGCTACTTCGGGATTTTGCTCGACGATAATAATCGCAAGCCCATTTGCCGACTTCACTTTAACCGCAGCCAGAAGTACATCGGTATTTTTGATGAGGAAAAGAACGAAACCCGACACGCAATTTCATCCATTGATGAGATTTACGAATACTCAGACCATCTGAAGAAAACGGTAGGGTACTACGACTAACGATAAGATGACCTGAGCCCCCCCTGTGGCGAGCGGGCTTGCCCCGCGTTGGGCTGCGCAGCAGCCCCAGCACAGAAGCATACGGTTCACCTGACACTCCGTGGCGCCTGGTTTGGGGGCAGCTTCGCTGCCCAACGCGGGGCAAGCCCGCTCGCCACAGGGAGTAAGCCGCCCAAACACATTACTCACCCGCTTTTCACATCTCCCCGACGAATCCCCTTCTAGACTTCCCTTATCAGCCGCTTAACGGCCTGGGAGTATGAGATGTGGCGGTTCGCCGTAATGCTGGGGGTGGTGATGGCGCTTTCAGGCTGCCAGTCCACCCGCGATGAGTTGCTGGCCAAGGGTTATCCACCGCCCTTCGCCGACGGGTTTGACGATGGCTGTAGCAGTGGGCGCCAGGCGGCCGGGGTGATCACCGGGACGTTTCGCAAGGACGTCCCGCGCTATTTGAAAGACCGCGCCTACGCCGAAGGTTGGGAAGATGGCTTTCGCCAGTGCAAGGCCATGCGTGAGAGCGAAGACCGCGATGAGTATAGGGAACGCCATTGGGACGAGCGCGAGCGCGCCTGGCAGCAGGAGAAGGACCGCGACGCCGCACGGGCGTATCGCAGCCAGTGACACCACCCAGAACGAATGTGGGAGCTGCAAGCCCCCACAATTGATTCTCGGTGGCGCTCAGGTCGCAGCCTAGACGATGCCCTGCGCCAGCATTGCATCCGCCACTTTCACAAAACCGGCGATGTTCGCGCCTTTCACGTAGTTGATCCGGCCGTTTTCTTCGCCGTAGTGCACACAGGCATGGTGGATCGACTGCATGATGTTATGCAGCTTGCTGTCCACTTCACCGGCGGTCCACAGCAGGCGCATGGCATTTTGGGACATTTCCAGGCCACTCACTGCCACGCCGCCGGCATTCGATGCCTTGCCCGGCGCAAACAGGATACCGGCGTCGATAAAGATATCCACAGCCTCCAGGGTCGTCGGCATATTGGCGCCTTCGGCCACGCAGATGCAGCCATTACGCAGCAGAGCGCTGGCGGCTTCGGCGTCCAGTTCGTTCTGGGTCGCACAGGGCAGGGCGATGTCGCATGCCAGTTCCCATGGGGTCTTGCCGGCGCGGAATTCCAGGCCAAAACGCGAGGCCAACTCGCTGATGCGCCCGCGCTGCACGTTTTTCAGCTCCAGCAGCGCCGACCATTGTTCCTCGGTCAAACCAGTCTCGCAGTACAGGGTGCCTTCGGAGTCGGACAGGGAGATCACCTTGCCGCCCAGGTCCATGACTTTGCGTGCCGCGTATTGCGCCACGTTGCCGGAGCCAGAGACTGCCACGCGCTTGCCTTCAACCCGCTGGCCCTGGCGCTTGAGCATCTCTTCGGCGAAGTACACGCAACCAAAGCCGGTGGCTTCCGGGCGGATCAGGCTGCCGCCGTAGCTCATGCCCTTGCCGGTGAACACCGAGGTGAATTGGTTGCTCAGGCGCTTGTACTGGCCAAACAGGAAACCGATTTCCCGGGCGCCCACGCCGATATCGCCGGCAGGGACGTCCACGTCTGCACCGATATGACGGTACAGCTCACTCATGAACGACTGGCAGAACCGCATGACTTCGGCGTCGCTCTTGCCCTTGGGGTCAAAGTCCGAGCCGCCCTTGCCGCCGCCCATGGGCAGCGAGGTCAGGGAGTTTTTGAAGGTCTGCTCGAAGGCGAGGAATTTCAGCACCCCCAGGTTGACCGAGGGGTGGAAGCGCAGGCCGCCTTTGTAAGGGCCGATGGCGCTGTTCATCTGGATACGGAAGCCGCGATTGACCTGGACCTTGCCCTGGTCATCAACCCACGAGACCCGGAAGGTAATCGCGCGTTCCGGCTCGCAGATGCGCTCCAGAATGCCCGAAGTCAGGTAGTGGGGATTGGCCTCAAGAAACGGCCACAGGCTGCGTAGGACTTCTTCCACAGCCTGGTGGAATTCCGGCTGGTCCGGGTCGCGTTTTTTGAGGCGGGCAAGGAAGGATTCGACGGATTCAATCATGAAAAGTCTCGGCAGATTTATTGTCATTAATGGCGATTTGCCCTGGACTTTATCAATTCATGTCGCACCGCGACAGGGCAAAATGTCGCTTTTGTGAATTTAAATGGTGCAATAGATATAAATAACCCTGATTTTCTGCCCCTTAACAGGGATTTCACCGCGAGCTATGCACCAATAGTTAAACCGCTAATGCAGGCACCTCAGGCCACCTCAATTGCGCCAAAAAAAAACGGAGCCCGAAGGCTCCGTTTTGTTCAAACCAACCCGAATCAGGCCAGTTTTTTGTGCCGTACACGATGCGGCTGGGCAGCCGCTTCGCCCAGGCGCTTCTTGCGATCGGCTTCGTACTCGGTGTAGTTGCCTTCGAAGAACACCGCTTGCGAGTCGTCTTCGTACGCCAGGATGTGCGTTGCCACGCGGTCCAGGAACCACCGATCGTGAGAGATCACAATCGCGGCGCCCGGGAAGTCCAGCAGGGCTTCTTCCAGGGAGCGCAGGGTTTCAACGTCGAGGTCGTTGGACGGTTCGTCGAGCAGCAGGACGTTGCCGCCCTCCTTCAGGGTCAGGGCCAGGTGCAAGCGCCCGCGCTCACCACCGGACAGGTCCTTGACGAATTTCTGCTGGTCGCCACCCTTGAAGTTGAAGCGGCCAACGTAGGTGCGCGACGGGATTTCATAGTTGCCGATACGGATCTGGTCGGAACCGTCGGAAATCTGCTGGAACACCGTTTTGCTGCCGTCGAGGTCTTCACGGCTCTGGTCCACGCAGGCCAACTGCACGGTTTCGCCGACTTCGATGGTGCCCGAATCCGGTTGTTCCTTGCCCATCAGCATGCGGAACAGCGTGGATTTACCCGCACCGTTACCCCCGATCACGCCGACAATGGCGCCTTTAGGCATGGAGAACGACAGGTTGTCGATCAGCACGCGATCGCCATAGCCTTTGCAGACGTTCTTGAATTCGATGACCTTGTCACCCAGGCGCGGACCGGCCGGGATGTAGATTTCGTTGGTCTCGCTGCGCTTCTGGAACTCCTGGGACTGCATTTCCTCGAAGCGTTGCAGACGGGCCTTGGATTTCGACTGACGAGCCTTGGCGCCTTTGCGCACCCACTCCAGTTCGTCCTTCATGGCCTTTTCATGGGCCGACTGCTGCTTGGATTCGGCCGCCAGACGGTCGGACTTGGCTTCCAGCCAGCCAGAGTAGTTACCCTCGTAAGGGATACCGGCGCCACGGTCGAGTTCCAGGATCCAGCCCGCGACGTTGTCCAGGAAGTACCGGTCGTGCGTGATCGCGACCACGGTGCCCGGGAAGTCATGGAGGAAGTGTTCCAGCCAGGCCACGGAGTCAGCGTCCAGGTGGTTGGTTGGTTCGTCGAGCAGCAGCATGTCGGGGGCCGACAGCAGCAGGCGGCACAGGGCCACGCGGCGCTTTTCACCACCGGACAGGTGCTCGACCTTGGCGTCCCAGGCCGGCAGGCGCAGCGCATCGGCGGCGACTTCCAGCTGGCGCTCCAGGTTGTGACCGTCGCCAGCCTGCAGGATGGCTTCGAGCTTGGCCTGTTCGGCGGCCAGTTTGTCGAAGTCGGCATCCGGCTCGGCGTAGGCCGCGTAGACTTCGTCCAGGCGGGCCTGGGCGTCCTTGATCACGCTGACGGCTTCCTCGACCACTTCACGCACGGTCTTGGACGGGTCCAGGATCGGCTCTTGCGGCAGGTAACCGATGTTCAGTTCGGGCATTGGGCGGGCTTCGCCTTCGAACTCGGTGTCGACGCCGGCCATGATTTTCAGCAGCGTGGACTTACCCGAACCGTTAAGGCCGAGTACGCCGATCTTGGCGCCCGGGAAGAAGGACAGCGAAATGTTTTTCAGGATTTCCCGCTTCGGTGGAACAACTTTGCCCAACCGATGCATGGTGAAAACGTATTGAGCCAAAATGTGGACCTCGTAAAAAGATGAGAACAGGGCCTGCGTAGCGTCATGGCGCTGTACGTAGCACATCGAATGATCAAGGTTAACCTAAGTCAGCGACGGCGGGCAGATTGACAGGCGCTTTTGAGCCGCGCTTTTTCCTGCTGTGGGCCAGATGGAACACAATACCCGGCAACATCCCCCTGATGAAGAAGACACATGCCACCTGCATTCTGGACCACGCCTTACCCCCTGACTGTCCCGGGAGACAGCTTCGATGCTTAACGTCATGTCTGCACTTGGGCTATTGCTCTTGATGCCGGGGCCGACCAATACCCTGCTATTGCGCTCGGGCGTGCTCTCGGGTTTCAGGCGGGCCTGGACCCTGAGCCTGCTGGAGTGCCTGGCCTACCTGCTGCAGATCTCTTTTTGGGGCTACGCCCTCAGCCATATTGGCGCCAATGCGCCCTGGTGCCTGAAGGTGATGCAGTTCGTCTCTATTTGTTACCTGGTCAAGACCTCATACGACCTGTGGCGCGAGCCCGCCGTCGACCTGTCCCTGCTGCCCGGAGCGCGGGTGTCGAGGTGGCACTTCTTTTTACTGACGCTGATCAACCCCAAGGGTTTGCTGGTGGTTTCGTTCATCGTGCCGGTGCAGACCTTTGCCGATCTGGCCTTATATGGGCAGTTCGTCATGCAATTCACCGCAGTGGTGATCCCAGTGGGCTGCGCCTGGGTGCTGTTCGGCGCACGCATCAAACGCAGCGGGCATGCCTGGCTGACGCCGCAGAACATAAACCGCACCGCTTCTGTGGTTATTAGTTGCTTTGCACTGGCCATTCTATTCAAACTGGCGGATGGCTTGATCAGTACTGGCCCGGCGCTGTAGTCCTGCCAGGCGGGGCTGGCACTTTGCCACAACTCAAGGCATGCTAGCCGCCCTTCGGGCGTCCGGCTTATAGTGCACGTCGCGCGCCAATCCAGCCAAACCGCAGGATCACAGCTTGACCAACGTAACAAAGCCGAGCCCGTTGCGCGCAGCCCATATTGCGCCGGGCGCCCCCCTGCACGGCCCCCTCAAGGGCGCATTGGCGACGCTGGTCCTGTTGCTGCTCGCACTATTGTTCTGGCAACTGCTGGATCAATTGCAGCAGAACCAGAAAGACCAACAGCAATACACCATCAACTACAGCGCCGACCTGGCCGAACAGATCAGCCTGAACATGGCCCTGAGCGCGCAAATCGCCCTCAACCTGCTGCCGATCGTCGAACCGCCACGCAATGAAGAACAACACCAGGCCCTGATGCGCAGCTTGCAACGCTCGTTGCCGGAACTGCGCAGCGTTGCCCTGCTCGCCCCCAGCGGCGCGATCCTCAGTGACTCCGCCGATAACAGCCAGGACAGTGCCTGGCTCGAAGAACTGGTCAAGCGCAGCCATGCGCAGTCCTATTATTTGAGCAATAACGGCGACGGCTCCATCATCTACCTGCTGCTGCACCAGCCCAGCGGCGGCGCCAAGATGTACTGGGTGCTGCGCCTGGCTCCCAATTACCTGGCCAACCTGACGCGCCAGGACGGCCAGGGCTCACGCCCGATGTGGGCAATTGAAAACCAGGTGAACCACCGGGTTGTCAGCCGTGACAGCGGCATGCCCAGCCAGTGGTCGGCCGGGCTGACCCCCGAAGAGCTGAATAAAACCGTACTGGTCACCCCTTTGAGCAAAAGCGACTGGCAACTGCGCGGGCTGTTTGATCGCGCCGCTGTGCTGGAGCAACTGCTGCCGGCGTTTATCGGCAAGTGCCTGCTGGGCCTGGCCTTTTCGCTGATCCCGGTGCTGGTGCTGCTGAACATGCGGCGGCGCCAGCGCCAGGTCAATGAAGGCCGGCGCCGCTATCAGGATATTTTCGACGGCACCGGTGTGGCCTTGTGCGTGCTCGACCTGTCGGGCCTGCGCAGTTTCTTCGACAAAGCCCAGTTGCACACGCGCGAGCAATTGCAGGAGTGGCTGCACAACAGCCCCGAGCAACGCCAGCAATTGCTCAAGGAACTGCGCATCACCGAGGTCAACCAGGTCGCCGTGCGCCTGCTGAACGTGGCGTCCTGCGAACAGGCCTGGGAACGCTTGATCGACGGTTGCCCGCTGAACACCAGCGCCATCGGCTACGCAGTGCTTGAAGCGGTGCTGACCCAGCACAAACAGCTGGAGCTGGAGATTCAACTTAGCGACATCGAGGGCAACGACCAGTACCTGTGGCTGGTCATGCGCCTGCCGGAAGAACAGCACGACTATAAGGCGGTGATCCTCAGCATCAGTGATATCACCAGCCGCAAACTGGTGGAACTGTCGCTGGTGGAGCGCGAAGCGTTCTGGTCGGACGTGGTGCGTACCGTGCCGGACCACCTGTATGTGCAGGATGTGATCAGCCAGCGCATGATCTTCAGCAACCACCACCTGGGCCACACCCTGGGCTACAACAAACACGAACTGCAGCAGATGGGCGAGTACTTCTGGGAGATCCTGCTGCACCCCGAAGACGCCGAGAGCTATCACGACCTGCGCCAGCAACAACGCGCCGCCGGGTACCTGGCGCAGTTGCAATGCCAGTTGCGCTTTCGCCACCGCAACAACCAATGGCGGCGCTTCGAGATCCGCGAACAGGCCCTGGCACGGGACAAGACCGACCAGGTCACGCGGATTATCGGGGTGGCCAAAGACATTACCGACCAGATCGAGGCCAGCGAATCCCTGCGCGACAGCGAGCAGCGCTACCGCATGCTGGCCGAAAGCATCAGCGACGTGATTTTCTCCACCGACAGCAAGCTGGCCCTCAACTACGTCAGCCCGTCGGTAAATGCGGTGCTGGGCTATGAAGTCGACTGGATCTTCAAGAACGGCTGGCAATCGACCATCGCCAACCCGCAGCAACTGACCGGCATCTACACCCTGGTGGAGCGGGTCAGCCGCGCCCTCGACCAGCCCGAAGCCCTGGCCCTGTTGCGCGACGATGTGCAGACCCAACTGTTCCTGTTCGATTGCCTGCGGGCCGACGGGCGCAAGGTGCCGATCGAACTGCGCCTGGTACTGGTGTGGGACGAGCACGGTGCGTTCGAAGGCATTCTCGGCGTGGGCCGCGATATCAGCCAGCAACGCCGCGCCGAGAAAGACCTGCGCATGGCGGCCACGGTATTCGAGCACTCCACCTCGGCGATCCTGATCACCGACCCGGCCGGTTATATCGTGCAGGCCAACGAAGCCTTCAGCCGGGTCAGCGGTTATGCCGTGGCCGATGTGCTCGACCAACTGCCGAACATGCTCACCGTCGACGAACAGCAGGAAGCCCACCTGCGCTATGTGCTCAAGCAACTGCACCAGCACAGCACCTGGGAAGGCGAAGTGTGGCTCAAGCGCCGCAGCGGCGAGCACTACCCTGCCTGGGTCGGTATTACCGCCGTGCTCGATGACGAGGGCGACCTGGCCAGCTATGTGTGCTTCTTCAGCGACATCAGCGAGCGCAAGGCCAGCGAACAACGCATCCACCGCCTGGCCTACTACGACGCCCTGACCCACCTGCCCAACCGCACGCTGTTCCAGGACCGCCTGCACACCGCGTTGCAGTCGGCCGAACGACAAAAGTCGTGGGTGGTGCTGATGTTCCTCGACCTCGACCGCTTCAAACCGATCAATGACTCCCTGGGCCACGCCGCCGGCGATCGCATGCTCAAGGAAATGGCGACCCGCCTGCTTGGCTGTGTGGCCGAGGACGACACGGTGGCGCGTATGGGCGGTGACGAGTTCACCTTGCTCCTGCAACCCCGGGTCAGCCGCGAAATGGCGCTGAACCGGGCGATTCATGTGGCCGAACAGATCCTCGCCAGCCTGGTGAAGCCGTTTGTGCTGGAAGGCCGCGAGTTTTTTGTCACCGCCAGTATCGGTATCGCCCTGAGCCCTCAGGACGGCAACGAACTGAGCCAGTTGATGAAAAACGCCGACACGGCGATGTACCACGCCAAGGAACGCGGCAAGAACAACTTCCAGTTCTACCAGGCCGACATGAACGCCAGCGCCCTGGAGCGCCTGGAACTGGAAAGCGACCTGCGCCATGCCCTGGACCAGAACGAATTCGTGCTCTATTACCAGCCGCAGTTCAGTGGCGATGGCAAACGTTTGACTGGCGCCGAAGCCCTGCTGCGCTGGCGTCACCCACGCCGTGGCCTGGTGCCGCCGGGGGATTTCATCCCGGTCCTGGAAGAGCTGGGCCTGGTGGTGGACGTGGGCGACTGGGTGATCGACGAGGCGTGCCGCCAACTCAAGACCTGGCACCAGAACAAGGTGCGAGTGCCCAAGGTCTCGGTGAATATTTCGGCGCGGCAGTTCTCCGACGGGCAGTTGGGCACGCGGATCGCCACCATCCTCAAGGAAACCGGCCTGCCGCCGGCGTGCCTGGAGCTGGAGTTGACCGAAAGCATCCTGATGCGCGAGGTCAACGAGGCCCTGCAGATCCTTGCCAGCCTGAAAAACCTCGGCCTGAGCATCGCTGTGGACGACTTCGGCACCGGCTACTCATCGCTCAATTACCTCAAGCAATTCCCCATCGACGTGCTGAAGATCGACCGCACTTTCGTCGACGGCCTGCCGTCCGGCGAACAGGATGCGCAGATCGCCCGGGCAATCATCGCCATGGCCCACAGCCTGAACCTGGCGGTGATCGCCGAAGGCGTGGAAACCCATGAGCAACTGGACTTCCTGCGCGAGCATGGCTGCGACGAGGTGCAGGGCTACCTGTTCGGGCGGCCGATGCCGGCCAATCGGTTTGAGGCGCAGTTCAGTAACGACGCTCTTTTCATGTTTGACTGAGGTTTTGCGGTGGGGCTGATGGCCTCATCGCGGGCAATCCCGCTCCCACATCTTGATTTGCGAACACATTCAAATGTGGGAGCGGGCTTGCTCGCGAAGGGGCCATCAAATACGCCATCCATCTCTGGATGAACGCCACTTGTCCGCGACATGATGTCCTTTCATATGCCATCTAAAACCCATTGGGTTAGAATGCCCCTCTTTTCTGCCCCCGATCCTTGAGGACCGCCATGTTCAGCCGTGATTTGACTATTGCCAAGTACGACGCCGATCTCTTTGCCGCCATGGAGCAAGAAGCTCAGCGCCAGGAAGAGCACATTGAGCTGATCGCTTCGGAAAACTACACCAGCCCTGCCGTGATGGAGGCTCAAGGTTCGGTTCTGACCAACAAGTACGCCGAAGGTTATCCGGGCAAGCGTTACTACGGCGGTTGCGAATTCGTCGATATCGTCGAGCAACTAGCTATCGACCGCGCCAAGGAACTGTTCGGCGCCGATTACGCCAACGTCCAGCCACACGCCGGCTCCCAAGCCAACGCGGCCGTGTACCTGGCCCTGCTGCAAGGCGGCGACACCATCCTGGGCATGAGCCTGGCCCACGGCGGTCACCTGACCCACGGCGCCAGCGTTTCCTCCTCCGGCAAGCTGTACAACGCTGTCCAGTACGGCATCGACGGCAACGGCCTGATCGACTACGACGAAGTCGAGCGCCTGGCCGTCGAGCACAAGCCAAAAATGATCGTGGCCGGTTTCTCTGCCTACTCGCAGATCCTCGACTTCCCACGCTTCCGTGAAATCGCTGACAAAGTGGGCGCCTACCTGTTCGTCGACATGGCCCACGTGGCCGGTCTGGTCGCCGCTGGCGTCTACCCGAACCCAGTGCCTTACGCTGACGTCGTGACCACCACGACCCACAAGACCCTGCGCGGTCCACGTGGCGGCCTGATCCTGGCGCGCGCCAACGCCGATATCGAGAAAAAGCTGAACTCCGCCGTATTCCCAGGCGCCCAAGGTGGCCCGCTGGAGCACGTGATCGCCGCTAAAGCGATCTGCTTCAAGGAAGCCTTGCAGCCTGAGTTCAAGACTTACCAGCAACAAGTGGTGAAAAACGCCCAGGCCATGGCCACTGTGTTCATCGAGCGCGGTTTTGACGTGGTGTCCGGCGGTACTGAAAACCACCTGTTCCTGCTGTCGCTGATCAAGCAGGACATCTCCGGTAAAGATGCTGACGCTGCCCTGGGCAAAGCCTTCATCACCGTGAACAAAAACTCGGTACCGAACGACCCACGTTCGCCGTTCGTCACCTCGGGCCTGCGCTTCGGCACCCCGGCCGTGACCACTCGTGGCTTCAAGGAAGCAGAGTGCAAGGAACTGGCTGGCTGGATCTGCGACATCCTGGCTGACCTTTCCAACGAAGCCGTGATTGACGCGGTACGTGAGAAGGTCAAGGCCATCTGCAAGAAGCTGCCGGTATACGGCGCTTGATTACAGTTGCTTGAATAAGAAGCCCGGCTCTTGAGCCGGGCTTTTTTATGCCTGTTGACCGCGTTTCAAGTCAGGGTTGGTAGACCCGCTGGAAGCCTTCGCGGATCTTGTCTTCCGGCAACTCATCGGCAATAAACACAATCACACTCTCCCGCGCCTCACCCTCGGCCCATTCGGTGTCCCAATCGAACCCGTAGAGCTTGAGCACGCCCTGGAACACCATGCGCCGATCTTCCCCGGCGATGTTCAGCACGCCCTTGTAGCGCAGCAGTTGTTTGCCGTGTTCTTCCAACAGTTCGTTCATGAACTCACTGAGCCGGTCGATATCCAGCGGCTGGTCGGTGCGCAACACCAGGCTGGAGATACGGTCGATGGACGGCGCCTGGCTGACCGGGCGCAGGGTCATGCCGGCGTTGAGGTTAAAGCCGCGCACGTCCAGCAGCTCAGCCAGGCCGATCTTGCCATGTTCCACCACACGAATCGGCGCACGACGGTTGATGCGGGTCAGGCGCTGACTGAGCGCCTCGAAGCTGGCGTCGTCCACCAGGTCGCGCTTGCTTATCAGCAGGCGGTCGGCAAAGCCGATCTGGGCCTGGGCGATGGTCTGGGTCAGGTGGTGCTCGGCGTGGGCCGCGTCCACCAGGGTGATGATGCCGTCGAGGAGATAGCGCTCGCGCAATTCCTCGTCGATAAAAAAGGTCTGGGCCACCGGCGCCGGGTCAGCCAGACCGGTGCACTCGATCACCAGACGGTCGAAGGCGATCTCGCCGCTGTCCAGGCGTTCGAGCAGCAGGTACAGGGCTTTGGTCAGGTCGGTGTGGATGGTGCAGCACACGCAACCGTTGGACAGGGTCATGACCTGGACCGGCTCATCGCCCAGTAGCTGGGTGTCGATGCCGGCGTCACTGAATTCGTTTTCGATCACGGCGATTTTCAAGCCGTGCTCGGCCTTGAGCAGATGGCGCAACAAGGTGGTCTTGCCAGCGCCGAGGAAGCCGCTGAGGACGGTGACGGGGATGGGAGAGGACAAAATATTCTCCTTGAGGAAACACAAAACAAATGTGGGAGCGGGCTTGTGTGGGAACGGGCTTGCTCGCGATGCAGGCAACTCGGTCTATCTGGTATACCGAGGTGATGCTATCGCGAGCAAGCCCGCTCCCACACAAGCCCGCCCCCACAGGGGATCACATAGGCCCAACCCTATTGGATCAACAGCACTTGGGCCCGCCCTTGCCGCCGTAACGGGCTTCCTGGCGCTCCCGGAAGAACGCCTTGTAGTCCATCAACGGCTTGTCCGGGTGCTTGGTTTGCATATGCTCGACGTAGGTGTCGTAGTCGGGCATGCCGACCATCAGGCGTGCAGCCTGACCGAGGTATTTACCGAGGCGACCGATGTCATTGAACATGTCTGCAACCCTCTATCACGCGTCCGGCATGGCTTGGAATGGTGCTTCTTTATCCGTACGTTCCTTGGTGCCCCAGGCGGCCACGCCGACCTTGATGGCATAGAACAGGATGCTGAAGACCACGAACAGGAACAACACCGTCAACGTCGCGTTGGTGTAGGCGTTCCAGATCACGTGCTGCATCTGGTCGATACTCTTGGCCGGGGCCAGGATCTGCCCATTGGCCAGCGCATCGCTGTACTTCTTGGCCAGCGACAGGAAGCCGATCGCCGGGTTGGCGTCGAACAGCTTGATGAAGCCTGCGGTGGTGGTGCAGATCAGCAGCCAGACAGCCGGCAGCAGGGTCACCCAGATGTAGCGCTGGCGCTTCATTTTGATCAGCACAACGGTGGCGAGCATCAGCGCGATACCGGCCAGCATCTGGTTGGAGATGCCGAACAGCGGCCACAACGTGTTGATACCACCCAGCGGGTCAATCACGCCCTGGTACAGCAAGTAGCCCCACATCGCCACACAGCCTGCAGTGGCGATCAGGTTGGCCGTCCAGGACTCGGTACGCTTGAGCGCCGGCACGAAGGAACCGAGCAGATCCTGGAGCATGAAGCGCCCGGCACGGGTACCGGCGTCCACAGCGGTCAGGATGAACAGCGCTTCGAACAGGATTGCAAAGTGGTACCAGAACGCCATGGTGTTTTCACCCGGCAACACACTGTGCAGGATTTGCGCGATGCCGACCGCCAGGGTCGGCGCACCGCCGGCACGGGCCAGGATGGTGGTTTCACCGATGTCATTGGCCACCGCTTGCAGCGCTTCCGGGGTAATCGCAAAGCCCCAACTGCTGACGGTTTGCGCAACTGTCACCACATCAGTGCCGACAATCGCCGCAGGGCTGTTCATGGCGAAGTACACGCCTGGCTCGATCACCGAAGCGGCAACCATGGCCATGATGGCGACGAACGACTCCATCAACATGCCGCCATAACCGATGTAGCGCGAGTGGGCTTCATTGGCCAACAGCTTGGGCGTGGTGCCCGAGGAAATCAGCGCGTGGAAACCCGATACCGCGCCACAGGCGATGGTGATGAACAGGAACGGGAACAGGCCGCCCTTCCACACCGGGCCAGTGCCGTCGATAAACTGGGTCAGCGCCGGCATTTTCAGGTCAGGCATGGTGACCAGGATGCCAATCGCCAGGGCGATAATGGTGCCGATTTTCAGGAAGGTAGACAGGTAGTCGCGCGGGGCCAGGATCAGCCACACCGGCAGTACCGCGGCCACGAATCCGTAGCCAACCAGCATCCAGGTGATCTGGATCCCGGTGAAGGTGAAGGCCTTGGCCCATACCGGATCAGCGGCAATCTGCCCGCCGAGCCAGATCGAACCCAGCAGCAACAGCACGCCAATGATCGAAATTTCGCCGATGCGGCCCGGACGGATGTAGCGCATGTACACGCCCATGAACATCGCGATCGGGATGGTCGCCATCACCGTGAAGATGCCCCACGGGCTTTCGGCCAGGGCCTTGACCACGATCAGCGACAGCACCGCGAGGATGATGATCATGATCAGGAAGCAGCCAAACAGCGCGATAGTCCCGGGAATGCGGCCCATTTCTTCGCGAACCATGTCCCCCAGGGAGCGGCCGTTGCGACGGGTGGACAGGAACAGGATCATGAAGTCCTGCACCGCACCCGCCAGCACCACGCCGGCAATCAGCCACAGGGTACCGGGCAGGTAGCCCATCTGTGCAGCCAGTACCGGGCCGACCAGAGGCCCCGCGCCGGCAATGGCGGCAAAGTGGTGACCGAAGAGAATATGTTTGTTGGTCGGCACATAGTCCAGACCGTCGTTGTTGATCACTGCGGGGGTGGCCCGCCGTGGATCGAGTTGCATCACGTTATTTGCGATGAACAGGCTGTAGTAACGATAAGCCACCAGATAAATGGCGACTGCCGCGACTACAATCCACAAGGCGTTGATTGCCTCGCCGCGCCGCAAAGCCACTACGCCCAGGGCGCACGCTCCTACGATTGCCAGCAACAGCCAGGGTAGATGGCGGAGCAGGCTATTATTATTTTTCATTTTTATATTCCAGCCAGGGTGGACAGAAAGACAGCCAGTCCGAGTTTAGCGCGCTGTGCCCTAAAGACCAGCCCCCTACGTTGGTCTAGAGCCTTGCCGGGGCGAAAAAAACAGAAATAAACGCCCGATAATGGCGCAAGGCTACAATCCCTGGACCAACAGAGGGTTTCACCATGAGCGACCAGCCGTCAGATCGACGCCGTTTTCGGCGGATTGCCTTCAATGCCAAGACCGAACTTAAGCAAAACGGCCAGCAATGGCCGGTGCAACTGGTGGATTTATCGCTCAAAGGGTTGCTGGTGCAAAAGCCTGCGCCATGGCTGGGCAAGGGTGACGAGCCCTTTGATGTGGACATTCACCTGGACGCCGACACCGACGTGAGCATGCAAGTGCGGCTGAGCCATGACGAAAAGGGGCAACTGGGGTTCGTCTGCGAATATATCGACCTGGACTCGATCAGCCATTTGCGCAGGTTGATCGAGCTGAACCTGGGGGATGAGGAGGAGCTGCATCGGGAGCTGGGCGAGCTGCTGAACATCTGACGATGTGCACACATCAATGTAGGAGCTGGCTTGCCTGCGATGGCGGCGTGTCAGTCAGGGACGCAGCGACTGATTCGACACCATTGCAAGCAAGCCATCTCCTACAGGGTTCTGTGGTATTTCGGGTTATTCGAACAAGGCATCCAGTGCCTGTTCCAGCCGCGTCACCGCAATCACCTGCAACCCGGGCGGCGCCTCCTTCGGCGCGTTGCCCTTGGGCACGATGGCACGCTTGAAACCATGCTTGGCGGCTTCCTTGAGGCGCTCCTGGCCGCTGGGCACCGGGCGTACCTCGCCCGACAGGCCCACTTCACCAAATACCAACAGGTCATGGGGCAACGGCCGATTGCGCAGGCTCGACATGACCGCCGCCATCAAGGCCAGGTCAGACGCGGTTTCCAGCACCTTGACGCCGCCGACCACGTTGAGGAACACGTCCTGGTCATGGGTCGGAATCCCGCCATGGCGATGCAGCACCGCCAGTAGCATCGCCAGGCGGTTCTGATCCAGGCCCAGGGTCACGCGGCGCGGGTTGGCCAGATGGCTGTCGTCCACCAAAGCCTGGACTTCCACCAGCATTGGCCGGGTACCTTCCCACGTTGCCATCACCACGCTGCCCGGTACTTCTTCCTGGGCGCGGGTCAGAAAGATCGCCGAAGGGTTGGAGACTTCTTTCAGCCCCCGGTCCGTCATGGCGAACACCCCCAGCTCGTTGACCGCGCCAAAACGGTTTTTCACCGCCCGCAACAGGCGCAGGCGCCCATCGGACTCGCCCTCGAAATACAGCACCGTATCCACCATATGCTCCAGCACGCGCGGGCCGGCCAGTGCGCCTTCCTTGGTGACATGGCCCACCAGAAAAATCGCCGTGCCGCTCTGTTTCGCGTAGCGCACCAGCAACGCCGCACTTTCCCGCACCTGGGACACCCCTCCCGGTGCCGATTGCAGTTGTTCGGTGAAGATCGTCTGGATCGAGTCGATCACCATCACCTTGGGTTTTTCCACGCGGGCGGTGGCGATAATGCTTTCGATACAGGTCTCGGTCATGACCCGCAATTGGTCCTGGGGCAAGCCCAGGCGGCGGGCGCGCATGGCCACCTGTTGCTGGGATTCTTCGCCGGTGACGTACAGGGCTGGCATGCGGCTGGCGATGCTGCACAGGGTCTGCAAGAGGATGGTCGACTTGCCGATGCCCGGATCGCCGCCGATCAGCACCACCGAGCCGTCCACCAGGCCGCCACCGAGTACCCGGTCGAGCTCGCCGGACGCCGTGGAAAAGCGCGGGATTTCCTCGACGCTGACTTCCGCCAGGGTCTTGATCTGGGCTTGTTGCCCGGTCCAGCCGGAGCGCCCGCTGGGAGCTGCGGCGCCACCGCTTTCAATCATGGTTTCCGTGAGGGTGTTCCACGCCCCACACTCGCCACACTGGCCCGCCCATTTGGGAAAGGTCGCGCCGCACTCTGTGCAGCCGTACATGCGCTTGGCCTTTGCCATCTGAGAACCTCCAACCGAAAAACCGCGATGATAGCTCAGCGTGGCGCTGCGGTACGGATTTCACCGTTGGCCAATCGTGTAGCGCTGTTGCCCAGCGGGTCTTCGGCATTCAGGTCGGCGCCCTGGGCCTTGAGCGCATCGAGCAGTTCGACGCGCTTGAACAGCCCGGCATACATGGCCGCCGTCTGTCCGGCGCCGTTGCGTTGGTCGGGGTTGCAGGCGGTGCCCAGCAAACGCCGGGCAATGCGCAACTCGCCCTTGAAGATAGCGCCCATCAGCGCCGTATTGCCGCGTTTATCCTGCACACAGGCATCGGCACCGGCTGCCAGCAGTTGCTCCACGGCCGGTTCGTGCCCGTGATAGGCGCTGAGGATCAGCGCGGTGTAGCCCTTGTCATCGACGGTATTCAGGGAATAGCCGGATTCGATAAAAGTCTTGAGCATTTCCACGTCGCCACGTCGGGCAGCGTCGAAGTAGTAATCCTGTAACTGCGCCTTGAGGGCCAGCGGGTCGGCGAACACACTCAAGGACCAGCAGGCCAGTAGTGCCCCTATAAAGCTACGCATCATCAACATCCTCTGCAGGTCCCTGTAGGAGCGAGCTTGAACTGGCGGCGACAAGCTCGTTCCTACAGGAGGGGTGGATTAGTCAGTCAGCTTTTCAGCCAGTGCCTTGACCCGCGCCAGATCGCCCTTGGCCACTTTGGCCACGCCCGTGCCGTACTCCGGGTCGGCCTTGTAGAGGAATGACAGGATGATGTGCTTGCTGACGTCATCCGTGGTTGCCAGGGAGCCACCGAAGTTTTCGATCAAGTCCTGGCGCTCTTTCTTGCTGTAGGAACGATACAAGTCGCCCGCCTGCTTGAAGTTCTGCTCGCGCTGGATTTTCGCCTGCTGGGTGCTGCCGGCCAGGGGCATCTGGCTGTAACGCGCACTTTGCGGCTCTTCCCGCGGCATCAGGCGGCTTGGCTGGTAGTTCACGCCCGTGCTGGTCTTGCCAAAGTTCATCGCACCATCCTGGTTGCCGTTATTGACGCTGACCCGTGGAGCGTTGATCGGCAGTTGCAGGGCATTGGCGCCCAGACGGTACATTTGCGTATCGGCATAGGAGAACACCCGACCTTGTAACAAGCGGTCCTCCGACGGTTCGATACCTGGTACCAGGTTGGCCGGGGCCATGGCCACTTGCTCGGTTTCCTGGAAGACATTGGCCGGATTACGGTTCAGCACCATTTGCCCGACTTTGCGCTCGGGAACATCGGGCCAGATCTTGGTGGCATCCAGGGGGTCGAAATCAAACTTGGCCAGTTCCTCAGGCTTGAGCACTTGCACATACAGGTCCCACTTGGGGAAGTCGCCCTTGTTGATGTGAGTAACCAAGTCGTTGGTCATATGGCTGTAATCACGCCCTTGCACTTGCACGACCTCCTTGGGGTCCAGGTTCTTGATGCCTTGCAAGCTCTTCCAGTGAAACTTGACGTAGTGCACTTCACCCTTGGCATTGATCAACTTGTAGGCATGTACGCCATTGCCGTCCATCTCCCGGTAACTGGCCGGTGTACCGGAGTCCGAGTACAACTCGGTGAGCGTGCGGGTGGACTCTGGAACATGGGAGAAGAAGTCGAAACGACGGGAGTCGTCATCCAGGTTAGTGCGCGGGTCGGGCTTGAAGGCATGCACCATGTCCGGGAACTTGATGGCATCGCGGATAAAGAACGTCGGGAAGTTATTGCCGACCAGGTCCCAGTTACCTTCGGCGGTATAGAACTTGGTGGCGAAGCCGCGCGGGTCGCGCAGGGTTTCCGGGGAGTGGTTGCCATGGACGACGGCAGAGAAACGCACAAACACCGGCGTGGCCTCACCGGCGGCAAACACTTTGGCCTTGGTCAGGTCGCTGAGGTTGTCGGTGACGGTGAAGGTGCCGTGGGCGCCGGTGCCGCGGGCATGCACCACGCGCTCGGGGATACGCTCACGATCAAAACGCTGCAGTTTCTGGATCAGTTGCACATCCTGCAGCAAGACCGGGCCGTTTGCGCCGGCGGTCTGCGAGTTCTGGTTATCGCCCACCGCTGCACCATTATCGCGGGTCAGGTTGGCGGCACTGACGGCTAACGACAACAGGCTGGTACTGGCAATCAAAAGCACATTGCGCGCAGCAATAGACCTGCGACTAATAAGGTTTTTCATCATGCAATCCTCTGGTTTTTTTAATGCACTTTTATGGGTGCTTGCCAGAGGCTAGTGATGCTGACGCCAGAAGATAAATAGAAAACCCACACCATCACGATTAAAAAAATAGTGTGGTAAGGCCCTGAAATAACGGGTATTTCGCGCGCGACTGATGGCACTTTGCAAACTATTTGCGTTTTAATGTGTCGATTACAACGAACAGTGTTAACCGTTGTGTCGAGCAAGCTCTTGCAGACTGATTTACACTGAGTTCCTCTCCTCTCAACTGTAACAAGGAATAACCTATGGGCGTGATCAGTGAGTTCAAGGCCTTCGCGGTCAAAGGTAATGTGGTCGACATGGCGGTCGGTATTATCATCGGCGCCGCCTTCGGCAAAATTGTTTCGTCCTTTGTAGGCGACGTGGTGATGCCGCCTATCGGTCTGCTGATCGGCGGTGTGGACTTCGGTGATCTGGCAGTAACGCTCAAGGCGGCCCAGGGCGATATTCCGGCGGTGGTCCTGGCCTACGGCAAATTCATCCAGAGCATCATCGACTTCGTGATCGTCGCGTTCGCGATCTTCATGGGCGTCAAGGCCATCAACCGCCTCAAGCGTGAAGAAGCGGCTGCGCCAAGCCTGCCACCGGTGCCCACCAAGGAAGAGGAATTGCTGGGGGAGATCCGCGATCTGCTCAAGGCCCAGAACAACAAGCCGCTGTAGCCGATCCGCAATACCTGTCAGCTACTAAAAAGGCGCCTCTCACCGGGCGCCTTTTTTTACCAGTAGTTTTCTACCGCCACCTGCCCTGGCCGACGCGTCAGGCTTAACTGCATATCGCGTTGCTTGAGCAATTGCCGGGTGTCATCAATCATCTGCGGGTTGCCGCAAATCATCACCCGCGAATGTTCCGGTGTCAGCGCCACGCCCGCCGCGCGTTCCAATTCGCCATTTTCGATCAGGGTGGTGATACGCCCATTCAATGCCCCTGGGTGCTGCTCCCGGGTGACGATGGGCAGGTAGGTGAGTTTATGGGCGTGTTCGCTCAGGTACTCACGCTCAGCCAGTTCCTTGATAAGGGTCTGGTAAGCCAGCTCCCTGGCTTCCCTGGCGCTATAGACCAGGATGATGCGCTCGAATTTTTCCCAGACTTCAAAGTCCTGCAGGATCGACAGAAACGGCGCAATCCCGGTGCCCGTGCCCAGCAGCCACAAGTCGCGGCCATCGACAAAGCGGTTCAGGGTCAAGAAACCCGTGGCCTGTCGCTCCACCAGCAGCTCATCACCCACCCGCAGGCGGCTCAACTCACTGGTGAACTCACCGCCCGGCACCACAATCGAGAAAAACTCGAGGAACTCGTCGAAGGGCGACGACACCACCGAATAGGCACGCCACACCAGGCTTCCATCGGGCTTGGTCACACCCAGGCGCACAAACTGCCCGGCGACAAAGCGAAAACCCGCGTCGCGAGTGGTCCGCAGGGTAAACAGGCTGGGGGTCAACGACTGCACATCAAGCAAGGTCTGGCGTGTGAATTTTTCCGCACTGGCCGTCATGGGGGGCTCCGGTCTACAGGTAACCCCTAGTGTGGCCCAAAGCGGAGCCTGGAAACACCGCTGGTTTGTAGTGACATCCATCCAGGTGATTTATCCGCGCAGAAAAGCCGAACGCCCTACGCTTGATTATGAAAAAACAGAGCAATAGCAATATGATTTCAACTAAAAACATTTAGCTATTACCTTCTCCCCACAGGCGCTGCTTCCCACTAACAATCATCGGTGCCACGCCACCAGGCTTTTCGGCAAGCCAATGAAAAATAAGTATTAAATCTGAATCACGGCCACCACCCGCCACGTCTTACAAGGCGCGAGGAAGATTATTAACAATAAGAAACGCCCTGCTAAGTGCGAAAATTCCCACCCCAGTTTTGCATGCTGTCCTACACTCGATTCGGTGACGCTATGAGGACGTGCGTCGCAAACAATCAGCGTGAAACTCAGGGAGTGTTACCGATGGTCAACTGGCGAAACACACGATTACCCAAACTTGAAGGTGAAGATGAGGTAACGACGATGTTTGAAGCCGCTCTGAACATTACCTATGAGCTAGGTTTTGAATATTGCGGTTTTATCATGGGCTCCAATGCTCTCTACCGCCCTAACAGAAGTATCCATCTCAACAACTATCCGGATGAATGGAACAAAATCTACAAAACAGAAAACTACTTTGAAATCGACCCTTTGGTTGTTCACTGTAAGCGCGATGTGCTGCCGCTTGTATGGGAAGAGAAAACCTTTTCCGCAGTACCTGACATGTGGGCTCACGTACAAGCCCAAGGCCTGAATTTCGGCTGGGCCCAGTCGGTGCACGATTTCCGGGGCTTCTTCAGTATGATCAACCTGGGACGACGCAAGGGGCCGGTGCAGGCCCATGAGCTCTATGAAAAAGCGGGCCAGGTTCTGTGGATATGCCATGCCTTGCATGCCGTGGCGGCGCAAACCTACAGCCTGGGGCCGACTTTCCAGTGCCCCACCAAACTCACCAGCCGCGAGACAGAGATCCTGCAATGGTCGGCACTGGGCAAAACTGCGGCTGATATCGCCACAATTCTCTGCCTATCGGAACGTACCGTCGGTTTTCACATCAGCAGTGCGATGAGGAAGCTGGGGGTCAGCAATAAAATCGCCGCCGTAATCAGCGCCGTGAGAAACGGTCTTTTTTAAGCGCAACCGGCTCAAATCCTCTTGAAAACACCGAATGTAATCCCGGAGAAAAAAACGTAACATTTACGGCCAGTTCTGAGTGATGACGCCGCTCGTCAAAGCCCGCGTCGCAGTCCACTCAGAAGGTTCCTCGCCTAGCCTGGAACACCCGTCGATTATCCAGAGTTTCCCCCGCCATGCCCCTGCTCGATAGCCCCTTCGCCCAACTCGACCTGATCCGCCAGCCCGAGCAGCCAAACGAACCGCTGCAAGCCTTCGATGCGGCTGACGAGTATCTGCTCGCCTACCTGGCCGAGCAGCAACCGGCCAGCAGCACCCGCGTGCTGGTGCTCAATGACAGCTTTGGCGCGCTGGCGGCCAGCCTTGAAGGGCAGATGCGTGTCACCACCAGTGGTGATTCGTTTCTAGGCACCCAGGCGTTGCAAAAAAACCTGGTGCGCAACCACAAGACCTTCGATGCCGTGTCGTTCGTGCCTGCCAGCCAGGTGCCGAGCGGGCCCTTCGACCGCGTGCTGATCCGGGTGCCGAAAACCCTGGCGCTGCTGGAAGAACAACTGATCCGCCTGCAAGGCCAACTGGCGCCCGGCGCCGAAGTGATCGCAGGCGCCATGGTCAAGCATCTGCCCCGCGCCGCCGGTGAACTGCTGGAGCGCTACATCGGGCCGATGCACGCGTCGCTGGCAGTGAAAAAGGCCCGGTTGCTGATTGCCACCCTGGCTGATCGGCCCCGGGTGGTCTCGCCCTACCCCACGCGTTATCGCCTGGACGCGCCGGCCATCGAGCTGCTCAACCACGCCAATGTGTTCTGCCGTGAAGGCCTGGACATCGGCACCCGTGCCTTTCTGCCGCACCTGCCATCCAACCTGGGCAGCGCCCGCGTGGCGGACCTGGGTTGCGGCAATGGGGTCCTGGCCATCGCCAGTGCCCTGCAAAACCCCGAGGCGCAGTACACCTTGGTGGACGAATCCTATATGGCTGTGCAATCGGCCGCCGAGAACTGGCGCGCGGCGCTGGGTGAGCGGCCAGTGACGATTCGCCCCGGCGACGGCCTGGCGGACCAGGAGCCGCAATCGTTGGACGTGGTGCTGTGCAACCCACCGTTCCACCAGCAACAGGTGGTGGGGGACTTCCTCGCCTGGCGCATGTTCCAGCAGGCCCGCGAGGCACTGGTGGTGGGCGGCGCCTTGTATATCGTCGGCAACCGTCACCTGGGTTATCACAGCAAGCTGGCGCGGCTGTTCCGTGGTGTGGAGCAGGTCGCGGCGACGCCCAAGTTCGTGATCCTCAAGGCACGCAAGTAAACCCAGGCAAAAAAAACCCTCCGTGAGGAGGGTCATAAAGGTGCGGGATGTCAGTGGGTGCTCAGGCCCGCGGCGTTCATGAACATGCGCATCAGGCTGGCCACCACGAACAGGGCCAGGACGCTGCCGGTCCAGATCATCGCCAGCCAGCCCAGGCGCTGCCACAGCGGCTTTTTCTCGGCCTGTTCGATCTCGTCCAGTGAAGGTTTACCGGTCATGGTCCAAGCCTCCTAGTGATAGCCGTCTTCATGGGTCACCTTGCCGCGGAACACGTAGTAGCTCCAGAAGGTGTAACCCAGGATGAACGGGATGATGAACAGCGTGCCCACCAGCATAAAGCCCTGGCTCTGTGGCGGCGCGGCAGCCTCCCAGATCGAGACCGACGGCGGGATGATGTTCGGCCACAGGCTGATGCCCAGGCCGCTGTAGCCCAGGAAGATCAACACCAGCGTCAACAGGAACGGCGCGTAATGGGCGTTGCGGGCCACGGCACGCACCAGCGCATACATGGTCACCAACACCAGGATCGGCACCGGCAGGAACCAGAACAGGTTCGGCAGGGTGAACCAGCGCGAGGCGATGTCCGGGTGGGCCAGGGGCGTCCAGATGCTGACAATGCCAATCACCGCCAACACCACGAACGCCAGGGGCCGCGCCAGGTTGTGCATCTGCTCCTGCAACTTGCCTTCGGTCTTCATGATCAGCCAGGTGCAGCCCAGCAGCGCATACGCCACGATCAGGGCCACGCCGCAGAACAGGGCAAACGGCGAGAGCCAGTCCAATGAGCCGCCGGCGAACTGGCGGTCAACCACCGGAATGCCTTCAATGAATGCCCCCAGTGCCACGCCCTGAAAGAAAGTCGCCGCCAGCGAGCCGCCGATAAACGCCTTGTCCCATAGGTGGCGTTTGTCATCCTTGGCCTTGAAACGGAACTCAAAAGCCACACCACGGAAGATCAGCCCGATCAGCATCAGGATCAGCGGCAGGTACAGCGCCGAGAGCACCACCGAGTAGGCCAGCGGGAACGCGCCGAACAACGCCGCGCCCCCCAGCACCAGCCAGGTCTCGTTGCCGTCCCACACCGGGGCGACGGTGTTCATCATTACGTCACGGTCGGTCTTGCCCGGGATAAACGGGAAGAGAATGCCGATCCCCAGGTCAAAACCGTCCATGACCACGTACATCATGATGCCGAAGATGATGATCACGGCCCAGATCAGCGGAAGATCAATACCCATGACTCAATTCCCCTTGTTCAGAGTGTCGCCGTGATCGGCGTCGCCGCTGTCATCGGCCGCCGACAATGGGCGCGCCGGGGTGCGTTGCTGCCCGGGGCCGCCGTGGGCAGGTTCGGTGCTTTCGTGGGTGACCGGGCCTTTGCGCACCAGGCGCATCATGTAGCCCAGGCCGGCACCGAACAGAGCGAAATACACCACCACAAACAGGGCCAGGGTGATGCTCATCTGCACAAAGCTGTGGTTGGAAGAGGCGTCCGCCGTGCGCATCAAGCCGTAGACCACCCAGGGCTGGCGCCCGATTTCGGTGGTGAACCAGCCGGCCAGGATCGCAATCAACCCCGACGGGCCCATCCACAGCGCCAGGTACAGGAACGGTTTGTTGGTGTACAGCCTGTCGCCCTTGCGCAGCCAGAGGCTGAACAGGCCGGTGAAGATCATCAACAGGCCCAGGCCGACCATGATGCGGAACGACCAGAACACGATGGTCGAGTTGGCGCGATCCTCAGGCGGGAACTCCTTGAGGGCCGGCACTTGCTTGTCCAGGGAGTGGGTAAGGATCAGGCTGCCCAGGTAGGGGATTTCCACTTTGTACTTGGTGCGCTCTTCCTTCATGTCCGGCCAGCCGAAGAGGATCAGCGGGGTCGGCTCGTTACCGACGTTTTCCCAGTGCCCTTCAATCGCCGCAATTTTCGCCGGCTGGTGCTTGAGGGTGTTGAGGCCGTGGAAGTCACCGATCACCGCCTGGATCGGCGCAACGATCAAGGCCATCCACATCGCCATCGACAACATGGTGCGGATCGCCGGGTTGTCCTTGCCCCGCAGCAGGTGCCAGGCCGCCGAAGAGCCGACGAAGAACGCGGTGGCGACAAACGCTGCCGTGGCCATGTGGGCCAGGCGATAGGGGAACGAAGGGTTGAAAATCACCGCCATCCAGTCGGTTGGAATCACCTGACCATTGACGATTTCAAAACCTTGGGGGGTCTGCATCCAACTGTTGGAGGCCAGGATCCAGAAGGTCGAGATCAACGTACCGACGGCCACCATCACCGTGGCAAAGAAGTGCAGCTTGCGCCCGACCTTGTTCCAGCCGAACAGCATCACCCCAAGAAAGCCGGCTTCGAGGAAGAACGCGGTGAGTACTTCATAGGTCAGCAAGGGCCCCGTGACGGAGCCGGCGAAGTCCGAGAAACGACTCCAGTTGGTACCGAACTGATAGGCCATGACCAGGCCCGAGACCACCCCCATGCCGAAGTTGACGGCAAAGATCTTCGACCAGAAATGGTAGAGGTCACGGTAGGTATCGTTGTGGGTCTTGAGCCACAGACCTTCCAGCACCGCAAGGTAACTGGCCAGGCCAATGGTGATGGCCGGGAACAGGATATGGAACGAGATGGTGAATGCGAATTGAATTCGGGCGAGATCTAGCGCCTCCAAACCGAACATAAGTCTTCCTCTGTCAGGTAATACCGGCTGCTGGCTGGGGGCCTGCACCCACTGCCCCCACGGATATGGAGTGTGGCGAATTGCAATTCGTTCTTTTTTTACCAACCACGTAGGGATTCTGGCCTGTTGGCCGCCACACCAGCGCTGCAATCAGCATTGATCTGGATCAAGCATCGATGAAAGAGTAGTCCCATTTTCCAGGTTGGACTGTGTGGTCTTTTGCCGCGTGACAGGTTGACTCAGCGAAATAGATGTCTTGCTAAGGATATTTCTTTTCCAGCAACTATTTGTTACAGCTTGATGCTAATCTCGGCGCTTCCCAGGTTCAGTCCAGTCCTTGCCGATGCCCAGTGAAACCCCGCTGCTGTTACGTCATCACCGCCCTTTCATCGCGTTCTGGCTGGCGCGGATTTTTACCGCCAGCGGCTTCCAGATGCTCACCGTGGCCATCGGCTGGAACCTCTACCAACTGACTGGCAATGTGCTGGACCTGGGGCTGGTGGGTCTGGTGGAATTTTTGCCGCGGGTGCTGTTTATGCTGCACACCGGGCATGTGGCGGACCGTTATGAACGGCGCAAAGTCGCTGCCATTTGCCAGACGTTGCAAGCATTGATTGCTCTGGCGCTGGTGATTGGCAGCCTGACGGACAATGTCACCCGCGAGATGATTTTTATCCTCGCCTTCCTGCTGGGCTCTGCCCGCTCCTTCGAAATGCCCACTACCCAGGCCCTGCTGCCGAGCATCGTGCCCAGCGCCCTGTTCCCTCGGGCAGTGGCGGCGGCGCAGTCGGCCCAGCAATCGGCAACCATCGTCGCGCCGGCCCTGGGCGGCCTGCTTTATGCCTTCGGCAGCGCCTGGGTGTATGGCCCGACGGTGCTGCTGTATCTGATTGCCTGCATGCTGACCCTCAACCTCCCCGCGCGGCAGACCCCGCTGAACAAGGGCAAGGCCACCCTCGACTCGCTGCTCGCCGGGATTCGTTTTATCCGCAGCCGGCCGGACATCCTCGGGGCAATTTCCCTGGACCTGTTTGCCGTGTTGTTGGGCGGCGCCACGGCGTTGCTGCCGGTGTTTGCCAAGGACATCCTGTTGACCGGCCCCTGGGGCCTGGGGCTGCTGCGCTCGGCTCCGGCAGTCGGCGCGCTGTTGATGTCATTGTGGCTGGCACGGTTTGCCGTGGACCGGCGTGTGGGCCGGGTGATGTTTACCGCGGTCGGCGTGTTTGGCGTGGCGACCATTGCCTTTGGCCTGTCCACCTCGTTCTGGTTCTCCCTGGCGGTGCTGGTGGTGCTGGGGGCGGCGGACATGATCAGCATGGTGATCCGTGCCTCATTCGTACAGCTGGAAACCCCCGATGAAATGCGCGGGCGGGTCAGCGCGGTCAATGGGCTGTTTATTGGCGCGTCCAATCAGTTGGGCGAATTTGAGTCCGGCGTCACGGCCCACTGGCTGGGCACGGTACCCGCCGTGGTGCTGGGCGGGGTCGGGACGCTGGTGGTGACCGGGGTGTGGATCAAGCTGTTCCCGACCCTGGCCAATCGGGACCGCATGCATGTGCCGGCCGAAGCGCCCTGAACCTGCAGGAGCCATCACTGGATGCGTAACTGAGTCACCAGGGTATTGCGGGGCGCGTTGATCGACGTGTTGCTGTACTCGAACCAGCCTGCGGCGCGGATATCCACGTCAAATACATAGATGTAGCCCATCAATGTACCAGCGCCATTGCAGGCCTGGCTGACGGAGCCGACCTGGCAAATCGCCGTCTTTTGTCCCGCAAGCCGCGCCCCATCAAAGGTCGCGATGGAATTATTGCCCAGCCCCACTTCCATCACCGAGACCCGCGTCGCCCCCCGGTGCTGGCACTGCCGGGTACGGTCGGCGCCCTCGGCGATGGACTCGCTGCAGCCCTGGGACTGCACCTGGAACACCCGCACTTCGCTCAAGGCCGGTGCAGGCGCGCCCCACGCCGGTGCCGCCGCCAGCCACAGGCCGAGACAGGCGAACGGAGCTAGACTCCACGCGATGGCTTTTTTCATGCTCTGGATGACCCTGGACTGAACGTCGACGGAGTATGCCTCAAGGCCACACTCAACAAAACCGAGGCCGGGCGCCACAGGTCGTCGACCTGCTGGTATGATGCGCCGCTTTTTCCGATCCTCTGTAGAAAACACGCGGCGCTTGGCGCAGTTTGTGCTTTGACTTTGAGGTCAACAAATCACGGCGCCGAATGCGCCACAGGGAGCAGGCATGCTGGAAAAGCTGTTTCAACTCAAGGCACACAACACTAACGTGCGTACCGAGATTCTGGCCGGTATCACGACATTCCTGGCCATGGCCTACATCCTGTTCGTCAACCCGAGCATTCTCGGCGAGACCGGCATGGACAAGGGCGCGCTGTTTGTCGCCACCTGCCTGGCAGCGGCCATCGGCTCGACGATCATGGGTCTGATCGCCAACTACCCGATTGCCCTGGCACCGGGCATGGGCCTGAACGCCTTCTTTACCTACACCGTGGTCCTGCACCTGGGCCATACCTGGCAAGTGGCGCTGGGTGCGGTATTTATCTCTGCCGTGCTGTTTTTCCTGCTGTCGATCTTCCGCATCCGCGAATGGATCATCAATGCCATCCCCCTGCCCCTGCGTTCGGCGATTGCTGCCGGTATCGGCCTGTTCCTGGCGCTGATCGCCCTGCATAACGCCGGGATCGTGGTCAGCAACCCGGCGACCATGCTGGGCATGGGCGACCTGGCGAAGCCGGCACCGATCCTCGCTACCCTGGGTTTCTTCCTGATCGTGGCCCTGGAAGCGCTAAAAGTGCGCGGTGCAGTGCTGATCGGCATCCTCGCGGTGACCATCGCCGCCATCGCGCTGGGCGTCACCCCCTTTGGCGGCGTGGTATCAATGCCACCTTCCCTGGCCCCGACCTTCCTGCAACTGGATATCGCCGGCGCCCTGGACGTGGGCTTGATCAGCGTGATCTTCGCCTTCCTGTTCGTGGACCTGTTCGACAACTCCGGCACCCTGATCGGCGTTGCCAAGCGCGCCGGCCTGATGGGCAAGGACGGTCACATGCCGAAAATGGGCCGCGCCCTGATCGCCGACAGTACCGCGGCCATGGCCGGCTCGCTGCTGGGTACCTCGACCACCACCAGCTACATCGAGTCGGCTGCTGGCGTGAGTGCAGGTGGCCGCACCGGGCTGACCGCCATCGTCGTGGCAATCCTGTTCCTGCTGGCACTGTTCTTCTCGCCGCTGGCGGCCAGCGTCCCGGCGTTTGCCACCGCCCCCGCGCTGCTGTTTGTCGCGGTGCTGATGACCTCGGGCCTGGCGGAAATCGACTGGGACGACATCACCGTTGCAGCGCCCGTGGTAATCACCGCCCTGGCGATGCCCTTCACTTACTCCATCGCCAACGGCATCGCCTTCGGCTTCATCGCCTGGACCGGTATCAAGCTGCTTACGGGCCGCTACCGTGAACTCAACCCAGCGCTGGTGATCCTGTCGATTCTGTTCGTGATCAAGCTAGGCTGGTTCCCCGCATGACTTTTGACGCAGCAAGTTACGCCCTGCAACTGCAAGAAAAGGTCACGCGCTTGCGTGACCTGCTCGCGCCGTTCGACGCGCCCGAGCCGCAGGTGTTCGATTCGCCCCTGCAGAACTTCCGCCTGCGCGCCGAGTTTCGCCTGTGGCGCGAAGGGGGTCAGCGCCATTACGCGATGTTCTCCCAGGATGACAAGCGCACGCCGATCCTGATCGAAGAATTCCCCATCGCCAGCTTGCGGATCAACCAGTTGATGCCGCAACTCAAGGCCGCCTGGCAAGCCAGCGCTGCCCTGAGCCACAAACTGTTCCAGGTGGAGTTCCTCACCACCCTGGCCGGCGACGCGATGATCACGCTGTGCTATCACCGCCCGCTGGACGAGCATTGGCACACGGCGGCCAACAAACTGGCTGCCGACCTGAACGTCAGCATCATCGGCCGCTCCAAGGGCAAGCGCGATGTGATCGGCCACGACTACGTGGTCGAGAAACTCGATGTCGGCGGTCGCACCTTCAGCTATCGCCAGCCCGAAGGTGCCTTCACCCAGCCCAACGGCACGGTGAACCAGAAGATGCTCAACTGGGCCTATGGGGCCCTCGGCGATCGCAGCGATGACCTGCTGGAGCTGTATTGCGGCAACGGCAACTTCACCCTGCCCCTGGCCACCCGCGTGCGCAAAGTGCTGGCCACCGAGATCAGCAAGACCTCGGTCAACGCCGCCCTGAGCAACCTCGATGAAAACGCGGTGGATAACGTCACCCTGGTGCGCCTGTCCGCTGAAGAACTGACCCAAGCCCTGAACGAAGTGCGGCCGTTCCGACGCCTGCACGGTATCGACCTCAAGAGCTACGCGTTCGGCAGCGTCTTCGTCGACCCGCCCCGCGCAGGCATGGACCCGGACACCTGCGAATTGACCCGGCGCTTCGAGAACATCCTGTACATCTCCTGCAACCCGGAGACGCTGGCGGCGAACATCGCGCAACTGCACGACACGCACCGCATTACCCAGTGTGCAATGTTTGACCAGTTCCCGTGGACCCACCATATGGAATCAGGCGTGCTGCTGACCCGGCGCTAACCCTCGGCCCCGGCACACCTAGAAAAATGTGGGAGTGGGCTTGCCCGCTCCCACATAAGCCCACTCCCCCGGCTGTGCATCATTCCTCCTTGCGTGGCCGCCCGCCCTTCTTGCCATTAGCACGGGCGGCTGCGGACTTGGCGGCGCTGGTTTTACGGCCGTTGCGCGATGCCACCATGCTCGCCGCCAGGTCCATCAGGGGCTGACTCGTAGCGACCAGGCCAGTGATGGAAACATGCAGATCACGAGCTTCACAGCACAGTGCCTTGCCGCCAAAACCGACCTCCAGCGCCTGGAAGTCCTGCGCAGAAAAACCTTCGAATTCAGAGAGACCGGCCACCGGCAACAGGATGCGGCTGCCGTCGCCGAAGCCGATGGAAATGCAGTCGTCCTGGTAGCGCACGGAGCTGGCATTGGCGTACACCCGCTTGAGCTTGCGCCCACGGGCCACGGCCTTATCAACATCGGCCTCAGTGATCGGTGCATCAGGCCGGACTTTGGCTTTTACAGTTTTCATAACTCAATCTCCACGGATCCTGGCGCCCTCACCAGGTTCAAGATGGTTCGCCGCCCCGCCACATCGTGCCGGGCCCTGGCGATCACGTAGACACCTCGCCGGATGACCAACCCCGGCACGACCTCGTCGGCCTCCCAATCCCAGGAATGGTTCTCCAGGCAGACCGTTTGCAGCTTCTCCCACCAGATCCTTTGTGCCCGCGCCAGATAATGCGGCTGCATCAAGGTCTGGCGAATGCCTTCCAGAATGCGAGTGGGTGGTCGCCGCCGCTCGGGATCCACATCCCACAACGCCACGTCCCCATCCAGGAAACTGAAGCGAAAACGCGCATCCCAGTCCTTGCCCATGACATGTACGTGCGGCGGGCAATGCTCATCCCTGAGCAACACTGCAATCACATATCCCTTGTAAGTGCCTACTTTCATCGTAACCCATCCGTTAGGTTATTTGTCGCCGACCAACGCTTTATCCAGCCCCAGCCGACAGCCGGCCTCTTCAAATTGCCAGAGCTGCCTCACAGACTAGTAACGACTGGCACCGCTTCAAATGCCGGGTTGTAACCGCAGATGCCCAGGCGGTCGTCGTTGAAAAACAGCCCCTCCTTGAACACATTGACGCCCATCTCCCAATCCCGCGACTCTTCAGCCTTGGGATACGGGCTGGGAAACACCCGCTCTGTCGAGTTGCCGCCATGGGGGCGACCGGTCAGTGACCTGGCCCTTGAGCGCGGTGCTGCGGAGCCCGGGGGATGTAAAGCAAACAGGCGGGCATCTTAAGTTTTGTCGAGAATGGTTTCCAATTGACATCAACTCTTGGTCAGTCCCGACAGACTGCATTCACCGTTCGATAATCGAACGGTTATCTGCAGCACAGCGCTTGGCCAATTGACCAAATTAACCATTCAGTACATTTTGTCTCCATCCATAAAAACAACAGTGGAGACACCCCCATGCCGCCTATTGTGCTGGTCCTCAACGGCCCCAACCTGAACCTGCTCGGCACCCGCGAACCGGCCACCTATGGCCACGAGACCCTGGCTGACGTCGCCGCCCTATGCGGGCGTAGCGCCGAACAGTTCGGGCTGAAACTGGAGTTTCGCCAGACCAACCACGAAGGCGAGTTGCTGGACTGGATCCATGGCGCCCGCGCTCGTTGTGCGGGCATTGTGATCAACCCGGCGGCCTGGACCCATACCTCGGTGGCCATTCGCGACGCCCTGGTGGCCAGTGAGCTGCCGGTGATCGAAGTGCATTTGTCCAACGTGCATGCCCGCGAACCGTTCCGTCATCACTCTTTCGTCTCGCCCATTGCCAAGGCCGTGCTCGCCGGGTTTGGCAGCCACGGTTATCACCTGGCCCTCGAGCATTTCAGCCGGGAGCTCAAATGAAACCGCGCATTCTTGCCGGGCTGATCGGCGCCGGCATCCAGGCGTCCCGCACGCCGGCCCTGCATGAGCAGGAAGGCGATGCCCAGGGGCTGCGCTACTTGTATCGCCTGATCGACCTGGACCCGCTGCAACTGGACAGCAGCGCCCTGCCCGATCTGCTCAAGGCCGCCGAACAGATGAACTTCACCGGATTGAACATCACCTACCCATGCAAGCAAGCGATCCTGCCGTTGCTCGATGAGCTGTCGCCCGAAGCCCGGGGCATCGGCGCGGTCAACACCGTGGTCTGGCGCGATGGCAAGCGCATCGGTCACAACACCGACTGCCTGGGTTTTGCCGAAGGGTTTCGCCGTGGCCTGCATGACGCTGCGCGCCAACGCGTGGTGCAGATGGGCGCCGGTGGCGCAGGCGCGGCGGTGGCCCACGCGCTGTTGGCCGAAGGTGTCGGCCAGTTGAGTATTTTCGATATGGATCACGACCGCGCCCAAAGCCTGGCCGCCAACCTCAACCAACACTTTGGCCCTGACCGAGCGTGTGCCGGCAGCGACCTGGGTCACGCGATGGCGGCGGCTGATGGCCTGGTCAACACCACGCCCATGGGCATGGCCAAGTTACCGGGCATGCCCGTGCCAGCAGCATTGTTGCGCGCGGATTTGTGGGTCGCGGAGATCGTCTATTTCCCGCTGGAAACCGAGCTGCTACGCAACGCCCGGGCGCTGGGTTGCCGCACCCTGGATGGGGGGAATATGGCGGTGTTCCAGGCGGTGAAGGCGTTTGAGTTGTTCAGTGGTGAGAAAGCAGATGCACAAAGGATGCTCGCTCATTTCCAGAGCATGAATACTTCACTGTAGAAACCGGATCCTAATGTGGGAGCTGGCTTGCCTGCTCCCACACAATTGAATTCGGCGGTGGATCAGGCCTGCAGGTAACGCAGCACCGACTCGCAGATCATCGCCCGATGCCGCTGCTTGATTGCTTCATCCGACAATTCGATCTGAAAAATCTCACTGAAGGTATGCCGGTTGGATACCCGGTAAAAGCTGAACGAGTTGATCAGCAAATGCACATCCAGCGGCTCCAGCCCAGCGCGGAACACCCCCAGCTCCGCGCCCCGGCGCAAGGTCGCGCCCAGTGCTTCAAGGATATTGCTGTTCATCGCCTTGATCGCGTCCGACTGTTTCACATACTCGGCGTTGTGAATGTTCTCGATGCTGACAATCCGCACAAAATCCACATTCTGGTCGTGGTGGTCGAAGGTGAATTCCACCAGGCGCCGGATTGCTTCACGGGGTTCCAGTTCAGTGAGGTTCATCCGGGTTTCGGTGTTGCGGATATCCCCGTAGAGCTTTTCCAGGACCTCGACGTACAGCTGTTCCTTACTGCCGAAGTAGTAATAGATCATGCGCTTGGAGGTGTGGATGCGCTCAGCGATGGCGTCCACCCGCGCCCCCGAAAGCCCTTGCTGCACGAACTCGACAATGGCTTCTTGCAGAATGTTCTCGCGGGTCTTTTCCGGGTTGTTCTTGCGGCTCTTGCGCGGCGCCAGGGAGACGTCGGGCAGTTCGGAGGTCGGGGTCATGGTGCGCTCACGGCCATTTATGCAGGCCGTGATTATGGGCTGCCACGCCGTACGAAGGAAGCGTCAACGCCCTACAGCCTGGCCTGGCGCACTGCCCCACTGCGAGACTTGGCCATCGCCGCCAGGCGTACCGCCACATTCGCGGCGCCATAGCCGGCGTAACCGTTCTTGCGCTGGATAATCTCGAAGAAAAACCGCCCTTCAAAGGGTTCGGTGTACACGTGAAACAGCTCACCGCCCTGGGCATCACGGTCGTACAACACGTTGTAGTACGCCAGCTCGCTGAGGAACTGATCGTCGAAATCAAAACGCGCCGCCAGGTCATCGTAGTAATTGAGCGGGATATCCAGCAGCGGCACGCCCGCCTCCTTGGCCCGGCTGACCTCGGCGAAAATATCCGCGCAATCAAAGGCAATGTGATGCACGCCGGAGCCACGGTAGCTGGATAACGCGTGGGAAATCGCCGTGTTGCGGTTCTCGGAAATATTCAGCGGCAAGCGGATCGAACTGCAACGACTGCGCAGCGCCCGGCTCTTGACCAGGCCGTAGGGGTCCGGCAACACCACCTCATCGTCGGCCTCGAAATCCAGCAGGCTCTTGTAGAACAGCACCCAACTGTCGAGGCTGTCGGCCGGCAGGGCCATGGCCATATGGTCGATGCGCAGCAGCCCGCCGCCGCCGGTGCTGGCGGCCTGCAGGTTGAAATCAGTGTGGTAGATCCCGCCGGCGTGCTGGTCCACCAAGTAGATCAGGCTGCCATCCGGCGCGCGTACCGCCGCCAGCTCCAGCTCATTGGGCCCGACCAGCCCGCGATAGGGTTGGCCCTTGTAGGCCACCGCCCGTTCCAGGGCCTTGGCGCTGTCCTTGACGCGAATCGCCGTGGCGCACAACGACGGGCCATGGGCCTCGAAAAAGTTGTGGGCAAAGGAGTACGGCTCGCAGTTGAGGATCAGGTTGATATCGCCCTGGCGCAGCAGGCTCACGCTCTTGGAACGGTGCTGCCCGGCCTTGACGAAGCCCAGGCGTTGCAGCCATTGGGTCAGGCGGGCGCCGAGGTTTTCATCCACCGCAAACTCGAGGAATTCGATGCCGTCGTACTCGCTGGCAGCCGGGGTCTCAAACAGGATATCCAGCGGCGCGGCCTGTTGCTGCAGGCGTTGGCGGGTCTTCTCTTCCAGGTACAGCAACGAGCGCAAACCATCCGCCGCGTTGGCCCGGGTGGGCGCGGCGCGAAAGCCATCGTTGAAAATCTCCAGGGACAGCGGCCCGGTGTAGCCACTCTGGATGATCGGCGCGAGAAAACCCGGCAGGTCGAACTCGCCCTGGCCGGGGAAGCAGCGAAAGTGCCGGCTCCACTCCAGCACGTCCATGGCCAGCAGCGGCGCGTCGGCCATTTGCACAAAGAAGATCTTGTCGCCAGGGATCTGGGCGATAGCCGTCGGATCGCCCTTGAGCGACAAGGTATGAAAACTGTCCAGCAACACCCCGAGGCTGGGGTGGTCAATCTCGCGCACCAGTTGCCAGACCTGTTGCCAGGTGTTGACGTGCCGGCCCCAGGCCAGGGCTTCATAGCCAATGCGCAAGCCACGGCGCCCAGCGTGTTCGGCCAACAGGCTGAGGTCATCGCGCAGGATCGAATGTTCGCCCGTGGAGTCGGCAGAAGCATTGCTGCACACCAGCACCAGGTCGGTGCCCAGTTCCTGCATCAGGTCGAATTTGCGTTCGGCCCGTTCCAGGTTGCGCGCCAGGCGGTCGCGGCGACATCCTTCAAAATCACGAAACGGCTGGAACAACGTGATGGCAATGCCCAGATCGGCACACATCTGCCGCACTTCACGCGGGCTGCCGTCGTAATACAGCAAGTCGTTCTCGAAGATTTCCACCCCATCGAACCCGGCCGCAGCAATGGCTTCGAGCTTTTCCGGCAGGGTGCCGCTCAGGGAAACAGTGGCGATGGAACGTTGCATGGGGTGACTCCCGGCAATGAAGGGTGGTCTTGTTTGCGGCAAATTATTGGCCGCGCGCGATAAAGCAGCAATTCAAAATGTACCAATCAGTTAGTTTTTCGGGCGATTATCGAACACAATGGCGATTGGCGAATTGACGATTTTTTAGCCACTGCGCACCATCGAATGCGCATCCAGGGCCGCTTTTTTTAAGGCGCAAACCTGTGATCAAGACCCAGAACACACCATAAAAATTTCAAAAAACGGGTACATCTCATGCCTTCGCAAAATTCCGCCGTGGCCCCGCGCCCCGGCAACCCGCAAGCGGCCATTGGCGACAAGATTCGCGGCGCCCTCGCCGTCGGCAAAACCCGCTGGGGCATGCTGGCCCTGGTGTTTTTCGCCACCACCTTGAACTACATCGACCGCGCCGCTCTGGGCGTGATGCAACCGATCCTGGCCAAAGAGATGAGCTGGACGGCGATGGACTACGCCAACATCAACTTCTGGTTCCAGGTCGGTTATGCCATTGGTTTTGTGCTGCAAGGCCGGCTGATCGACCGCGTCGGCGTCAAGCGTGTGTTCTTCTGCGCGGTGCTGCTGTGGAGCATCGCCACCGGCGCCCACGGCCTGGCGACTTCGGCGGTGGGCTTTATGGTCTGCCGCTTTATCCTCGGCCTCACCGAAGCGGCCAACTACCCCGCCTGCGTCAAGACCACCCGCCTGTGGTTCCCCGCCGGCGAGCGCGCGGTGGCTACCGGGATCTTCAACGCCGGCACCAACGTCGGCGCCATGCTCACGCCAATGCTGTTGCCACTGGTGCTGCATGTGTGGGGCTGGCAGGCTGCATTTTTATGCATGGCTGCCCTGGGTGGGATCTGGCTGGTGTTCTGGGGCCTGAAGTACTACAACCCCGAAGACCATCCGAGCGTAAAACAGTCGGAACTGGACTACGTGCAACAGGAAGTCGAGCCCGAACAACCCCGCGTGCCCTTCAGCCGTATCCTGCGCATGCGTGGCACCTGGGCCTTCGCCATTGCCTACGCCCTGACCGCCCCGGTGTTCTGGTTCTACCTCTACTGGCTGCCGCCGTTTCTCAACCAGCAATACAGCCTGGGGATCAACGTGACCCAGATGGGCATCCCGCTGATCATCATTTACCTGACGGCAGACTTCGGCAGTGTGGGCGGCGGGATTCTGTCCTCGTTCCTGATCGGACGCGGCATGCAGCCGATCAAGGCGCGCCTGCTGTCGATGCTGCTGTTTGCCTGCTGCATCGTCGGCGTGATCATGGCCGCCGGCTCCAGCCAGCTGTGGGTCGCAGTGTTTGCCATCTCCCTGGCCATCGGCGCGCACCAGGCCTGGACCGCCAATATCTGGAGCCTGGTGATGGACTACACCCCCAAGCACATGATGAGCACGGTATTTGGCTTTGGCGGGATGTGCGCGGCGATCGGCGGGATGTTTATGACGCAGATCGTCGGCCATATCCTGACCGTGACCAATAACAACTACACCGTGCTGTTCACCCTGATCCCGGCGATGTACTTCATCGCCCTGACCTGGATGTACTTCATGGCGCCGCGCAAGATCCCCACCGTCGCGGTGTGACTCAACGCCGCCGCTGCTGCCAGGCAGCGGCCAAGCCACTCAGGCAGATCACCCCGATCCCGACCACCGTGGTCAGGTCCGGGGTGTGATTGAACACCAGCCAGCCCAACAGCCCCGCAAACACGATCTGGCAATAGCCGAACGGTGCGAGTAACGCCGGCGCGGCGAAGCGGAAGGCCTGGGTCAGCATCAAGTGCGCGGTCATCCCACAGGTGCCCAGTGCCAGCATCAACAGGCCATGGCCCAGGGTCGGTACCTGCCAGAAGAACGGCACCAGCGCGCTCATCACCAGGGTGTTGCACAGGCCGGCGAAGAAGTTGCTGGTGGTCGGGCTGTCGTACTGGCTGAGGATGCGGGTCAGCAGTTGGTAGAAACAGAAGAACAACGCCGAGACCAATGGCAACAACACCGCCGGGGTGAACAACTCACCGCCCGGGTGCACAATAATGATCACCCCGACAAACCCGCAGATCACCGCCAGCCACTGGCCCCGCGTCACATGCTCGCCCAGCAGCGGCACCGACAGGGCCGTCACCAGGATCGGCGCGAGGAAGTTCACTGCGGTGGCTTCGGCCAGCGGGATGTAATGCAGGGCAGCGGTAAAGAACAGGCTGGTGCCCAGCAGGCACAACGCCCTGGCCACCTGCAACAACGGGCGCTTGCTGCGCAGTACACGCAAGCCCGATTGCGGCAGGAAAATCCCCGCCATCAGCAGCGTATGCACCATGTACCGGGCCCATACCACCATCACGATGGGGTAAAAGCCGGCGAGGTACTTGGACAACGCGTCATGGCTGGAAAACAGAAACGTCGCCAGCACAATCAGCACGATGCCCTTGAAGGGATGGTTGACGCCGGAAAGAGGAGTGCTGAGGGTCATTGAATTCTCGTGCGTGACAGGCTGAAATGACCGCCGCAAGCAGTGGCACTCAACGCGCTAATCTAGAGCGGGTGGTGCATCGGTCTCAAGAGCATAACCAAACAGCGGGCGATCAGCGCACTAAATCGCCTAAACCCAGTCCAACGCTGCACGCCAGCCAGCCATTGCGCTTTTTTTAATCAAGGCCAATCCATTATGAAAAAAACACTGTTTATTCTCTCGACCCTTGCCCTGCTCAGTGCCTGCGATAAAACGCCCGAGCCGCCCAAGCCGGCGCCGCCTTCCGTACAAGCGACCCTGGTCCCGGAGACCCTGCCCACCGACAAATGGGTCGGCAAGTGGATCGGCGTCGAAGGCCTGCACCTGACCGTCAGCAAGGACGACAGCATCGGCCGCGGGCATTACCTGCTGAGCATGCAGTACGGCCTCGATGCCGACGCCTCCGGCACCTTCAAGGGCCAGGCCAGCGAAGACGGCATCACCTTCAACCGCCCGGACGGCCCGCAAATGCTGCGTGCCGGCGACGGCGCCGCCACCGGTTTGAAATGGCTGGCTGATAAAAAAGATTGCCTGGTGGTCAATACGGGCGAAGGGTATTGCCGCGAATAACGGCCATACTCAATCACGGCGCTAACAACACGATCATCAAGAGGATTGCCCCATGCTATGGAAAAAGGGTCGACGCAGCGACAACGTGGTCGACGCGCGCAATGACGGCGGCGGCGGTGGCGGCGGCATGCGTTTTGGGGGTGGCAAGGGCCTGAGCCTGACCGCCATTGTGCTGATCGTCGGCATCGGCCTGCTCACCGGCCAGGACCCGATGCAGATCCTCGGGCAACTGAGCGGCCAGATGACCGAACAGGCCCCTTCGGTCAGCCCGCAAACACGCCAGGCGCCGCCCGCCAATGATGAGCAGGCGGATTTCGTACGCGCCGTGCTGGGCGACACCGAAGACACCTTTGGCCAGGTGTTCCAGGAAAACGGCCTGACTTACAAGAACCCCAAGCTGATCCTGTTCCGTGGCCGGGTGAATTCCGCCTGCGGTGGCGCGACCTCCGCCAGCGGCCCGTTCTATTGCCCGGCCGACCAGCAGGTCTACCTGGACCTGGATTTCTTCCGCGAAATGTCCCAGCGCTTCCAGGCGGCCGGCGACTTTGCCCAGGCCTATGTGATCGCCCACGAAGTCGGCCACCACGTGCAAACCCTGCTGGGCATTTCCTCGAAAATCCAGGTCGCACGCCAGCAAGGCCGGCAGATGCAGGGCGATGGTGGCCTGCTGGTCCGCCAGGAACTGCAAGCCGACTGTTTCGCCGGGGTCTGGGCCAACCGCGCGCAAAAGCGCCTGAACTGGCTGGAACCGGGCGATATCGAAGAAGCGCTGAACGCCGCCAACGCCATCGGCGACGACCGATTGCAGCAACAGGGCCAGGGCCGTGTGGTTCCCGACTCGTTCACCCACGGCACGTCGCAACAGCGGGTTCGCTGGTTCAAGACCGGGTTTGCCCAGGGCCAGATCAGCCAATGCGACACCTTTTCGGCCAAAAGTCTGTAAATGAGTAAACGAGCCGGATGGCTGCTGGGGTTGATGATCGGTTGCGCCACCACCCCCTTCGCCGCCGGGCAGGCGGTCAAGGTCGTCAGCCCCGAGCGTTTCTCCCTGCAAGCCGGCGACCTGAGCCTGGGCCTTAGCCAGGACTGGCGCCAGCCGCTACCGCAGATCACTCGGGCGCTGATCATCGTGCATGGGCGCCTGCGCAACGCCCAAACCTACTTCAAAAGCGCCGAAGACGCCGCCGCCCACGCGGGGCAAGGCGCCAACACCCTGGTGATCGCACCGCAGTTTCTCAACGATGCCGATATCCAGCGCCATCACCTGGGCGACAGCGTACTGCGCTGGCACGGCAATGGATGGATGGCGGGCGATTCGTCAATCGGTCATGGCCAGATCAGTTCCTACGGCGCCCTGGACCAGATCATCAAGCACCTGGGCAACCGCCAACTGTTCCCGGCCCTCAAGGAAATAGTGGTCGCCGGGCATTCCGGTGGCGGCCAGGTGGTACAGCGCTTTGCCCTGACCGGCCATGATCACCCGGCCCTGCAAGCCGCAGGCATCAGCCTGCGCTATGTGATCGCCAACCCATCGTCCTACGCCTACTTCAGCCCGCAGCGCCCAGTGCAGTTAGCGCCGGGCAGTTGCCCGCAGTTCAATGACTGGAAGTACGGCATGCAAAAACTGCCGGCCTACGCCAACGGCCAAAGCCCCCAGCAACTGGAAAAAGCCTACGCCGCGCGGGATATCACCTACCTGCTGGGCCAGCAGGACACCGACCCCAACCACCCGGCCCTGGACAAGAGCTGCGCGGCCGAGACCCAAGGCGCGTATCGGCTGATTCGCGGGCACAACTACTTTGACTACCTCAAGCAGCGGCATCCGCAGTTGAGCCAGAGGTTGGTTGAAGTGCCTGGGGTTGGGCATGACGGCGACAAGATGTTTACCTCGCCGCTGGGGCAGAAGGCCTTGTTCCACTAATCCCCCAGGGAAAACCCAAGCCAGCTCCTACCGGTGATGTGTGGTGTCGGGGCTAGATCATCTGGCGCAATGCCGCGCAGTCTTGCGCATGCCAATCTGCCAGTTCCGGCCATGGGTTTTCGGGCAGGTTGACCAGCACCGTCCGCGTCCCCGCCGCCCGGCCGCAATCCAGGTCGAAGCGATAGTCGCCCACCATGACCATCTCGGCCGGCGCCACATCCCAGGCCTGGGCCAGTTTCAACAGGCCACCGGGATCAGGCTTGGGCGGGGCGTCGTCGCGGCCCAGCACATCTTCCACGGCAAAACAGTCCGCCAGGCCGATGGCTTTCAAGGTGATGTGCGCCAGCTCCTGGGCGTTGCGCGTCAGGATCCCCAGGCGACAGCCCCGTGCTGCCAGGTCGCGCACCAACTCCACCGCGCCCGTGGCCGCTACCGAGCCCAGCGCCAGTTCGCGCTCATGCTCCAGCAACCAGGCATGCTTGGCCGCCGCCTCCGCTGCTGGCAACGCAGCCAGGTGGGTGAGAATGTCATCGGCAGGCGGAATATCCAGGGCCACGCGGATCGCCGCAAAATCATGCACGGCCACCGTGAGGGTGCCGTCCATGTCGAACACCCAGTGTTTTACGTCCGTGAGGCTCATGCCCAATCCTTGCGATGGCGAATCAGGCCTTCCTGGGTCACCGAGGCCACCAGTTGGCCCGCGCGGTTATACACGCTGCCACGGGAGAACCCGCGGGAATTGCCGGCCCATGGGCTGTCCATGGCGTACAGCAACCAGTCATCGGCCCGCAGGTCGGCGTGGAACCACAGCGCATGGTCAAGGCTGGCCACTTGCATGTCCTTCTGCCACACGGTCTTGCCATGGGGCAGCAACGAGGTGGTCAGCAGGCCGAAGTCCGAGGCGTAGGCCAGCAGATATTTATGCAGCGCCGGCAAATCGGCCAGGGCGCCATCGGCGCGAAACCACACATACTTGACCGGGTCGGACGGCTGCGGGTTGTACGGATCTTTTTCGGTCACCGGGCGCACTTCAATCGGCTTGGGGCACAGCAGTTTTTCGCGCATGGTCTCGGGGATCAGGTGCGCACGCTGCCGGGTCAGTTCCAGCTCCGACGGCAGGTTCTCCGGGCCCACCACCACCGGCATGGTGGTCTGGTGCTCGAAGCCTTCTTCGTCGTACTGGAACGAGGCGCTGCAGGTGAAGATCGGGTTGCCCTTCTGGATCGCCGTCACCCGGCGCGTGCTGAAGCTGCCACCATCGCGCACCCGGTCCACTTGATAGACCACTGGCAGCCCAGCGTCGCCAGGGCGCAGGAAATAGCCGTGCAACGAATGCACATGCCGCGCTTCTTCGACGGTCTGGCTGGCTGCCGACAGCGACTGGCCCAAGACCTGACCGCCGAACAGTTGGCGAAAGCCCAAGTCCTGGCTGCGGCCGCGGAAGAGGTTTTCTTCAATCGGTTCCAGGGTCAGCAAGTCGACCAGATCTTCCAACACTTGGCTCATTCAAACTCTCCTCACACAAAGCAAAACCGCGCAGTCTTGGCTGCGGCGGGTAATAACATCGGGCGGCCTGCCTATCCGTGCAGCGTATCCAACCATTGGGCGCGAGTGATGCGGTACAACACATGATGGCGCAGCGGATCGTCCGCCGCGAGCCTGGGGTGCTGAAAATCTGCCGCCGGATCGTAATGCATACCGATGGCCTGCATGACTTTCTGCGACGGCAGGTTGGCCTCGGTGGTGAAGGCCACTATCTCTTCCAACTGCAAACGGTCAAAACCACAACGCAATGCAGTCCAGGCCGCTTCACTGGCAAAACCCAGGCCCCAGTGCTCGCGGGCCAGGCGCCAGCCAATCTCCACCGCCGGGGTGAAGTCGGCTTCAAAGCCGACATTCATCAACCCCGTCAGGCCGATAAATTCGCCGCTGTCCTTACGCTCCAGGGCCCACGCACCAAACCCATACTCGGCAAAATGCCCACGTATTCGCCCGATCAATGCCGCGCTTTCCAGGCGGTCCAGGGGTGCCGGGAAATAGCGCATCACCTGCGGGTCGGCGCACATCCGGGCAAACTCCGGCAAATCGCTGTCGCGCCATTGGCGCAACACCAGGCGCGCGCTTTCCAACTGCAGTATCGGCTCCATCGTTCCCCTCCCTTGCCATGTGCGTGAGTGTACAGCGCTGTTAAGATCCGTCGCTGGTTCCTGTCAGAAATTGCCATGCCTTTGCCATTGATCTACCACGACGACTACAGCCCCGAGTTCCCGGCGGATCATCGCTTCCCCATGGATAAATTCCGGCTGCTGCGCGATCACCTGGTCGACAGCGGCCTGACCCAGGACAGCCAACTGCTGCGCCCCGAATTGTGCCCGGCCCAAGTGCTCGCCCTGGCCCATGACCCTGGCTATATCGAACGTTATATGAGCGGTGAGTTGTCCCGCGAAGACCAGCGGCGCCTGGGCCTGCCCTGGAGCGAAGCCCTGGCCCGACGCACCGTGCGCGCGGTCGGTGGCTCGTTGCTGGCGGCCGAGCAGGCCCTGGAACATGGCCTGGCCTGCCACCTGGCGGGCGGCACCCACCACGCCCATTACGATTACCCGGCGGGCTTTTGCATCTTCAATGACCTGGCGGTGATCAGCCATTTCCTACTGGCCAGTGGGCGAGTCAATCGGGTGCTGATCTTCGACTGTGACGTGCACCAAGGCGACGGCACCGCGCGCATCCTCCATGACACACCGGACGCCATTACCGTGTCTCTGCACTGCGAAAAGAACTTCCCAGCGCGCAAGGCCGCCAGCGACTGGGATATCCCGCTGCCCATGGGCATGGGCGACGCCGACTACCTCACGGTGGTGGACGATGCCCTCAACTACCTGCTGCCGCTGTATCAGCCCGACCTGGTGCTGTATGACGCGGGCGTCGATGTGCATAAGGACGACGCCCTCGGCTACCTCAAGCTGACAGACGCAGGCGTCGCCGCCCGTGACGAAAGCGTGATGCGCCATTGCCTGGGCCGCGATATCCCGGTGGTGGGCGTGATCGGTGGCGGCTACAGCAAGGACCGCCACGCCCTGGCCCGGCGCCACGGCATCCTGCACCACAGTGCGCAACGGGTGTGGACGTCATCAGGTTGTCATTGAAACCTGGGCGTTACCCACAATGCCTGTGGAACGGCCTGTGGATAACTTGAGCGTAACCACCTGTAAGGCAGGCACCACATAGCATGTAGGAAGGTGTACGTTTTTTGATCAGGCAGTTTCGCGGTCCTCGGGTAGAATGCTCGCCCTACTTCGCCGAACCGCAGTCACCCCCATGCCTCAGATCCCAGCCCAGCCTTTTCACGTCACGATCATCGGCGGCGGCCCCGCCGGGCTGATGGCTGCCGAAGTCCTGAGCCAGGCCGGGGTCCGGGTGGACCTGTATGACGGCATGCCATCGGTGGGGCGCAAGTTCCTGCTGGCGGGCGTGGGCGGCATGAATATCACCCACTCCGAAGCCTACCCGGCATTTCTTTCACGCTACGCCGAACGCGCGTCGGACATTGCCCCCTTGCTGCGCCAGTTTGGTGCCGAGGCGTTGTGCGAGTGGATTCATGGCTTGGGCATCGAAACCTTTGTCGGCAGCTCCGGCCGTGTGTTTCCTACCGACATGAAAGCCGCCCCCCTGCTGCGCGCCTGGCTCAAGCGCCTGCGCGACCAGGGGGTAGTTATCCACACCCGGCATCGCTGGCTGGGCTGGAATGCCCACGGCGGTTTAATTATCCACAGCCCGGAGGGCGAGAAGACTGTCCACAACGATGCCGTACTGCTGGCCCTCGGTGGTGGCAGTTGGTCGCGCCTGGGCTCGGACGGCGCCTGGCTCAAATTGCTGGAACACCAAGGCGTGCCCTGCACCCCGCTGCAGCCCAGCAACTGCGGCTTCGAGGTGTCAGCCTGGAGCGAATTAATGGTGAGCAAATTCGCCGGCGCGCCGCTGAAAAACGTCGCCATAGGGTTGGCGGATGACAAACCCCGCCTGGGCGAATGCGTGATCACCGCGACCGGTATCGAAGGCAGTCTGATCTACGCGCTGTCGGCGCCGATTCGCGAAGCGATCCACCGCGACGGTTCAGCCACCGTGCACATCGACCTGCTGCCGGGCAAGCCGCTGGACAAGGTGCAGGCCGCATTGGCCAAGCCCCGTGGCTCACGCTCGATGAGCAAGCATTTGCACAGCCAGTTGGGCCTGGATGGGGTAAAGGCTGCGCTGTTACGCGAGTTGGCGCCCACAGGTCACTTCAATGATCCGGCGCAGTTGGCTGTGGATATCAAGGCACTGCCACTGACGCTGGTAAAAACCCGGCCGATGGATGAAGCCATCAGCACCGCCGGCGGCGTACCGTTTGAAGCGCTGGATGAGCGCTTGATGCTCACGCAGCTACCGGGGGTATTTTGTGCCGGGGAGATGCTGGACTGGGAGGCACCGACAGGTGGGTATTTACTGACGGGGTGTTTTGCCAGTGGGCGGATGGCGGGGCGTGGCATGCTGGAGTGGCTCCAGCGCCGATAGTTGCGGGCAGCTCAGGTCCGCCTTCGCAGGCAAGCCAGCTCCCACATTTTGATCTGTGAACACATTCAAATGTGGGAGCTGCTTGCCTGCGATGAGGCCCTGACAGACGCCAAAGAAGTTACTTCTTCTTACGCGGCCCGGTATTAAACACAGGCACCTTGCGCACCGGCTTGATCGACGGCTCCGCCGCCACTTCCCCGCTTTCCACCCACTTGCCCAGGTTGCGCTTACCGCCACCACCAGACGTCTTAGGCTTCTTCGGTTTTTTCGGCTTCTTCACCACCTGCCCGCTAGCATCGGTGTCGGGCACGCGGTGCTCCGGTTCGAAGTCCTGTTCCATTTTGCGGGTCAGGGTCTGGCGGGTCAGCATCTCGATGGCCGAGAGCATGTTCACTTCGTCGGCACAGACCAGGGAAATCGCCTCGCCGGTGTTGCCGGCCCGGCCAGTACGGCCGATACGGTGGATGTAGTCCTCGGCGACGATGGGCAGGTCAAAGTTGACCACCATCGGCAAATCTTCGATATCCAGGCCACGGGCCGCCACATCAGTGGCCACCAGGATCTGCACCTCGCTGGCCTTGAAACGGTCCAGTGCCCGCTGGCGCGTGGCTTGTGGCTTGTCGCCGTGGATACCGTCGGCATTGATCCCCAGGCCTTGTAGCTTGTCTACCAATGCATCCACACCGTTGCGGGTCTTGGCGAACACCAGCACCTGCTTCCACTTGCCCTTGCGCATCAGATGCACAAACAGCTCCGCCTTGCGCTTCTTGTCCACCGGCACCACCCATTGCTTGACGGTGTTGGCAGCGACGTTGCGCGGGCTGACTTCGATGCTCAGCGGGTCAATAAGCATCTGCCCGGCCAGCAGGCGGATGTCATCGGAGAAGGTCGCAGAAAACAGCAGGGTCTGACGCTTTTTCGGCAGCATGCGGTAAATGTTCGCCAGCTCTTCGGAAAAACCCAGGTCGAGCATGCGGTCGGCTTCATCCAGCACCAGGGTTTGCAGCTGATTGAGTTTCAGCGCGTTCTGGCGGAACAGGTCGATCAGGCGACCAGGGGTGGCCACCAGCACGTCGACCCCCTTGCGCAGCTTCATCATTTGCGGGTTGATGCTGACGCCGCCATACACCGCGTAGGTGGTCAACGGCAGGTGCTCGGCGTACTGGGCGACGCTGGCGTGAACCTGCTCGGCCAGCTCGCGGGTCGGGCACAGGATCAGCGCACGCACCGAGTTGGCGGTGACTTTTGGCCCTTCCATGGTCAACAGTTGCAGGAGCGGCACGGCGAAGCCGGCAGTCTTGCCGGTGCCGGTCTGGGCCGCAGCCATCAGGTCGCGACCGGCCAGCACCGCAGGAATGGCTTGCGCCTGCACCGGCGTCGGGGTCTGGTAGCCAAGCGCCTCAAGGGCGCGCAGCAAGGGTTCGATCAGGCCAAGTGTGGCGAAAGTCATGTGTTTACCGTAGGAAAAATTCAGCGCAAGGGCGTAATGCGCGGCAGTTTACCTTATTTCCGGCTTCGGCTTGCGCCACTGGGGCAGGCTGATCAACAACACGGCGCTGATAATCACCAACATCGCCAGGGCTTCTTCCAGGCCAATGGTCTCGCCGACAAACACGATGCCCAGCAACACCGCCACCGCCGGGTTGACGTAGGCATAGCTGGTGGCCGCTGCCGGACGCACGTGCTTGAGCAGGTACATATAAGCGTTGAAGGCGATGATCGAGCCAAATACGGTCAGATAAGCCAGGGCCAGCCAGCCTTCCACCGGGGGCATCGCTTGCAGGTGCTCGCCCTTGAGTGCACTTCCGATCAGCAGCACCACCCCGGCGATCAGCATTTCGGCGGCGCTGGCCATGGCGCCCTGGGGCAACGGCAAGTGCCGGCTCCATACCGAACCAAAAGCCCAGGAAGCGGCGGCAAACAACAGCAGCCCAGCGCCCAACGGGCTCGATTGCAGGTTGGAGCCCATATTGAGCATGGCAATGCCGATCATCCCCAGAATCACCCCGGCCCACTCCAGACGGGTATTACGCGCGCCCCAGAAATATCCACAGAGCAAGGTAAACAACGGCACCGTCGCCACGGCCAGCGCAGCGACACCGGAAGTCACGCCGCTGTGTTCAGCCACACTCACTGCGCCATTACCGAAGGTCAGCAGCAAGATGCCGATCATGCCCGCGGCCTTCCACTGCGCCCAGGTCGGTGCCGGCACCCCGCGCCAGCGCAGGTAGCCATACATCAGCGCCCCTGCAGTACAGAAGCGAATACCCGCCAACATCAGCGGCGGCCAGTACTCCACGCCAATACGGATCACCAGGTAAGTAGACCCCCAAATCACATACAGCGCAAAAAAAGCTGCGATCAACGGTAAGGGAAAACGACGTGGGCCAGGCATGGGCAGCTCTGCAGCAGGACAAGGGATCGTTATTTTAGAAATCCACACCAGTAAACATAAGTTACAAAACCTGTTTAAAGCGCCCATACACTTTTCAAATCATGGTTATCAGGGCTATAAGCCTTGTATTCGAAAGCCCGCCATTGCCAGAGCCTTATTCATGGACAAATACGATCGCATGCTCCTCAGCGCCCTGCTCAAGGATGGTCGCGCCACTTACGCGCAACTGGCCCGCACCGTAAACCTCTCCGCCCCCGCCGTGGCTGAACGCGTGGCCAAGCTGGAGGCCAGCGGAGTGATCACCGGTTACCAGGCCAAGGTCGACCTGTCCAAGATCGGCCTGCCGATCCAGTGCACGATTGAACTGCGCTTGACCAAAAACGGCAGCCAGAAAGTCTACGACGCGCTGGCAGAAATCCCCGAACTGACCGAATGCCATCGGGTCACCGGCGACCCCTGCGTGATCATGCAGGCGGCGGTGGGTTCGATGCCGGAACTGGAAAGCCTGATCAACCGGGTGGCGAAATTCGGGTTCAGCAAAACCTCGATCATCTTGTCGAGCGCCGTAGAGCGGCGGTTGCCGTTGGGGTATTTGGAGGGAAAGAATGGCAGCGCCTGAACGAGCGCTATCGCGGGCAAGCCCGGCTCCCACAGTTGACCCGATTGCCCGGGCTGGATGCGATCCCATGTGGGAGCTGGCTTGCCTGCGATAGCGGTGTATCAGGCCAAAATATCTCAACTGACACACCACCATCGCGAGCACACCCGGCCCCACAGCTAACCCGATTGCCCGGGCTGGATGCGATCCCATGTGGGAGCTGGCTTGCCTGCGATAGCGGTGTATCAGGCCAAAATATCTCAACTGACGCATCACCATCGCGAGCACACCCGGCCCCACAGCTAACCCGATTGCCCGGACTGGATGCGATCCCATGTGGGAGCTGGCTTGCCTGCGATAGCGGTGTATCAGGCCAAAATATCTCAACTGACACACCACCATCGCGAGCACACCCGGCCCCCACAGTTGACCCGATTGCCCGGACTGGATGCGATCCCATGTGGGAGCTGGCTTGCCTGCGATAGCGGTGTATCAGCCACGAATACACCAACTGGCCTACCCACACCCGACGCCCACATTTTGCTCTTTATCGTTCTGAGAATCGGGATCAGAACCCGCGATGTTTCTTCAGATGGTCATTGATCTTCGCTGCCGGCACTTTTTGCAGGCTGCACAGCAGATCATGGGTCAACTCGCGCAAGCCGTGGGTGCGGCGCAGTTCCTGGGCCAGGTGGGCGGTGAGGTTGGCCGCCATTTCCGCATCCGCCATCGCCCGGTGAGCCTTGCCGGTGTGGGGCAATTGCGCATAGGACGTCAGGGTGCCGAGTTTGTGGTTGGGCGCCGTGGGCATCAGCCGGCGGGCCAGGAGCAGCGAGCAGGCGAATTTTTGCAGGCGGGTGCGGCGGATCAGGCCCAGTTCGAAGTCCCAGAACTTCTGGTCGAACGCGGCGTTGTGCGCCAGTAGCGGCGTGGTGCCGACAAATTCATTGACCTCGTTCATCACCCGCTCGGCCGGCGGCGCGCTGCGCAGCATGGCATTGCTGATGCCGGTCAGTTGCTCGATAAACCCCGGCACGCGCACACCGGCGTTCATCAGGCTCTGGTAGCGGTCCACGATCTGGCCCTGCTCCAGGATGACCACGGCGATTTCCGTGGCCCGGCAACTGCTGCTCGGCGAGATGCCGGTGGTTTCAAAGTCGATGACCGCTATACGTTCCAAACCTGTTCCAACCCCATCTGAAAATCTATTTGAGCAACAACGCGCCTTCGATAGGCACGTAGCGGCTGGCCGCGCGGATCAACGAATTGGCCGTCAGCCCCGGCACGCCGTAGGCCACGGCTTCGACGCCATGTTTATGGATGATGCGGTCGAGCAACATATCGAAATCTCCATCACCCGAGGCCAGCACCACTTCGTCGACATGGGCGGCGGCGTCCATGATGTCGATGGTGATGCCCACGTCCCAGTCGCCCTTGGCCGAGCCATCGCTGCGCTGGATGTACGGCTTGAGCTTCACGGTAAAGCCCAGGTTGCGCAGGATCTGCTGGAATTGCTGCTGCTTGCTGTCGCCACGGTCGATGGCATAGGCGTACGCCTCGACGATCTGCCCGCGCTGGCTGATATCGGCCCACAGGGCGGCGTAGTTGAAGTGGCAACCATAGGCCTGGCGCACGGTGTAATAGAGGTTCTGCACATCGGCGAACACTGCAATTTTTTTCACCGTATATCCTCATCGCACTGGCGGACGTGATGGCCCGCAAAGGTCGTCAGTATGCCAGCCAAGAGGAGGTTTCCGAGAAAAATCAGACCGGGGCGACAGCGCGCCCCGGTTCAGTGGGTGTCAGACGAAGGAGTCGTCGTCGCCAAAGAAGGAAGAATCGTCGGCATAACCGCTGTCGGCGCTGTCATTGTCAGCGAAACGCTGCTCGTCATTGCCCCAGCCGCCGTTGTCACTGGCAGGTGCCGGCTCTTCGCGAACGATCTCTTCCACCACCTGCGTCTGCTGGTTGTGGCTGAACAGGCTGCTGATGCCTTGGGCCAGCATCACCCCCCCGGCCACCCCGGCGGCGGTTTTCAGGGCGCCACCGAGAAAACCACCACCTGCGGGCGCCGCCTGCTGGGGTTGCTGATAGTTCTGTTGTGGGGTGCCAAAGCTCTGTTGCGGCGTCGGCGCGCTGAAGCCGGGCCGAGTCGGCTCGCGCCAACCACCCGCGCCAGAGGCCGGCGCGCTCGGCGCAGGCTGCGGCTCGCGGGAGCTGCCGCCAAAGATGCTCGACAGGAACCCACCACCGCTGGTGGCCGGCTGCGTTGTCTTGGCCCGTTGCAGTTCATCCTGCAATTGCTGGATCTGTTGCGCCTGCTGCTTGTTCTGCGCATCCAGGCTTTTGATCGCGGCTTCCTGCACCAGAATCGCCTGAGTCATGAAATACCCGGCGGCCGGTTGGCGAGTGATGTGCTCCTTGATCCGCGCTTCTGCCTGGGCGTCGCGGGGGGCTGAGTCCGTTTCGGCTTGCTGCAACCGTGAAAACAGTCCGTCGATCAGGGTTTGCTCTTCGCTGTTCATGGCGACCTCGTTAGATTGCCGGTAAAAATCTGCGTCCCGCCCGCAATGGGCAAGGTACGCCACCAGTAATGGGGCTGGCCTGCGGCGTTTCAATGATCTTTACCCAAGGTTTACGTTTGTCGGTGATCGGTTAAAGTGTCCGCTGCTTTTTCCGCCTGTGATGACTTTGATGAATCCGTTGACCGTTCTGCGCGACTCTTTCTACTTTTTCCAGCGCAACCTGGGCGCCATCGTGCAGTTGTGCCTGCCCTTGGTGATCCTCGAGGCCGTGCTGCAACAAGTGCTCGATCGCACCCTGGGCCCGGAGGCGTTTACCGGCTACAGCATGATCGTGGGTTTGCTGGTGTATCCGCTGTACACCGCCGCCCTGATCCTGTTTCTCGACGCCCGCAGCCGTGGCGAGTCGCCGCGCACCGCCGCCGTGCTGGCCATGGCGCTGACCTTGTGGCCACGCTACGCGTTGCTGACGGCCATGAGCACCCTGCTGATTCTGCTGGGGCTGTCGTTGTATTTCCTGCCGGGGCTGTGGCTGATGGTCACCCTGGCCTTCGCCGAGTACTTGCTGGTGCTGCGCGGGATGCCCGCGCTGGCGGCGATGAAGGAAAGTTTCCGTCTGACCCGTGGGCATTTTCTGCGCATCCTGGTCTGCCTGTTGTGCGTGATGACCCCACTGTGGCTGCTCAAGGGTGCCAGCGTCGCAGCCTGGCCCGACCCGCAGAACCCGCTGCTGGCGGTGCTGATCGACAGTGCCCATAGCTTCTTGCAGCTGTTTACCAGCGTAGTGCTGTTCCGCCTGTTCATGCTGATCGCCGGTGATGCCGACGCTCGCTAACGTGCTCCCTGGGCTCCCGGCCACCGGTCGGGTATGCTCGGGGCCTGTCCCGCAGCGCCATAAGGCGAGCCGATGACCCGTTTACTGCGTAAAACCCTGGTAGGCCTGCTGATCCTCGCAGGCTTGCTGACGGCCCTGATCTACAGCCTGACCTGGCGCCCCGCCGACAAACAGACCCTACCCGTCAGCTGCGTGGCCCCGCGTGCGCCGACGCTGCTGCCCGGCCAGGCACTCAAGGTGATGACCTGGAACGTGCAATACCTGGCGGGCAAGAACTATGTGTTCTGGTACGACACCCCCGACGGCAGTGGCCCGGACGAGCGCCCCACCCCTGAAGACATGGCCTCCAGCCTGGACGAAGTGGCGCGGGTGATCCGTGACGAGCAACCGGACGTACTGTTGCTGCAGGAACTGGACGAAGGCGCCAAGCCATCCCACTACCAGGACCAACTGGCGCTGCTTCAGGAGCGGCTGGTGGACCTCTACCCGTGCAGCGTCGAGGCCTTCGACTGGAAAGCCGACTTTGTGCCCGACCGGCATATCTTCGGCAGTGTCGGCCGCAAGCTGGTGACCCTCAGCCGCTACCAGATCGAACATGCCGAACGCCTGCAACTGCCGGTGGCCCCGGCCAACCTGATCAGCCGTCAGTTTCAACCCAAGCCCGCGCTGCTGCTCAGTTACCTGCCGTTGAGCGACGGGGGCCAACTGGCGGTGCTCAACACCCGCCTGGACAACGCCGCCCCCGGCCACAGCGCGGTGCGCGAGCAGGTCGAGGCGACCATCAAGCTGCTGGATAAGTTCGAAAGCCGGGGCACGCCGTGGCTGATTGGCGGGGATTTCAATCTGTTGCCCCTGGGGCAGTTCCTGCGCCTGGACGCCGACAGACGCGGGCAGTATTCGCCGGACAGTGAGCTGCATCTGTTGTGGGACAAATACCCGATGGTCCCCAGCAACAGTCAATCCAGCGGGATCGACCGCGCCCAGTGGCTGACCCACTTCCCCAATGACCCGGGCCTCGATGGGCCGGACCGTACGGTGGATTATCTGTTCTATAGCCCGAGGTTGAAGAAGGTTGAAGCGCGGGTGCGGCAGGACGATACATTGCGTATTTCCAATCATTTGCCGGTGATTGCACGGTTCCTGCTGCCCGCCGCGCAATAGCCCACAGCACACGACCCGATGTGGAATAGGGTTGGTGTAGGAGCTGGCTTGCCTGCGATAGCGCTGGGTCAGTTGGCCAGGTTCTGGCGGACAGATCGCTATCGCAGGCCAGCTCCTACATTCAGATATTAAGCATGATTACTTGCGCGGCTTGATCCGCGCGGTCGCTTCTGCCACCAACGGGTCATCGGGCCAGTAATGCTTGGGATACCGCCCCTTCAGATCCTTCTTCACCTCGGCGTAGGTACTGCGCCAGAAGTTCGCCAGATCCTGGGTCACCTGCACCGGACGCCGCGCTGGCGATAACAAGTGCAACTTCACCACCTGCCGTCCACCGGCGATGCGCGGGGTATCGGCCAGGCCAAACAGTTCCTGCAGGCGCACCGCGAGAATCGGCGGATGCTCGCTATAGTCCAGGCGCACCGATGAGCCCGAAGGCACCTTCAAATGATGGGGCGCCAGTTCATCCAGGCGCTGGGGCAGCGGCCAGGGCAGCAGGTTATGCAGGAAGCTGGAAAGATCCAGGTTGGCGAAATGGCTCAAGCGCGAGACCTTGCCCAGGTACGGCATCAGCCAATGTTCCAGGCTGGCGAGCAACGCGCTGTCGCTGACGTCGGGCCATTCGCCGGGCTTGCCGGAGTCCAGTTGGCGCAGCAGCATGACACGGGCCTGCCACTGGCGCAGCTCCGGGGTCCAGGGCAGCAGTTCCAGGCCTTTGCGCCGCACCAGGTTGACCAGCGCCTGGCTGCGGGCGGACTCGTCCAGGCCGGTCAGCGGCTCGCGACTGAGTACCAGTTCACCGACCTTGCGCTGGCGTTCGGCACGCAACACGCCTTCGCGCTCGTCCCAATCCAGCTGGTCGAAACAGCGCACCTGTTCGGCCAATACCGAGTCGAACAGCGTCGGGTCGAAGTCTGCAGCCAGGTAAATCCGCTCTTCACGCTGGCCCTGGCGGCTGCCCAGGTCGGCGATGACCAGCCACGGCTGCTTCATCAGGCTGTCGGCTTCGGCAAACAGCGCGGCGCGCCCGTTGGCCAGACGATATTCGGCACCGCCCGCACGGCGTTGTTGGGCCACCCGGTCCGGGTAGGCCAGCGCCAGCAGCGCCCCCAGCCAACGCGGGTGATCGGGATCAGCCACCGGCTGTTCGGCCTTGCCTCTTAGATAGCCGCGATATTGCCGGGCCAATTGCCGGGCCCGCTGTACGCCGCCTTGAGTGCCACGGGCGCGTTCCTCTCCGGACAACAAGGCCAGACGACTGTGCACATCCGCACCGGCACCGCGCAAGATGTCGCGCTCGCCCAGCAGCGCGGCAACATCACACGCCATGTTCGCCAGCCCCAGGTCCTGGCCGCGCAACAACAAATGGGCGATACGCGGGTGCGCCGGCAGGCTGGCCATTTTCTGTCCGTGGGGGGTCAAGGTCGCGTCCTTGAGCGCCCCCAGGCGTTCGAGCAAGTCCTGGGCCTGGGCATAAGCGGCAGTGGGTGGCACATCGAGCCACACCAATTGTGTTGGCGTCACGCCCCAGCGCGCCAGTTGCAGGGCCAGGCCAGCCAGGTCTGCCGAGAGAATTTCCGCGCTGCCATAGGCCGCCAGCCCTTCATGCTGGTCCTCGGACCACAACCGATAGCACACGCCCGGCTCCAGCCGCCCGGCCCGGCCGGCACGCTGGGTGGCGCTGGCGCGGGAGATGCGCTGGGTGTCGAGACGGCTCATGCCGCTGCCGGGGTCGAAACGCGGAACCCGCGCCAGCCCGGCGTCGATCACCACCCGCACGCCATTGATGGTCAGGCTGGTCTCGGCGATGTTAGTGGCCAGTACCACCTTGCGCTTGCCCGCCGGCGCCGGGTCGATGGCCGCTCGCTGCGCTGCCAGGTCAAGCTCGCCATGCAGCGGGCACAGCAGCACATCGCCGCGCTCACCGAGGGCATCCGCCAACTGTTGATGAACCCGGCGAATCTCCGCCTGCCCCGGCAGAAACACCAGCACGCTGCCGGTTTCGTCGTGCAGGGCTTCAAGAATGGTCTGCACCAACCGCGGCTCGATAAATTCCCCAGGCTGGAACGGCCGCCCCCAGCGCATCTGCACCGGGTACATGCGCCCTTCACTGCGCAGAATCGGCGCGTCGTCGAGCAGCCCTGACAGCCGTTCGCCTTCAAGGGTGGCGGACATCAGCAGGATTTTCAGCGGTTGTTCATCGCGAAACAGCTCGCGGCCATTGAGGCTCAGGGCCAGCGCCAGGTCGGCGTCGAGGCTACGCTCGTGGAATTCGTCGAAGATCAGCAGGCCCACGCCATCCAGTGCCGGGTCATCCTGCAGGCGCCGGGTGAGGATGCCTTCGGTGACCACTTCAATACGAGTGTTGGGGCCGACCTTGCTGTCCAGGCGGATCCGGTAGCCGACGGTTTCCCCGACCTTTTCCCCCAGCTCACTGGCCAGGCGTTCGGCTGCGGCGCGGGCGGCGAGCCGGCGGGGTTCAAGCATCAGGATGGTTTGCCCGGCCAGCCAGGTTTCGTGCAACAGCGCCAACGGCACCCGCGTGGTCTTACCGGCGCCGGGCGGTGCTTCGAGCACGGCTTCATGGCGCGTCGCCAAGGCTTCACGCAAGGCGGGTAAAACATCATCGATTGGCAACGAATTCATACTGGCTCCAAAGCAGAGCGGCGAGTATAACGGCGAACGGCTGGATATCGGTGGTCTCTCAGGCGCGGCCATGTCCCTTTGGAAAGGCTCCCACATTAGAGGGGGGCACCTGGTAGATCTGCTTTATAGTCACACCCTACAAGTGTTCAGGAGAGTCTCATGCGTATTGCTTCCCGTGTCATCGGCGGTGTTCTGGCCGTCACCCTGTTGAGCCAACTGACGGCCTGCGGTTCGATTTTCTATCCTGATCGCCGTGGCCAGATCGACGGCAAGATCGACCCGGCAATTGCCGTGCTCGACGCGGTCGGCCTGCTGTTTTATGTGATCCCCGGCCTGATCGCCTTTGGCGTGGACTTCGCCACCGGCGCGATTTACTTCGAGCCCGGCAAAACCGCACAAGTGGCCCCCGAAAAACTGCAAGAAGCCATCGGCGCCGACGGCAAGGTGGATAACACCAAGCTGCAAACCATCATCGAGCACGAAACCGGCCGCAACCTGCCGCTGGACGACCCGCGCCTGATCCAGTTCAAGGGCAGCGTGCAACAACTCGCGTCCCTGGGCCTGCAACCTGCTGCGTAAGGACCTGATTGCCCCATGAACACCAGCACCGAACACGCCCGGCTATTGCGCCTGGCCACCCGCGCCTCGGTCGGCGTGGCCAGTATTCTGATTATCGGCAAAGCCATCGCCTGGTGGTTCAGTGGTTCGGTGAGCATGTTGGCCGGGCTGACCGATTCGCTGCTCGACGGCGTGACGTCACTGCTCAACCTGCTGGCGGTGCATTACGCGCTGCGCCCGGCGGATGATGATCACCGCTACGGCCATGGCAAGGCGGAATCCCTGGCGGGCATGGCCCAGGCGCTGTTTATCGCCGGCAGCGCGGTATTGATCGCCTTCCAGGCGTACCAACGCCTGCAGCACCCGGAACCCGTAGGCGCGCCCTGGCTGAGTATTGCAGTGATTGTGATGTCGCTGGTGCTGACCGTGGCGCTGCTGGCCGTGCAACACCGGGTGATCCGCGAAACCGGCTCGAACGCGGTGCGCGCCGACTCGCTGCACTACCGTTCCGACTTGCTGCTCAATGGCAGCATTCTATTGGCGCTGGTGCTGGCGGCCTTCGGCTGGCATCAGGTCGATGCCTGGTTTGGCCTGGCGATCGCCCTGTACATTTTGTGGAGCGCGATCCAGATCGCCCGGGAAAGCTTTGCCGTGCTGATGGACGAAGAACTGCCGGCAGACGTCAGCCAGCACATGCTGGAACTGGCCTGTAGCGTGCCCGGCGTACTGGGTGCCCATGATTTGCGCACGCGGATTTCCGGCAACCACTGGTTTGTGCAGTTGCATCTGGAGTTGCCGGGGGAGTTGAGCTTGTCGGTAGCCCATGGCATCAGCGACCAGGCCGCCGATGCCATCCATCAGGCCTACCCACGGGCCGAGGTGCTGGTGCACGCCGACCCGCAGGAAGTGGTCACGGGCAGCAAGGCCTAGTAGGTCACCTGGTACCCGCGACTGCTCAGGCAGTTGCCCTGGGCCTGGCGGTAGGTTTGCACCACCGCCGGCGCAGGCGCGTAGGTGACGGTCTGGGGGTCGAAGCCACTTTGCTGCACCGCCCAGCGATAGCAATCGTAACCGTCCTGCTGCACCTGGGCGGGAGATTGGCCATTGGCGGGATAGGCCACTACGTCATACCCGTTGCCCTGGGGCGTCGGCTGCGGCGGCATGGCCACCGGCGGTTGCACCACCACGTACTGCTGGGTGCTGGTCTCGTAGCTGTAATAGGCGCCAGCGGCGAGAAAAAACAGCGCACTGCCGACCCACACTTCACGCGCATAGTCCGGCAGGTAATGCACGCGGATCCCATAGGGCGGCGTGACCACAACATAGCGCGGGCCCTGGGGCCGGTACCAATAGCCGCCCGAGAAAAAGTAATCCTGGCCGCGATAGGGCACACGGTAATTGCGGTCGGGGAAGCGGTCCACCGTGTAGCCGGGCCGATACTGCGGGCCGGGGCCCCAGCCGTTGCCATGGCCGTCGGGGCGGCCTGGCCAGCGGTTATCATTGGGGTGGCCGTTGTAGCCAGGCCGCGAGCCAGGGCCACCGGTTTGCCAATGCTGGTTGCCATCATTGCGCCGGGGAATGTCACGGTAGTTGCCCTGGCGCGGCTCCTGGGTCTGGCCCACGGAATCGGGCCGGCCCTGGATCGGCAGATTGCTCCCCGCCTGCGGTGCCGGGCGCGGCGCTTCATTACCTTGAGGGCGAGCCTGCCACTGGCCGTTCTGGCCGGCGCGCTCTACCGGTTGGTTTTGCGGGCGCGGCTGGCTGTGTTCCGGCCCCCGCTCACGCGGTCCACCACCGCCCTGCGGGCCTTGCCCCTGGCGGGGTGCGTTGTCTCGTTCGTCGGCCATCACCTGCGTGCCCAAGGTGACCATCAACACACCTACACCTGCCAAACGCCAGATGCGCTTCATGCTATTCCTCACTGCGGATTAGGGCCTGTGCATGAGACTGGAAAAGCCGGGCCCGGTTCTGCGACAGGTTATCAGTCACCAGCACAATTTTCGCCGGCAAAAGAAAAGGGGCGACCCGTCGGTCGCCCCTTGAGAACTTCGTCCTGGCTCAACGCTTATGACGTTGGCTCACCTCACGCCGTCTTGTGGACAGTGTGCAGCCCGGGGGCCGGCACAACCCGGTGGGGTTGGCGGGCCGCAGCCGGCCTGATTGGGCGGGCTGCTGTGGACTCTATGTCCGGGCAGTGATTCTGTTGGTAATCATAGGCGTGAGGGCCCGACAGATGATTGCGAAGATTGCGTCAATAAACAGTGCTTGCGCAATTTTTAACCCTGGATAGATAATTCGCAGCAATAGTTACGACAAAGGCCAGCCCCATGAGCAAACTTGACCGATACGACCTGAGTATTTTGGCGGAATTACAGCGCGACGCGAGGATCTCCAACCAGGAGCTGGCCGAGCGGATCGGCCTGTCACCGTCACCCTGCTCACGCCGGGTCAAGCAATTGGAGGACGACGGCTACATCTCACGCCAGGTCGCCCTGCTCGACCGCAAGATGCTGGGCCTGAGCCTCACGGCCTACGTGTTGATCGGCATGGACCGACACACGCCCGAACGTTTCGAGAACTTTGAAGCGGCGATCCGCACCTTGCCGCAAGTGCTGGAATGCAGCCTGGTCACCGGGATGGATGCCGACTATCAGCTGAAGGTGGTGGTGCCGGATATGGATCACTATCAAAAACTGCTGCTGGGGCACCTGACCCGGATTGAGGGCGTGACCAGCGTGCGCTCCAGCTTTGTGCTGAACCAGGTGCTCAACAGCACGGAGTTGCCGTTGACTCACCTGCGGACCTAAGACGCCCCACCCATCCCATGTGGGAGCGGGCTTGCCCGCGATAGCGGTCTTGCAGGCACACCGCTATCGCAGGCAAGCCAGCTGCCACTTTTTGCCCATGTTCAGGCAATGACATCAGGGTGCGACGCACCGACGCAGGTCAACTTTGAACCTGCCCCCTTGCCTTATACTCCGCGCCTGCCTTTGTCGGAAACTGCCCAATGAATTCGATTGACCCCGTGCTGTTTGAAGAATGGATGATGACCGGCCTGGTCACCATCCTGATCATTTTCATGGGCTTTATCGTCTGGGACCTGGCGAAGAAATCCAAGGCCGGGCGCTTTGGCTCGCTGATTCTGTTCTTCGTGCTGGGCCTGGGCGTGGCCGCGTTTATCATCAAGAGCGTGGTGATCGGCCTGATCGAGTCCGGGGCTTTATAAGCGCGCCGGCACTTCGCGGTACTGGCCTTGGCCCAGGCCTTCAATCGACCAGTCGCCGATTTTCACCCGCACCAGACGCAAGGTCGGCAAGCCTACGGCGGCGGTCATGCGTCGTACCTGACGGTTGCGCCCCTCGCGAATCACCAGCTCCAGCCAATAGGTCGGGATGTTTTTACGAAAACGTACCGGCGGGTTGCGGGGCCAGAGTACCGGCTCGTCCAGTCGCCGGGCTTCAGCCGGCAAGGTCATGCCATCGTTCAACTCCACACCGGTGCGCAGACGTTGCAGATGCTCCTCGGTGGGCTCGCCCTCCACCTGCACCCAATAGGTTTTCGCCAGTTTGTGCTTGGGGTCGGCAATCCGCGCCTGTAACTGGCCATCGTTGGTCAGCAGCAACAGGCCTTCACTGTCCCGGTCCAGGCGTCCAGCCGGGTAGATGCCCGGGATATCAATAAAATCCTTGAGCGTGGCGCGACCGCCTTCGTCACTGAACTGGGTCAGCACATCAAAAGGTTTATTGAACAGGATCAGCTTCGGCTCGGCCGGCGGTGCCTTGGCGACACGGCGAGCAGCGGCATGGGGAGGTTTCACGCCAGGGCGGCGCGAGTCAGGGCGGGCAGGACGGGACATGGCAATGGAACATCTAACGGTCAGGACCGACCATGCTAGTGGCCTGACCGTTAAATAACCACCCCGCTATTTAGCGGAACGGCGGCTCGTCAAAGCTGCGCAGTTTGCGCGAGTGCAACGAGTTGAGCTCGGTGCGCAACAAGTCCACCGCCTCGATACCGATCTTCAAGTGCTGGCTCACAGCCCGTTCATAGAACGCGTTGGCCGAACCTGGCAACTTGATTTCACTGTGCAACGGCTTATCCGACACGCACAGCAATGTGCCGTAAGGCACCCGCAAACGGTAGCCTTGCGCGGCGATGGTGCCGCTCTCCATATCCACGGCCACGGCGCGGGACAGGTTGATCAGCGGCCGCTCCTGGGCCCAGCGCAGTTCCCAGTTGCGATCGTCGTAGGTCAACACGGTACCGGTGCGCAGGCGCTTTTTCAGTTGCTCGCCCTTCTCGCCCGTGACGTTAGCCGCCGCTTGTTGCAATGCCATCTGCACTTCGGCCAGGGCTGGGATCGGAATGTTCGGCGGCACCACGCGGTCGAGAATGCCGTCGCGCCGCATATAAGCGTGGGCCAGCACATAGTCACCGATGGTCTGGGATTGGCGCAGGCCACCACAGTGGCCAATCATCAGCCAGCAATGGGGACGCAGCACCGCCAGGTGGTCGGTGATGTTCTTGGCGTTGGACGGGCCGACACCGATGTTGACCAGGGTCACGCCGTGGCCGTCACTGGCCTGCAAGTGGTAGGCCGGCATCTGATAACGGTGCCAGACCACGCCTGCGGCAATGGCAGACGCTTCGCCATGGTCCATGCCTTTTTCGATGATCACATTGCCCGGCAACACCATGCGGATAAAGCGTGGGTCGCTGCGCAACTGTTCCAGGCCATGGACGATGAACTGGTCGACGTAGCGGTGGTAGTTGGTCAGCAGAATCCACGGCTGCACATGGCGCCAGTCGCTGCCGGTGTAGTGCACCAGGCGACGCAGGGAAAAGTCCACGCGGGCCGCATCGAACAGTGCCAGGGGCAGTGGGTCGGTGTTTTCCCAGTCATAAAGGCCATCGGCGATGCCATCGGTGGCGGCAGACAGGTCGGTGCTGGGGAACACCCGTGCCAGGGTCGCGGCCGTTACGCCGGAGCCGGCCAGTTCATCACCCTGCTCGACCACGTACGGATAAGGGATGTTCTGCTGGCTGACGCCCACTTCCACCGTCACGGTGAAGTCGTGCATCAGCGGCACCAGTTGTTCCAGCAGGTATTTGCGAAACGCTGACGGATGGGTGACGGTGACGCTGTAAGTGCCCGGCAACTGCACCTTGGCATACGCGCGGGTGGTCTGTGGGACTTCGCCGTGGCAGTGGTAGGTCAGGCGCAGTTCCGGATAGCGAAACAAAGCACGCTGTGCGGCGTCGGGCTCGACGCGATCCTTGAGGTATTGCTTGAGGGCCTGGTTGAGCGCGCCGGTAGCACGCTCATGCAGAGCCGCCAGCCGGTCCACGGCCTCTTCGGCGGTTTGAACGACAACAAAAGCTTCGGTCACGGTAGGCTTCCTGTTTTCTTACATGCAGGAGGTCATCTTGCCTGCATCGCTGCCAGACGCAAACTCTGAATTGGAATGCCCACTGAAGATCAATGCAACCGCTGTGGGAGCTGGCTTGCCTGCGATGGCGGCGGATCAGCCAATATAGAGGTAGCTGACCCACCGCTATCGCAGGCAAGCCAGCTCCCACATTTTTTACCGGGTTTATTCAGAGAGACGGAGTTGAGCGGGCGACGATGGCCTGCACATCCACACCTCGTGGCAAGGTGCCATATACCCGCCCCGACGATTCGCCCAAGCGGCTGGCTATAAACCCATCGCTGACACTGGCATTGCCCGCCTCCAGCAGCAATTTTGCCTGCAGGGCCACAGCAATATCCTCGGTCAACTGCCGCGCCCGGTACTGGATATCCTGGGTGTCCATAAACGCCGACTTCAATTGCTCGATATGTCGGGCCAGGCGTTTATCGCCATGCCCATCGCCCAGTTCGACAAACAATGTCTCCAGCACACCGGGCTCTTTCGACAAGGCCCGCAGCACGTCCAGGCATTGCACGTTGCCGGAACCTTCCCACGTCGAATTGACCGGCGCCTCACGGTACAGGCGCGGCAGGATGCTGTCCTCGACATAGCCGGCGCCGCCCATGCATTCGGCGGCTTCGTTGATCATCGCCGGCGCACGCTTGCAGATCCAATACTTGCCCACCGCCGTCACCAGCCGCGCGAACTTGGCTTCCTGCTCATCGGCCAGATGGTCCAGCGCCCGGCCCATGCGCAGGCTCAAGGCCAGGGCCGCTTCGCTTTCCAGGGCCAGGTCCGCCAGCACGTTCTGCATCAACGGCTGTTCACTGAGCACGCGGCCACCAACCAAACGATGGGCGCAATGATGGCTGGCCTGGGTCAGCGCCTGACGCATCAAGGAACTGGAGCCAACCATGCAGTCGAAACGGGTCATGGCCACCATCTCGATAATGGTCGGTACGCCACGGCCTTCTTCGCCGACCATCCACGCCAGGGCGCCGCGGAATTCGACTTCGCTGGAGGCGTTGGAGCAGTTGCCGAGCTTGTTTTTCAGGCGCTGGATATAGAACTGGTTACGCGTATCGTCCGGGCGCTGCCGGGGCAGTAGGAAACAGGTCAAACCCTTGTCAGTCTGGGCCAGGGTCAGGAAGGCGTCGCACATCGGCGCCGAACAGAACCACTTATGGCCCACCAGCTCATAGGGTTGGCCTGGGCCGCCGGCGCCCAAGGGGCAGGCGCGGGTGGTATTGGCCCGGACATCGGTGCCGCCCTGTTTCTCGGTCATGGCCATGCCGATGGTTGCGCCGGTTTTATGGGCGATGCCGACATTGCGCGGGTCGTATTCAGTGTTGAGGATTTTCGGCAGCCAGGTGTCAGCCAGATCCGGCTGCAGGCGCAGGGCCGGCACGCAGGCGAAGGTCATGGTCAGCGGGCACCCCGTGCCAGCTTCGGCCTGGCTATGCAGGTAGGTCATGGCCGCGCGGGCGACATGGGCACCCGCCTGGGGATGGGCCCAGGGCAGCGAAGGCAGGCCATGCTCGACGGCGGTGCGCATCAGTTCGTGATAGGCCGGATGAAACTCCACCAGATCAATGCGGTGACCATAGCGATCATGGCTGTTGAACACCGGCTTGTTCTGATTCGCCAGGAACCCCGCCGCCATCAGCGGTCCACCCGCCAAGGCGCCGTAGGCGTCGATGCGAGCCTCTGCCCAGCCTGCCCCAAAGCGCCGCGACCACTCCTGCAAGGGCAGGTCGAGGCGATACAAATTGGCGCCATCGAGTGACGGTGGCTGGTTGGTAACGTCGTGGGTTTCGGCGAACTGGTGCAGATTCATGACGGGCCTCCTGATAAAAGGCCGCGTTGATTGAGGCCTTGAATTCAGTTAAGCATCGTCACTGCGCTTAAAAAAGTGGCATAAGCGCCTAACTGCCGGCGCTTTCACCCTCTAGCGGGCACAGCAGGCGGCGCTGCAACACGGCTTGCAACAGCTCGAAACGCACCGGCTTGAGCAACTGCTCGGTCGGGCCGACGCCGTGACAATGCTGGCGGGCGCTGCCTTGCAGGGCGTCGCTCAGGGCGATCACCGGCAGCTCGCCGCACCCTGGCAAGGCCCGGATCTGGCAGCACAGGGAGAAGCCATCTTCGGGCACATCCAGCAACACCGCATCAAACGCCCCCTCCTGCAGCATCGCCAGGGCCGTGGGGCCACTGTCCGCGACTTTCACCCGGTAACCGAGCTTGAGCAACATGCCACGCAAGACCAACTGGGTGACGCAGTTGTCCTCCACCAGCAATACCGTGCAGTCTTGTGGCGCGCGGTGCAGGTCCACGGCCCGGGCCGGCTCCGGCGGCACCGCGATAACGGCCACCTCCAGCTGGAATCGGCTGCCCTTACGCGGTTCGGAATGATGGGTCAGGCGCCCGCCGAGCAACTCGATCAACTGCCGGCAGATCGCCAGGCCAATGCCCAGGCCGCCATATTCGCGGGTGGTCGAGCCGTCCACCTGGAAGAAGCGCTGATACAGGGTCGCCTCATCCAGTTGCGCAAAGCCAATCCCGGAGTCGCTAACGATAAACGTCAGATGCAAATGGCCATCCGCCTGGGGCAGGCCCACTACGCGCACGCGCACCGCACCGTCGTGGGTGAACTTGAAGGCGTTATCCAGCAGGCATTCCAGGCACTGCATCAATTTGCCTGCATCGCCGTCCAGGCGATCCGGCAACTCACTCGCCACGTCGATGGAGAACGCCAACCCCTTGCTCTGGGCATTGCCCAGGAACTGCTGACGCAAGGTATCGAGTACCCCGCGCAGGCTGAACACCTGCGGTTGCACACTGAGGCGACCGGCTTGCAACTCGGTGAGGGTGAGGATGCCATTGACCATGCGCATCATGTCCCGCGCAGAGCCGGCGGCGGTTTGCTGGTACTGCGCCAGGTCGCCGGCCAGAGGCTCGGTCTGCATCAGTTCCAACGACCCAATCACCCCGTTCATCGGGGTGCGCAGTTCATGGGTCAGGGTCGCGAGGAATTCGTCTTTCAACTGGTTGCTGTGGGCCAGTTGCTGGTTGAGCACTTCCAGTTTCTGGCTGGCATCAAACAGGATTTGCGCCTGCTGTTCGCGCATCGCGTTGATCCGGTCGGCTAGGGCCAGGGACAACAGGGCGACTTCAATGGCCGAGCCGATCTGGCTGGAGTACATGGTGAGAAACACATTGGGCAGGTAGCCCAGCACCATCAGCGTGTTGATCACCCCGCCGATCAGGAACGCCGACCAGGCGATGATGAAATACCGCGCCACACGCTGGCCACAGCACCAGGCCTTGATCCCGGCGACAAAGATGGTCACGGTGAAAACCAGGGCTAGCGCGGTCGCCAGGCGCAGGGCCAGGGCGTAGCTGGTCATCAGCGACAACACCATCACCACCGCCCCCGTCCCCACCAGCACCAGCAGCACCCGGTCCAGCCAGCGGCTGTAGAGGGCAGTGTGCAGGAAGCTGCGGGCAAACAGGCTGCCGAACAACGCGGAGGCGCCGATCAGGAACGGCGTCGCCGCATTCGCCCACCAGGGGTTGTCGGGCCAGAAATACTCCACGGCCGCGCCATTCACCGAGAGCTGGTACATACCGAACGAGGCGATATAGAGGATGTAATAGAGGTAACTGGTATCGCGCACGCTGAGGTAGATAAACAGGTTGTACACCAGCATGCCCAGCAGCACACCGTAGATCAGGCCCAGCACATACAGGCGCAGCGGCTGATCTTCCAGGTAGGCGGTGCTCGACCACAGGGTCAGCGGCGCCTGGATCGAACCCTCGCTTTGCAGGCGCAGATAGAGGGTTTTCTGCTCGCCCGCACTGAAGTCGACGGTGAACAGGTAATTGTTCTGGCGAATCTCACGGCTGGCAAAGGGCAATGCATCCCCGGTGCGCCCGGCCAGGCGATAGTCGCCGTCACCCTCGGGCAGGTACAACTCAAGATGATCAAGGGGCGGATAGGCCAGCTCCAGCAGCCAGGTGCGCAGGGCGTCGGGATCCTTGGGCAGGTAATGCAGGTCGACCTTGAGCCAGAACGCGGAGCGCGAGTAGCCGGCATTCAGGGTGTCTTTATCGTGCGGGGTGTAGCGACTGGCGAGTGCCGCTGAACGGGCCTCGGCGATGGTGAGATTGCCGCTTGGATCTTCGAGTACTTGCATGACCCGGCCCAGGGGAAGACTTCGGGTGGTTTCATTGAACTCGACGGCGCCGGCCAGCATCGGCAGCCCGCACAAGAGAAACATCAGCAAATAGCGCATAGAGCCCCAGCGTGGCCTGTCCGGTTATGTCAAAAGCCCCCCATTCCTTTTGAGATGACGTACACCGGCGATACATTTAAGTTGTTTGGATCCACTCTAGCATAGCCGGTAAAGGCCAAAAGACACCATTGAAATAATTTTTTGAAAGGCTCTAGACCGGGCCTTTCAGCGCACTAATTGCTAGAAATGGATGATGGCCTATAGCCATTTACCAGTGTGTTTCGGCGTCAAATACCAGCACTGCCCGACAGCCACGCAAAAAGCGTTTGGTGGTAAGCTCGCGCACCATGAATATCTACAGCTCTCGCCCCGTTGTCCTCTGTCTCTCCGGCCATGATCCCAGTGGTGGCGCCGGCTTGCAGGCAGATATCGAAGCCCTGCTCGCCCAAGGCTGTCATGCGGCCCCGGCCGTGACCGCGCTGACCGTGCAGAACACCGTGAATGTCAGCGATTTCCGCGTGCTCGACCGCGAGTGGGTATTGGCCCAGGCCAACGCCGTGCTCGGTGACTCCGAAGTCGCGGCGGTCAAGCTGGGCATGCTCGGGTCCACGGTGATGGTCGATACCGTGGTCGAACTGCTCCAGCAGCACCCGCACCTGCCGGTGGTCTGCGACCCGGTGCTACGCGCCGGCGGCGGCGGTAGCCTGGGCAAGGACGAGGTCGGCTATGCGATGCGCGAGCGGCTGTTGCCCTTGTCGCTGATTGCCACGCCCAACCTGCCTGAGGCGCGCATCCTCGCCGAACTGCCCAACGGCACGGCGGATGAATGCGCCGAGAAACTGCTGCCGTTTATCAAGCACCTGTTAATCACCGGCGGCCATGGCGACGAGCATGAGGTGCACAATCGCCTCTACAGCCGCGACGGCACACGCCACACGTTTACCTGTCAGCGCCTGCCCGGCAGCTATCACGGCTCCGGTTGCACTCTGGCCAGCGCCCTGGCCGGCCGCCTGGCCCAGGGTCAAGGCCTGGCCAGCGCCGTGGAGTCGGCACTCAATTACACCTGGCGCACCCTGCGGGACGCCGAACAACTGGGCCAGGGGCAATTTGTGCCGCGTCGCCTGCCATTGGATTTCTGTTCGTAATATCAAGGGGCCTACTCGATGAAACTACGTGGCCTGTACGCCATTACCGACAGCCAACTATTGGCCGGTAAGTTCCTGTCCTACGTCGAGGCCGCGCTGGAAGGCGGCGTGACCTTGCTGCAATACCGCGACAAGAGCAGCGACGAGGCCCGTCGCCTGCGCGAAGCCGAGGCTCTGCGTGAACTGTGCTCGCGCTACAAGACCCACCTGATCATCAATGACGATGCCGAACTGGCCGCGCGCCTGGGCGTCGGCGTTCACCTGGGGCAGACCGACGGCCCGCTGACCCCGGCCCGAGCGTTACTCGGGCGCAATGCCATTATCGGCTCCACCTGCCACAGCCAGATCGAACTGGCCGAACAGGCTGCGCGCGAAGGTGCCAGCTATGTTGCCTTTGGCCGCTTCTTCAACTCCACGACCAAACCCGGTGCACCCGCAGCCACCGTTGAAATGCTGGCCCAGGCCCGCGCGCGCCTGCAGGTGCCGATCTGCGTGATCGGCGGCATCACCCTGGAAAACGCCGCGCCCCTGGTGGAGCACGGTGCCGACCTGCTGGCAGTGGTCCACGGCCTGTTCGGTGCCGACAGCCCCCAGGACGTGACGCGCCGCGCCCGCGCCTTCAACGAACTCCTCAAATCCTGAATTCAGAGAGCCTGCCCATGTCTCGTTCCGAAACGTTGTTTGCCAATGCCCAGAAACACATCCCCGGCGGTGTGAACTCCCCCGTGCGTGCGTTCAAGAGCGTCGGCGGCACGCCGTTGTTCTTCAAGCACGCCGAAGGCGCCTACGTCACCGACGAAGATGACAAGCGCTATGTGGACTACGTGGGTTCGTGGGGCCCGATGATCCTCGGCCACAGCCACCCCGACGTGCTGGACGCAGTACGCAAGCAGTTGGAACACGGCCTGTCCTACGGCGCGCCCACCGCCATGGAAACCGAAATGGCCGACCTGGTGTGCTCGATCGTACCGTCGATGGAGATGGTGCGCATGGTCAGCTCCGGCACCGAAGCGACCATGAGCGCGATTCGCCTGGCCCGTGGGTTCACCGGCCGCGACAGCATCATCAAGTTCGAAGGCTGCTACCACGGCCACTCCGACAGCCTGCTGGTCAAGGCCGGCTCCGGCCTGCTGACCCAGGGCGTTCCGAGTTCGGCTGGCGTGCCAGCTGCGTTTGCCAAGCACACCCTGACCTTGCCGTTCAACGACATCGGCGCCGTCGAGCAAATGCTCAGCGAAGTCGGCCAGGAGGTGGCGTGCATCATCGTCGAGCCGGTGGCGGGCAACATGAACTGTGTACCGCCGGCCCCGGGTTTCCTCGAAGGCTTGCGTGAGCAGTGCGATAAACACGGTGTGGTATTGATCTTCGACGAAGTGATGACCGGCTTTCGCGTTGCCCTCGGCGGCGCCCAGGCTCACTACGGCGTAACGCCGGACCTGAGCACCTTCGGCAAAATCATCGGCGGCGGCATGCCGGTAGGCTGCTTCGGCGGCAAGCGCGAGATCATGCAGCACATCGCGCCGCTGGGCCCGGTCTACCAGGCCGGCACCCTCTCCGGTAACCCGCTGGCCATGGCCGCCGGCCTGACCACCCTGCGCCTGATCAGCCGCCCTGGCTTCCATGCCGAGCTGAGCGCCTACACCACGCGTTTGCTGGACGGCCTGCAACAACGCGCCGATGCAGCGGGTATCCCGTTCGTCACGACCCAGGCCGGTGGCATGTTCGGCCTGTATTTCAGCGGTGCCGACGACATCGTGACCTTTGACGATGTGATGGGCAGCGATGCCAACCTATTCAAGCGTTTCTTCCACCTGATGCTCGAAGGTGGCGTGTACCTGGCACCAAGTGCCTTTGAAGCCGGCTTCACCTCCATCGCCCATGGCGACGCCGAGCTGAAACTGACCCTGGATGCTGCCGAGCGCGCCTTCGCCGCACTGAAGTAAGACAGCCATAACCTGACGTCGCCCCTGGCGGCGTCAGATTTGTTACCTTGCTTACAGAAATTTCCTCGTTTTTTCGAGAAAACACCTGCAATCCGGCAGATAACTTGCCCACGCAGCAGAAAAACGAGTAAAGACTTTGTAAGCAGAGGCCTGCTTATTTCATAATGCGCGCTTATTGGATCCCCACGTGGCTCCACGCGCCCCGTCAGAGGTAAGTCGATTCCCATGAAACGCACCGGCCGCACCCTGGTTCTGGGCTGCCTGTTGCTCCTTCAACCGCTGCTTGCACATGCACAAGCGGGCGGCAACTCGTTGTTGATCCCAGCGATGGGTCGTTGCACCCTCAATACTCAGTCCGACAGCCAGGCCGAGGCGCTGAGCGCCTGCCAAACCCTGGCCGATGGCGGGGATGCGCAGGCGCAATACGAGTTGGGCGAATTCTTCTACGACGAAAAAAACTCTGCCCGCGACCTGAACAAAGCCTTGAGCTTCTTCGAAAAAGCCTCGCTGCAGGGTCATGCCCAGGCGCAATTCAAGCTGGGCAGCATGTTCTTCCATGGCGAAGGCGTGCCGGCCAACAACGTGCAGGCGTATATCGTGCTGAAGATGGCGGCGGTCAACGGCGCCGAAGATGCGCTCGACACCGCTGACGAAGTGGCCGAGCACATGCAGCGCGATGAGCTGGAAGTGGCGACCCAGGTGCTGGGGCAGATTTTCCGCAATTACCTGCAGGAATTGCAGAGTGCGGATGGGCGTTCGCCCTTTTCGCCGCTGCCTTGAGGTTATCTAAACCCTTCTGACGTCATCGCAGGCAAGCCAGCTCCCACATTTTGATTTGTGAACACATTCAAATGTGGGAGCTGGCTTGCCTGCGATGGGCGCGACGCGGTCTAAAAGCCTACTTCTCAGGCATCGGCATCGGAAACGGCATGACATTGCTCACACCCCGCGCCTCGCTGATCTTGGGCGTGCCCAGGCGCTCGACTTCGTCGATGCGTACAATCGAATGCATCGGCACAAAACTGCGCACCACGCCTTCGAACTGGGCCTTGAGCTTTTCCTCGCCCGGATCGACGACCAGCTGCGTGCGCTCGCCAAAGACGAACTCTTCCACTTCCAGGAAGCCCCACAGATCACTTTGATAGATCTGTTTGGCGTACATTTCGAACACCTGGCCCTGGTTAAGGAAAATCACCTTGTAGATTGGAGCTTCACGTTTGGTCATGGGGGGCGGGCAGCACATCGGCGGATATAAATGAGGGCGCGAACTATAGCATGGCACCCGATGCACAGTGCTAGGAACCAATGGGCATGCCCCCTATAATGCGCGGTTCTTTACCACCAGTTGACGATTCCCATGGCCAAGAAGCTTTACATCGAAACCCACGGTTGCCAGATGAACGAGTACGACAGCTCGCGCATGGTCGATCTGCTGGGTGAACATCAGGCCCTGGAAGTCACGGCTCGCGCCGAAGATGCCGACGTGATCCTGCTCAATACCTGCTCGATCCGCGAACGGGCCCAGGACCGGGTCTACTCGCAGCTGGGCCGCTGGCGTGAACTGAAACTGGCCAACCCGGACATGGTGATCGCCGTCGGCGGTTGCGTGGCCAGCCAGGAAGGCGCGGCCATTCGCGACCGCGCACCCTATGTCGACGTGGTCTTCGGCCCGCAGACCCTGCACCGCCTGCCGGAAATGATCGACGCTGCGCGTATCACCAAGTTGCCGCAGGTGGACGTCTCGTTTCCGGAAATCGAAAAGTTCGACCACCTGCCCGAGCCACGCATCGACGGCCCGAGCGCCTATGTGTCGGTGATGGAAGGTTGCAGCAAGTACTGCACCTTCTGCGTGGTGCCTTATACCCGGGGCGAAGAAGTCAGCCGACCGTTCGACGATGTGCTGGCGGAAATCATCCACCTGGCCGAAAACGGCGTGCGTGAAGTGACCCTGCTGGGGCAGAACGTCAACGGCTATCGCGGCCAGACCCACGATGGGCGCCTGGCGGACCTGGCCGAGCTGATTCGCGTGGTCGCGGCGGTAGACGGTATCGAGCGGATTCGCTACACCACCTCGCACCCGCTGGAGTTCTCCGACAGCCTGATCCAGGCCCACGCCGAAGTGCCGGAGCTGGTCAAGCACCTGCATTTGCCGGTGCAATCGGGCTCGGACCGCATCCTCTCGGCGATGAAGCGCAACCACACGGCCCTGGAGTACAAGTCCAAGCTGCGCAAACTGCGCGCCGCCGTGCCGGGCATCTGCATCAGTTCGGACTTTATCGTTGGTTTCCCTGGCGAGACCGAGAAGGACTTCCAGCAGACCATGAAGCTGATTGAAGACGTCGGTTTCGACTTCTCCTACTCCTTCGTCTACAGCCAGCGCCCCGGCACACCGGCTGCCGACCTGGTCGACGAAACCCCGGAGGAGCTGAAAAAGGAGCGCCTCAACGCCTTGCAGCATCGCCTCAACCAGCAAGGTTTCGAGATCAGCCGACAAATGGTCGGCTCGACCCAGCGCATCCTGGTCACCGATTACTCGAAGAAAGACCCGGGCGAGTTGCAGGGACGTACCGAGAACAACCGGATCGTCAATTTCCGTTGCGACAACCCGACGCTGATCGGCCAGTTCGCCGACGTGCACATCGACGCGGCGCAACCGCACTCGCTGCGCGGCTCACTGATCCAGTAACCCATCAATACTCCTGACTGGTGGAGATCAAAATGTGGGAGCGGGCTTGCTCGCGAAGGCAGTGGATCAGTGACAGATGCATTGACTGACACACCGCCTTCGCGAGCAAGCCCGCTCCCACATGGGAACCGCGCAGCATTCCGATAACTTAAGTGCTTTCGCACACCGGCGGCTGGCGTTATCCTCTATTTCACCTAAACAGCCAAAGGGCGGCTAAAAGCAACCTTGAACGCACCCATAGCAGAACCCCATCGTTTCCTCCTCGAGCCGTTTGAGGCTCGTCGTTTCGCCAATCTGTGCGGACAGTTCGACGAGCACCTGCGCCTGATCGAACAACGCCTGAGCATCGAGATCCGCAACCGCGGCAATCAATTCGAGCTGATTGGCGAACCCCAGCACACCACGTCTGCAGAAAACCTGCTGCGTCGCCTCTACCGCGAAACCAAGGGTAGCGAGCTGTCGCCGGAAACCGTGCACCTGTACCTGCAGGAATCCGCCGTGGAAGACCTGGCCAATAACCCGGTGGCCGAAGCCAGCGTGGCGCTGCGTACCAAAAAAGGCATGATTCGCCCGCGCGGCTTGAATCAGCAGCGCTATGTCAAAGAAATCCTCGGCAACGACATCAACTTCGGCATCGGCCCGGCCGGTACCGGCAAGACCTACCTGGCCGTGGCCTGTGCGGTAGACGCCCTGGAGCGCGAACAGGTGCGACGCATCTTGTTGGTGCGCCCGGCGGTGGAAGCTGGCGAGAAACTGGGCTTTCTGCCCGGCGACCTGGCCCAGAAGATCGACCCGTACCTGCGCCCGCTGTACGACGCACTGTATGAAATGCTCGGCTTCGAATACGTGGCCAAGCTGATCGAGCGCCAGGTGATCGAGATCGCCCCGCTGGCCTATATGCGCGGTCGCACGTTGAACAACAGCTTCATCATCCTCGACGAAAGCCAGAACACCACGGTCGAGCAGATGAAGATGTTCCTGACCCGTATCGGTTTCGGCTCCACCGCCGTGATCACCGGCGATATCACCCAGGTCGACCTGCCCAAGGGCACCAAGTCGGGCCTGGGCCAGGTGATCGAGGTGCTCAAGGACGTGCCGGGGATCAGCTTTACCCACTTCATGCCCAAGGATGTGGTGCGTCACCCGCTGGTGCAGCGCATTGTCGAGGCCTACGAGCGCTTCGAACACCGCGACGACGGGCTGTCGAAGGACAACCGCCGCGATGCTTGAGCTTGATCTGCAACTGGCCACTGAAGCGCCAGCCCCCAGCGAAGAACAGTTCCGCCAATGGTGCACACTGGCCCTGCGCCAGCGCAGCGCCGACTCGGAACTGACCATCCGTCTGGTGGACGAACCTGAAGGCCGCGAGCTGAATCACACCTGGCGCCAGAAAGACTACGCGACCAATGTGCTGTCGTTCCCCGCCGATGTGCCGGATGAACTGCTGGATATCCCGCTGCTGGGTGACCTGGTGATCTGCGTCGCAGTGGTGGAGCGCGAGGCAAAGGAACAAGGCAAGGCCCTGGAGGCCCACTGGGCCCACTTGGTCATGCACGGCTGCTTGCATCTGTTGGGTTACGACCATATAGATGATGAAGAAGCCGAAGAAATGGAAGCACTGGAACGAACGTTGCTTGCAGAGTTGGGTCATCCTGACCCCTATGCAGACGACGAACACTAATCGACACTCAACTGAAACAATCAAGGATTTAGAGTAATCGCTATGAGCGAAGACCGATCGAGCAACGGGCAAAAGTCATGGCTGGGTAAACTGACCCAGGCTTTTGCCCACGAGCCGAAAAACCGCCAGGAGCTGCTGGAGCTGCTGCGCGAGGCCCATCAGAACAAGTTGCTGGACAGCGAAGCGCTGGCCATCGTCGAAGGCGCCATCCAGGTGGCTGACCTGCAGGTTCGGGACATCATGGTCCCGCGCTCGCAGATGATCAGCATCAAGGCGACCCAGACCCCACGGGAATTCCTCCCGGCCGTGATCGACTCGGCGCACTCGCGCTACCCGGTGATCGGCGAGAGCCATGACGACGTCATGGGTGTCCTGCTGGCCAAGGACCTGCTGCCGCTGATCCTCAAGGAGAACGGCGACAGCTTCAACATCAAGGACCTGCTGCGTCCTGCGACCTTTGTGCCTGAGTCCAAGCGCCTGAATGTGCTGCTGCGCGAGTTCCGCGCCAACCACAATCACATGGCCATCGTCATTGACGAATACGGCGGTGTCGCCGGCCTGGTGACCATCGAAGACGTGCTGGAACAGATCGTCGGCGATATCGAAGACGAACACGACGTTGAAGAAGACAGCTACATCAAGCCGCTGCCCAGCGGTGACTTCCTGGTCAAGGCGCTGACGCCGATCGAGAACTTCAACGAGTTCTTCGACAGCGAATTCTCCGACGATGAGTTCGACACTGTCGGTGGCCTGGTGATGAGTGCGTTTGGTCACTTGCCCAAGCGTAACGAAACCACCGAGATCGGCGCCTATCGCTTCCGCATCCTGAATGCCGATAGCCGTCGCATCCACCTGATCCGCCTGACACCTATTGCCCGCTAAGGACTGATATGCGCCGTCTCACCGCACCCGGCTGGCCCGGTAACCTGCTGGCCGTGGTGGCCGGTGCTATCACCACCCTGGCGCTGGCGCCGTTCGATATCTGGCCGCTGGCGCTGGTGGCGGTCGGGGTGTTCTATGCCGGGATGCGCCAACTGACACCCCGCCAGGCCTTCGGGCGTGGCTGGTGTTTCGGCTTTGGCCTGTTTGGCGCGGGCACCAGTTGGATCTACTACAGCATCCATCACTTTGGCGGCGCGTCGGTGCTACTGGCCGGGCTGTTGATGCTCGCGTTCACCGCCGCGATTGCGCTGTTCTTTGCCCTGCCCGCCTGGCTCTGGGCGCGCTGGCTGCGCCGTAACGAAGCGCCGCTGGCCGATGCCCTGGCGTTTGCCGCGCTATGGGTGGGCCAGGAAGCGTTTCGCGGCTGGTTCCTCACCGGTTTCCCTTGGTTGTACTCCGGTTACAGTCAACTCGACGGCCCGCTGGCCGGGCTTGCACCGCTGGGCGGGGTGTGGCTGATTTCGTTTGCCCTGGCCTTGAGCGCGGCACTGCTCGTCAACCTGCCGCGTTTGCTGGCAGCCAGGCGCAACGCGTTTATCGGCGCAGGCCTGGTGCTGCTGGTTGCGCCCTGGGCCATTGGCCTGGGGCTCAAGCACTACGCCTGGACCAGCCCCGCCGGTGAACCGCTGACCGTCGCGGCGATCCAGGGCAATGTCGAGCAGAGCATGAAGTGGGACCCGGCGCAGCTCAACGCGCAACTGGCGCTGTACCGCGACATGAGTTTTGCCTCCAAGCGCGTGGACCTGCTGATCTGGCCGGAAACCGCCGTGCCGGTGCTCAAGGAGTCCGTCGAGGGCTACCTGGGGATGATGGGCAAATTCGCTGCCGACCGGAACGCGGCGATGATCACCGGCGTGCCGATCCGCCAGGAAGTACGCCATGAGAAGCGCTACTTCAATGGTATCACCGTGGTCGGTCAAGGCGATGGCACCTATTTGAAGCAGAAGCTGGTGCCCTTTGGCGAGTACGTGCCGCTGCAGGATGTATTGCGCGGGCTGATCGCGTTCTTCGACCTGCCGATGTCGGACTTCGCCCGCGGGCCTGAGGACCAGGCCATGCTGCAAGCCAAGGGTTATCAGATCGCGCCGTATATCTGCTACGAAGTGGTCTATCCGGAGTTCGCCGCCGGCCTCGCCGCCCGCAGCGACTTACTGCTGACCATCAGCAATGACACCTGGTTCGGCACCTCCATCGGCCCCTTGCAGCACCTGCAAATGGCCCAGATGCGCGCCCTGGAAGCCGGCCGCTGGATGATCCGTGCCACCAACAACGGCGTGACCGGCCTGATCAATCCATTCGGGCAGATTACCGAGCAGATCCCGCAGTTCGAGCGCGGCATTCTCTACGGCGAGGTCGTACCGATGCACAACCTGACGCCGTACCTGCAATGGCGTTCGTGGCCGCTGATCATCCTGTGCCTGGGGCTGTTTGGCTGGGCCCTGCTGGCCGGGCGCATGGCCAAGACCGTCTGACAGACACCCAAGACCCAATGTGGCAGCGGGCTTTTGTGGGAGCGGGCTTGCCCGCGATGGAGGTGTATCAGTCAGCATTTTTAGTGACTGACCCACCGCCATCGCGGGCAAGCCCGCTCCCACACAAGCCCCACATGTTGATTTGCGGCGTTAACGATAGAACAGGCGGTAACCTACCTGCCCCACCGCCTCATTGATCAACTGCCCGCTCTGCCAGATCGACTTGAATTCCGGCATCCAGCCACCCAGCGGCCGGGCATTGTCCACCCCCAGGAAGCCGACCGGCGCCGGCACCACGGTAAAGCCGGCCTTCTCGAAGCTCCACACCGAACGCGGCATATGCCAGGCCTGGGTCACGACTACCACGCGCTTGACGCCCTGGGGCAACAGGATCTCGGCACTCATCTGCGCATTTTCCCAGGTGGTGCGGCTGCGCTCTTCCTTCCAGCGCACGGCCACGCCAAAGTCTTGCTGCATCGACACTGCCATCAACTGCGCCTCGCTGGGCGGCGTGCCGTAGTGCAGGCCACCGCTGGTCAGCACCGGCAGCCCGGACGCCTTGGCCAATCGCGCCGCGTAGCGCTGGCGCTCCAGGCCGATACCGGTCGGCTGATCGGCGCCCCAGGCCGGATCACCGCGCTCGCGGCCCGAGCCCAGCACCACAATGGCATCGGCCCGTTCTGCCAGGCTGGCCCAGTCTTCCACGGCCAATGGCGGCTCGGTTTCCAAGGCGCGTGCGCCCCACTCCACCATCACCGGCAAGCTGATCAGCCACATCCCGCCAAACCCGAGGGCAAAGCACACGCCGGCCAAGCGTGGACGGGTGCGGCGAAACCACCAGGCAAGGGCCAGCAGCAGCAAGAGAATGCCGGGCGGCAGCAATAATTGTTTGATGAAATAACGAATAGGCATCGAGCATCTCCAAAGATGCCCGAAGCCTAAGGTGTAACGGGGTTTAGCGACAATCTTTACCAGCGGTGGATAACGCTGATCAGGTTACTTGAATCGCACAGACCGCAGCTTTTCCGGGCTGCGGCCGGCGGACAAGTCCTTGAGCCATACCACCTTGGACGATCGCACCGCTTCCCTGGCTGGCACAGGAGCCACCCATTGCGGGATAGGGCGCGCGTTCAAGTCCAGGTAGGCCTTGATCACTTCAAACTCTGCAGGGCTCAAGCCTCGCAGTTCCAGCTCATCAGGCCGTTCGTCACGCAATCGGCCTGCGGTTCTTGCTGCGTCCAGTGCTCGACCCAAGCGGTCGATCAGTCCTTCATACACTTCCGGTTTCGTTCTCATTCGCTGCGAATCAACCATCCCCTCACCTCATTAAAGATAAGTCTCACTCCCCAATAAACAGCGTAGCTGCGCTGACGCAACCAACCGCGCGCCGCGACCAACGGCCTGCGCGGCGCAATCAGGGTTTCCCTCGATAGAGTGGGGTCATGTATGCTACGGCGCTTCCTGTAACTCCACTTCCCGCAGGGTTTGGGCACGGACGCGCCGCTTTTTGGTGTCGCTCAACCCGGACAATGCACCGAAGAGGATTAGGCCACCCCTATTCAGTTCAAAAGTAGCCATGCACGAACAATATCAGCCCCGTGAAATAGAAAATGCCGCCCAAACTTTCTGGGACGAGCAAAAGTCCTTTGAAGTCAGTGAACAGCCAGGCAAGGAGACTTACTACTGCCTATCCATGTTCCCTTACCCCAGCGGCAAACTACACATGGGGCACGTGCGTAACTACACCATCGGCGACGTGATTTCCCGCTACCAGCGCATGCTCGGCAAAAACGTCCTGCAACCTATGGGTTGGGACGCCTTCGGCATGCCTGCAGAAAACGCCGCGATGAAAAACAACGTAGCGCCCGCCAAGTGGACCTACGAGAACATCGCCTACATGAAGACCCAGCTGCGCAGCCTGGGCCTGGCCGTGGACTGGTCCCGCGAAGTGACCACCTGCAAGCCGGACTACTACCGCTGGGAACAATGGCTGTTCACCCGCCTGTTCGAAAAAGGCGTGATCTACAAAAAAAGCGGCACCGTGAACTGGGACCCGATCGACCAGACCGTCCTCGCCAACGAGCAAGTGATCGACGGCCGTGGCTGGCGTTCCGGCGCGCTGATCGAAAAGCGCGAAATCCCGATGTACTACTTCAAGATCACCGCCTACGCCGATGAACTCTTGTCGAGCCTCGACGACCTGCCGGGCTGGCCTGAACAGGTCAAGACCATGCAGCGCAACTGGATCGGCAAGTCCAAGGGCATGGAAGTGCAGTTCCCGTACAACGTCGATTCCATCGGTGAAACGGGCGCTCTGAAAGTTTTCACCACCCGTCCGGACACCCTGATGGGCGCGACCTACGTCGCCGTGGCCGCCGAACACCCGCTGGCCACCCAAGCTGCACAGAACAACCCTGAGCTGCAGGCCTTTATCGCCGAATGCAAAGGCGGCAGCGTGGCTGAAGCCGACGTCGCCACCCAGGAGAAAAAAGGCCTGCCGACCGGGCTGTTCGTCGAGCACCCACTGACCGGTGAAAAACTGCCGGTTTGGGTCGCCAACTATGTGCTGATGCACTACGGCGATGGTGCAGTAATGGCAGTGCCCGCTCACGACGAGCGCGATTTCGAATTCGCCACCAAGTACAACCTGCCGATCAAGTCTGTGGTGCGTACCAGTTCCGGTGATACCAACCCGGCCCCATGGCAAGACGCCTACGGCGAACACGGTACCCTGATCAACTCCGGCGAGTTCGACGGCCTGGACTTCGTAGGCGCTTTCGACGCCATTGAAGTCGCCCTGATCAAGAAAAACCTCGGCGCCTCGCGTACCCAGTTCCGCCTGCGCGACTGGGGCATCAGCCGCCAGCGCTACTGGGGCTGCCCGATCCCGATCATCCACTGCGAAACCTGCGGTGACGTGCCGGTACCGGAAGACCAACTGCCGGTCGTCCTGCCCGAAGACGTGGTGCCGGACGGCGCCGGTTCGCCACTGGCGCGCATGCCCGAGTTCTACGAGTGCAGCTGCCCGAAATGCGGCCAGCCTGCCAAGCGTGAAACCGACACCATGGACACCTTCGTCGAGTCCTCGTGGTACTACGCCCGCTACGCCTCGCCGCACTATGAAGGCGGCCTGGTGGAAAAATCCGCAGCCGACCACTGGTTGCCGGTGGATCAGTACATCGGTGGTATCGAACACGCGATCCTGCACCTGCTGTACGCGCGCTTCTTCCACAAGCTGATGCGTGACGAAGGCCTGGTCAGCTCTGACGAGCCGTTCAAGAACCTGCTGACCCAGGGCATGGTGATCGCCGAGACTTACTATCGCCGCGAAGCCAATGGCGCCTACACCTGGTTCAACCCGGCGGACGTCGAGTTGGAGCGTGACAGCAAAGCCAAGGTGATCAGTGCCAAGTTGAAATCCGACGGCCTGCCGGTAGAAATCGGCGGTACCGAGAAGATGGCCAAGTCGAAGAACAACGGCGTCGACCCGCAGTCGATGATCGACCAGTTCGGCGCCGACACCTGCCGCCTGTTCATGATGTTCGCCTCGCCGCCCGATATGAGCGCCGAATGGTCGGACTCTGGCGTCGAAGGTTCGCACCGCTTCCTCAAGCGCGTCTGGCGCCTGGCCCATGGCCATATCAGCCAGGGCTTGCCGGGCAAACTGGACGTGGCGTCGTTGAGCGACGAGCAGAAACTCATTCGCCGCAGCACCCACCTGGCCATCAAGCAAGCCAGCCAGGACGTGGGCCAGCACCATAAATTCAACACCGCCATCGCCCAGGTGATGACGCTGATGAACGTGCTGGAAAAAGCCCCGCAGGCTACCGAACAGGACCGTGCACTGGTGCAGGAAGGCCTGGAAGCAGTCGTCCTGCTGCTGGCGCCGATCACCCCGCACATCAGCCACGACCTGTGGAGCCAGTTGGGCCACAGCGGCGCGGTGATCGATGCTGCATGGCCGGTCGCGGATGACAGCGCCCTGGTCCAGGACACGCTGCAACTGGTGATTCAGGTCAACGGTAAACTGCGCGGCCAGATCGACATGCCTGCCAGCGCCAGCCGCGAAGAAGTCGAAGCCGCCGCGCGCTGCAATGAGAACGTGCTGCGCTTCACCGAAGGCCTGACGATCCGCAAAGTGATCGTAGTGCCCGGTAAACTGGTCAATATCGTCGCTAGCTAATCGGATCGGGCGCCAGGGCAAGAGCCCTGGCGCCGAACAAAACCTCCAGGGCCTCGATAAGGCCCACATGGTTTCAAGGGGAGCAATAAAATGATCAAACGCAACTTGCTGGTTATGGGCCTTGCCGTACTGCTGAGCGCATGCGGCTTCCAGCTGCGCGGCACCGGCACCACGGAACTGGCGATCAAGGAATTGGATGTCAGCGCGCGCAACGCCTATGGCGAAACCGTGACCCAGCTGCGCCAAACTCTGGAAAACAGCGGCGTCAAAGTCTATAACGGCGCGGCTTACAAGCTGGTGCTGATCGACGAGAAAGAGACCCAGCGTAACCTCAGCTACGCCAGTGCCGGCCGGTCTTCGGACATCGAGTTGAGCAGCGTGCTCATGTTCCAGATCCAGGGCCACGACCAGTTGCCGCTGATCAGCGACAAACTGCAAGTGCAGAAGGTCGTGACGCACGACGGCAACAACCTGGTCGGTTCCGACACTGAGGTCAATCAGGTGCGCAATGAAATGCGCCGTGACCTGGTCCAGCGTATGGTCCTGCGCCTGCAGATGATCAGCCCGGCCCAGCTCGATGCCCTGCAGCAGACTGCCGACGCCAAGGCCAAGGCGGATGCCGAGGCGCTGAAAGCCGCGCAGGACTATGAAAACAGCATTCCCAAGCAATCGCCTGTTGAAGTGCCTGCCGAGTAAACCAGACGGGGCGCGTCATGCGCCCCGTCCATCCAGCCTATGAAACTCGCCCCCGCCCAACTCGCCAAACACCTGCAAGGCAACCTCGCGCCTGTGTACATCGTCAGTGGCGATGATCCGCTGTTGTGCCAGGAAGCCGCCGACACCATTCGCCAGGCTGCGCGCCAGCAAGGCTTTGATGAACGCCAGGTGTTCAGCGCCGACGCCAGCTTCGACTGGGGCACCCTGCTCCAGGCCGGGGCCAGCATGTCGCTGTTTGCCGAAAAACGCCTGCTGGAACTGCGCCTGCCCTCGGGCAAGCCCGGCGACAAAGGCGCGGCGGCCCTGATGGAATACTGCGCCCGCCCCGCTGAGGACACGCTGTTGCTGATCAGCCTGCCCAAGCTCGATGGCAGCGCGCAGAAAACCAAATGGGGCAAGGCGCTGGTGGAAGGGGCACAGACCCAGTTCATCCAGATCTGGCCGGTGGACAGCAGTCAGTTGCCGCAATGGATTCGCCAACGCCTGTCGCAAGCCGGATTGTCTGCCAGCCAGGACGCGGTCGAGCTGATCGCGGCCCGGGTTGAAGGCAACCTATTGGCGGCGGCCCAGGAAATCGAAAAGCTCAAGCTGATGGCCGAAGGTGGCCAGATCACCGTCGAGACCGTGCAGGGCGCGGTGGCCGACAGCGCACGCTTTGACGTATTCGGGCTGGTGGACGCAATCCTCAATGGGGATGCGGCTCACGCCTTGCGCATGCTCGAAGGGCTGCGCGGTGAAGGGGTCGAGCCGCCGGTGATTCTCTGGGCCCTGGCCCGGGAACTGCGCTTGCTGGCCAATATCGCCCTGCAGTACAGCCAGGGCACCCCTCTGGACAAGGCCTTCAGCCAGGCCCGCCCGCCGGTGTGGGACAAGCGCAAGCCCCTGATGAGCAAGGCCCTGCAACGGCACTCGGCGCAACGCTGGGCGCAATTGTTGCTCGAAGCCCAACGCATCGACGCGCAGATCAAGGGCCAGGCCGCAGGGTCGCCGTGGATGAGCTTGAGCCGTTTGTCGCTGCTGATGTCCGGCCAGCGCCTGGCACTGCCCGCCGAATAGCACGCTCGCCCAACCACCACAAAACCAATGTAGGAGCTGGCTTGCCTGCGATGCAGGCGCCTCGGTGTGTCAGTCACGCGGTGGTGATGCCATCGCAGGCAAGCCAGCTCCTACAATTTTGATCGTCGCCGTATTCAGGTTTTTGATATTTCCTACATCGCGCCGGGCTGGACAGCCGGCAAACTTCGGCAGATGATTTGCACCGCATCCCCCACCCCATCGGAGAGTCCCGATCATGAGCAAAAAGCCATCCAAGCATGGCCCCAACAAGGCCAAATCCATCATCGCCCAGCCGTTGTTCCGCAGTCGCCAGGAACGCGCCGGCAAAGGCAAAGGCAGCTACCGCCGCGAAGCCTTCCAGTCTAATAGCTGGGAGGCTTCTTACTTTCTGGCTGCCTGAAGGCAAGCGCCCCTCCGGCATGATAAGGTCTGCACCTGATTCGTATTTCCTGGACCTGTGCATGCCCTCTAGTCTTTCCCGTCGTTGGCACCTTCGCCAATTGATTGCTGCCTCCAGCCTGATCCTGTTAGTCGCCTGCGCCGAAAAACCCACCGCCGCCGACGCTCAGCCCCTGCCCACGCTCCAGACCGCACCGGTTGCCGCCCCCGCCGTAGTTGCGCCCCTGGCCGTGACCAATCTCGATATCCAACCGACCCAGACCTTCGCCGAATGGCAGGCAGGTTTTCGCGTCGAGGCCCTGAAGGCCGGTATCACCCCGACGGTATTCGACACCGCCTTCGCCAACGTCACCCCCGACATGGCGGTCATCCGCGCCGACCGCAGCCAGCCGGAGTTTTCCCGCCCGGTGTGGGAATACCTCAACGGTGCCTTGTCGGCGCTGCGCGTACGCAATGGCCAGGCCTTGCTGATCAAGCACGCCGATATCCTGCAAAGCATCGAACAGCGCTACGGCGTTGATCGCCAGGTGCTGGTCTCGGTGTGGGGCATGGAAAGTAACTTCGGTTCGTTCCAGGGCAATAACTCGGTGATCCGCTCCCTGGCGACCCTGGCCTATGAAGGCCGCCGGCCGGCATTCGCCCAGGCGCAGTTGCTGGCCGCGCTGCAAATCATCCAGCACGGTGACATTCCAGCCGAACAGATGCGCGGTTCGTGGGCCGGCGCCATGGGCCAGACCCAGTTCATACCGACCACCTACAACACCCACGCCGTGGACTTCGACGGCGACGGTCGCCGCGACATCTGGAACAGCTCGGCCGACGCCCTCGCCTCCACTGCGCACTACCTGCAAAGCTCGGGCTGGCAGAAAGGCCAGCCGTGGGGCTTTGAGGTGCAGCAATTGCCGACAAACTTCGATTACGCCCTGGCTGATGGCGTGGTGCGCAAGCCGGTCGGCGAATGGTTGAAGCTGGGCCTGCAGGTGCCGGCCGGCGCCAGCGTGCCGCCCAACGTAGAAACGCTGTCGGCCGCCCTGCTGCTGCCGGCCGGCCATCGTGGCCCGGCGTTCCTGGTGCTGGATAACTTCCGCGCAATCCTCAAGTACAACAACTCGTCGTCCTACGCCCTGGCGGTCGGCCTGTTGTCCGAGCGTTTTGGCGGCGGTGGGGTGATTCGCGGCGATTGGCCAACGGATGAACTACCACTGACCCGCTCCCAGCGCATCGAGTTGCAGACGGTGTTGAGCGCCAATGGCTATGAGGCCGGCAACCCGGACGGGATTATCGGCGCCAATACGCGCAAGGCGATTCGTGCGGCGCAGCAGTCGTTGGGCTGGCCGGCGGATGGGTATCCGACGGTGAAGTTGTTGGAGTCGTTGCGTAGCCGCTAGATCGGTGTAGGGCGACTGCCGCTCCCACATTTGGAATGCAATTCCCTGTGGGAGCCAGCTTGCTCGCGATAGCGTGCCGACAGGCGGCAAAACACTCAGAGCCTAGACACCACATCCTGCTCCAGCACCAGCCGCTGTTCCCCCGCATCCAGGCGCACCAAGGCGCCCATCGGCAAGGTCAGATTGGGGTCGCAATGGCCGCTGCGCCAGCCGGACAGGACCGGAATACAGAACGGTTGGAAGGTCTGTTTCAACAGCCGCTCCAGCGCGACGTTATCCACTCCCGCCACATCCCCCACCAGCACACCGCGCACCTGCGCCAGCTTACCCGCCAGGCGCAAGTGCGTCAGCAGGCGGTCGATGCGATAGATTGGCTCGTTGACGTCCTCGATAAACAGGATGATGCCCTCGGCATCAAGCTCGAAGGGCGTGCCCATCACCGCCGCGATCATCGACAGGTTGCCCCCCAGCAAGCGCCCACAGGCGATGCCAGGCTCAATGGTGGTCAGCGGGTACGCCACTGGGTGCGCCAGCACACTGCCAGCGCCCAGCTGGCCGCGCAGCAGGCTGAACAGTGATGACTCCGTGGGCTGTTGCTTGTCACCGAGCAGGTCGGCATTGAGCATCGGGCCGTGGAAGGTCACGAAGCCGGCGTAGCGGCTGATCGCCAAGTGCAGCGCGGTGATATCGCTGTAGCCGACGAAGGGCTTGGGATTGGCTGCCAGCAGCTCGAAATCCACGCTATCGAGCAAGCGTGGGGTACCGTAGCCCCCGCGCAGGCAGAAGACGGCGTCGATCTCGGGATCGGCGAAGGCCGCGTGCAGGTCGCGCAGGCGTACTTTATCGCTGCCGGCCAGATAACCATCGCGCTCATACACCCCCGAAAAAATCCGCAGCTCGTAGCCACGGGCGCGCATCCATTGCCCGGCCTTTTCAACATCCAGCGCGGCGGGGCCAGCGGGGGCAATGAGGCCGATCACACCTTCGGCGCGCAGGGCGGGTACGGCGGTGGCAAGCGGGTTAGTCATCCTTGGTTCTCCCTATTCTGTACAGCACAACGAACTGTGGGAGCGGGCTTGCCCGCGATGCACACGCCTCGGTGTATCAGTTGCACCGAGGCGATGCTATCGCGGGCAAGCCCGCTCCCACACAAGCCAGCCCCCCCTACACGCCCATCCACACAAATGGATCGGCGCCAAGGTTTAGGAAACCAGGCTAGCCTTGACCAGCTTGGCCTGTTCGTCGGCGTGGTACGACGAACGTACCAGCGGGCCCGACGCGACGTTCTTGAAGCCCATCTTGTAGCCTTCTTCGGCAAACCAGGCAAAGGTGTCCGGGTGCACGAAACGCTGCACCGGCAAGTGGCTGCGCGATGGTTGCAGGTACTGGCCGAGGGTCAGCATGTCGATGTCGTGTTCGCGCATGCGCTTCATGACTTCGATGACTTCTTCGTCGGTTTCGCCCAAGCCCAGCATCAGCCCGGACTTGGTCGGGATGTGCGGCATCATCTGCTTGAATTTCTGCAGCAGGGTCAGCGACCACTGGTAGTCCGAACCCGGACGCGCAGCCTTGTACAGGCGCGGCACGGTTTCCAGGTTGTGGTTGAACACATCTGGCGGCTCGGCGGCGGTAATTTCCAGGGCGACGTCCATACGGCCACGGTAGTCCGGGACCAGGGTCTCGAGCATCACGTTCGGCGACAGTTTGCGGATTTCGCGGATGCAGTCGGCAAAGTGCTGGGCACCGCCGTCGCGCAGGTCATCGCGGTCTACCGAGGTGATCACCACGTACTTGAGTTTCAAGTCGGCGATGGCGATGGCCAGGCTTTCCGGCTCGTTGACGTCCAGTGGCTTCGGCCGGCCATGGCCAACGTCGCAGAACGGGCAACGACGGGTGCAGATGTCACCCATGATCATGAAGGTCGCGGTGCCGCCGGAGAAGCACTCGCCCAGGTTCGGGCACGAGGCTTCTTCGCACACACTGTGCAGCTTGTGCTTACGCAGCAGCGCCTTGATACGGTCGACTTCCGGCGAGACCGGGATGCGCACGCGGATCCAGTCGGGCTTTTTCGGCAGTTCGGTGGTCGGAATGATCTTCACCGGGATGCGTGCAACCTTCTCGGCGCCGCGCAGCTTGACGCCGGCTTCCACCTTGGCACGCGGAGCCGGGGCCGGACGCTCGGTAATGTCCAGCGTCGGGATCATGGTTTGCACAACATCAGTAGTCATATCAGTCGATTCCGCCCGTCAGGGTCGTCTGCTCAGCATAGTCGAGGTGTTTGACGAGCTGCGCGCGCAGCCGGGCACTTACCTCGGCAAATTCTAGGGGTGTTGCGTGATCGCTCAACTGGGTCATGGCCAAACCGGCGTAACCACAGGGATTGATCCGGCGAAACGGCGCCAGGTCCATGTCCACGTTCAGGGCCAGGCCATGAAAGGAACAGCCATGGCGGATGCGCAGGCCCAGGGAGGCGATTTTCGCGCCGTCGACATACACACCTGGAGCATCGGGCTTGGCCACGGCTGTCACGCCATAACTGGCCAGCAGCTCGATCAGGCAGTTTTCCATGCGACTGACCAGCTCACGCACGCCGTAACCCAGCTTGCGCACATCCAGCAGCAAATAAGCCACCAGTTGTCCGGGCCCATGGTAAGTCACTTGACCACCTCGGTCGACCTGCACCACCGGAATATCACCCGGAAGTAGTAGATGCTCAGCCTTGCCAGCCTGGCCCTGGGTGAATACCGGCGGGTGTTCCACCAGCCAGATTTCGTCGGGAGCCGAGCTGCCGCGCTCATTGGTAAAGCGCTGCATGGCGTGCCAGACCGGCTCGTACGCCATCTGGCCGAGCTCGCGAAAGCCCAGGACCTGCGACATCACAACACCATATGTACGAAACCGGTGGCTCGCAGTTCGCTGTTGATGTCGTAAAGCTGGTCTTGACCGGTCGCAACGATGTGCAACTGAATCGTGGTGTACTTACCGTTGGTGCTCAAGCGCTCATCCACACGGTTGTCGTTGATCGTTGCGTGTTTACGCATGATCTCGAGGATCTTATCTTTGTTGCCCACACCGGTATCGCTGATCACCTTGACGGGATAGTCCGTCACCGGGAATTCGATCTTTGGCGCCTTTACTTCTTTATCGGTCATGGCGAAACGGCCTCGTAAGCGGTAAGCCGTGGCGACGGGCAAAGCCCCGCGTCGGATCAACGCGGGGCCTTGCGGGTGCACACAATCAGTTGAACAAGCCGTAGAAGAATAGACGGATGCTATCCCACACGCGGCGGAAGATACCACCTTCCTCAACGGCGTCGAGTGCGATCAGATCGGCGCTGTGTACGACTTTGTCGTCCAGCTTCACTTCGACTTTACCGATCACATCGCCCTTGGCGATTGGCGCGGTCAGTTGTGGGTTCATGGTCATGCTGGCAGCCAGCTTCTTCAGCTGGCCTTTAGGCATGGTCAGGGTCAGGTCATCAGCCAGGCCGGCCTTGACTTGACGCTCGGTGCCTTTCCACACAGGAGCCTGGGCCAGTTCGGCACCCTTCTGGTAGAAGGTCTGGGTTTCGAAGAAACGGAAGCCATAGGTCAGCAGCTTCTGGGTTTCCGCCGCACGGGCCTGTTCGCTGTTGGTGCCGAACACCACGGCGATCAGACGTTGGCCGTCACGCACAGCCGAGGACACCATGCAGTAGCCGGCTTCGTCGGTATGCCCGGTTTTCAGGCCGTCGACGGTCTTGTCGCGCCACAGCAACAGGTTGCGGTTAGGCTGCTTGATGTTGTTCCAGAAGAATTCTTTCTGGGAGTAGATGGCGTAGTGCACCGGGTCGACACGAATGATCGCGCGCGCCAGGATCGCCATGTCATGGGCCGACGAGTAGTGGTCTGGGTTTGGCAGGCCGGTCGGGTTCATGAAGTGACTGTTGGTCATGCCCAGGTCAGTCACGGTTTTGTTCATCATGTCGGCAAATGCATCTTCGCTGCCGGCAATGTGTTCGGCCAGGGCGACGCTGGCGTCGTTACCGGACTGGATGATGATGCCGTGCAGCAGGTCGCTGACAGTGACCTGGGAGCCGACCTTGATGAACATCCGCGAACCGCCGGTGCGCCAGGCGTTTTCGCTGACGGTCACCGGATCGTTTTCACCGATCTGGCCGCGACGGATTTCCAGGGTCGCGATATAGGCGGTCATCAGCTTGGTCAGGCTGGCCGGCGGCAGGCGCTGGTCACCGTTGTTTTCGACCAGCACGTTGCCGCTGGCGGCATCCATGAGCACGTAGGACTTGGCAGCCAGTTGCGGTGGCGCTGGCATCATTTCGACGGCCCAGGCAGCGGGCGCAATGATCAGCGGGACAAGCAGGCACAGGCGTTTGGCTAAGGTGGTGATGTTCATCCGTCTCTCGAAATTGCTTATGGAAACTTGCCCTCGCGGGCAAAACATTCAGACAGCCCGTCACCAGGCTGTCGCGTATTCAGTTGCCAGCTCAACCCTTGCCTTCGGGTTTTTATTATTCGAAGAGCCTGCAACCAGGGCCCCGGCGCGCAAGCGTGCCAGCACCCTCGATCCGCTACTGCTTATTCGGCGCCGACCACGCTGGGCTGACCCAGGTTGGCCAATCGCACGCTGTTCTGTACCTGGGCAATCTCGCCCGCCGAGCCGATGGGGCCCAGGCGTACCCGGTGCAGGGTCTGCTGGTTACGCACGATAGAGCTGATAAAGACTGGCGCGCTGACCATCCCGCTGAGCTTGGACCTTAACAGTTCTGCCGCATCCGGGTTGGCGAAAGCACCGACTTGCAGGTACTGCCCGCCCGCTGCATTGCCCGGCGCCGCCTGTGGCACGGCCACGACTGGCGCGGCGTGCTGCTGGGGCGGCGGCGTCCACTGCTCGACCTTGCCCGCCGAAGCGGTGATCTGCGGTTGGGCGCTTTGTGGTTCATTGAGCATCAATGGCGCTGGCTTGCCGCGCTGGGCCCAGTACTGGGCCGGATCGATGCCTTCGACCTTGACCCGCGCCGTGCCGGATTCGGCATAGCCGAGTTTTTTCGCGGCTGCGTAGGACAAGTCGATGATTCGGTCGGAGTAGAACGGCCCACGGTCGTTGACCCGCAGAATTACCACGCGGTTGTTGTCCAGGTTGGTCACCCGTACATAGGCCGGCAGCGGCAAGGTCTTGTGGGCCGCGCTCATGCCGTACAGGTCATACACTTCGCCGTTGGCGGTGTTCTGCCCGTGGAACTTGGTGCCGTACCAGGACGCGGTGCCCGACTGCACATAGTTCTTGGATTCCTGCAGCGGGAAGTAGGTCTTGCCCAGTACCGTGTAGGGGTTGGCTTTATAGTTGCCGGTATGCAGGGTCGGCGTGGCATCCGGGATGCGCGAGACGTCGACGTCCCACCACGGCGCGCCGTCCTTGTGAGCCCGGTTGATATCCAGCCCCGGCTGCGCGCGGACTACCGGGCCACCGGCCTTCTGCACCGGCGCACGGCTGGTGGAGCAACTGACAACCAGCAAGGACAATGCGGCAAGCGCCACCAGCTTGAGCGGTTTATTGATCGGCGATACCCGCATTACTTGACGCCCCGTGCTTGAACCAGCATGTCTGACAGCTGATGTACGGCCATGGCGTACATCACACTGCGGTTATAACGCGTGATTGCGTAAAAATTCTTCAGGCCCATCCAGTATTCCGGGCCGTCTGCGCCCTCCAGGCGGAAGGCGGTAACCGGCATATCATCGCGCAGCGCATCATGACTTGACCAGCCCAACGCCCGCAACTCCCCGACGGTTTTCACCGGCTCGATGCCCTGGGTCAGGCCTTCATCGGCGCGATCGCCCGTGACATCGGCGCGAATCACCACCGGCTCGCCAGCCACCCAGCCGTGACGTTTGAAGTAGCTGGCAACGCTGCCGATGGCATCATCGGGGTTGCTCCAGATGTTGATATGGCCATCACCGTCAAAATCCACGGCGTAGGCGCGAAAGCTGCTCGGCATGAACTGTGGCAGGCCCATGGCCCCGGCGTAGGAGCCTTTGAGGGTCAATGGGTCGACCTGCTCTTCACGGGCCAGCAGCAGGAACTCGCGCAGTTCCTTGCGGAAGAATTCGGCACGGGGCGGGTAATCGAAGCCCAGGGTCGACAAGGCGTCGATCACCCGGTAGCTGCCGGTATTGCGCCCGTAAAAGGTTTCAACGCCGATGATCGACACGATCACCTGGGCCGGCACGCCATATTCCTGCTCGGCACGGGCCAATACGGCCTCGTGCTGGCGCCAGAAGTCCACACCCCGCGCCACCCGGGCGTCGGTGAGGAACATCGGGCGATAGTCCTTCCACTGTTTGACGCGCTCGGCGGGGCGAGAGATCGCGTCGAGGATCGACTGCTTGCGCTGGGCCTCGCGGAACACGCCCATCAGTTGTTCGCCGGCGAAACCATAGTCACGCGTCATCTCACCGACAAACTCGGCGACCTGGGGCGAGCCGTCGTAATCGCCGGCCAGGGCTGGCTGTGCAGCGCCAAAGGCGCCCACCAAGCCCAGACAGGACGCATACCGAGCAGCCCAGCCGCGCATTGCTTGCATTGACATCTTCACCTTATTCAAACCTGTGCGATCCACTTGCGATGGGTATGGATCGACATCAAGACCCCAAACGCTGACAGTAATGTCACCAACGAAGTTCCGCCGTAGCTAATGAACGGCAACGGCACCCCAACCACCGGCAGCAGGCCACTGACCATACCGATGTTGACGAAAACGTAAACAAAAAAAGTCATTGTCAGCGCACCGGCAAGCAATTTGCCGAACAACGTCTGCGCTTGCGCGGTAATCACCAGGCCACGCCCGATCAACAGCAAGTAGATCAGCAACAGTGCGCAGATGCCCACCAGGCCGAACTCCTCGCCCATCACCGCGATAATAAAGTCAGTGTGGCTTTCCGGCAGGAAGTCCAGGTGCGACTGGGTGCCCAGCAACCAACCCTTGCCAAACACGCCGCCGGAACCGATGGCCGCCTTGGACTGGATGATGTTCCAGCCGGTGCCCAGCGGATCGCTCTCGGGGTCGAGGAAGGTCAGGACTCGCTGCTTCTGATAGTCGTGCATGAAGAAGAACCACATGGCGACAGCCACCGGCACAGCCGCCACCAGCACACTGACGATCCAGCGCCAGCGCAGACCGCCCATGAACAACACGAATGCACCGCCAGCAAGAATCAGCAGGCCGGTGCCGAGGTCCGGCTGGCGCACGATCAGAATGAATGGAATGCCGATCAGGATCAGGCTGATCCCCACATGCTTGAGCTGCGGCGGCAAGGTGCGCTTGGCCAGGTACCAGGCGATGGTGGCCGGCATGAGGATCTTCATGAATTCCGACGGTTGGAAGCGAATCACCCCCGGGATATTGATCCAACGGGTGGCGCCCATGGCGTTGTGACCCATGACGTCCACCACCACCAGCAGCAGCACCCCGGCGACATACCCCAGCGGCACCCAGCGCGCCATGAAGCGCGGCTCCAGCTGGGCGATAACCACCATCGACAACAGGCCCAGGCCAAACGAGGACGCCTGCTTGATCAGCAGGTCCCAGTTCTTGCCACTGGCCGAATACAGCACGAACAGGCTACCGGCTGCCAGGGTCAGCAGCAGGATCAGCAACGGGCCATCAATGTGCATGCGCTGCAACAAGGTGGCGCGGCGGCGCATCACATCCTCACTGGAGAGAATGCGGTCGAAATTACTCTTCACGGGCCGTAGCCTCCGCGCTTGAAGGGTTGGCAAACTCAGGCTTGAGCTTGCCGTCCTGGTCCAGCAACCAGGCGTCCATGATCTGGCGCACCACCGGGGCGGCCACGCCGGAACCGGACTCGCCGTTCTCGACCATCACCGCCACGGTGATTTTCGGGTTGTCGGCCGGGGCGAAACCGACGAACAAGGCGTGGTCGCGATGGCGTTCCTGGACTTTGGAGCGGTCGTATTTCTCGCCCTGCTTGATTGCGACCACCTGGGCGGTCCCGCTCTTGCCGGCAATCCGATACTGCGCGCCAATGGCCGCCTTGCGCGCCGTGCCTCGCGCGCCGTGCATCACTTGTTGCATGCCGTGGTTGACCTTGGCCCAGTCGGACGGGTCGCGCAGGACGATGTCCGGGATCGGGTTTTCATCCACCGGCTGTTCACCCTCGATGGTCTTGGCCAGGTGCGGACGAACCCACTTGCCTTTGCTGGCCACCAGCGCCGTGGCCTGGGCCAGTTGCAAGGGCGTGGCCTGCATATAGCCCTGGCCGATCCCCAGGATCAGCGTCTCACCGGGGAACCAGGCCTGGCGCCGGGTGGCGCGCTTCCACTCGCGGGACGGCATCAGGCCTGGGGATTCTTCAAACATATCCAGGGACACTTTCTGACCGAGGCCGAACTTGCCCATGTAGGTCGATAAACGATCAATCCCCAGCTTGTGGGCCAGGTCATAGAAGTAGGTGTCGTTGGAACGCATGATCGCCGTATCCAGGTCCACATAGCCGTCGCCGGTACGGTTCCAGTTACGGTATTTGTGATCGTAGTTGGGCAACATGTAGTAACCCGGATCGTAGACCCGGCTGGAAGCAGTCACGACACCGGCATCCAGGCCGGCAATCGCCACCGCCGGCTTGATGGTCGAACCCGGTGGATACAGACCGCGCAGCACCCGGTTGAACAACGGCCGGTCGATGGAATCACGCAACTCGGCATAGGCCTTGAAGCTGATCCCGGTGACAAACAGGTTGGGGTCGAAACTCGGCTGGCTGACCATGGCCAGGACCTCGCCGGTGTTCGGGTCCAGCGCGACCACCGCACCACGACGCCCGCCGAGGGCCATTTCCGCGGCCTCCTGCAGCTTGATATCCAGGCTCAGGACAATGTCCTTGCCGGGAATCGGGTCGGTGCGCTTGAGCACCCGCAGCACCCGGCCACGTGCGTTGGTCTCGACTTCCTCGTAACCCACCTGGCCGTGCAGCTCCGGCTCGTAGAAGCGCTCGATACCGGTCTTGCCGATATGGTGGGTGCCGCTGTAATTGACCGGATCGAGGGTTTTCAGCTCTTTTTCGTTGATCCGCCCCATATAACCGACCGAGTGGGCAAAGTGCGCCCCCTGCGGGTAATGCCGCACCAGTTGCGCCACCACCTCCACCCCCGGCAGGCGGAACTGGTTCACGGCGATCCTGGCGATCTGCTCTTCAGTCAGCTCAAACAGGATCGGCACCGGTTCAAACGGGCGCCGCCCCTGCTTCATGCGCTTCTCGAAGATCGCCCGGTCTTCCGGCGTCAGTTGCAGCACCTCGACAATCACATCAAGGATCTGCTGCCAGTCACCGGACCGTTCGCGGGTCATGCTCAGGCTGAAACTGGGCCGGTTATCGGCAATCACCACGCCATTGCGGTCGAAAATCAGGCCACGGGTTGGCGGGATCGGCTGCACATGCACCCGGTTGTTTTCCGACAACGTGGAGTGATACTCGTACTGGATCACCTGCAGGTAATACAGGCGGGCGATCAACACGCACATCAACGCCACCACCGCGATCGCGCCAAAGATCACGCGCGCGCGTACAAGACGTGCGTCTTTCTCGTGGTCCTTGATGCGGATCGGCTGGGTCATCAGGCAGGGCGCAGACTATTTGTGGTAAGGGTGCCCGGACAGGACTGTCCAGGCGCGATACAGCTGTTCACCAATCAGAATCCGCACCAGCGGATGGGGCAACGTCAGGGGCGACAGCGACCAGCGCTGATCGGCCCGTGCACAGACTTCCGGCGCCAGCCCCTCGGGGCCGCCGACCATGAAGTTGACCGTGCGCGAATCCAGGCGCCAGCGATCCAGTTCCACCGCCAACTGCTCGGTGCTCCAGGGTTTGCCGTGCACCTCAAGGGTGACGATGCGCTCGTTGGCACCGACCTTGGCCAGCATCGCCTCGCCTTCCTGACGGATAAAGCGCGCCACATCGGCGTTCTTGCCCCGGGTGTTGAGGGGTATTTCCACCAGTTCCAGCGCCAATTCGGATGGCAGACGCTTGGCATATTCATGCCAGCCTTCTTCCACCCACTTGGGCATGCGTGAACCGACAGCGATCAGACGCAGGCGCACAGCCGTTCCTTATTCCTGGTCTTTGTTGAGCTTGTCGAAGTGCGCGTGACCGACTTCAGGGCTGTGGTGCTTGCCATCGGCAGCACGGCTCTGCTCGGCGCCTTTCCACAGACGCTCCAGGTCGTAGAACTGGCGAGCGTTGCTGGTCATCATGTGTACGATCACGGTGTCCAGGTCAGCCAGCACCCAGTCGCTATCGCCCTTGCCTTCTTCACCCAGTGGCTTGACGCCCTGGGCTTTGACGGCTTCGCGAACCTTGTCCAGCATCGCGCCGATCTGGCGGTTGGAGGTACCGGTGGCGATGATCATGAAGTCGGTGATGCTTTGCTTGTCGCGCACGTCCAGGACCTGGATGTCCTGGGCCTTCACGTCTTCCAGGGCGGCTACGGCCAGCGCGACCAGCGCTTCGCCTTCAGGGGCCGGGACCAGCAGGGCTTCCACTGGCAACGGTGCGCTCTTGAACGTGCCTTTGCGCTTAACTTTGCTTACGTCTTTGTTCGTCATATAAAACTCGTTTTGCTCATTAGTTCGGGCGCTTCAATACACGACTATTCGTGCCTTCAAGCGCGCCTTTTCAGTTCGACGCACGGTAAAGCCCGTGCGCATCGATGTAGGCCAGGACCGCGTCAGGCACCAGGAAACGTACCGACTTACCGCTGGCCAGCAGTTGACGGATCTGGGTGGCGGACACCGCAAGCGGGGTCTGCCAGACGAATGCAATATTCCCGCTCGGCCCGGTCAGGGCCTGTGGGTCACTTACCGACCGCGCTGCCAGCAGGTTGCGCAAGGCATCCGGCGGTTCGCTGTCGGCATCCGGGCGTTGCAAAACCAGGATGTGGCAATGCTGGAGCAACTCTTCCCAGCGATGCCAAGTGGGCAGTCCGCAAAATGCGTCCCAGCCCAAAAGCAGAAACAACTGGTCATCGGCGGCCAACTCGGCCCGCGTCTGTTCCAGGGTGTCGATAGTGTAGGACGGTTTATCGCGTTTGAGCTCGCGGTCGTCCACCACCAACGGGGCAATCCCGGCCACCGCACACTGCACCATCGCCAGGCGCTCCTGCGCGCTGACCTGCGGTGTGTCCCGGTGCGGCGGCCTGGCATTGGGGATCAGCCGCAGCTCTTGCAGCCCGAGGGTATCCGCCACTTCCAGGGCGCTGCGCAAATGGCCGATGTGCACGGGGTCGAAGGTACCGCCGAGCAGCCCGATGCGTTTACCCATCAAGTGCGCACATGACCATCGCCAAAGACCACGTACTTCTCGCTGGTCAGGCCTTCCAGGCCCACCGGGCCACGGGCATGCAGCTTGTCCGTGGAAATCCCGATCTCCGCCCCCAGGCCGTACTCGAAGCCGTCGGCAAAACGCGTCGAGGCGTTGATCATCACCGAAGCAGAGTCTACTTCGGTGAGGAAACGCCGGGCATCGCTGAAATGCTCGGAAACAATGGCATCGGTATGCTTGGAGCCGTAGGTATTGATGTGCTCGATGGCCTGGTCCAGGTCATCGACGATACGAATCGACAGGATCGGCGCCGTGTATTCGGTGTACCAGTCCTGCTCGGTGGCTTCGATCACGTCGCTGCCCAGCAATGCCCGGGTACGCTCGCAACCCCGCAACTCCACTCCTTTGTCACGGTAGATTGCAGCCAGCGGCGGCAACACGCGCTCGGCAATGCCGGCGTGGACCAACAGGGTTTCCATGGTGTTGCACGGCGCGTAGCGGTGGGTCTTGGCGTTATCGGCAATGCGGATCGCCTTGTCGAGATCGGCCGCCACGTCGATAAACACATGGCAGACACCATCCAGGTGCTTGATAACTGGCACCTTGGCATCGCGGCTGACACGTTCGATCAGGCCCTTGCCGCCGCGTGGAACAATTACGTCGACAAACTCCGGCATGGTGATCAGCGCCCCGACGGCGGCGCGGTCGGTGGTTTCCACCACTTGCACCACTTCAGCCGGCAACTCGGCCACGGCCAGGCCTTGCTGGATGCAGGCGGCGATGGCGCGGTTGGAATGGATCGCTTCGGAGCCGCCGCGCAGGATGGTGGCGTTGCCGGACTTCAGGCACAGGCTCGCGGCGTCGATGGTCACGTTGGGCCGCGACTCATAGATGATGCCGATCACGCCCAGGGGCACGCGCATCTTGCCGACCTGGATACCTGACGGCAGGTAGCGCATGTCGCGGATCTCACCGATGGGGTCCGGCAGCTTGGCCACCTGGCGCAAGCCTTCGATCATGTCGTCGATACGGGCCGGCGTCAGCGCCAGGCGATCCAGCAATGCCGGCTCCAGACCATTGGCCCGGCCATTGGCCAGGTCCAGCTCGTTGGCAGCGGTCAACTCGGAGCGCGAGGCATCCAGAGCATCGGCGGCTGCCAGCAGGGCACGGTTCTTCTGCGCGGTGCTCGCACGGGCGATCAACCGCGAGGCCTGACGGGCAGCGCGACCCAGGCGGGTCATGTAGTCAAGAACGGACTCAGTCATGGTCTGGTGGGATCTTGGCAAAGAGGAAAGCGGCAGATTATAGCTGTCGCGCCGTCCTACGGACAGCGGTGAGGGGCGGATGGTCGAAATGAACTGTAAAAACTCGACGTTCAGCGGTGATTAAGGCTGAAGTTGATATCATCCTGTCACATTTGGCCTGCGCAACCGTCCATCGTCATGTCCAGTTCTCACCCAAAGCTCCCCGCCACCCCCCTGCCTGATGGCTTTTTCGACCGCGACGCGCAAACGCTCGCGAAAGATTTGCTGGGCAAAGTCATCCGCCATCGGGTCGGCGAGTTGTGGCTGTCGGCGCGAATTATTGAAACCGAAGCCTATTATTTGGCCGAAAAAGGCAGCCATGCGTCCCTCGGTTACACAGAAAAGCGTAAGGCTTTGTTTCTGGATGGCGGCCACATCTATATGTACTACGCCCGTGGCGGTGACTCCCTGAACTTCAGTGCCCAGGGGCCAGGCAATGCCGTGCTGATCAAGTCAGCCTACCCCTGGGTGGATGAGGTATCAGGGCCTGCCAGCCTGGCGCAAATGCTCCTCAACAACCCCGACGCCAGCGGCCGTCCGCGCCCGGCCCAGAAGCTTTGCGCCGGGCAAACCCTGCTGTGCAAGGCCCTGGATTTAAAGGTGCCAATGTGGGACGCCAAGCGCTTCGACCAGGAGCGGCTGTACGTCGAGGATGTGGGCCTGGCCCCCACGCAGATTATCCAGACCACCCGCCTGGGCATTCCCGGCGGGCGCGATGAACACCTGATGTATCGCTTTGTCGATGGCGGCTATGCGCCCTATTGCACACGGAACCCGTTGCGACGCGGCCAGGTCGAAGGCCGCGATTACGTTTTGATTTGAAATATGCCCTGCAGGAATGGGCTTATGGGGGAGCGGGCTTGCTCGCGATAGCATCACCTCGGTCTGTCAGTCATACCGAGTCGCCTGCATCGCGAGCAAGCCCGCTCCCACACAAGCTCGCTCCTACAGAGGGACATCACCACTGATGGAGAGGATTGTATGGGCCCATGGCTCGATGGCATTACTGGCTGGCTGACCCTTAACCCGCAATGGCTGGCCGCGGCGGTGTTTATCGTCGCCTTTGTGGAGTGCCTGGCCATCGCCGGGATTATCGTGCCAGGCACGGTGCTGCTGTTTGCAATTGCCGCACTGGCCGGCAGCGGCGCGCTGTCCCTGAGTGAAACCCTGCTGCTGGGCTTGCTCGGCGGGCTCTTGGGCGACGGGATTTCCTACTACCTGGGCCGGCATTTCCACCAGAACATCCGGCGCCTGCCCGGCTTGCGCCATCATCCCGAGTGGATGGACGGGGCCGAGGCCTACTTCCAGAAGTACGGCATCGTCAGCCTGCTGGTAGGACGCTTCATCGGCCCATTGCGCCCCATGCTGCCCATGGTCGCCGGGATGTGTGATATGCCGTTCCCGCGCTTCGCCGCCGTTAGCGTGCTGGCCGCCACCGGCTGGTCAATCGCCTATCTGTTGCCGGGCTGGGCCGCCGGCGCGGCGTTTCGGTTGCCGCTGCCCGAAGGGTTCTGGCCCGAGGCCGGGGTGGTTGCCGCGTGCCTGGCCGTGTTGTTCGGCATCGCCCTCAACAGCACCCTGCGCAGCCATCGCCGGGCCACGTTGTGGATGGGCTGCGCCAGCCTGGCGTTGTTGATCGCGATGTTTATCGGTTATCCGTACCTGAACCATTTTGACCAGGGTTTGATGGCCCTGGTCCAGGAACACCGAGGCCCGGCGATGGACCGGATCATGGTGATGACCACCCAGTTGGGCGAGTTCAAGAAGATGTTCGTCGCCAGCGCGGTGCTGACCGGCCTGCTGCTGCTGGCGCGACAATGGCGCCAGGCGATTTTCGTCGGTGCCACCCTGCTCGGGGCCGCGCTGATCAACACCGGGAGCAAGCTGTTCTTTGCCCGCGGCCGGCCAGAAATCCTCGTCGACCCGCTGACCAGCTTCAGCATGCCCAGCGGTCACGCCTCTGGCTCGTTTGCGTTCTTCCTCGCGCTGGCGGTGCTGGCCGGTCGCGGCCAACCGACCCGCATGCGCCTGGCATGGCTGCTATTGGGCGCCATTCCGGCCGCTGCCATTGCGTTGTCGCGGGTATATCTGGGGGCCCACTGGCCGAGCGATATCCTCGCCGGCACCTTGCTGGCCATGACGGTCTGCGCCTTCAGCCTGACCTTGAGCCAGCGCCACAGCCTGCTGCCGCCCATGGCGCCGAAGGTGTGGTGGTTGATCGTGCCGGGTTGCGTGGCGGTCCTGGGGTTCTTTGCCCTGACCGGCACCTCCCATGCCCTGCTGCGCTACGCTTACTGAGCTAGGCCGGGCCGACCCAGTCCACGGGAGCGTGACGCCGTTCGGCGCAGCGCTCCCGGCGCTCCAGCAACATTTCATCGGCAATTTCGGCAGCCCGCTCGGCAATGTATTCGGGGCCGCGATCGCGGGCCTGCTGAATCACTTGCGCGGTTACGCTGACAAAAAATGCGTCCCAGACCAGTTGCTCCGATGGCGATAATCGAATCATGTTCATTCCCTGATAGTGGTGGCGGAGCCTCCACTATTTCAGGCGATGGGCACGCGGCAACGATGAAAAATCCGAAGCGGTCACGGATTATTCCGAGATAACGGCACTCAAGCGAACAGCTCGCCTTGCAATTCATCCAGCAGCACCTGAATCGCATCCAGGCGCAGCACCGGATCGTCGAGCTGCAGCAGCTCGATCTTGTCGGCGTCGGTAAACGGCAACAGGTAGGCCAGGCGGTTACCCAGTTCCTGCTGCCCGTGCACGTCGGCCCCCATATCCAGTGAGGCGACCATCGGATGCTCGGCCAATGCCTGCAGCAGGGCCAACAGGTCGGCGTCTTCCTCATCCAACGGGCGCTCGGGCTGCTCTTGCAGCCACTCGACATCGGCGACCAGTAGTTGATCGCGCTGGACCTGCGCCTCCCGCACCCGAAACCTGCGCCCACCCTCGACACGGATCCCCAGCAGGCCATTGTCCTGCTGCTTGAAATCCCGAATCAGCGCTTCGCACCCCATCAATGCATAGCCGTCCGGCGCGAGGCCGACTTCCTGGCCATCGAGGATGCACACCACACCAAAGCCTTCGCCCTTTTTCATACAGCGACTGATCATGTCCAGGTAGCGCGCCTCGAACAGCTGCAGGTCGAGGGTGCAGCCTGGAAACAGCACAGTATTGAGAGGGAACAGCGCCAGACTCATAAAGCGTTCCTTAAACCCGACTTAAATCGCCAAAGACACGGCCAATGGCAGGAATACTGCCGTGGCCACGCCCATCAAACTCATCGCCAATGCCGCAAAGGCGCCGCACTCCTCGCTTTCCTGCAAGGCCACCGAGGTGCCGACCGCGTGGGCGGTCATGCCCAGGGCCATGCCCCGCGCCTCCGGGGTGTGCACGCCCAGGTACGACAGAAAGGCCGGCCCGATCATCGCCCCGATCACCCCGGTGATCAGCACGAACACCGCCGCCAGTGCCGCGACGCCGCCGATCTGCTCGGCCACCAGCATGGCGATGGGCGAGGTCACCGACTTGGGCGCCATGGTCATCAGCACCATGTGTTCGGCGCCAAACCACCAACCCAGCCAAACGCACAGGCCAGTGGCAAACACGCCCCCCACCACCAGCGTAGTAAAAATCGGCCAAAACAACTGGCGAATCCGTCGCAGGTTCAGGTACAGCGGCACCGCCAGTGCCACGGTGGCCGGGCCCAGCAGGATGCTCATGATCTCGGTACTTTTGCGGTATTCGACATAGGTCAGGCCGCACCCCAGGAGCACGCCGATCACCAGCAACATCGAGACCAGCACCGGTTGCAGGAAGATCCAGCGGGTTTTCTCGAACCCCGCCAGCACCAGTTGATAGGCGCCCAGGGTAATGCCGATGCCAAACAAGGGATGGTGGATCACCGCAGCCCACGCGCCCTGCCAATCGAAGGTCATTGCCCCTCCTCCCGCTGTGCCTGGCGCTTGACCAGCTTTTGCATGAGCACGCCGACAAAGGCCATGGCGATCACCAGCGACAACACCAGCGCCCCGACGATGGCCCAGAAGTCGGCGGCAATGTCCTTGGCATACACCATCACTCCCACTGCCGGCGGCACCAGCAGCAACGGCAGGTAACGCAACAGGCTGCCGGCCGCCAGGCTCAGTGGCTCACCGACCTCGCCGCGCCACACCAGATACGCCAGCAGCAACAGCAGGCCGACAATCGGCCCCGGCAAAACCGGCAGGAACAAGTGATTGATTGCCGTGCCCAGCAATTGAAACAACACCAGCCATGTCAAACCGCGTAACAACATGGGTTTTTCTCCCCCAAAAGCCCGTGGGCATTATAAGCACGCCGCTCCTATGAACAGGCATTCGCCAAAAGCATGGTGGGTTGACCGGGCCATTTGCCCATGATGATCTACATTGGTTCTCTGCAAACCACCTAAAACAACAACCCCCTGCCGGCGCCAGCGTGCCCGTGCCGCCAGGGAGAGATAGATGAACCAAGGAGAGTCGCAATGCCCTTTGTACCCGTAGCGCAACTCAATGAATATGTCGGCAAGGAACTGGGACGTTCCGCATGGCTCACCATCGACCAGGAGCGTATCAACCTGTTCGCGGAAGCGACCGGCGATTTTCAGTTCATCCACGTCGACCCGGTAAAAGCCGCCCAGACTCCGTTTGGCAGCACCATCGCCCATGGCTTTCTGTCGCTGTCGCTGATCCCCAAATTGATCGAAGACATCCTGATCATGCCCGAGGGTTTGAAGATGGCGGTCAACTACGGCCTGGACAGCGTGCGCTTTATCCAGCCGGTGAAAGTCAACTCCAAGGTACGCCTGGCGGTGACCCTCACCGACGCCACCGAGAAAAAGCCTGGCCAGTGGCTGCTCAAGGCCAGCTGCACCCTGGAAATCGACGGCCAGGAAAAACCGGCCTACATCGCCGAGTCGCTGTCACTGTGCTTCGTCTGACACACCTGTAGGAGCCGGCCTGCCGGCGATAGCGCCAGCAGCCGCGCCATCGCCGACAAGTCCTTATTCGCACACAGACCACTAGGTATAGCTTCCCCCGCTGCGGCATACTCGGCGCTCAATTACCCGGATCCCGCTATGCGCCCACTCGTCCCCCTTGCTCTCGCCTTGTTGCTCACCGCTTGCGGCGACGGCGAATCCCTGTTGCCGCCCGATGCCCGGCTGCCGGACGGTGGGCGTTATCGCGGGGATGTAGTCGATGGGCTGCTGCAAGGCCAGGGCCGGGTGGACTACCCCAACGGCAGTTGGTACGCCGGGCAATTCGACAAAGGCCAATGGCACGGCCAGGGCGAATGGCATGGCAGCAATGGCGAGGTCTATAAAGGCCAGTTCCAGCAGGGCCTGTTCGATGGCCAGGGCACCCTGACCACGGCGGCCAACACCTACGTTGGCGGCTTCAAGCAAGGCCGGCGCAACGGCGAAGGCACCCTCAAAGAGGGGCAAATGACCTATCGCGGCGAATTCAAAGACGACCAATACTCCGGCCTCGGCCGCCTGGAACTGCCCGACGGCAGCCAGTACCAGGGCCAATTTGCCCACGGCAAGCCCAACGGCGAAGGCCAGCGCAACGACGACAGCGGCAACCAGTTCAGCGGCCGTTTCGTCAATGGCCAACTGGAAGGCAACGGTACCTTCAACAGCGCCGAAGGCGACATGTACGTCGGCCACTTCAAGCAGAACCAACTCAACGGCAAGGGTCGTTACGAAAACGCCGACGGCGACGTGTGGACCGGTGAGTTCCGCGAAGGCGCCCTGAGCGGCAAGGGTGAGCTGACCGGCGTGGACGGCAGCCATTACATCGGGTACTTCAGCGACTGGCGCTTTACCGGTGAGGGGCGCCTGAACCTCAGCGATGGCAGCTTCTACATCGGCGGCTTCGACAACGACAGCTATCACGGCCAAGGCACCCTGGTACTCACCGATGGCACGGTGCAAGCCGGGACTTGGGCCAACGGCCTGCGCGTACGCGATGCCGACGGCAAGCTGTTGCCCGACACCCTGGAAGTCGGGGTACTGGCCCAGGGCCGCTTGCTCGACGACGCCCTCGCCGCCGTGCCGGCATCCACCCCAGCTGTCGAGCTGTACAGCCTGGTGGTGGCCGGTGACGGCAAGCAAAGCGTATTCCTGCGCGAGGCCGACTACGTCAGCAACCTACTGAGCAGCCGCTTCGGCGCCCGCGGGCAGATCCGCCTGGTCAACCACCGCGACCATATCGCCGACCGCCCGATGGCGACCCGCGAAAGCCTGCGCCGCGCCGTGCAGACCCTGGCCGAGCGCACCGGACCTGAAGACCTGGTGTTTATCTACCTGACCAGCCACGGCACCCACGAACACCAACTGGTGCTCGACCAACCGCGCATGGAGCTGGCCGACCTGCCGAGCGACGAACTGGCGGCGGTGATGGCGCCGCTGAAAAACCGCGACAAGGTCATCGTGATTTCCGCCTGCTACTCCGGCGGTTTCATCCCGGCGCTCAAGGATGAACACACCCTGATCATGACCGCCTCCCGCGCCGACCGCGTGTCGTTTGGCTGCTCGGAAGAAGCCGACTTCACCTACTTTGGCGACGCCCTGTTCGCCCAGGCCCTGACCCAGACCGACGATTTGCAGCACGCCTTCAAGCTGGCCCAACGGCATGTGACCGAACGGGAAATAGCGGACAACTTCGAAGCCTCCGAACCACAGATCTGGGCCCCCAAGAGCGTGATCGCCCGTTGGCAACAATTACGTAAACAGCAGGCACGAAAGGCGCTGGAAAGCGTCTCTATCAATAGCAAGGAAGCAAAGAGCAACTAAGCTGAAACTGTATCAAGGGGGGAAACACTATGTACTTGACGCCTCAGCATATATTGCTTGCCGGAGCCTCGGGCTTGACCGGGGAACATCTGCTGGACCGCCTGCTCAACGAGCCTACCGTCACCCGCGTATTGGCGCCCAGCCGCCGGCCACTGGCCGAACATCCGCACCTGGAAAACCCGGTCGGCGACCCCAGCACATTGCTGCCACAACTGAGCGGCCGGGTCGACCTGGCCTTCTGCTGCCTGGGCACCACGCTTAAGCAGGCAGGTTCCGAGCAGGCGTTCCGCGCCGTAGACCTGGACCTGGTGGTGGCGTTCGGCAAGCGCGCCCGGGAGATGGGCGCACGACACCTGATCGTGATCAGCGCGATAGGCGCCGACCCCAAATCCTCGGTGTTCTATAACCGGGTCAAGGGTGAGATGGAGCAGGCCTTGCAGGCTCAGGGTTGGCCGCAACTGACCATCGTGCGGCCCTCGCTGCTACTGGGCGAGCGCCTGGAGACACGCCTGGCGGAGAAACTCGCAGGGCCGTTGTCGCGGCTGATTCCCGGCAAGTATCGTGGCATCGAAGTGTGTGAGCTGGCCCGGGCCATGTGGCGCCTGGCACTGGAGGAGCAGGACGGGGTGCGGATTGTCGAGTCGGATGAGTTGCGTAAGCTCGGCAAGTGAATCTGCGGTGACCGGGCGGGCCTCATCGCGGGCAAGCCCGGCTCCCACATGAATGCACTCACCGATCAAATGGGGGAGCTGGCTTGGCTGCGATGGGGCCCGCCCAGACCACAACCATCGCTACAGGCTACAACCCACCCGTCGCATTAAACCCAACCCCCAATACCGTCAACGCCGACAGCGGCAACAGCAGCGTGTCGAGCAGCGCGCTGGCCGGCAGGTCGAGGCCCGGGTAGCTCGGCGCTTCGGCGCCAAAACGGTCCATGGCACAGCAGCCACCCTGCAGCGCATACAGATCCAGGCGCGTGCCCGCATACACCACCGGCGCACCGGGTTTCGCCGCATCCAGGGTGCGTACGGTGGCGCAGCCTGCCAGTTGCAGGGCCAGCACGATCAGCAGGGCTTTATTCATCGCTGCTCAAATGATGCTCACCCCAGCGCGGCAACATGTCCTGGGGGATGTTCAGCAAGTTGAGAATCCGTGCCACCACGAAATCCACCAGGTCATCAATGGTCTGCGGCTGGTGATAAAAGCCCGGCGACGCCGGCAGGATGGTCACGCCCATATTCGACAGTTTGAGCATGTGCTCCAGGTGAATGCTCGAATACGGCGCCTCGCGCGGCACCAGGATCAACTGGCGGCGCTCCTTCAAGGTCACGTCCGCCGCGCGCTCGATCAGATTGTTGCAGGCACCGGTGGCGATCGCCGACAGGGTGCCGGTGGAACACGGCACCACCACCATTGCCGCCGGCGCACCGGAGCCGGAGGCCACGGGCGACATCCAGTCTTCCTTGCCATAGACCTTGATCTGCCCCGCCGCCGCACCGGTGTATTCGGTCAGGAAGGCCTGCATCATCTGCACCTTGGGCGGCAGCGAGACGTCAGTCTCGGTGGCCATCACCAATTGCGCAGCCTTGGAAATCAGGAAATGCACCTCGCGGTCTTCGCGCACCAGGCAATCGAGCAAACGCAAGCCATAGGGCGCGCCGGACGCGCCGGTCATCGCCAGCGTGATGCGCTCCGGCCCGCTCATTGCAGCGCCTCGGCGAGTTTGCCGTGCAGGCCGCCAAAGCCGCCATTGCTCATGATCACCACGTGGGTACCGGGCTTGGCCTGGCTTTTGACCCGTTCGATGATGCCTTCCAGGGAGTCGCTGACAATCGACGGCACCGTGCAAAGCCTGGCCACGGCGGCCAGGTCCCAACCCAGGTTGGCCGGCGCGTACCACACCACCTGGTCGGCATCGTTGACGCTTTCCGGCAGGCCATCACGGTGCGCGCCCAGCTTCATGGAGTTGGACCGCGGCTCGATAATCGCAATCACCGGCGCATCGCCAACGCGCTTGCGCAGGCCGTCGAGGGTGGTGGCGATCGCCGTGGGGTGGTGGGCGAAGTCGTCGTAGATGGTAATCCCGTTCACTTCGGCGACCTTTTCCATACGCCGCTTGACGCTCTTGAACGCGCTCAGCGCGGCAATGCCCATGGCCGGTACCACGCCGACATGCCGGGCTGCAGCCAGGGTCACCAGGGCGTTGGCGACGTTATGCTGGCCGGTCATGTCCCAATCGACGATGCCTTGGGCCTCGCCCTCAAACAGCACTTCGAATTGGCTGCCATCCTCGCTCAACAACTTGACCTGCCATTGCCCGCCGGCGCCAGTGGTTTGTACCGGCGTCCAGCAGCCCATCTCGATCACGCGCTGCAAAGCCGGCTCGGTGGTGGGGTGAATCACCAGGCCTTCGCTGGGAATGGTGCGTACCAGATGGTGGAATTGCCGCTCGATGGCCGGCAGATCAGGGAAGATGTCCGCATGATCGAACTCCAGGTTGTTCAAAATCGCCGTGCGCGGGCGGTAGTGAACGAACTTGGAGCGCTTGTCGAAGAAGGCGCTGTCGTATTCATCGGCCTCGATCACAAAAAACGGTGTATCGCCCAAACGCGCCGACACCGAGAAATTCTGTGGCACGCCGCCGATCAGGAAGCCGGGGCTCATGCCTGCATGTTCCAACACCCAGGCCAGCATGCTGCTGGTGGTGGTCTTGCCATGGGTACCGGCTACCGCCAGCACCCAACGACCCTGCAGCACGTGATCGGCCAGCCATTGCGGGCCGGACACATAGGGCAGGCCTTTGTTCAGCACGTACTCCACGGCAGGGTTGCCACGGGACATGGCATTGCCGATCACCACCAGGTCCGGGACCGGATCGAATTGCGCCGGGTCGTAACCCTGGGTCAGCTCAATGCCCTGGGCCTGCAACTGCGTGCTCATGGGCGGATAGACGTTGGCATCGGAGCCGGTGACGTGATGCCCCAGCTCTTTGGCCAGGACCGCCATTGAGCCCATGAAGGTGCCGCAAATACCGAGAATATGAATGTGCATAGTCGACCTCGTAAAACATCGAGGCAGGTTAGCGTAGGGTGGGAAAATTCGCACTCTTTTAGCGATTAGCGTGCGATCTTTTCCGCCACTGAGCGTGGCGCTCACTGATAAACAGCCCAGGGAATTTTCTACTCTTTTTTGCAATTCAGTACACTGGAATCAAGCCCGGCATTTAAGAACTCCCGCAAAATACCGGGCCTGACAGCTGCTACTTAGTAAAACATACAACCGAACTCAAACCACCGAACCAAAAGCAGACAGACTACTATCAAACTATCTCTTTCTTGCCTTTTGTTTCCACTTCCCGAATGGCAACCATCCTTGCAATGAAGTTATTGATTGTCTCGTTCCTTTTATCAAGTACATCCAGGCGACTGGTAACAGTTTTAGGCTCGACCACTGATTCTTCTTTATAAGGCTTGAAAATAAAACCGTTTTCCGCAGCCGTCAGCTCCATATTTTTCTCTGCTGCGCTGTACAGCTCCTCAAGTTTTTTGATACGCGCATTTGTCTCGGTTGGCCAGTTCGGATCTTTCGTAAGAGCCTCACCATCCCCTCCCTCAGCCAGCAGTTGAATAGTGTTAACCGCGTACAGCAACTTTGTCTCGGCATTATCCAACCGCAACTTAATCATTGTGGCGTCTTGCTCTCCTGTACCGCCTGCCGCTGGCGTAACGCCATTGGATTGCTGACTCGGAGCCGGCTGGTGGGCCGGGGGCAATAATGGGGTAGTGGCGCTAAAGCTACCCTTGATGGTTTCACCGCTCCAAACCGATCCGGCATAAGTACCAATACTCAACGGAGTACTAACCAGGCCATTTACAGACGCATTCACAAAAGCATCGCGAGCTACAGTTTTCAAAGGTGTATCGGTTTTAAACACACCGGCCTTGACCAGGCGATCAGCCGCAATCAGATTGGTGGCAACATCGCCAAATGTCTTGGGTTGCGCAACCACGGGCTTGGGCCCAACGGGCAGTGAGGCGCCAGGGTGCTGCGTTTTGAACACAATGTCCCTGAAGTTAGCTATCCCCTTGCTGTTCGAGGCCCCTGCAGTCGGACGGGGAGCCACATTGGGCTTTACTGACGCTGTCTGTACAAATTTACCGGCGATCCCGTTAGAGGGGACTTTAAGGGCCTTTGATCCTGCGCTGGAAAACGGTCGAGGAAGGCGAGGGGATCCAAACCCGCGTCTGACTCGCACAGCGCCTTCACCCGAATTTTCACCCGTACTGTTCGCCTCGCTGGACGCCTGGGTGTCCGGAGTTTGCGCCGTTTCATCAAAGTAGGACGCACTTTTCGTAACGGCTGATGCCTGTTGCCGGGGCAAGCCATCCACGGGATCATTCACGTGCAACGGAACCGAAACAGGAAAACCTGAAATATTCATATTGCCACCTATATAGTAAAAAACACGTCAACGACGTGATTACTATCAATTTTATTCATCCCTAGTGTCAAAGCATCATAAACGATGAACCATCCTTTCCACTTGAGTATGAGATAGGCAGACTTCAGTTCCACACAACACACAAATTAAATGAACCATTACAACCAATAGCATCACACTTCAACCGCAACACTTTTCACACCGACGAATCATGCAAACACCTAAAAACAATAAATGCATTAAATAATCACCCCACCAAGTCGCAACCAGCACGCTAGCAAACACACACAACTTCACAACAAATATATTAACCCCTATTACACCCATGCCCATTGAACAGAGATCATGAGGGCGAGTTGATCAGCACAGGCGTCAAAGCACAGGAGCGGTCTTTACCCTCGCTCAGCCCGCAGAACGCAACGCAATTCCATGCTTGCGCAGCTTGCGGTACAGCGTATTGCGGCTAATGCCCAACTGCTCTGCAGCAAGGGTCATATGCCAGCGCTGCTGCTCCAGCATGTTCAGCAATGCCAGCCGCTCGGCATCTTCCAACGGCTGCTTGACGACAGTTCGCGCCTGGACAGGCACCCGGCCAATTATCGCAGGCAAATCGCTCAATCCGACCCGTGCGCCCTCGCAGAGTGCAGCCAACGTACGCAACACCGTGCGCATCTGTCGCACGTTACCCGGCCACGAGAAGTCCAACAGTGCCTGACGCGCATCGTCATCAAGTACGATTGTCTGCCCCTGCGCTTCCTGCGCCAGGAGAAAGTCCAGCAACTGCGACTTGTCACTGCGCTCGCGCAACGGCGGCAAGGCGATTTCCAGGCCATTGAGCCGGTAATACAAGTCCTCGCGGAAACTGGCGTCACACACACGTTCCTGCAAGTTGCGGTGCGTCGCGCTGATCACCCGCACGTCCACCGCTTGCGGCTCCCCCCCAATGGGCACCACCAGCCGGTCTTCCAACACTCTTAGCAACCGGGTCTGCAACGCCAGCGGCATGTCGCCGATTTCATCGAGGAACAAGGTGCCGCCATCGGCCTGTTGCAGCTTGCCGCGCATGCCTTCCTTGCGGGAGCCGGTGAAACTGCCACCGCGATAACCGAACAATTCGCTCTCGATCAGGCTCTCTGGGATGGCCGCGCAGTTCAGGGCGACGAAGGGTTTGTCGGCACGCTGGCTGGCATGGTGCACGGCTTTGGCGAATGCCTCCTTGCCGGAGCCGGTTTCGCCATTGATCAGCAGCGGCACGTCGCGCTCAAAGACCCGCAGGGCCTTGCGAAAGTCATTCTGCAGCGCCTCATCGCCCAGGCAGATGCCCGGCACGCGCGGCCGCTCGACCTTGGCCGGCGCCGGAACCCGTGGGCCGGGCGCCCGCCGGGCCTCGCCGCGCAACACCGCGAACAGGCTGCGCCCATCGCGGGTGCGCAGGGGCCAACTGGCGCTGGCGTTGGCACTGGCGCGGCCGAGCAAGTCATCCAGGCGGCAGTCGAAAAACATCTCCACCGGCAGGCCCAGCAAACGCCCGCGTGGCAGCCCCAGCAGGTTCTGCGCGCTTTGGTTGAGCGCACAGATCCGCCCTTCACCGTCGAACGCCAGCAGCCCTTCGCTGAACAGGCCCACGGATTCGGCCTGCAGGTGGAAACGCAGCAACCAGTGGTTTTCAAAGTGGCGCAGGAAGTAGCAGCTCTCGATCATCTTCGCCGACAGATTGACCAGCGCCATGGTATGGAACTGGCTCTGACGCGATACCGCCTCACGGGCCGAGGACACGTCCAACACTGCCAGCAGGTCGCCATGGGGGTCGAATACCGGGCTGGCGGAACAGGTCAGGCCGGTGTGGCGCCCACGAAAGTGTTCGTCGCGATGAATAGTCAGGGCCTGGCGCTCCACCAGGCAGGTGCCGATGCCGTTGGTGCCTTCGCAGGCCTCGCTCCAGTCAGCGCCGAGCCATAGGCCGGCATGCTCGAACACCTTGCGCTCGCTAGGCGCGGTGACGCAGTTGAGGATCACCCCACGCGCATCGGTCAACAGCACCGCGTGCCCGGCGCCGGAAAGCTGTTGATGCAAATTGTTCATTTCAGTGCCGGCGATGTGCAGCACCTGCTGCAGGCGCTCGCGGCTTTCCAGCAGGCGATCATGCTCCAGCACCGTGGGGGCAATGGTCAGTGCCGGGTCGAGGTGATAGTCCTCCAGGCAGCGCAGCCAGGAACGGGCAATCGAGGGATCGCTGCCGGGACCGTGCAGCGGGTCTTGCCCACGGGTGACCGTCAGGACTTGCCGGGCATGGCGGCTGAAATGATCGTTTTGCATCTTCTTATTGTTCTCCTGTTGCGTGGGACACACCGCGGACCGGGACGCCCAGCATCCTCCACGCCTTGGCGCATTGCAATCCCGGGGCGACCCATGGGTCACAGGTTGTATCGCCGGCGGTACAAACTGTCACCCCGACTGTCCCAAAGCTGTCACAGCAACGCCTTGCAACAAACCCTAAAGCCTTGATTTACCTGGCCTGGAAGGCACTGGCCCGACCTTTGCTCTACGCTTTATCAAGCGCAGCCACGCTGCACTCCAATAAACATAAGAAGTCAGGAGATACCCACCATGCGTTATGCACACCCCGGTACTGAAGGCGCTATCGTTTCGTTCAAGGCCAGGTACGGTAACTACATCGGCGGCGAATTTGTGGCCCCGATAGATGGCAACTACTTCACCAATACTTCGCCGGTAAACGGCAAGCCCATCGCCGAATTCCCACGCTCCACTGCCAAAGATATCGACAAGGCACTGGACGCCGCCCACGCCGCCGCTGATGCCTGGGGCAAGACCTCGGCCCAGGACCGCTCGCTGGTGCTGCTGAAAATCGCCGACCGCATCGAACAGAACCTCGAACTGCTGGCCATCACCGAAACCTGGGACAACGGCAAGGCCGTACGCGAAACCCTCAACGCCGATATCCCCCTGGCCGCTGACCACTTCCGCTACTTCGCCGGCTGCATCCGCGCCCAGGAAGGCAGCAGCGCCGAGATCAACGAACACACCGCCGCCTATCACTTCCACGAACCCCTGGGTGTGGTCGGGCAGATTATCCCGTGGAACTTCCCACTGCTGATGGCCGCCTGGAAACTCGCACCCGCCCTGGCCGCCGGTAACTGCGTGGTACTCAAGCCTGCCGAGCAGACCCCGCTGGGCATCAACGTGCTGATGGAAGTGATCGGCGACCTGCTGCCACCGGGCGTGCTGAACGTGGTGCACGGTTTCGGCAAGGAAGCGGGCGAAGCCCTGGCGACCAGCAAGCGCATCGCCAAGATCGCCTTTACCGGCTCCACGCCGGTGGGTTCGCACATCATGCATTGCGCGGCCGAAAACATTATTCCGTCCACCGTTGAGCTGGGCGGCAAGTCGCCGAACATCTTCTTCGCCGACATCATGAAAGCCGAACCGCAATTTATCGAAAAGGCCGCCGAAGGCCTGGTGCTGGCGTTCTTCAACCAGGGCGAAGTGTGCACCTGCCCATCCCGCGCGCTGGTGGAAGAGTCGATCTACGACGACTTCATGAAGGTGGTGATGAAGAAGGTCGAGTCGATCAAGCGTGGCGACCCACTGGACACCGACACCATGGTGGGTGCCCAGGCGTCCGAGCAACAGTTCGACAAGATCCTGTCGTACCTGGAAATCGCCAAGGGCGAAGGCGCCGAGCTGCTGACGGGCGGCAAAGTGGAGAAACTGACCGGCGACCTGGCAACCGGCTATTACATCCAGCCGACCCTGCTCAAGGGCACCAACAAGATGCGTGTGTTCCAGGAAGAAATCTTTGGCCCGGTGGTGAGCATCACCACCTTCAAGGACGAAGCCGAAGCCCTGGCGATCGCCAACGACACCGAGTTTGGCCTGGGTGCCGGCTTGTGGACCCGCGACATCAACCGCGCCTACCGCATGGGCCGGGCGATCAAGGCCGGGCGTGTGTGGACCAACTGCTACCACCTGTACCCGGCGCATGCCGCGTTTGGTGGTTACAAGAAGTCCGGTGTGGGCCGTGAGACGCACAAGATGATGTTGGATCACTATCAGCAGACCAAGAACCTGCTGGTGAGCTACGACATCAACCCACTGGGTTTCTTCTAACCCTCCCCCGCTCCCACACTTGAAATGCAATTAAATGTGGGAGCGGGCTTGCTCGCTCCCACACTTGGATCTTCATCAATAGTTGCGACGTGCATTCGGCAGACATCCGCCGAGTTAAAACAATAAAAACAAGGTACTTTCCCATGCCTAGCGAACCGACAGGATCCTCCGTCGACTTCGAAAAAGTCGGCTCCGAATACTTCCAACAACGAGAATTGAAAAAAGGCGCCGCCGGCTGGGTGCTATTAGTCGGCCTCGGCGTTGCCTATGTCATTTCCGGCGACTACGCCGGCTGGAACTTCGGCCTGGCCCAAGGCGGCTGGGGCGGGATGTTCCTCGCCACACTCCTGATGGCCACCATGTACTTGTGCATGTGTTTCTCCCTGGCCGAACTGTCCTCCATGATCCCTACCGCCGGTGGCGGCTATGGTTTTGCCCGCAGCGCCTTCGGCCCCTGGGGAGGATTTCTCACCGGCACGGCGATCCTGATCGAATACGCCATCGCCCCCGCCGCCATCGCGGTGTTTATCGGTGCCTATTGCGAATCACTGTTCGGCATTGGCGGCTGGATGATCTACCTGGCGTTCTACATCATCTTTATCGGCATCCATATCTTTGGCGTCGGTGAAGCGCTGAAGTTGATGTTTGTGATTACCGCCGTCGCCGCAATTGCCCTGGGCGTGTTCCTGGTGGCGATGGTGCCGCACTTCAACGTCGCCAATCTGCTGGACATTCCCGTGACCGAAGCCAAGGGCGCCAGCAGTTTCCTGCCGTTCGGCTATGTCGGCGTGTGGGCCGCGATTCCTTATGCGATCTGGTTCTTCCTCGCCGTCGAAGGCGTGCCCCTGGCCGCCGAAGAAACCAAGAACCCCAAGCGCGACCTGCCCCGCGGCCTGATCGGCGCGATTGTGGTGCTCACCAGCTTTGCCCTGCTGATCCTGGTGATTGCCCCCGGCGGCGCCGGCACCCTGGCGCTGATCAAGTCCGGCAACCCGTTGGTGGAATCCCTGGCCCTGGCCTACGGTGGCTCGACCTGGATGGGCAGCTTCGTCAACCTGGTGGGCCTGGCCGGACTGATCGCGAGCTTCTTCTCGATCATCTATGCCTACTCCCGGCAGATTTTCGCCCTGTCCCGCGCTGGCTACCTGCCGCGCAAACTGTCGCAAACCAATAAAAGCAAGGCACCGGTGCTGGCCCTGGTCATTCCCGGGATCATCGGTTTTGGCCTGTCACTGACCGGCCAGGGCGACCTGCTGATCCTAGTGGCGGTGTTTGGCGCGACCATTTCCTACGTGCTGATGATGGCCGCGCACATCACCCTGCGCATCCGTCGCCCCAAAATGGAGCGCCCATACCGCACGCCGGGCGGCATCTTCACCTCGGGCCTGGCCCTGATACTGGCCTGCATCGCCGTGGTGGCGGGCTTCCTGGTGGATCCGCGCGTGGTGATTGGCGCGGCGATCATCTATGGAGTATTAATTGCTTACTTCGCTTTCTACAGTCGGCATCACTTGGTAGCAGGCACGCCGGAAGAAGAGTTCGCGGCGATCCAGGCCGCAGAGGCCGCCTTGCACTAACGCCGTAAACCACGGCGCGGGCCACCGCCCGCGTCGTCATGGAGAGTCTGTATGGCAAGTTTTTCCCACTCGGTCGGTGCATTGACCTACCGTTTCGACAGCCTCAAGGACGTGATGGCCAAGGCCAGTCCCGCCCGCTCCGGGGATTTTCTCGCCGGCGTCGCCGCACAGAACGACGGCGAACGTGTGGCGGCGCAAATGGCCCTGGCCAATATCCCGTTGAAGCACTTCCTGGAAGAGGCGCTGATCCCCTACGAAAGCGACGAAGTCACCCGGCTGATCATCGACACCCACGACCAGCAGGCCTTTGCCGTGGTCAGCCACCTGACCGTCGGCGGCCTGCGGGACTGGCTACTCAGTGACGCGGCCGACGAACACAGCCTGCGTGCACTGGCGCCGGGGTTGACCCCGGAAATGGCCGCCGCCGTGTCGAAGATCATGCGTGTGCAGGACCTGGTGCTGGTAGCGCAGAAGATCCGCGTCGTCACCCAGTTTCGCGGCACCATGGGCCTGCGCGGGCGCTTGTCCACGCGCCTGCAACCTAACCATCCGACGGATGAGCCGGCGGGCATCGCCGCGAGCATCCTCGATGGGCTGCTGTACGGCAACGGCGACGCCATGATCGGCATCAACCCGGCCACCGACAGCATCGCCTCGATTTGCGCCATGCTGGAAATGCTCGACGCGATCATCCAGCGCTACGAGATCCCGACCCAGGCCTGTGTGCTGACCCACGTCACCACCTCCATCGAAGCGATCAACCGCGGCGTGCCGCTGGACCTGGTGTTCCAGTCGATCGCCGGCACCGAGGCGGCCAACGCCAGCTTCGGGATCAACCTGAATGTGCTGCAGGAAGGCTACGACGCAGGCCTGAGCCTGAATCGCGGGACCCTGGGGCAAAACCTGATGTATTTCGAGACGGGCCAGGGCAGCGCCCTGTCGGCCAACGCGCATTTCGGGATTGATCAACAAACCTGCGAAACCCGTGCCTATGCAGTGGCGCGGCACTTCAAGCCATTTTTGGTCAACACAGTGGTCGGTTTTATCGGCCCCGAGTACCTGTACAACGGCAAGCAAATCATCCGCGCCGGCCTCGAAGACCATTTCTGCGGCAAGCTGCTCGGCGTGCCCATGGGTTGCGACATCTGCTACACCAACCATGCCGAAGCCGACCAGGACGATATGGACACCCTGCTGACCTTGCTGGGCGTAGCCGGGATCAACTTCATCATGGGCATCCCGGGTTCCGACGACATCATGCTCAACTACCAGACCACATCCTTCCACGACGCGCTGTACGCCAGGCAAACCCTGGGTTTAAAGCCCGCGCCGGAGTTTGAGCAGTGGCTGGCGAAAATGGGCATCTTCACGCAAGCCGATGGCAAGGTGCGGTTTGGTAACAACCTGCCACCAGCCTTCCGCCACGCCTTGGCGCAATTGGGATGAAGGAGCCTCCAGTGCAAATCGACACACCTGAAAGCGATAACCCCTGGCTGGAGCTGCGGCGCCTGACCCCGGCGCGAATCGCCCTGGGCCGCACCGGCACCAGTATTCCCACCGGCGCGCAACTGGACTTCCAGTTCGCCCATGCCCAGGCCCGCGACGCGGTACACCTACCGTTTGACCATACCGGCCTGAGCAGCCAGATGGCCGAGCGCGGCCGCGATAGCCTGTTGCTGCACAGCGCCGCGCCCGACCGCCACAGCTACCTGCAACGCCCGGACCTGGGGCGGCGCCTGAGCGATGAGTCGGCCCAGACCCTGCGCGACTACGCCCAGGCCAACCCGGGCGGTGTGGACCTGGCGGTGGTAGTGGCCGATGGTTTATCGGCGCTGGCGGTGCATAAACACACCGTGCCGTTTCTCACACGCATGGAAGAACAGACCCACGCCGAAGGCTGGTCCTTGTCGCCGGTGATCCTGGTGGAACAAGGCCGGGTGGCGGTGGCCGATGAGATCGGCCAGTTACTTGGGGCAAAAATGGTGGTGATCCTGATCGGCGAGCGGCCAGGGCTCAGCTCGCCGGACAGCCTGGGGCTGTACTTCACCTATAACCCCAAGGTCGGCCTGACCGACGCCTACCGCAACTGTATTTCCAATGTGCGCCTGGAGGGTCTGAGCTACGGCATGGCCGCGCACCGCCTGCTGTACCTGATGCGCGAGGCCTGTCGGCGGCAGTTGTCGGGGGTCAATCTCAAGGATGAGGCGCAGGTTCAGACCCTGGAATCGGATGATCCGGACCTGATGAAAGGCAATTTCCTGCTCAGCCCAACCAAGGACTGATGCCGGCACGATTGCGATTTTTCACCGCTTTAGGCAGCATCAAGCAGCGGGCGCCCGAGTAATGGACCGTTTGCCGTTGTATTCCTATAGAAGTTGAGGCCTAGCATGCGGATTACTCAAGCGACTCTGGAACACCTGGACCTGTTGACCCCATTATTCGTCAAATACCGCGAGTTCTATGGCGCGCTGCCCTTTCCGGACTCCTCCCGGGCGTTTCTGGAGAAGCGTCTGCGGCGCAAGGAGTCGGTAATCTACCTGGCGCTGCCGGATGACGACGACAGCAAGCTGCTGGGCTTCTGCCAGCTGTATCCGAGCTTTTCTTCGCTGTCGTTGAAACGGGTGTGGATCCTCAATGACATCTACGTCGCCGAGGACGCCCGCCGCCAACTGGTGGCCGACAACCTGATGCGCGCCGCGAAAAAAATGGCCAAGGAAACCAATGCCGTGCGTTTGCGCGTGTCCACCAGCAGTAATAACGCGGTGGCGCAGAAGACCTATGAATCCATGGGCTTTCGCGAAGATACCGAGTTCAAGAACTACACATTGCCGATCAGCGAAGACTGAAGCCATTCACCCAAACACCCAAAAAATGTGTGCGGGCTTGCTCGCGATAGCGGTGGTTCAGTTGATGTATTTTTAACTGACCCACCGTTATCGCGAGCAAGCCCGCTCCCACATTTGGATCAGTGCTAGCCAGAATAGCCGCGACATCCCCCGCTACAAAACCAGCACGCTTTTCATCACTCAGTCCGTATAATGCCGACGTTTTAGGGTTGTAGGAAAAACGGCATACACACGTAGCCTTATTGCCCGAAGCCTCCGCACGGGCCCGCTGAGTCGGGCCATTCACACAGGTGCCATCCATGGATTTCAACCCGCTCGACCTTATCCTGCATCTCGACGTGTACCTCGACTTGCTGGTAACCAATTACGGTCCGTGGATCTACGCCATCCTGTTCCTGGTGATTTTTTGCGAAACCGGCCTGGTGGTCATGCCGTTCCTGCCCGGCGATTCCCTGCTGTTTATTGCCGGCGCCGTCGCTGCCGGTGGCGGCATGGACCCGGTCCTGCTGGGCGGCCTGCTGATGCTGGCGGCGATCCTCGGTGACAGCACCAACTATGTGATCGGCCGCACCGCCGGGGAACGCTTGTTCAGCAACCCCAATTCGAAAATCTTCCGCCGCGACTACCTGCAAAAGACCCACGACTTCTACGACAAGCACGGCGGCAAAACCGTGACCCTGGCGCGCTTCCTGCCGATCCTGCGCACCTTCGCGCCGTTCGTCGCCGGTGTCGCCAAAATGCCGTATCCGCGCTTTTTCGGCTTCAGCGTGCTGGGCACCATCCTCTGGGTCGGTGGCCTGGTCACCCTCGGCTACTTCTTCGGTAACGTACCGTTCATCAAGAAAAACCTGTCGCTGCTGGTGGTGTTCATCATTCTGCTGTCGCTGGTGCCGATGATCATTGGCGTGGCCCGCAGCCGCTTTGGCCGCACCTCCTCCGAAGCCAAGCCGCACTGATCGGCCATGTGGTCCCTCAGCGCCTGGCGTCGCCGGCGCCTCCTGGCCAAGCACCCGGTTGCCGATGAAACGTGGCAACGGGTGCGCCATCACCTGACCTTCCTCGACGGCATCAGCGCCGAACAGGACCAATGGTTACGTGAGGCCAGCGTGCTGTTCCTCGCCGAAAAACACCTGACTGCCCTGCCCGGCGTCGATCTGCACCAGGAACAACGCCTGCTGCTCGCCGCCCAGGCCCAACTGCCGCTGATGAACCTGGGCGAGTTGGAGTGGTACCAGGGCTTCCATGAAATCATTCTCTACCCCGATGACTTTCGCAGCCCCCAGCGCCATCGCGACGCCAGCGGCGTGGAACATGAATGGGATGGCGAGCACAGCGGCGAAGCCTGGCAGCAAGGCCCGGTGATCCTCGCCTGGCCGGGCGTACTGGCCAGCGGCAACTGGGAAGGCTACAACCTGGTGATCCACGAACTGGCGCATAAGCTCGACATGCTCAATGGCGACGCCAACGGCCTGCCGCCGCTGCACAGCGACATGCGCGTCCAGGAGTGGGCCAGCGTGATGCAGAGCGCGTTTGATGACCTCAACCGCCAGCTCGACCACAACCCCGACGCCGAAACTGCCATCGACCCGTACGCCGCGGAAAACCCGGCAGAGTTTTTTGCGGTCACCAGCGAATATTTTTTCAGCGCCCCGGATTTGCTGGTGGACAGTTATCCACAGGTCTACGGGCAACTGAGCCAGTTTTACCGCCAGGATCCACTGGCACGCCTGAAACATCTGCAAGCCAGCGACCCGCGCTATCAGACTGAAGGCTAAGTACCGTACGACGTCTGGCGCGTGGCATCGGCGCAGGAATATGCCTATAATCGCCGCCACTTTTAGGCCAATCCGGCCAATTTACTTGGCCAACTACGGGGGCAACGCCCAATGAGCTACAGCAAGATTCCGGCTGGCAAAGACCTGCCGAACGACATCTACGTCGCCATCGAGATTCCGGCCAACCATGCGCCGATCAAGTACGAAATCGACAAAGACAGCGACTGCCTGTTCGTTGACCGTTTCATGGCCACCCCGATGTTCTACCCGGCCAACTACGGTTTTATCCCCAACACCCTGGCTGACGACGGCGACCCCCTCGACGTGCTGGTCGTGACCCCTTACCCGGTCACCCCAGGCTCGGTCATCCGCGCCCGCCCGGTTGGCATCCTGAACATGACCGACGACGGCGGCGGCGATGCCAAAGTCATCGCAGTGCCACACGACAAGCTGTCCCAACTGTACGTCGATGTGAAGGAATACACCGACCTGCCGCCGCTGTTGCTGGAGCAGATCAAGCACTTCTTCGAGAACTACAAAGACCTCGAAAAAGGCAAATGGGTGAAGATCGACGGTTGGGGCAACGCAGACGCCGCCCGTGCCGAGATCATGAAGTCGGTAGCTGCCTACAAAGGCTGATACCGCTACTCATTGCCACGGCAATCTAAAAAAGCCCCGATCACTCGGGGCTTTTTTGTGGGAAAAAATAAACAACAAGTTCAATTAAATAAACAAAACAACAACTAACGTTTAACTAGACAGAATCTGGCCAAGATTTTACTTGCAATAAGGAAACACCTACATACACCAACTCAACGCATGGTTTATTTGATCTTGTTTTCCGGACAGTAAACTCTGCGTTTATGAATACATCAGGTGATCGCTTAAGAATGTTACTTCGGGAAGTTCATCTTTCCGCATCCGACTTCGCCAAGAATCGCGACGTCACGCCCCAGCATGTGAACAACTGGTTCAAGCGCGGCGTGCCCTTGGCCCGGCTCGACGAAATAGCAGAACTGCTGTGTGTCACCAGCCGCTGGCTACGTACCGGCGAAGGCCCTAAACACCCGCCGACCAACCTCCAGCTGGAAGGCCCCAACCACGGAAACAGCGCTGCCGCCCGTGAAGACTGCGGCCATTACCTCTGCGGCCCCAACAGCGGCCCGGAAAAGATCGACGTGGAGATCCCCCTCCACGCCTCATTCAACTCCCAGGAAAGCCTGCGCCTCTCCCTGCGCACCCTGGAACAACTCAACGTCACCGCCGACCGCGCCCTGGGGGCCTACATGGTCGGCAACAGCATGATCGACATCATCCAAGATGGCGCCATCCTCGCCATCGACCGCGGCCGCACCCAAATCATCGACGGCGAAATCTACGCCCTCGAACACCACGGCATGCTGCGCATCAAATACCTCTACAACCGCCCCGGCGGCGGCCTGCGCATGCGCAGCCACAACAACAGCGAACACCCCGACGAATTCCTGACCTACGACCAGCGCTTCGAGCAAAACGTACACATCCTGGGCTGGGTATTCTGGTGGTCCACCCTCAACAACCGCCGCCCACCGGTCCCGCTGGACGAACACTTGATAGGCTACGACGGCTCTAAATCAGACTAGACGCTGGGAAACTGCGGGGAATGTGAGTATCATGCGCGGCACATTTGGCAGGGGTTGGCGTGAAGCCAGCACACCCTGCCCGGCGATGCGGAGGAGTTCCCGCTGATGCCCCCCCTCTATCACTTGGGCGAGCGCTTGAGTGAACGATTGAAGGCTGGTGAGGTTTACCAAAAATAGACTTAACCAGTCCCCGAGAAGCCGGCCACAAGCCGGCTTTTTAATTGCCCAAAATAAACCTATCCCCTCCTCCGAGACATTCAGCCTCCCCCCCAAACCTCGATTTGCCCACCCCCTTGGCGCCAACAAAGATGCACTCGCTAACTAGCCACAGTTCAAATAGTCGGCACCACAACACGTACATCGCCTTGCCCACTATCAGCTAACAACTTGGCCACAAAACCACGCCTCACGAGACGGCAGATGAAGTCTTCGATGTATTCAGCCGCAATTCTGCGTGCCTTCGGAACAGCCATCGCCTGGCGAATTTCCGTGAAGTTGTCTTTCAGTACCCTGACCCCTGTGGTTGAGTTTGCAAACCGCTCCAAAGGCTGTCTGACCCCGGCCGCTGCTTCCAGCCCCCGCTGTAAAAAGAGGTCGACGGCACTTGCAGAGGTGTCCGCTCGAACAAGCTCAGCATGTTGCAGGGTGCGTGACAGGTACAGGTCATACGCAGCACCTCGGCCGACAGAAATTCTGTGGCCTTGCATATCCAAATCAGATGCACGTTCGAAAGGGCTTGCTGCATGAACGAGGTAGGTGCCATCGATGCTCACATAGGGACTGGAGAAGCAGATCTTTTGCGCTCGTACAGGCTCGATAGCCAGAAACGCCAAATCCCAAATCCCCTCCTCCAAGACCGCGAACACTTTCCCAGCCGCGTCGTATGGCATCAGGTTGACTGCAATCCCCAACTCCTTCGCCAACTCGTTCGCGAGTGCAACCGAGACGCCTCCCAATCGGCCAGTGACCGCATCGCGCTGGGCCAAAACGGGATTACCCAAGTTGATCGCCACTTGCAGTTCACCACTTGGCGCTAAATCATTTCGTACTGCAGCCATATCAACGTTCATGGTTGCTCGCCTTAGCCGCCATGGAACATGGCTGAGCACGTCGATGCATAGGGTCAACAAGGAGTTCGGGGAGGCATACCCAGCCTTCCATCAGTCGGCGTGCACTCCGGCTCATCACTGCTTTTTCAACCAGCCAGGCGCCATCTTCCAGGACGGTTTTCGCGCCGACCGCGACGCTGCCGGCGGTATGCCCCATGCGCACCTGGCGATCGCCGGTATTGCCGACGATGCGATTGACCAAGGTGCCATCAAGCGCTGCGGCAACTGCCACGGCAACCGCTCCTGTGCCAGTGATCGCATGGTGAAGCTTGCCCATTGAAAGTATTCGCGCAATCACATCGATGTCCTCAGGCTCAACCTGCTTACCCCCGGCGGCTTTGTAGGGTTGCGGCCTGGCAACCAGGCAAAGCTTCGGCGTATGAGGACGCCACCGTGTTGCTTCGTCAGCACTCGCGGCCAAGCCCATGGCTACAGTGCAATGCGCGCGAATGGTCTCCAGCCGGGCAAGTAACTGCGTATCACCGTTGACCTGGTCTTGTGTCTCGGTTCCCTTCAAGCCCACCTGCTGCGCGTCTATAAAGATTGTCGGATTGCCGGCATTCAGCAATGTCACTGCAAGTTTACCGAGGCCAGGTACTTGCAGTTCGTCGACGGCATTCCCCGTTGGAAGAAGGCTGCCGTCTGCACCACCGGGGTTGAGAAACTCCAGAACGACTTCCGCTGCCGGAAATGCCACGCCGTCGAGCATGAAGTCGCCCTCTTCCTGGACTTCGCCGTCGCGCATCGGAACATAAGCAATGATTCTTTTCTGGATGTTGGCCTGCCAGATACGAACAACGGCCATGCCATCAAGCGGTGCCTCGACGAGACCTTGGGATATCGCGTAGGGGCCAACCGCCGCACTCAGATTTCCACAGTTACCAGACCAGTCGATGACCGCCGTCTCGATGGCGGGTGCACCAAACAGATAGTCGACATCACAGTCGTCACGCCTGGATTGACCGATGATCACCACCTTACTGGTACTGGAAGTGGCGCCGCCCATGCCATCTATCTGCTTGCCATACACATCGGGGCTGCCGATCACCCGCAGAAGGATGGCATCCCGCTCAGCACCTGCGGGCGGCAGGTGCTCCTCAAGAAAGAAAACGCCCTTGCTCGAGCCACCACGCATGTAAACGGCAGGAATACGTCTTTGGGTCATTCTAGTTTTACTCCAGCGAATCAGCGTTGCATCAGTTGAGGGAGGCGCTCTGCATACTTTCGATCAGCAGCTGCGGCAGCAAACCACCGCAGCGCAAGTAGCGAACGTCTTCGAAGGTGTCCAGGCGGCTCAAGACCGACACCCGCTCTTTCTCGCCATTCTCACGCTCGATCAGGAGAGTGATTTTTGCGCCCGGCTGGAAGTCTTGGGTGATGCCTTCAACGCTGAATAATTCGCGTCCGTTCAAGCCCAGGCTCTGGCGAGAAACACCGTCTTCAAACTGCAAAGGCAAAATGCCGAGACCCGCCAGGTTGGTGCGGTGAATGCGTTCGAAGCTTTCGGCCACGACCACCCGCACGCCTAACAGGCGCGGGCCCTTTGCCGCCCAGTCACGGGAAGAACCGCTGCCGTACTCTTTGCCGGCCACAACGATCAGCGGCTGCTTGCGCTGTGCGTAAATCTGCGCGGCCTGGAAAATCGTGGTGACTTTTTTCTCGGGCAGAAGCAATGTCCACGGGCCTTCACGGCCATCTTCAAGCAGTTCGTTTTTCAGGCGGGGGCTTGCGAAGGTCGCACGCTGCGCGGCCTCATGGTTGCCACGGCGAGTGCCATATGAGTTGAAGTCCTGTACCGCGATGCCGTGGGACTGCAAGTATTGACCCGCATCGCTTTCTGGAAGAATCGCGCCAGAGGGCGAGATGTGATCGGTGGTGATGTTGTCCGAGAGCATGGCCAGCACACGCATGTTGCTGAGGTCCTGGGTGGTGTCTGTCGCACTCACCGCATCACTCCAGTAGGGAGGTTTGCGGATGTAGGTGCTGTTGGCCTGCCAGGGATACTGATCGCTAACGCCGGCGCGCAGATCGCTGGCAATCAAGCCCGCTTCACGGGGAACATCTTCATAGGCCTTGTCGAACAAATCGGCAGTCAGATTATCGGCTTCGATTTGCGTCAGTTCCTCATCGCTCGGCCACAGTTCGTGGAGATAGACCGGCACGCCATCGTCGTCGAGACCCAATGCATCTTTTTCCGGGTCGATCAGGTAGGTACCTGCAATCGCGTACGCAACGATCAGCGGCGCAGACATGATGAAGACTTCGCGGGCCAACGGGTGAACACGCCCTTCAAAGTTACGATTGCCGGAAGTAGCGGCCACGGTTTCCAGCTTGCGAGCCCGAATTTCGTCTTCGATTTCGGTACTGAGCAACGGGCCGGACATACCGTTGCAGGTCGTGCAGCCATAGCCGACCAGGTTGAAACCTAACGCATCCAGGTCCTCATTCAAGCCAGACCGCTCAAGATAGTCCGACACCACCCTCGAACCCGGGGCGAAGGACGTCTTAACCCAAGGCGCTCTTTTCAATCCACGCTTGCGGGCGTTACGTGCAACCAGCCCAGCAGCAATCACTCCACGGGGGTTGGACGTATTGGTGCAACTGGTGATGGCGGCGAGCACCACAGAGCCATTATCCAGGCCGCCAGGCAGTTGGGTAGCAGGCGCCTTTTGCCCCAGCACAATACGCTGGTGAGGCTGCTTCGGCCCGGCAATCGAGCGCGCGACGGTGCTGAGATCAAGGGTCACGACCCGGTTGTATTCAACGCCCGCGAGACTGTCATGCCACAGACCCTGTGCACGCGCATACGCCTCGGTGAGGCCGGAAATCTCACCGCCACGCCCGGTCATACGAAGGTAGTGAAGCGTGCGATCATCAATTGCGAACATTGCCGCTGTCGCACCGAATTCCGGCGCCATGTTCGATAAGGTTCCCCGGTCTGCCAGCGACAGTTGCGCGACACCCGGGCCGAAGAACTCCAGGAAAGCACCGATAACCCCCGCTTTACGAAGTTGCTCAGTCAACGCCAGCGCGATGTCCGTCGCAAGATAGCCCCCAGGCAAGTTGCCCTCCAGGCGTACCCCGACAATGTCCGGCAATCGCAGCATCAGCGATTTGCCCAGCATCGCAGCTTCGGCTTCGATCCCCCCAACCCCCCAGCCCAATACGCCAATGGCGTTAATCATCGTTGTATGGCTGTCGGTACCTACCAGCGTATCCGGGAAAGCCCACAGCTCATTGCCACGGCGCTGAGTACCCACGACGGTGGTCAGGCGCTCAAGGTTGATCTGGTGCAGGATGCCTTTGCCCGAGGGAATGATCGAAAGATTGCTGAACGCCTTGTTGCACCAGTCCAGGAACTGGAAACGCTCGGCATTGCGTACGCGCTCGATGGCCTCGTTATCGGCCTGCGCGCTGGCATCGCCCCAACGCTCGACATTGAGTGAGTGATCCACAACAAGGTGAGTGGGGGTGACAGGGTTCACCAGGCGCGGGTTGCCACCTTTCTCGGCGACGGCATCTCTCAACCCGGCAAGGTCGACCAGTGCCGGCGTGCCCAACAAATCCTGCAGCACAACCCTGGCCGGTCGAAACGGAATGTCGAATTCTTTGGAGCGTGCACAAATCACTTTCAGTGCGGCTTCAGGATCAGTCTCGCCACGCAAAACGTTCTCGGCCAGGATTCGCAAGCTGTAGGGCAGCGTTGCGTAATCACCCCCCAGATCAGTTACAACCCCACGGATATCGCTGACACGGTACTCGACTCCGTTGGCGCTAACGGTTCGACGCTTTGACATAGGCATTGGCTAATCCTCACAGGCTGCACGGGCAATGTTTTTGTGAGGCGCATATTGAACTTTATCGCGATATAGATCAATCCAGGCTTTATCCGCTTCATCGTACCGGTCAAATCGGGCGCCCACCCACGCCCACGATTTCTACGGTGTGGTTAAGCTTACCGGCACGCTAGAATGGGGCTTCCATGGTCAGCTCTACTTGGTCTCGATCCGATGCCCCTAAGCCCGCTGCAAGCACGCATTGCGCGTGACATTGTTTCTCTCGTGCGTCGTGAACGCTTTGCTATCGGACATCACCTGGTTGAGTCGCAGTTGGCGGCGGCGCTGAACGTCTCGCGCACGCCGGTAAAGTTTGCGATGGGCCATTTGGTCGAAAAAGGCATGCTCACTTACGACCGCAATCGCGGCTTTTTCCTGGCCAGGTCCAGCGAGGATCTCGTCGATCTGGCCTCGCAAGTCATGGAAGGCAGTGACGATCCGCTGTACCTGAAATTTGCCGAATTGCGTCTGGGCAGGCAGCTCCCAGAGCTGTTCACCGAGATTGAATTCATGCGTCAGTTCGATGTGTCACGGGCGGCGCTGAGGGCCGTTCTATCACGCATCCAACAGGAAGGATGGATTGAACAGCGTGCCGGCCAAGGATGGCGTTTTCTCCCCATGATCGACTCAGTGGAGGCGTATGAAGAAAGCTATGCCTTGCGCGCGACCATCGAGCCATCCGGCCTGCTCTCCCCCGCATTCCTGATCGATGGTGAAACGCTGGCGGCCTGTCGCAAGCAGCAAGAGTTCATTGCCGGCGGTGGGTACTTGAGCATGACGCCTCAGGAGTTGTTCGAAGCGAACGCCCAGTTTCACGAGACGCTGGCGGGGTGTTCCGGCAATCGCTTCCTGCAACAAACGGTCCGCCGTTTAAACCAATTGCGTAGGCTTGTGGAATACCGCCAAGCCAGCACGCGAGCGCCACGCAAAGGCCAGGCCCAGGAGCATCTGGCCATTCTCGATTGCCTCGAACGAGGAGACCGCCTTGCAGCAGCCGACCAAATGCGCAAACACCTGGAACAGGCTCGGTGCAAGAAAGTAGATCCAGCGCTGTTCGAATAGCCCCGGCCTGGACGGTCCCTCACAGAGCTGCGCTCGCCTGCGCAGCTCTCTCAAATCCCGATAGACCTACCGCGTGCCCCGCAAGCGCAACGCCGACGGCATAAAGTAAGAATCCTCAGGAATCGCCTGGCCAAAATCCACCGTCTGCGGTTCTTCGTTATCCAGGTTCTGCACGTAATAACGCCGTGCCTGCAGGTCATGGAACACATCCAATGCGCTCCAGGTCGTGGGCAGGTCGTAGAAGTTCTTCAGGTAGGCCATCGACACCCGCCACAGTTCACCGCGGCCGTCGTACTGATCAACCACCGCTGCGCCCCAGCTGTCTTCATCGAGGTACAGCACGCGTTTGGAGTACAGGTGACGCGCCGTCGGTTTCAGGGTGCCTTCGACAACCCACACACGGTGCAGCTCGTAGCGCGTGTATTGCGGGTTGAGGTGTCCGACCTTGAGCAGGTCGGCGTATTTCACGTCGGCGCTGGCGACTTTGTAGTTGTTGTAGGGGATGTAGATTTCCTTCTTGCCCAGCAGTTTCCAGTCATAACGATCCGGCGAGCCGTTGAACATGTCGGTGTCGTCCGCCGTGCGCAGGCCATCGGAGGATGAGATCGGTGTGTCGTAGGCCAGGTTCGGCGCGCGGCGTACGCGGCGTTGGCCGGCGTCGTAGATCCAGGCTTGGCGCGCGTCTTTGATCTGGTCGAGGGTCTCGTGCACCAGGGTCGCGCCACCGGCCAGGCGGGCCGGGCTTTTTACGAAGGTCAGGTAGTAGAACAGGATGTTCTTCAGGTCGGCGTACTGCCCGCCCTGCCGGTAATAGTTAAACAACCCTTCCTGCTGCGACGTGACCAGGGCGAAGCTGCCATTGCGCTGCACGGGCGCTTCCGAAGCACGGCGGACCACGTAGGTGCCGCGATAGCGGGTGATGTGGTTCCACAGTGCTTCCACACCGTTTTGCGGAATGGGGAATGGCACGCCGCCAAAGGCGTCGGCGAAGCCGGTGCCGCCGTCCAGCAGCTTGGCGCTGGTGGCGTTCTTGAAGGTGTTGTCATACACCCACTGGGGCGCCGAGCCAGAACGCCGGCTTGGGTAGATGGGCATCTGGAAGGTGTCGGGGTAGCTGTTGAACAAGGCGATCTCGCCCGCCGTCAGGTTGGCCTTGTACTGTTCCAGGTTAGCCTTGGTGATGGTGAACAGCGGCTTGTCGCCGGCAAAAGGGTCGACATGGTGTTTACCCTTTTCATAGCCCTTGGGGGCCTGGGTGATCCCACCTTCCCAGGTCGGGATGGTGCCGGCGGCATTGCCCGCGCGCTCGGCGCCGAGCGGTGTGAGCTGGGCCTTGAGCTGTTGTGCATCCTGGGGCGAGAGCGCAGCAAGCGCGTTGCCGGCGGCCAGGCCGAGGGCCAGGGCCAGGCTGGCGGTGAGTATTCGAGGTGTGTGGAACATGGCGAATCTCCAAAAAAACGAGGGCGGGCAGCCGCCCTCGCGCCGCAGCACGGCAGCGGCTTACAGGAAGTACTTGAGGTTGAAACCGATGTTGTCGCGGTCGCGGATCACGTTGTTCTGGCCGCCACCAAAGAACTCGGTGTATTGCAGCTCGGCTTCCAGCTTGTTCTGGTAGTTGGCCTTGAGCCCCAGGGTGTAAGCCTTGCGTCCCTCGATGTAGTTGCCGGCCTGATAGGAGTTGCCCTTGAAGTCGTCCTTGTAGACCGCGTAGGGCGACAGGTTGACCCCGGCGAACACGTCGTTCCAGGTGCCGTTGAACATCACCGTATAGCTGTAGGAATCACGGCTGACCTGGTCATCACGCTCACCACCAGACACATAAGAGGTGTTGCCGCTGCCCGCGTAGTAGCGGGTGCTGCCATCGTAGGCCTGGTACTTCAGGCTGCTGCCGCGCAGGTGCTCGGAGGCCAGTTCGAACACGCCGAACAGCGAGTCGAAGCTCAGGCCCGGGCCGAAGTTGTAGATGCTGCCCAGCGAGGTGTTGAAGGCCTCGACGCGCTCGGAGTTGTCGATCTGGCTGTTGAGGTTGACCATCTGCCCGCCGACATTGATGAACTGCCCGCCCGCCGCCGCGCCGGCGCCATTGGCCAGGTCGCCGATCAGGTCGTTGGTCGCGGCGATACCAATCGGCAGGTTCGGCCGGTAGGCCAGCTCGCCAAACACCGAGGCCTTGCCCAGGGTGGTGTTGAAGCTGAAGCCATACATGCGGATGTCTTCGGCATAACGCCGGTGCGCCTGGATATTGCCCATTACATCCACCGTCGCCAGGCCATTGGCCAAGGCCGCGGCCTGGCTGCCGGCCACCGACGACAGCATGCTGGTCAGCGCCGCCATGTCGATGCCCTTGTAACCCGCCAGGTCTGCGGCGATGGTCGGCTCCTTGGCGTGGTAGTTGACCAGGTACAGGCCGAACTCGGTGCTGTTGAGTTCCTCGGCGATGTAGCGGAAGGCAAAGCCGTACTGGCCATCGTTGCGCGCGTTGTAGTCCTTGCCGATGGACGCCACCTTGAGGGTGTTGCCGTAGGCCGGGGTCATGCCGTTGGCATACAGCCCGGTACTGCGCAGCATGCCGCCGAACATCGGGTTGTTGCCCAGGGCGTCGTATAACCCGATGACGTTGCCGCCGATGGGCGTCGGGGTGTCGAGGGCGCTGCCGGTGAAGTTGTTGTACCCCGTGCGGCCGCCATCGGCGAACAGGTCGCTCTGGGAATAGAAGGTGCCGACCGGGTCGATGCGGGTCTCCTTCCAGTTCCACTGATAGAAGCTCTCCATCGACAGGTTGTCGCTCAAGCCAATATTGAAGCTGATGGCTTCCACCGGCATCAGCACTTCCTTGACCTCGGCGCCCGGCAGGCGGTACTTGGCCGCGTCCACCGGGTTGGTGGTATTGACCCCGCCGCGATAGAAAATGCCCTCGCCCCAGTTGAACACCTGGCGCCCCAGGCGCGCGGTCAGAGGCATCTGGCCAACGTCCCAGTTGCCATAGATGTAGGAGTCGAGAATCTCCACACGGCTACCGGCAATGTCGCGGGTCTGGTCGGTGAAGTGGTCATCCTGGGGATGGCTCTGGCTGGGTTGCGACGGGCTGTTGTTGCGGTAGTAGTCGTTGCGCTTGTCCATGATCTGGGTGTCATAGAACCCCGTGCCACGCACGAACAGCCCGTAGTTCTGATAGTTGGCTTCCAGCTCCGAAGTGATCTTGTACACCTCGGAAACCAGCCCGGTATCGAAGTTGCGATTGCCGTCGTTGGTGTTGACGTCGTCGTTGCCCTTGTCACGCCCCTGCACCCGCCACAGACGCCCATAAGACAGGGTGCTGTCGAACGAGCCGGTGACCTGGTTGTCCAGCACGCTGAACTCCATGGCCTGCACGGTCCCGCCGCTGCACAGTTGCAACAGACCTACCAGGCCGACGCCCGCCCCAGTGGATGTGATGGACCATTTACCCTCGGATCCCGAGCCTTGCGCGCGCACTGTGGTGCTCATTACCGTCTCTCCCCTGCAACCTTTTTTGTTGTTATTGCACTGCGTTGTCTGTTGTTACTGCGCCGGCGCCGGGCGGTCGAGACCAGCCCTGACGTAGTTGCGACTGTGGGCGCCAAAGTGGCGTAGCAACTGCACCAACTGTTCGTTGAGCCGGGCATGGTCGTAGCGTTCGGCGGGCAACTGGTTGCCGGCACTGAAGCTCTGGGTCGCCCCGGGCGTGGTCAGCCACTGGCCGATGGCCTCGTCGAACGCCACGGCCTGGGCATCCGCCTGGGCACTGACCACTTGGCGCAGGTAGTCCGTCGAGTAAGCCGGGTAATCGGCGTCCTGAGTGGCGTCGGCATAGGCCGTCAGCATCGGGTTATCCGCCCCCGTCAGCAGCAGGTGGCGCAGCCAGGCGAACTGGTAGCGCTCCACCTCGTTGTGGCGCGTGGCGACACGTTCGATCGCCGCCCGCTTGTCGCTGTCGTAGCCGGCCAGGGCCTTGCCTTCCATCAGCAGCATGCTGGTCAAGTCATCGCCCGGCAGAGTGGTGGCGTGATACGGCTGGGTCAGGTCCTGCAGGTAGTGCATGCCCCATCCGAGGAAGCGATAGCCCCAGTAGGGATGGCCATTGGCGAAGGCAAAACGCGCCAGACCGAAGTACTGGTAGGCCCGCCAGTCCGGCCAGTTGCGCAACAGGAAAGGCGCGGCGACATAGACCACCGCGCTCTCGTGAAAGAAGCCCATATGAAACGGCGCCTGGGAGCTGTACTGGAAGCGCGCGTCGCCAAACGACTGCACACCGAAGCCATAGAGTGCGCCGACCGCCCCTGGGTTATCGCTGAACAGGTTGATATCGTGGCCGTAGTCCGGCTCGTCCGCGGCGGTTGCCAGCACGGCCAGCGGCGCGACCGTCTGCCCCGGCTGCAGTTGGATAAAGCGCTGGCGATTCCACGGCGAGAGGGTCTGTTCGACCATCACTTCGGTGGCCTTGAGCTGCGGGCGCCCAGCCAGGTCCTCGCCGGGCATGGGCTGGATCACCTGGGCCAGGTGGATCTGTGGGTTGACCCGCAGGGCCATGAGCAAGTCCCGGCGCAGATCGGCCCCAGGCTGCGGCGCCAGACGCAGGTTGTCGGGGCGCGGCGGGTAGTCGGGAAAGTGCTTGCGGGCGAAGTTTTCCTGCTCGTCCAGCAAGGCCACCAGCCCTGGGTACTGCTCGGACACAAACTGCTCAAGGGACTCGACCGCCATCTCGGGCGCCTCGCGCAACGCGGGCAAATCCCGCAGGGCCAGGTAGCTGCCCACGCTGTGATTGGACCATGCACCGGCCCCAGGCGACAGACTGCACAGCCCCAGGCACAGCAGCAACGACGGCAACTTCATGGCTTTACGCTCTTTTTGTAGATGCGTTCAGCCTAACAATCCGGGTATCCCCCGACACTGTCCGATCTTGCCAAAACGACTCTCCAATAGCGCCATACAGCCTGGGCCTACGCCGGGTAGCCGGTAATCTCGCGGATGCTCTGGTACAGCGGCTTGAGCTGGCGATACATGTGCAGGTAGACCTCGCGGTACAAGCGGTCGTACATCTGTTGCGCCTCGGGCTGGGGCATGAACACCTCGGCGGTGCGGGTCATGGCGGCGATGGCGGTATCGAAGTCCGGGTACAGCCCAAGCCCCACCGCACAGGCAATCGCCGCCCCCAGCCCGGACGCCTCGTAGACATGCGGACGCTCGGCGGGCAGGCCGAAGATATCGGCGGTCAGTTGCATCGCCGCGTCGCTCTGGGAACCGCCACCGGCCACGCGCAAGCGCTTGATCGACAGTTTCGACCGGCGCTCGATACGCTCCTTGCCCTGGCGCAAGGCATAGGCCAGCCCCTCGAGGATCGCCCGGTAGATATGGGCACGGGTGTGCACGTCGCCAAAGCCGATCATCGCGCCCTTGGCCTCTACACCCGGCTCGCGGATGCCCGGCGACCAGTAGGGTTGCAGGGTCAGGCCCATGGAGCCGGGCGGCACCGCGTTGACCAGCGCATCGAACAGTTGCTCCGGTTCCAGGCCCTGCTCCCGGGCCTGCTGCATTTCCCGCAGGCCGAACTCGTTCTTGAACCAGCTGACCATCCAGTAGCCGCGATAGATCATCACTTCGCAGTTGTAGTGATCGGGGATCGCCGCCGGATACGGCGGGATCAGCGGCACTATCTCCAGGTAGCGCGAGCGGGTAGTGGTGATGGTCGCCGTGGTGCCGTAGGACAGGCACGCGGTCGTCGCCTCCACCACGCCGGAACCGAGCACCTCGCAGGCCTTGTCGGAGCCGGCGGCAATCAGTGGCAGGCCCTCGGGGATCCCGGTGTGGCGGCTGGCCTCGGCGGTGATGCGGCCCAGTTCTTCTCCTGGCTTATACAGGCGCGGCAACTGCTGCGCACGCACCGCCAGGGCCTGCCATTTCCAGTCCCGGGGCGCGGCCCAGCGCAGGTGCTTGAAGTCGAAGGGCAAGTAGCCCACGCAGCACCCCACCGAGTCGACAAAACGCCCGGTCAGGCGATGGCTGAGAAAGCCCGAGAGCAGCAGGAACTTGTCGGTGGCTGCCCAGATATCCGGCTGATGCTGGGCGATCCAGTTGGCCTCGGCCTGGGCGCGAAAATAGTCCACCGTGGCCTCGGCGCCGATCAACTTGAACAGCCAGCCCCACGGGCCCTTGATCCCGCCCTCGGGCTCGCACTGACGCTGGTCGAGCCAGAGGATCGCCGGGCGCAAGGCCTGGCCCTGGGCATCGACATTGATCAAGGTGCCGCGCTGGGTGGTCAGGGACACGCCACGGATCAGGCTGCGGTCGATGCCGGTCTGCGCCCACAACTGCTGGCAGGCTTCGCCCAGTTTGCGCCAGTAGTAATCCGGATCCTGCTCGGCCCAGCCGGGCTGCGTGGAGTAGTAGGCCTGCAACTCGACCTTGCCTTTGCCCAGCAGATTGCCCTGCAAGTCGAACAACAGCGCGCGGACACTCTGGGTGCCGTTGTCGATCGCCAGCACATAGTGTTTGTCGGGGGAATTGTTATCCACGAAGCTCTCTTTATTCATGACGCGCTCTTCAGATCGAGGCGGACGGGACGCTGTGATGGCGTTGCCAGAGTTGCAGGTAGCGCGGCTGTTCCTGTTCCCAGCGCGTGTCGTCCCAGCCCAGGCGCGGCTGACATAGCCGGCGGATGTCTGGCAGGTAGTGAGCGGCGCCGTCGGGCAGTAACAACCCCAGACGGGTGCGCCGCAACAACAGGTCGTCCAGGTGCAGGACCATCTCGGCCTCGGCGGCAAACGCCAGCTCCGCCCACAAGGTATCGCTGGCGCCGACACACTCGCTGCCCAGGCTGCGTATCAGCCGGGCCAAACGTGGCAGGTCACGGCCATGGCGCCCGGCCAGACGCCTCAGGCCGGCGGCGCTCAGCCCAGGAATCGCCTGCAGTGGCACGGCCTGGAACACTGGCGCGCCGTCATCCTCCAGGGTCTTCCCGAGCATCCCGGCACAGGCCCGCAACACCTCGATGGCCTGGGGCCTGAAGGTGGTCAGCTTGCCCCCCGCCAACGTCACGCAGCCCGGCTCCTGCCACAGCACATGCTCGCGGGTTTCATTGGAGGGCTTGGCCTGGGAGTCAGCGGCGCCCACTACCGGACGCACCCCGGACCAGGTGCACAGCACGTCCGCCGCCGTTACCTCGGCCTGGGGAAATGGCTGGGCGCAGGCCTCCAGCAGGTAGTCGAGTTCTTCGCGGGTAATGCTCGCCCCGAGGTCCAGGTCCTCGCGATGATCCAGGTCGGTGGTGCCCACCACAGTGGCCCCTTCCCAGGGAAAGACGAATACCGGGCGACCGTCGCGCCGATGCATGAAACTGAAGGCGTGGGCCACCGGCAAGCGCCAGCCCGGCAACAACAAGTGGCTGCCTCGCAAGGGCCGCAACTGCCGCTGCCCACCATCCGGTTGCAGGCGTTCAGCCCAGGCGCCGGTGGCCACTGCCAGCACCGCGCAACGCACTTGCATAACGGCAGCGCCTTGCGTGTCCTCGACCTCGACCCCACACACCCGCCCGCCCTCGCGCAGCAACTGGCGCACCCGCAGGCCGTTCAGCGCCCAGGCGCCATCGGCGCGGGCCTCGGCCAACACACGCATGACCAGGCGCGCATCGTCGGTCAGCGCATCGCGAAACTGCGAAGCCCCCAGCAGCCCCGGCTCCATCAACCCCGGCGCCAGGTAGCGCAGTTGCGCAGGTTTATGAAACTGGCGGCTGCGACAACCGGCCAGGGCGTCATACAGGCGCAGCAAGCCGCCGAAGACCCGCGGTCCGGGGAACCCGCCGCGATAGTGCGGCATCAGGAAACTCATTGGCTCCACCAACCCCGGTGCTTCGCCCATCAGGCGCTGGCGCTCGCGTACCGAATCACGGGCCAGGCGCCACTGGCCCTTGGCGATGTAGCGCAGGCCGCCATGGACCATTTTCGACGAGCGGCTGGAGGTGCCCCAGGCAAAATCCCGTTGCTCCAACAGCAGGCAGCGCCAACCGCGCCGAGCCGCCTCGCGCAGGATCCCGGCGCCGCTGATACCGCCGCCAATCACGATCAAGTCCCAGGTTTCATTCGCCAGTTGCGGCAGCACGGCCGCGCGCCACTGGGCATTCCACTCATCGCTCATGGGCCTAGTCTTCCAGCAGGGTGCCGGGGTTCAGACGCCCGGCCGGATCGAAATGCCGGCTCAGGCTGTGCAGCGCAGCCATCGCCAGTTCGCCCTTCTCCCTCGGCAGGTAGGGCGCGTGGTCCTTGCCCACGCCATGCTGGTGGCTGATGGTGCCGTGGTTGTCGACGATGGTGCGGCTGGCCGCCTGCTTCAGGGCCTTCCAGCGCTCCAGGGTGGCCGGGTAGTCCGCCGCCGGGCGGAACACGTAGCTGGTGTAAATGCTCGAACCTTCGCCATAGACATGGGACAGGTGGGTAAACACATGGACCCGCTCGCCCTCGGCCGCCAGGCAGTCACGCAGGCTGGCCTCGATCGCGTGCAACAAGGCGTCGACATGGCACCAGTCGGTCGCAGTCTCCAGGGTGTCGACCACGTAGCCGGCATTCCAGAGATTCTCCCGCAGGTAGGGGAAGCGAAAGCGGTTCTGTTGCCATTTCTTGCCCAGCAGGGTGCCGGTGAACACCCCGCCAAAAGCCTTGAGGTGCTGGCGCGCCTGGCGCAACGACAGCGCATTCTGCCGACGATTGCCGGTGACGCCGAAAGTCAGCAGGCATTTGCCCTCGCCAGCCCCGCGCAGTGCCAGGTAGCGCTCCAGCCAGGCGATTTGATGGGGATGGCCAGCCAGCGCCAGTTGGGTCTGGGTTTCCATGGCATTCGACAGACGCAGCATCGACAGCGGCACCCGTGCCTGCACCAGTCGGCGGATCGCCTGCAGGGCCTGGGGCCAGTCGGGCAGGAACACGCCATAGAAGCGCTCGTCCTCGGGCAGCGCGCTGACCCGGACCTTGACCGTGGAAATGATGCCGAAGCGCCCTTCGCTGCCCAACACCACTTCCCGCAGGTCAGGGCCGGCGGCCGAGGCCGGGAAGCTCGGGATTTCCAGGGGCCCGGCGAACGTTTCCAGGGTGCCGCCGGCGAACAGTTGCTCGATCCGCCCGTAGCGCAGCGATTGCTGGCCGCTCGAGCGGCTGGCCACCCAGCCGCCCAGGGTCGACAACTCCCAGGACTGCGGGAAGTGCCCCAAGGTGTAGCCTTTGGCACGCAACTGGCTCTCCACCTGGGGGCCACTGGCACCGGGGCCGAACGTGGCGATCAGGCTTTGTTCGTCGAGGTCGAGCAGGCGGTTCATGTGGGCCAGGGACACCGTCAGCACCGGGCGCGTGGAGGCCGGCGGGTTGATATGTCCGGCCACGGACGTGCCACCGCCATAGGGAATCAGGCACAGGTCGGCACTGTCGGCCAGGGCCAGCAGCTGGCGGATCTGCTCGACAGTTTCCGGCAGGGCCACAGCATCCGGGTACCGACCCAGGGCACCTTCACGCAGGGCCAGCCAGTCCGGCAGGCTCTGACCGCGGGCATGCATCAGGCGGTCCCGGGGCTCGATGCTGTAAAGCGCGTGGGGCGCCAGCCGCGACGCGGGCACTGCGGCCAGGGCACTGTCCAGGCTGGCGTCAGGCAGGGTGTGCCCGTCGCCCAATCGCTCGCGCAGAAACGCTGCGCCATGGGCGGGCATCTCCATCTGCGTGGTTTCTTCGCCCCAGCCGTTCCAGCGTCGCATGCCTGTTTCTCCCAGCAGATCTTGTGATTTTCAGTGCTCCCATACTAAACAGCCGGCGCTGGCTGTCACGGTCGCATCGGGACAGATGGAGTAGCCAATTGGGTCACTCGCTGTATTACCGGATGTATCCACGGGAGCATTTACTTTAGTCACGATTTCAAATTACCTTGCGTGCCATCGACGCGCGCAAGGCACTGCCGCCGGCAACACCCCGCCAGGAACCCGATCATGCAGACACTCGGCTCTACCTCCGTCCCTCCTCTGCTGAAGTACCTGCGCCATGCCGAACAGCTCGGCGTGGCAACCGCCCCCGCACTGGAGGCGGCCGGGATCACTGCCGGCCAACTGGACGACAACAGCCTGCGCCTGCCTGTGGAAGCCCACGAACGCCTGCTGGAGTATTTCTGCGAACATTCCGGGGACCTGCTGTTCGGGCTCAATTCAGCGCGCTTCGTGTTGCCCAACTCGTGGAGCGTGCTCGGCTACATCACCATGAACTGCGCGACCCTGGGCGAGGCAATGAACCGCATCATGCCGTTCGAAAAACTGGTGGGCGACATGGGCACCAGCCGCGCCGAAATGGTCCATGACCAAGTCCGCCTGATCTGGAACTGCCGCCACCAGCAGCCGCGCATCCGCCGGCATATGGTGGAGAACGTGCTGGCGTCCTGGCTGGTGTATGCCCGCTGGATCGCCGACACCGAACTGTCGCCAAGCCAGGTGTTGCTCGAACACCCGTTGCCGGACGGCGCGCAGCTCAGCCAATACGAGGACTTCTTCGGTTGCCCGGTGCTGTTCGAGCAACCCTGCTCGGCCCTGGTGGCGCCCTTGAGCTACCTGCAAACGCCCCTGCGCCAGGCCGATGCGCAGTTGCTGCGCACCCTGGAAGAACATGCCCTGGCCCTGATGGCCTCGCTGGACGATTCAAGCCTGGCGCTGCGGGTGAAAAACGCCCTGCGCCAGTTGCTCAAGGAAGGCCTGCCGCGCAAAGAACAGGTGGCCGAACAGTTCGCCATGTCGGTGCGCACCCTGCAACGCCAACTGCAGCAGGCCGGCACGTCCTACCAGCAGATCCTCGACGACCTGCGCCAGGAACTGGCCGAGCACTACCTGCTGCACAGCGACCTGCCGATCCAGGACATCGCCCAATACCTGGGCTTCACCGAACCCCGCTCGTTCCACCGCACCTTCAAGAGCCGCACCGGTGTGCCGCCGGGCGAGTATCGGCAGACCCATCGGGGCAGTTGAGGCCGAACATCACAGGCGCTCCAGCCCCAACCCCTCAATCAAATCCTCCCCTGCCTCATCCGCCCGCCAGCGCCGACTGGAGATGCGCATGGTGTAGCGCCGCCGATACTCCGAAGGCGTCATCCCCGTACTGCGCAAAAACAGGCGCCGAAATGCACTGGCGTCTTGATAACCGCAGTACTCCATGACCTCCGTCAGGTCGATCAGGGTCACTTCCAGTAACTGCTTGGCGCGCTCAACCCGCAGGCGATGCAGATAATCCAGGGGGGTCATGCCCTCCACCTCTTTGAAGTGACGCAGCAAGGTCCGCGGGCTGGCGGTCGCGGCCTGGGCAACCTCGTCCAGGCTGTAGGGCGTCTGAATATGCTGTTGCAGCCACTGCTTGGCGCGGAACACCACACTGTCGCGGGTTTTTACCGAGATGCCGGGGAAATTCAGGCTTGAGTGTTCAAAGCGCATCGGGTGATAAAGCAGGCCATTGGTCGCGACCTGGGCCATTTCTTCGCCGGCGAAGTGCCGGATCAACTCCACCATCAGGTCGCAGACCGCCGCTGGGGCTCCAGCGGTGAACACCGGGCCGTCGACCACCACCGGGCCTTCCATCGCCAATTGCACCTTCGTAAAAGCGCACGCGAACCAATTGGCAATCATCCAGGTGACCGTCGCGCGCCGGCCATCCAGGACACCTGCACGCGCGAGCATAACCGCGCCATTGAAACTGGCAGCAACCACGCGCCCTTGGGCGTGGTAGCGCGCGATGCAGTTCAGCTCGGCGGTGCATTGATCGAGAACATGGTTCAGGTCCGGCACGCTTTTCATATGCACGCCGGGAACAAACAGGGCTGTCTGCGAGGGCCGCAGGGTTTTGCGGCCTGCGTTGGGCGGGCGCATTTCCGACAGCCAGTCAGGAAGCGGCAGCTCATTGCCCGCCGCATCGATCAGGCGCCAGTGAAAAAACGCGCCGCGCTTATCCGGGTTGCGCAACTGCCAGAGGCTGTTAAAGGTGCGCAGCATGTCGATCACGCTAAATAGCGTGCCAGTGAGACTGTGCGGGCCATGCAGTAAATCGACGCGGACATTCATGGGCTTACCTGGCGATATTGGATTTATTGTTGGCGATATTAGCCCTGCCTTTTCACGCTGTCTCCCGACCGGTCGCCCGGCCTACATCATGCTCCTTTAAAAACAGGGTTGAACCGCCTTATCACTTGGCTTTTAACAGTCAATTGCCCGGGATTTCTAATGGCGACATTGGCTTTATCACTGTCGGTATTCGCCGTATTACCGAGACCGCTTCGACGATAGACTGAAAAACACCTGAGCTGCGTAACAAAAAAACAAGGGTATCAGTCAGTGAAAACAACAATAAGAAACACCGGCAAGCCTGTGGTGGCAGGGTTGGCCACGGCCTTGCTCAGTGCTGGCATCGGCACTCCCGTCACCGCAGGAGAACTGGTGTTCAGTGACCTCAATTCAGGGCTGGGGAATGGCATGCAATGGCAACATGAAGACACCCGCCTGCTGGTAAAAGGCGCCTTGGCCCTGGGCACAGTGCGACGCATGGACGACCCGAGCCCCCGCCTGACCAGTGCCGAATACGGTATGAACCTGTTCAACGACGGCAACCTCAACTACAAGCGCGGCGACGCGGTTTCCACGTCGGCCGAAGCCTACCTGCAAGCGGACCTCAGCCACCGTAACCTCGGGGTTTTCGTCAGCGCAAAGGGTTGGTACGACTACACCCAGAAACACCAGGACGTCGGGCATGGTAGCGTCCCCAACGGCTATCGCTCGGGAGAACCACTCAGTGATTCGGGGTTCGATTCCCTGGCGCGCTTCTCCAATGCGGTGTTCAACGACGCCTATGTCTACGGCAATTTCCAGCCCGCCGGGCATGACTTGCTCGTGCGCCTGGGCGACCAGGCGATCCCTTGGGTCACGCCCACCACCATCAGCGGTGGCTTGCAGGCAGTGAACGCGTTTGACTGGGCCGCCGCACGCCGCGCCACCTCGATTGCCGAAGCCCGCACCGTGCCGATGCCGACCCTGTACGCCAAGCTGGCCCTGACCGAGAACCTGTCGGTGGATGCGTTCAATCAGTTTGAATTGCGCCCCAGTGCGTACTCTGGCTGTGGCACATTTCTGTCGACCAGCGACTACGCCCAACCCGGCTGCAACCAATTTATCCTTAACGGCAGCGTGATGAGCGCGATAGCAGGCCGACCGATCTCTACCACTGACGGCCAGGCCCTCAACAACCCCTTAGATCACGTTGCCCGCGGCCCGGACCATCGCCCAGGCAACAATCAATACGGCGCCAGCCTGCAGTATTTATGGAAGGACGTCGGGTTGTTCGGCTTGTATTTCGCCGACTACAGCAGCCGGGAAGCGCTGACACAAGTAATGCGTACCGGCCCCGGCGTACTGACACCACCGGCCGCGAACATGGGGCTGGCAACACCCACTGGAGTGGCGGCTTATTATCAACGCGCCTACCCAACCCGCATTCGCCTGTACGCCCTCAACTTCAAGACACGGCTACCGGGCGGCACCGGGATTTATGCCGAATACAGTTACCGTCCCAATCAACCGATTGCCTGGAACGGCGCTGACTTTATTGCCGGGCTGCTCGCCGGCAGCGGGCCGATGGGCTACCTGTCCAAAACCCCGACGGGCTACCTGGCAAGCGGCTACGACCGCTTCCACGTCAGCCAATTGAATCTCGGCGCCAGCCACCCTTTTGGCCAAGTGCTGGGCGGCGCGATGAAGCTATCGGCAGAAGCCGGGTTGAAATATGTACATGACCTGCCCGACACCGACCAGATCCGGTACGGACGCCCCGGTTTTGGCAGCGCGCCCTACGGCAAAGCGGCGAAGTGCACAGGTCCGGCGGCCAGATGTGCGGATGACGGATTTATCACGCCGTTTGCCTGGGGTACCCGTATCAAAGGGGAAATCAACTACAGGAATGTGTTGCCCGGGCTGGACCTGACGCCTTCGCTGACACTCGTCTATGACATCGAGGGGCACGCTTATGACGGGGTATTTTCCGAAGGCCGCTACGCGCAAATACTCAGTGTGAACGGTGATTACAAAAACACTTACACCTTCGATCTCAGCTACCTGAACACCGGTGGCGGCGATTACAACCTGGTGGCAGATCGAAGCCTGTTAGAGGCCAGTGTCGGTATTCGCTTCTAGCAACCCCCCTTAAAACAAGGCCATAACCATGAGTTCATTTACCGATAGCCGACGCCCGCTCGTCGTTGCCCTACTGATGACAGTGGTGATTATCAGCGTGCTGGACAAGACCATTTTTGCCTTCGCCGGCCCGCAGATCATTGATGAGTTAAAGCTCACGCCAGCACAGTTCGGTTTTATCAGCAGCGCGTTCTTTTTTCTCTATTCGATCTCTGGGGTACTGGTGGGTTTTCTCGCCAACCGTATGCCGAGTCGCTGGATTCTCTCCGGCATGGCCCTGGTATGGATGACTGCCCAATTGCTCGCGGCCCTGTCCACCAGTTTCTTCACCCTGCTGGCCAGCCGCATCCTGCTCGGTGCCGGTTGCGGCCCGGGCACGGCGGTGACCCAGCACGCCTGCTTCAAGTGGTACACCAGCCGCGAGCGGGTGCTGCCAGCAGCGCTGATCCAGGTCGCAATCATGCTCGGCGCGATTGCCGGTGCGGTCGCCCTGCCCAAGCTGATCGAGCAGTACGGCTGGCGCACGGGCTATGTGCTGCTGGCCGGTGTCGGCCTGGTGTGGCTGCTGCTGTGGCAACGTTATGGCCGTGAAGGCCAGCATGATGATACACGGGACACCCAGGGCGACCTGCTGCCCACGCTGCCCTACAAGCGCCTGCTGCTCAACCGCACGTTTGTCTGCATTACCCTGGTCGCGTTCTGCAGCTACCTGCCCAATGCCTTGCTCTACAGCTGGCTGCCCACCTACCTGCAAAGGGGCCTGGGCATGACCCCGATGCAATCGGGGTACCTGGTGCTGACCACCACGCTGGGGGTGATCTTTATCAACTTGCTGGTTTCCAGCCTGGCGCAACGCGCGATGAAACGCGGCGCCAGCCTCCGCAAGGCGATGGTTGTGCCGCCGCTGCTGGCGTGCCTGGTCGCCGCCGTCACCTACATCCTGATGGGTTTTACCAGCACCAGCCTGACTGTGACCCTGGGGTTTTTCCTGCTCGGCAGCATCCTCCTCAACCTGCTGTCGGCCTTCGGCTTCAGCATCGTTGCCCACATCGCCCCGGCCCGCCAGCGCGGGAGCATGCTGGCGATCCATATTGCGCTGCTGACCACTGCCGGCATGCTCGCGCCAGTGCTGGTCGGCCAGGCCATTGGCTGGCAGAACGGCGACCTGGTGACCGGCTTCGAGCTGGCTATCGGCCTGTTCGGCATTGCCCTGCTGGTGTTCAGCCTGCTGGGCCTGGTACTGATCGACCCGGAGCGCAGTCGTCGTGAGCTCCTTGCCAGCACTCCCAGCGCAGCTTTTGAGGCCACCAGCCCGGCATAAACCGCGCAGTGATTGCCCACCACCTTGAGCGCTACGCGCGGCGCCCAGCACGACTGCCAATAGGGAACACCTGATGGACTTATCCTGCTTTTCACAAAGCTACGCCGAAGCTCGGCAAAAATTCCTCCAGGCCTCTGCAAATGCAGGTCTGGAGGCTCAATCTCATCCTCACCCACTACCGGGTATTGATGGCGAGGAACTGGCCCTGGATGTGGTATTTGCCGGCTCACCAAAGGCCACCAACCTGCTGGTCCTGAGCAGCGGCGTACATGGTGTGGAGGGCTTCTGCGGCTCGGCCGTACAGGTTGATCACCTGCGCAACCGCGAGTGGGGTGAGCACTGCCAGCGCCAGGACCTGGCGGTGCTGTACCTGCATGCGGTCAACCCCTACGGCTTCTCCTGGCTGCGCCGGGTCAACGAAGATAATATCGACCTCAATCGTAACTTCATTGACTTCAACCAACCGCTGCCCGACAACCCGGACTACCGCGCCCTCGCCCCGCTGCTGGTTCCCCGCCGGCAACCACCCACCCTGCTCAGCACGTTGAGCCTGGCCGGATATGCGCTGCGGCATGGCACCAAAGCCCTGCAGTCAGCCATTACTCGGGGCCAACACAGCCACCCTGAAGGCCTGTTTTACGCAGGCGCGGCCCCCGCCTGGAGCAACCTGCAACTACGCCAGATTATCCGTCGCCTGGGCAACCACTGCCGGCGCATCGGCTGGATCGATGTGCACACCGGGCTAGGCCCGTGTGGCGTGGGGGAGCGGATCTATAAAGGGCTCAACCACCCCAACGATATTGCGCGGGCACGCAGCTGGTGGGGCGCGCAGGTCACGGCCAGCGCAGACGGAACCTCCTCGTCAGCCATGCTCAATGGCACCCTGGATCTGGCCGTGATGGAGGAATGCCCGCACGCGCAATACAACGGCTTGACCCTGGAATACGGCACCCAGCCAGGGCCACGAGTGCTTGAAGCGCTACGTGCCGATCACTGGCTGCACGCCCATCCGGATACGGCACAAGCCCGACGAGTGCAGATCAAGCGCCAGTTGCGCGATGCCTTCTACATCGATACCGAACTCTGGAAGCGCCAGGTCCTGGAACAAGCCCGAGAAGTGACCGCGCTGACCCTGCGCGGTCTTGCCACGCGCCTTGAATGACAAAAATGCCCACTATCGGTGGGGTACCCACTCAAACCACAGAGGATGTTCATGATGAGTGCATATTTGGTGCAAGCGTTAAAAGAGGTCATGCAAAAGGTCCAGGCCCGTCTCGACCGGCATCAGGATGAGGTCGTCACCACACTCAGCCGCGTAGCCACTGGCGAACTGAAGATGACCGAGACGCTCAGCCCCGAGGAGCAGGAGTGCGCCCGGCTGCTGTTCGGCTGGGTGGCACAGGAAGGCCCGCAAAAGGTGTTTGCCGCGATCCAGCCCGTGTTGGCCGATCCTGCCAAGTTGAGCGCGGGCATCACCTTCGATGAAATCATCGAAGGCCCGCCGTTCGGGATCATCCCGCCGGCTCTCAAGCACATTGATCTGCGCGCCCTGACCCGACTCGCGGTACTTCTGGCCAGCTACATCTTTTATGAGCAATTCCACTACCCACAGCCAGAAACCGGGGTGTACGACATCTCGGGCAAGCCCTTCCAAAAACTCAAATGGCTTTACCGCTACTGGTTCAATCAACTTGAAGTGGCCGAGAAAGGCTCCGGGCTGGAGGAGCTGTTTGAGTCGCAGGCGTTCAACTTCTTCAACCTGAATCAATCGCCGATAGACCCAGGCTTCGGCTACCCGCCTTTGCGTTCGGTCTCGGTTTCATGTGCCGGAGACCTGCTGGCGGTCGATGTCCTGACCCCGGAAAACACCCCGCACCTGTTCGACGACATCGCGGATTTCTACAGCAGCGCAGACATCGTCAGCGCCAATCTGGAATCGACCGTTGACTGTCACAGAAAACCGGGACGCTATCAGGCCAAAGGGCAACCGGCCCAGATGAATACATCCGAGGCGATGTTCCGCAAGTTCCGTGACGAGGCGAAAATCAACTTCTTCAGTACCGCGACCAACCACGCCATGGACTGGGATGAACAAGGCGTACTCGCCACCCTCGATGTACTGAAGCGCTCCGGCGCCTACTATGCCGGCACTGCCGCCAGCCAGGCCGAGCAGGATGACGTGGTAGTGGTGGAGAAAAACGGCATCAAGGTTGCCTTGCTGGCCTACACCTTTGACCTCAATGGCCGCGACCCATCGCCTGACAAGACGTACCTGGCCAACGTGGTGCGCTTCAACGATGTAAACCCGGCGCCCGACTACTCACTGATCGAAAAACAGGTCGCCCGCGCCAAAGCCAAGGGCGCGGACTGGATCATCGCCTACTGCCACTGGGGCTGGGAGTTCGAGATGTACCCCCACCTCAATATCGTGGAAGCCGCACGCAAGGTGATTGCCTGCGGTGTAGACACGATCCTTGGCAACCATGCGCATGTCAGCCAGCCCGCAGAACTTATCCCGCGCCCTGACAAGCAGGATGCGCTGGTGATCTACGCGTTCGGCGACTTCGTCAGTTATCACCCCGAAAGCCGTAACTCAAAACTGGCCTACACCCTCAAATTCAGCATCGGGAAATTCCTGGGTGTTACTCGCCTGTTCAACGTCAAGGCACTGCCTATCTACATCGTTAACGAAAGATTGGATGACAAGCGTTTCAACTGCCGCATCGTCAAATTCTTCGATGTGCTGGAGAACCCGGATGGCTACGGGCTGACCGAGTTGGAGAAGAGCCAACTGCCCGATCTGCGAGACAAGGTGTGGAGCGATATTCTGTCGCCACTTTCCAGCCTCCCGGACTGATGTGAGCAACAGCGCCAAGCCTGCCTTGAACGGCAGGCTTTTTTGTCACGTCCCTTGACTCTCCCCTATACGGCAGACCCTACGCTGAGCATCATTTCTCCAAGGGCTTTCCCGTGGTTCAGCGCATCCTGGTCATCCTCGGCCACTCCTCCAGCACCAGCTTCTGTTCGGCCCTCGCCGAGACCTACCTGCAATCGGCCAGAAACGCCGGTCATGAGGTACGTCTCCTGCGCCTGGGCGAGCTGACGTTCGACCCGATCCTGCACCATGCCTATCACCAGGCCCAACCCCTGGAGCCCGACTTGCTCGGCGCCCAATCCGACATTCTCTGGGCCACTCATCTGACGTTCGTGTTCCCCATCTGGTGGGGCGGTGTTCCGGCATTGTTGAAGGGGTTTATCGATAGGATCTTCCTTGCCGGCTTCGCCTTCAAATACCGCAAGGGCAAAGCATTCCCCGACAAGCTCTTGAAGGGCCGCACCGCCCACCTGCTGGTGACCATGGATACGCCACCGTGGTATTACCGCTGGTTCTACCGCATGCCCGGCCTGCACCAAATGCGCAAGACCACCCTTGAGTTTTGTGGCATCAAGCCGATCAAGACGTTGATGTTCGGCCCACTGCTGGGCTGTACTGCGGCGCAGCGCGACAAGTGGCTGAAAAAGGCTGGCACACTCTTTTAGGAAAGGATCTGCATGTACATCGGTAAAGCCGCGCAGTTGTCAGGCACGACGATCAAGGCGATTCGTCACTATGAGGACATCGGCTTGCTGCCACCGCCGCAACGCGAGGGGCGGTATCGGGTTTACTCGGCGCAGAGCGTTGAGCTGCTGACGTTTATCAAGTGCGCGCAGCAGTTGGGCTTCAAGCTCAAGGAGTTGCAGGGAATTCTCCACGGGCACCGTGGCGATGAGCTGCCGTGGCAGCGCGCCAACCAGGCGATCGCGCAAAAGAAGCTCGAGTTGATGACGCAGATCCAAGCCCTGCAACAGGTGCATGCAGGGCTGGTGGCGTTTGAGGGCAGCCTGGAGCAGGCCCAGGGTCAATGCCAGTTTGCACGTCTGGTGGAAACCGGCACTGCGCGCAACGGCTAGTTCAGCAGATCGCCCCATTTGTTTTGCAGGGCGCGCTCTTCTGCCACGATTTCCCGCGTCATGCTGTCAACCCATTGCTGGGCAAACCCATTGGCTTCACGCAGCAGCAGCATGATGTCATCGAGCTCGAAGTCGCCGGGTTTGGCCACGTCCTTATGCTCATCCAGCATCTTCCTGACCATTTCATTGAGCTGCTTAGGAGCTGAAGCCTTGGCTGTATGACTGAAAAACCCCGGTGCGCTCAAGCGCCCCTCATTTGCCCCTCCCCCCCCTATCTGCTAGTGTCGCGCCCGTTTACCGTCAACCGGAATAGCCGCCATGGCCCGCAAAAAAGTTGCACTCGATTTCGAACAATCCCTCGCCGATCTGCAAACCCTGGTCGAGCGTCTGGAGAACGGCGAGTTGTCGCTGGAAGACTCGTTGACGGCGTTTGAGCAAGGTATTGGCCTGACCCGCGATTGCCAGAGCGCTCTGGCGCAGGCGGAGCAGAAGGTCCAGGTGTTGCTGGAACGGGATGGGGAGTTGGCCGAAGAACCTTTCGACGCGGAACAAGCGCAATGATCGACGTTTATCAGGCCAGCAGTCAGGCCCGGGTCAATGCTGCGCTGGAACCGCTGTTTGTGGCGCCAAGCCCGGAGTTGGCCAGGCTGTATGAGGCCATGCGTTATAGCGTGATGAACGGCGGCAAGCGCGTACGGCCTTTGCTCGCCTATGCGGCCTGTGAAGCGCTGGGCGTGGACGCCGCGCAAGCCAATGGCGCGGCGTGTGCGGTGGAATTGATTCATGCCTATTCGCTGGTGCATGACGATTTGCCAGCCATGGACGATGACGATCTGCGTCGCGGCCAGCCCACTACCCATAAGGCTTTTGACGAAGCCTGTGCGATCCTCGCCGGTGACGGCCTGCAAAGCCTGGCGTTCAGCGCCCTGCTCGACCCGCGTTTGAGCGGCGTGAATGCCGAGATCCGCCTGCGCATGGTCACTGCGTTGGCCGCCGCCGCAGGCCCGGCCGGTATGGTCGGGGGCCAGGCAATTGACCTCGGCTCGGTCGGCCTCAAGCTGGACCAGCAAGCCCTGGAATATATGCACCGGCACAAGACCGGGGCGCTGATCGAGGCTGCCGTGCACCTCGGCGCCCTGGCCAGTGGTCGCGCCGAAGCGGCGCAGTTGGCCGCTTTGCAGATCTATGCCCGGGCCATCGGCCTGGCGTTCCAGGTGCAGGACGATATTCTCGACGTGGAAAGCGATACCGCGACCCTCGGCAAGCGCCAGGGCGCCGATATTGCCCGTGACAAGCCGACTTATCCGTCGCTGTTAGGGCTGGATGCCGCCAAGGCCTATGCCCTGGAGCTGCGCGACCAGGCCCTGGCCGCCCTGCGACCATTCGACGCGGCAGCCGAGCCGCTGCGTGACCTGGCGCGGTATATCGTCGAACGCCGCCACTGATTACGGCGGCGATTACCGCCGCATATCGGCCAAGTTCGGTGCTCTGCGTGGGCAGTTTGCGATGCTTGAGGTAAACTGCCGCCTCTTCTATACCTATAACGATTCGCCTGATGCCCACGACGTTTCAAGAGATTCCCCGCAAGCGCCCGACCACGCCGCTGCTGGACCGTGCCAACACGCCGGCCGGCTTGCGCCGTCTGGGTGAAGCCGAGCTGGAAACCCTGGCCGATGAGTTGCGCCTGGAATTGCTCTACACGGTCGGCCAGACCGGTGGGCATTTTGGTGCAGGCCTGGGCGTCATCGAGCTGACCATCGCGCTGCATTACGTATTCGACACCCCGGACGACCGGCTGGTGTGGGACGTGGGTCACCAGGCGTATCCGCACAAAATCCTCACCGGACGCCGCGAGCGCATGGCTACCTTGCGCCAGAAGGACGGCATCGCCGCCTTCCCGCGCCGCTCCGAGAGCGAATACGACACCTTTGGCGTCGGCCACTCCAGCACCTCGATCAGTGCAGCCCTGGGCATGGCGATTGCCGCCCGTCTGCAAAACAGTGATCGCAAGGCGATTGCCGTGATCGGTGATGGCGCGCTGACAGCCGGCATGGCGTTTGAAGCGTTGAACCATGCGCCGGAAGTGGACGCCAATATGCTGGTGATCCTCAACGACAACGACATGTCGATCTCGCGCAATGTCGGTGGCTTGTCCAATTACCTGGCAAAAATTCTGTCCAGCCGCACCTATGCCAGCATGCGCGAAGGCAGCAAAAAAGTGCTGTCACGCCTGCCCGGCGCGTGGGAAATTGCCCGCCGCACCGAAGAATACGCCAAGGGCATGCTGGTCCCCGGCACCCTGTTCGAAGAGCTGGGCTGGAACTATATCGGCCCGATCGACGGCCACGACCTGCCGACCCTGATCGCCACCCTGCGCAATATGCGCGACCTCAAGGGCCCGCAGTTCCTGCATATCGTCACCAAGAAAGGCAAAGGCTTCGCCCCGGCGGAAGTCGACCCGATTGGTTACCACGCCATCACCAAGCTCGAACCGCTGGACGCGCCCGTGGCGGCGCCAAAAAAGGCCAGCGGGCCGAAGTACTCCGGTGTATTTGGCGAATGGCTGTGCGACATGGCCGCCGCCGACCCGCGCCTGGTGGGCATTACCCCAGCGATGAAGGAAGGCTCGGACCTGGTGGCGTTCAGCGAGCGTTTCCCGCTGCGTTACTTCGATGTGGCGATTGCCGAGCAACATGCGGTGACCTTTGCCGCCGGCATGGCCTGCGAAGGCGCCAAACCGGTGGTGGCGATCTACTCGACCTTCCTGCAACGCGGTTATGACCAGCTTATTCACGATGTAGCGGTGCAGAACCTCGACGTGCTGTTCGCCATCGACCGCGCCGGCTTGGTGGGCGAAGACGGCCCGACCCACGCCGGCAGCTACGATCTGTCGTACTTGCGCTGCATCCCCGGCATGCTGGTGATGACCCCGAGCGACGAGAACGAGCTGCGCAAGATGCTCAGCACCGGCCACCTGTACAACGGCCCGGCAGCGGTACGTTACCCCCGTGGCAACGGCCCGAATGCGGTGATCGAGAAAGACCTGGAACCGATCGAGATCGGCAAGGGCATCGTGCGGCGCCAGGGTAGCAAGACCGCGTTCCTGGTGTTTGGCGTGCAACTGGCCGAAGCCCTGAAAGTGGCGGAGAAAATCGACGCCACCGTGATCGACATGCGCTTTGTCAAACCCCTCGACGAAACCCTGGTGCGCGAGATCGCCGGCAGCCATGAATTGCTGGTGACCGTTGAAGAAAACGCCATCATGGGCGGCGCCGGTGCGGCCGTCAGCGAATTCCTGGCGCGGGAGAACATCCTCAAGTCGGTGCTGCACCTGGGCTTGCCGGACATTTATGTGGAGCACGCCAAACCCGCGCAGATGCTGGCTGAGTGTGGGCTGGATGAAGCGGGGATCGAGGCTGCGGTTCGCCATCGCATGGCTTTGCTCGGCCTGTAAACCGGACCAAACTGTGGGAGCTGGCTGGCCTGCGATGCAAACACCTCGGTCTTTCAGAGAGACCGGGGCGACGCAATCGCAGGCCAGCCAGCTCCCACATTTGTTTTGTATTGCCTTGGAATCCATGGACGGCCCATGAAACACCTTCGACTTGCCCTGCCACTCCTGCTCTTGCCCACTGTGGACCTGCTCGCCGACACCCGCGACGCTGCCCTGAAGCTCCCCGATGTGGTGATCAGCGCCAACCGCCAGGTGCAGGCACGCAATGACAGCAGTGCTGCCAACACCGTGTTCACCCGGGACGATATCGACCGCCTGCAACCCTCCAGCCTGACCGACCTGCTCAGCCGCGTGCCCGGCGTGCAAGTGGCGCGCACCGGTGGCCGGGGCAGCTTGCCAGGGATTTTCATACGCGGCACCAAGTCCGCGCAAAGCCTGGTACTGGTGGATGGCCAGCGGATTGCCAATAGCACTTCCGGCGACAGCGGCCTGCAATACCTGAATATTGATCAGATTGAGCGGGTGGAAGTGCTGCGCGGGTCGCGCTCGGTGATTTACGGCAGCGATGCGATTGGCGGGGTGATCCAGGTATTTACCCGCCGCAATGCCGGGCCAGGCCTGCAGCCGCGCTTGAAGCTGGGCTTTGGCAGCCACAACACCTGGGAACGCAGCCTGGGCCTGTCGGGCGGCGATGAACGCACGCGCTTTAACCTGGGCGCGAGCCTGGATGACACCGCCGGTATCGACTGGAGCCACACCTCCTTCCCCAGCGACCGCGACCATGATGCCTATCGCAATAAGTCGCTGAACTTGAACCTGAGCCATGAGTTCAGCGATGAGCTGGAGGTGGGTTTCAACCTGCTGGATAGCCGGGGCAAGTCGGAATATGACAACAGCTTTGGTCGCTATGATTTCGCTACCGGGCAAAGTGTCGGCCAGAAGCCCTATACCGACTACACCGTCAGCAGCGCCAGCGCGTACATCGACGCCCAACTCAACGAGGCCTGGCAGACCCGCGTGGAGCTGGGCCACAGCGAAAACCGCGACACCAAACGCGACAAGCTCAGCACTGACTTCAGTGTGTTCAACACCTATCGCGACTCGATCAACTGGCAGAACGACCTGACGCTCGATCAGCAAAACAGCCTGATCCTGGGCGGTGATTGGTATGAAGACCGTTTTCACGGCAGCACCACGCTCAGCGAAAACAGCCGCTGGAACCGCGCCGCGTTTATCCAGCATCGTTTCAAGGGCGAGTGGTTTTCCACCGAACTGGGGCTGCGCCGCGACCAAAACCAGCAATTTGGCGGGCAGAACAGTTGGAGCGGTACGCTGACCTTGCCAGTTAACAGTGAAAACGACGTGTTGCTAAGTTACAGCGAAGGCTTTCGTGCGCCGACGTTTAATGATCTGTACTACCCGAACGAAAACGGGTTTATAAGCAGCAATCCAGACCTTAAACCTGAAACCTCAAAAAGCTACGAGGTGCAGTGGCGTAGCCAACTCAGCGACGTCAGCCGGTTAGAAGCCTCGCTATATCGGACTGATATCAAGAACGCGATCATCTACGACAATTCGGGTCCGCACAATGTCGCCACCGCCCGCATCAACGGCTTCGAAGCCGCACTCAAGCAAGAACTGTTCGGCTGGCAAGGCAACCTCGGCCTGTCGATCATCGACCCACGCGACCGCAACAGCGGCCACACCCTGGCACGCCGTGCCCGGCGCACCCTGAACCTGGACCTGGATCGGCAGTTCGAACAATTGAGCCTGGGCGCCAGTTGGCAGGCCATCAGCAGCAGCTACGATGCCGAAGACAACAAGCACCGCCTCTCGGGCTATTACCTGCTGGGGTTGCGCAGCGGTTGGGCGCTGAATCGGGAAGTGGCGCTGTCGCTGAAGGTCGATAACCTGCTGGATCGCCGCTATACGCGGGCCTGGTACAGCTATGACGATCCAAACTTCGAGAACAACCAGCCGTACCGCGAAGAAGGCCGGACGTGGATGCTTGGGGTGACGTGGACGCCGCAGCTCTGAGGTTGTCCGGGCCGACGCCATCGCAGGCAAGCCAGCTCCCACATGTGTTCTGTGGTGTGGCCAAAATATTCTGCACTGCCGAGCGCCCACCTTTTGATGTGTGAATACAGTCAAATGTGGGAGCTGGCTTGCCTGCGATAGCGCCCTCAACGGTTCGGCGCAATCACCTGACACAGCCGGCCCACCGCCTCCACCATCTGCCCACTGGGCCGTTCCAGGCCTTTGTCCGGCACGATCAGCAAACGCCCCTGAGCCACCGCCGCCACCTGGGGCCAGGCCTTCCAATCGTCCAGTTGCGCTTGATCCGCCGCGAGGATCACTTCGGGATCACGCTGCAACACCGATTCGATACTGACCTGCGGGGCTGGCAGCTTGAGGTCATCAAACACATTGCGCGCACCACACACGCTAAGCGCATCGCTGATGATCTGCCCACCGCCCACGGTGTACAGCGGCTGGTTCCACACCTGGTAGAACACCCGCAACGGTTGGCTGCGCTGATAGCGCTGGCGCAACTCGGCCAAGCGTTGACGCAAGCGGGCAGCCAATTGGCGACCTTCATCAGCGCGGCCTAGCTGTCGGGCGATGGCTTCGACCTGGCTGCTCAGTTGTTCAAGGCTATGGGGTTCGGCGACGTAAACAGGGATGTTCAAACGCTTGAGCTGCTCGCGCTGGGCCGGGCCGACGCTGCCGGGCCAGAGCAGCAGCAAGTCAGGCTGCAGGCTGAGCAGTCGTTCCAGATCCAACTGCCCATAACGCCCCACCGAGGGCAGGCTACGCAGCGCGTCAGGCCGTTCACCGCCGTCGAGTACGCCCACCAGCAGATCGCTGGCGCCCAGTTCAACGACGATTTCAGATAAGGAAGGTGCAAGGCTGACCACCCGCTCGACCGCCATCGCCGACGCACTGGCGGCCAGCAGCAGACCCGCCAGCCAGAGGCGCATCAGCCGAGTTGACGCGGGATGCGATAGAGGTAGAACAGCACCAGGGTCGACAATGCCAGCAGGAACAGCGGCACCGCTTCCAGGCCGACGAACACTGCCAGTGCACCGATCCAGGCGGGAAACGCCGCGACCAGCAGCGCCGTACGCCGACGGGCCGCGAGGGTGATCCACGCGGCCGGCTCTTCAGGCGTATCGAGGGCCTTGGAGGTGGCGATCAGTGCATGTTTATAGGCATGGAAGTAACGCAGGCTGGCAAACATCGAGGCAACGCCGGCGATAAAGAATGGCATTGCCAGCACCGGCAACAACGGCTCGCCCTGGCCAAATACCAGATTGATCACGAACAACGGCAACAACGCCAGCGCCAGGTACTGCCACCAACTGAAGGACAGGCGCCGCTTGACCTGACCGCGCGTCACGCCCGGTCTGCCTCGCCCTGATGCTCGTTGCCCATCATATGGTCGAGCTTGCTGGCCTTGGTCGCCAGGTAGAGTTTGTTGTGCGGGTTATGCCCGGTGTGCAGCGGCACACGCTCGGCGACGGTAATGCCCATCTCGGTCAAGGCCTTGACCTTGCGCGGGTTGTTGGTCATCAGGCGCAGGGACTGGATGCCCAAATGCTCAAGCATCGGCAGGCAGATGGCGTAGTCGCGCTGATCGGCGGCGAAACCCAGGCGCTCGTTGGCCTCGACGGTATCGGCGCCACCGTCTTGCAGTTCGTAGGCGCGGATCTTGTTCAGCAGGCCAATGCCACGGCCTTCCTGACGCAGATACAGCAGCACGCCACGGCCTTCACGGGCAATGGCTTGCATGGCGGCTTCCAGTTGCGAGCCGCAGTCGCAGCGCTGGCTGAACAGTGCGTCACCGGTCAGGCACTCAGAGTGCAAGCGGCCCAGGACCGGGGCGCCATCGGCCACATCGCCCAGGCTGAGCACGACGTGCTCGCGCCCGGAGGCTTTTTCAAGAAAGCCATGCATGGTGAACGTGGCAAAAGGGGTAGGCAGCTTGGAAGCAGCGACGAAAACGACGGGCACCGTGTGCTCCTGATTTCAGATTTCACAGAGGCGGGCATTGTAACAGCACGTTCCTACAGACGCTTAAGCTGAATTATCGCTGATAAAGATCAATAGGTTCGATTGGCCTTTGCCTTGGTTCTATGGGCGTCAAAACGGATACGGTTGGTTCCAGCGCTGGAAAATCGGTTTCAACTCGCCGCTTTTCACCAACAACTCCATGCGCCGGTCAAATACCCCCCGCAATGACCGCCCTCGCTCACTGTCGGTAAACCCCAGGAACAACGGCAATTCGGCAATGTGCGTGAGTTTGAACGCCGATGGGTCGTCAGCCTGGCCGAGGATGTACTGCAGTTCGGCCAGGGCATCAATGTAGAAGTCGGCCCGCCCATGCTGGAGCATCGGCAAAATCCCGCTACGTCGTTCGATCTGGTTGAAACGATGAATATTGGGCAGGTATTCCTCGTACTTGTAGCCACGTACCCAGGTCAGGCGGTAAGAGCCCAGGGTCACCAGGGTCGGCGCCGGGCTACCCGCCAGGCCCAGGGCGTAGATGTGGTCGGAGTCGTAGTGCCAGCGGGCGTACAGCACGCCCTCGGTCTCATCATGATAGGAGCCGACCCAGGCATCCACTTCGCCCCGCCGGGCCAGACCGACCGAACGGGTGTAGGGCACGCTGCGGATCTTGACCTTGACCCCGGCCGGCTCGAAGACTTCTCGCAACACATCCCAGGCCAGGCCGCTGCCATCGGCGTTGGTGTAGTCATTCCAGGTTTCACTGGCCAGACGGATCTGGCCGGGCACTTCGGGGGTGTCATCGGCCCACACGGGAGACGCGACCACACACAGCAGAATCAGCAACCAGCGTCGTAGCCCCATGATGACGCCCTCCATGGTAAAGCGATCGTTTCTACAACGCGGTAAAGGGTAGCGCAGCCCGGCGGGTCACGGCGTCTCGCGAAAATGTTGATAACCGCGCACGGCCGGGGTGATGTCATGGCCACCGGCATCCAGCAGTCGCACGCCGGCCCCCGCCTCTACGCGCCCGACAATATGCACCGGCCAACCGTCGGCCAGCAATGGCGCCAGCTCAGCGGGCGGCAAGGTGAACGCCAGGACGTAATCGTCGCCACCGCTCAAGGCTGCGGAGCGTGCTTGATCATCCCCCAGAAAGGCCAGCAACGCCGCCGACAGCGGCAAACGGTGCCGCTCGATCACCAGGCTTACGGCTGAAGCCTTGGCGATATGCCCACAATCTGCCAGCAGACCGTCGGAAATATCCAACGCAGACGTAGCCTTGCCACGCAACGCCATGCCCAGGGCCAGTTGCGGCTGCGGCGACCAGTAATGGCCCAGCAGCGGCTCGGCGATCTGCGCAGCAGCGCTACGCTGCCCCAACACCAACGGCAAGGCCCCGGCCGCATTGCCCAGCTCGCCGCCGACACACAGCAGGTCGCCGGGCTGCGCGCCACTGCGGGTCAACGCCAGCCCCGCCGGGACACGGCCGAACACGGTGACGGTCAGGCTCAGCGGCCCACGGGTGGTATCGCCGCCCACCAGGCCCACACCACAGCGCTGGGCCATGGCATTCAAACCCTGGGCATAGCGCTGCAACCAATCGGCCGCGACCGTCGGTGTAGTGAGCGCAAGGGTAAATGCGAGGGGATGGGCGCCCATGGCCGCCAAATCGCTGACTGCCACCGCCAGCGAACGCTGGCCGAGCAAAAACGGGTCGCAGGGGTCGGCAAAGTGCACGCCGGCCACCAGGGTATCGGTTGAAATCGCCAGCTGTTCCCCGGGGGGAACTGCCAGCAAGGCGCAGTCGTCGCCGATCCCCAGGGCAATGCCCTCGCCGCCTTGCGCACAGGGCGCGGCGGCGAAGTAGGTGCGGATCAGCTCGAACTCGCCCATCAGGGAGTCAAGCGCAGGTTAGCGCTTGTACGCCTTCACTTCGGCTTCACGCAGGCGCGGGGCCAGCTTGTCGAGCACGCCGTTGACGAACTTGTGACCGTCGGTCGAACCGTAGACTTTCGCCAGTTCGATACCTTCGTTGATCACTACGCGGTACGGCACGTCAACGCGCTTGAGCAGTTCCCAGGTGGACAGGCGCATCACGCACAGTTCAACCGGGTCCAGCTCTTCGAGGGTCAGGTCCAGGCAAGGTGCCAGGGCCGTGTCGATCTCGGTCAGGTTGGCATGCACGCCGTGCAGGATGTCGTGGAAGTACGGCAGGTCGGCGAAGGTAAAATCGTTGTCGACGCGAAACTGTGCTTCGATTTCGTTCAACGACGTACCCGCCATCTGACGCTGATACAGCGCCTGGGTCGCCAACTGACGGGCAGCACGGCGCTTTTCGTTCTTCGATGGCTTGCCAGCGTCTGCAGGACGGGGGTCGCGCGGGTTGAAACGATCGCTCTCGTCGGAAATCACTTGGCCTCCAACTGCGACAGCAGGCTGACCATTTCCAGGGCAGACAGGGCAGCTTCAGCGCCTTTGTTACCGGCCTTGGTACCGGAACGCTCGATGGCTTGCTCGATGGAATCAACAGTCAGTACGCCGAAGGCCACTGGCACGCCGAACTCCATGGACACCTGGGCCAGGCCCTTGGTGCACTCGCCAGCCACGTATTCGAAGTGCGGGGTGCCGCCACGAATGACCGCGCCCAGGGCGATGATTGCTGCGTATTCGCCTTGTTGGGCAACTTTCTGCGCAACCAGTGGAATTTCGAAGGCGCCAGGGGCACGGATAATCGTGATATCGCTTTCGCTCACACCGTGGCGAACCAGGGCGTCCACGGCACCGCTTACCAGGCTTTCAACCACGAAGCTGTTGAAGCGGCCAACCACCAGGGCGTAGCGGCCTTTGGGGGCGATGAAGGTACCTTCGATGGTCTTCAGGGTCATTCGACAAATCTCTTAAAGAGCCGGGACGCGTATATGACGCGCCCCTTAGTGATATTTGAACCGCGAACAAGGAGCGATAATCGCCGGCCTTTATTCGGAGGGCACGTATTCTACTACTTCCAGGTCGAAACCGGATATCGCATTAAATTTCATGGGCGCGCTCATCAGGCGCATTTTACGCACGCCCAGGTCACGCAGGATCTGCGAGCCGGCGCCGACGATGCTGTAGGTGGTCGGTTTTTTCACCGGCACCTGGTCAGCGCTTTCGCGGATATGCGCCAGCAGCACATCACCATCCACCGGATTGCCCAGCAACAGCACGACACCGCTGCCCGCCGCGGAAACCGCAGCCATGGCGGCTCGCAGGCTCCACCGGCCCGGCTGCTTGACCATCAACAGGTCGCGCAACGGGTCCATGTTGTGCACCCGCACCAGGGTCGGCTCTTCAGCGCAGATGTTGCCCAGGGTCAGGGCCATATGCACGTCGCCTTCCACCGAATCACGATAGGTCACCAGGTTGAAATGCCCCAGTTCGCTGTCCAGCGGCTGCTCGGCAATCCGCTGAACGGTACGTTCGTGGATCATCCGGTAGTGAATCAGGTCGGCGATGGTGCCGATCTTGATGTTGTGTTCGGCGGCAAAGGCTTCCAGTTCAGCGCGACGGGCCATGGTGCCGTCGTCGTTCATCACTTCGCAGATCACCCCGCTCGGCTCGAACCCGGCCATGCGCGCCAGATCGCAGGCGGCTTCGGTGTGGCCGGCACGGGCCAGGGTGCCACCCGGCTGGGCCATCAGCGGGAAGATATGGCCGGGGCTGACAATGTCTTCGGCCTTGGCATCTTTCGCGGCAGCGGCCTGCACGGTGCGGGCGCGGTCAGCGGCAGAGATGCCGGTGGTCACGCCGGTGGTCGCTTCAATCGAGACGGTGAACTTGGTGCCAAACCCCGAGCCATTGCGCGGCGACATCAGCGGCAGCTTGAGCAGTTCGCAGCGCTCGCGGCTCATGGGCATGCAGATCAGGCCACGGGCGTGCTTGGCCATGAAGTTGATGTGCTCAGGTTGGCACAACTCGGCGGCCATGATCAGGTCGCCTTCGTTCTCGCGGTCTTCGTCATCCATCAGGATGACCATCTTGCCTTGGCGGATATCGTCAACCAGTTCTTCGATGCTATTGAGCGCCACGCGGCACCCCCTTGGTCAGGATTTCAGGTAGCCGTTAGCGGCCAGAAAACTTTCGGTGATGTTACCGGCTGCAGGCTCTGCGGCCTTTTCGCCCAGCAGCAGGCGCTCCAGGTAACGGGCAAGCAAGTCCACTTCCAGGTTCACCCGGCGACCCGGCTGGTACGAGGCCATGATGGTTTCGCTAAGGGTGTGGGGAATGATGGTCAGTTCGAATTCGGCGCCATTTACGGCGTTCACGGTCAGGCTGGTGCCATCGACGGTGATCGAGCCTTTGTGGGCGATGTACTTGGCCAGTTCTTTCGGCGCACGGATGCGGAATTCCACGGCCCGCGCGTTTTCGCTGCGTGCCACCACTTCGCCGACGCCGTCGACATGGCCGCTGACCAGGTGGCCGCCCAGACGGGTGGTCGGGGTCAGGGCTTTCTCCAGGTTGACCGGGCTGCCGGCCTTGAGGTCATTCATCGCGGTGCAGTCCAGGGTTTCCCGGCTGACATCGGCGGCAAAGCCATTGCCCGGCAGTTCGACGACCGTCAGGCATACGCCGCTGACGGCGATGCTGTCGCCCAGCTTGACGTCGCCGAGGTCCAGCTTGCCGGTTTCAACCAGCAGGCGCACGTCGCCACCTTTGGGGGTCATGGCGCGGATGCTGCCGATGGATTCGATAATGCCGGTGAACATGGCCTTCTCCTGGAAAACAGTGCGGGCGCCGGGGCGACCGGTCGCAATTATACGCTCGCTGGGGGGAGCGGAATGGCAGTGACTCGCCAGTCGTCGCCTACAGCGCGCATTTCAATGATCTTGAGTTGGGGAGCGTCGGCCAGTTTCTCAAGCGGCCAGTCCAGCAAGGGGCGGGCGGCGGAACCGAGGAATTTACCGGCGACGAAAATCACGTACTCGTCCACCAGGCCTTGCTGGGCAAACGCGCCGGCCAGGCTTGGCCCGGCTTCCACCAGCACCTCGTTGACGCCACGGGCCGCCAGTGCCACCAGCGCCGAGCGCAGGTCGACCTGGCCGTCGACACCCGGCACCACCAGGCATTCGGGGCCACGGGGAAACTGGTTTTCCGCAGTCACACAGGTGATGACCAGGGCCGGCCCGGCCTTGAAGAACGGCGCGTTGAGCGGCACCCGCAGGCGGCCGTCGATCAGCACGCGCAACGGTGGGCGCGACATGGCCAGGGCGGTGGTTTGCGGATCCAGGCCCAGTTCGGCGGCACGCACGGTCAGGCGCGCGCCATCGGCCAGCACAGTATCGGCGCCGGTCAGCACCACACTGGCCTCGGCCCGCAGGCGCTGCACGGCGGCGCGGGCGGCGGGGCCGGTGATCCACTGGCTCTCGCCACTGGCCATCGCGGTGCGCCCGTCCAGGCTCATCGCCAGCTTGACCCGCACAAACGGCAGGCCATGCTCCATGCGCTTGAGGAAGCCGGGGTTCAGGGCGCGTGCCTGGCTTTCCAGTACGCCGCTGAGCACCTCGATGCCGGCCTGGGCCAGACGCTGCATGCCACGCCCAGCCACTTCCGGATTCGGATCCTGCATACCCGCGACCACCCGCGCCACGCCAGCGGTCACCAGCGCATCGGCGCAGGGCGGCGTGTGGCCATAATGGCTGCACGGCTCGAGCGTCACATATACCGTGGCGCCACGGGCTTTATCGCCTGCGGCGCGCAAGGCGTTGGGCTCGGCATGGGGTTCGCCGGTGCGTTCATGCCAGCCTTCACCGACAATCTGCCCGTCGCGCACAATCACGCAGCCGACCCGAGGGTTGGGATGGGTGGTGTACAGGCCCTTGCGCGCCAGTTCGAGGGCACGGGCCATGTAATGGGCGTCGAGCACGGCCTGTTCTGCAGAAGGAGGGTTCATTCTTTGACCGGCTCACGGGCCAGGCGGTCGATCTCTTCACGGAACTCATTGAGATCCTGGAAGCGTCGATACACCGAGGCGAAACGAATGTAGGCAACTTCGTCGAGCTTTTGCAGCTCGCCCATTACCAGTTCTCCAACCACCAGGCTCTTGACCTCGCGCTCACCGGTCGCCCGCAGCTTGTGCTTGATATGCGCCAGCGCCGCTTCCAGCCGCTCGACACTGACCGGGCGTTTTTCCAGGGCGCGCTGCATACCGGCGCGCAGTTTATCTTCGTCGAAGGGCTGGCGGCTGCCGTCAGACTTGATCAGACGGGGCAGTACCAGTTCGGCGGTTTCAAAGGTGGTGAAACGCTCACCGCAGGCCAGGCATTCGCGCCGGCGACGCACTTGGTCGCCCTCGGCGACCAGACGCGAGTCGATGACCTTGGTGTCGTTGGCACCGCAGAAGGGACAGTGCATGGTGGCAGGCAACAAAAAAAGGGAGGGCCATGGTAGCGCATCCCCGTGGCAAGACAAGCCATAGCCTTTACGGTATATAGGCTGACTATTATGTTTCTTATGTTCAGTTCACGGATTTTTGCCCTTTTTGGAGCCGTACATGCCGTTACGACCGCTGGTTTTACTCACAATGTTCAGTTTTCTGGTCGCCTGCAGCAGCGAAGCGCCAAAACCAGCCGCCCCGCAACCCACGCCGCAGCAAGAGAAAAAAATCCCCGGCCAGGAACCGCTGGGGCCATTGCCGGCCTACCAGCGTGAAGTGAGCGGCACCCTCACGGGTGTGCCCGCCGGCGCTGAAGTGGAGCTGGCACTGCTGGTGATCGACGAGCGCAGCCGCCCGCAACAACTGCTGGCCAGCAGCGTGCTGATTGGCAACAACAAACCATTGGCCTTCCGCCTGCGCTTCAACCCGCAAGCGTTTCCCGCCGGCGCCCGCGTTGAACTGCGTGGCCGCGCCAGCCAGTCCGGGCAGTTGATCCTGCACCTGCCGGCGGTGCGTATCGAGCAAGCCATCACCCAGACCACCGGGCCCCTGCAACTCGTGCGCGCCCCATGACGCCACCGCTGCACCTGCAACGGGCCTTGAGCGAACTGATCGGCGACGCGCAACTGCTGCCCTGCCCGTTGCCCGGCACCGACCTGTCGTTGTGGCTGCTGGACGCCGACAACATGGACCGCGCCTTCAGCCCCGAGGAAACCCGGCGCATCCTGCATGAGCCGCCCTACTGGAGCTTCTGCTGGGCCAGCGGCCTGGCATTGGCCCGCTACCTGGCCGCCAACCCCGAGTGGGTGGCGGGCAAGCGCGTCCTGGATTTTGGCGCCGGCTCCGGCGTGGCGGGAATTGCCGCAGTGAAAGCCGGTGCCCTGGAAGTGGTGGCCTGTGACCTGGACCCACTGGCGCTCGGCGCCTGCCGTGCGAATGCTGAACTCAATGGCGTGACCTTGGGCTATTCGGCGGACTTCTTTGCCGAAGCCGATCGTTTCGACCTGATCCTGGTGGCCGACGTGCTGTACGACCGGGCGAACCTGCCGCTGCTGGATCAATTCCTCACCCGCGGGCGCGAAGCGCTGGTCGCCGACTCGCGGGTACGGGATTTCCAGCATGCGGATTATCAGCGGCTGGGCATCCTCGAGGCGCTGACCCTGCCGGACCTGGCGGAGCCTTGGGAGTTTCGCAGGGTGAGTCTGTACCATTCACGACGCTAGGCCTCTCAGTTACAAATTTTCAGCAATAGAGTGGCTAAGACAGCGCCCGGCAGGACATGGAAAATAGCGTTCTCCCGCACGCGGCCTGGACGATCGACCTGCATGCATTTCCCCGTTTTTTCGCCGCTCAGCGCCCCTCCAAGGGCGTTGCAAAAACCTGGGCAGTTGCATAATCTGCTTGGCAATACACCCGCCATGCCTCTGGTTGCGCCAGCAACCAAGCACAAATTGTGCGGGTTTTTTATGCCTGCTGGTTTTCCAGCATGAGGGCGTTCGACAAACCAGCCCTTGATGTCCCGGCCCAGTTGGAGCTGCTCAAGTCTCGGGGCTTGATCATTGAAGATGAAACAGGCGCCCGGCGCTTCCTGCAATCGGTCAGTTTCTTTCGATTAAGCCCCTATATGCGGCCTTTCCAACAGTCGGAAGATATCGACCACCACTTCCATGCCGGCACCCATTTTCACCAGTTGGCACGACTCTACGATTTTGACCGTCGCCTGCGCCTATTGACCATGGATGCCATTGAGCGGGTCGAGATCGCCTCCCGTGCAGTCATCAGTAATCACATGGGCCCCACCTACGGCAGCCATTGGTACATCGACAGCCAGGCTTTTCACCCGACATTTGACCACCAGCGCCTGCTTGCAACGCTACACACCAGACAGTCTGTGGCGACCCGTGACTATGAACGCGAATGTTTGCGCGTCGACCGACTACACACAGACGACAATCGAAAAGACCATCTCAAGCGTCAAAGAGCCAAAGAAAGCTACGCGCGCCACTATCCAAATACCTATGACCACCCCTCTCTCATGCCGGGTTGGGCCATGCTGGAAGAGTTGACGCTGGGCGACCTCTCCCATCTCTACAAGGGCCTGGCCAAGGACGCGGATAAAAAAGCCGTTGCCAGGCGACTGGGGCTCCCCGCGCCACTGCTGCAGTCCTGGCTTCACACCTTGACCACTGTGCGAAACATGTGCGCCCATCACTCAAGAATGTGGAATCGGCAACTGGGTATTCGTCCTGAATTACCCAGGAAAGCCAACTTCCCGTGGCCAAACCATCTGCTCCAGCCAGGGCCCCATACCCGCATTTTTTCGACACTTTGCATGCTTAACCATTTGATGCATCAGATAAGCCCCCACACTCACTGGGACCAGCACCTTTATCACCTGATCAGCGACTTCCCCCACCTCAACCTAAAAGCGATGGGGTTCCCTCGTGACTGGTATCAGGACCCTTTTTGGCACGTATCTCGTGCTTGATCCTTGCGCTGCTTCCGATAGAGCCCGCCAGTCTTTATAGTTGCCCCATCCCACGCGTCATTGAGAACCTCCATGAGTGAGCCCACGCCGTACATTTTCGATGTCACCACCGCCACCTTCGACCAGGCTGTCATCGAAAATTCGTTCCACAAACCCGTGCTGGTGGATTTCTGGGCCGAGTGGTGTGCGCCGTGCAAGGCGTTGATGCCGCTGCTGGCGCAGATTGCCGAGAGTTATCAGGGCGAGTTGCTGCTGGCCAAGGTCGATTGCGAAGCCGAGCAGGATGTTGTCGCGCGCTTTGGCATTCGCAGCCTGCCGACCGTGGTGCTGTTCAAGGACGGCCAGCCGGTGGATGGGTTTGCCGGGGCGAAGCCGGAGTCTGAGATTCGCGCGCTGCTGGAGCCCCATGTGCAGATGCCGCCACCGGCTGAGGCGGACCCGCTGGAACAGGCCCAGGCGCTGTTTGCCGAAGGCCGCATCAGTGAGGCCGAGGCGGTGCTGGTGGCCTTGCTCGGTGAAGACAACACCAACGCCGCCGCGCTGATCCTCTACGCCCGCTGCCTGGCCGAACGCGGTGAACTGGGCGAGGCGCAGGCCGTGCTGGATGCGGTCAAGAGCGATGCTCACAAGGCCGCCCTCGCCGGCGCCAAGGCGCAGATCACGTTCCTGCGCCAGGCTGCCGACCTGCCGGATACCGCTGACCTCAAGGCCCGCCTGGCGCAAAACCCGCAGGACGATGAAGCGGCGTATCAACTGGCCGTGCAGCAATTGGCTCGCCAGCAATACGACGCGGCGCTGGAAGGCTTGCTCAAGTTGTTTATCCGCAACCGCAGCTACAACGAAGGCCTGCCGCACAAGACGCTGCTGCAAGTGTTCGAGTTGCTGGGCAACGACCACCCGCTGGTCACGGTGTATCGCCGCAAGTTGTTCGCCGCGCTGTACTAATCAGCGATCCAACTGTACTGCGGCGTATCCCCGCCGCTGGACACCTTCACCTTGGCGCTATGGCGCAGGCGCACCAACAGGCGCTTGCCCGCCGGGGCGCTGCCGGCCAGCCCTTCGAGGCGATCCGACAACTCCAACCCGCTGAGTTGCCCGGCCTCACGCAGCAGGTCCTGGGCGGCCTGCCACAGGCTCTCGTCCTGGTTGACCGGCGCCGGGGCAGCCGGTACTTCGCCCGTCACCGGCGTGGCCGTCTGCAGGTGCATGCCCAGCCGCGCCCAATCGCTGTCGTCCAGTTCCAGGGTCAAATCCACAGGCAGCTCGCCGATGGTTCCACGAATTCGCATCATTGCTCGTCCTCCAGCACTTTTCTGACGAGCATGCTCCCATGTGCCTTGCGCAACGCCAAGCAGGCGGTCAAACTCTCGACTCTTTTGTTATAAGATCACATAACAAAATCTTCATTCACGCCCTGGAGTCTCGCTATGCGCCGCCTGTTGCTCGCTTTGCCGTTTGCCCTGTTGCCACTGGCCGCCCAGGCCGCTGACGAACATAACCACGATCATGACCATGAACATGGCAGCCTGGACGCCCACGAGCACGGTGTTGGCCGCCTGAACGCGGTGCTGGACGGCAAGGCGCTGGAACTGGAGCTGGAAAGCCCGGCGATGAATCTGGTGGGCTTCGAGCACCTGGCCACCACCGACGCCGACAAAGCCAAGCTCGCCGCCGCCCGCAAGCAGTTGGAACAACCACTGGTGCTGTTCAGCCTGCCCAAGGCCGCCGGTTGCGTGGTCAGTAGCCAGGAGCTGGAAAGCCCGCTGTTTGGCGACAAGCCAGAAGATGATCATGACCACGCCACTGATGGCAAAGGCGCGGCCGCCCATGATCATGATCACAGCGAAATCCACGCCCACTACCAGTTCACCTGCGCCAGCCCCGCGGCGCTGAAAAACCTCGACCTGACGAACATCTTCAAGACCTTCCCCGCCACCCAGAAAATTCAGGTACAACTGATCGGCCCGAGCGGCCAGCAGGGTGTTGAAGCGACGCCTCAGGCCGCGACCCTGAAATTCTGACTCCACACGGTTGATGTAGGAGCGGGCTTGCCTGCCTCCACAGTTGACCGCGCTCTGCAGGTGATACTGAGTTCCCATGACCCAAGCACTGATCGAACTGTCCGACCTGGGCTTTAACTGGCCCGGTCACCCCCAGTTGCTGGACATCCCGGCATTTCGCCTGGAGCCAGGGGAAACCCTGTTTCTGAAAGGCCCCAGCGGCAGTGGCAAAACCACCTTGCTCGGCCTGCTGGGTGGAGTGCAGATCCCCAATCGCGGCAGCATTCGCCTGCTGGGCCAGGAGTTGACCGACTTGTCGGCCGGCGCCCGCGATCGGTTTCGGGTCGACCACACCGGCTATATCTTCCAGCAGTTCAACCTGCTGCCGTTTCTCTCGGTCCGCGAGAACGTCGAACTGCCCTGCCATTTCTCCAAGCTACGCGCACAGCGGGCGATCCAGCGCCACGGCAGTGTCGACCAGGCCGCCGCTACCTTGCTCGCACACCTGGGCCTCAAGGACCCTGATTTGCTTGGGCGACGCGCCGATGCGCTGTCGATCGGCCAGCAACAACGGGTGGCCGCCGCCCGGGCATTGATCGGCCAGCCGGAACTGGTGATCGCCGACGAACCGACCTCGGCCCTGGACCACGACGCCCGGGAAGCCTTTCTTCAATTGTTGTTCGCCGAATGCCGCGAAGCGGGCGCCAGCCTGTTGTTCGTCAGCCATGACCAGAGCCTGGCTTCGCTGTTTGACCGCAACCTGTCGTTGGCCGAGCTTAATCGCGCCGCCACGCCGCTCGAGGTTTGAGATGTATTTGTTCCGTCTAGCCATGGCCAGCCTGGCAAACCGCCGCTTTACCGCGATCCTGACGGCATTCGCCATCGCCCTGTCGGTGTGCCTGCTGTTGGCGGTAGAGCGTGTGCGTACCGAGGCCCGCGCCAGCTTTGCCAGCACCATCAGCGGTACCGACCTGATCGTCGGCGCCCGCTCCGGCTCGGTCAACCTGCTGCTGTATTCGGTGTTTCGCATTGGCAACGCGACTAACAACATCCGCTGGGACAGCTTCGAGCACTTTGCCGCCAGCCCGCAGGTGAAATGGGCGATCCCCATGTCCCTGGGCGACTCCCATCGCGGTTACCGGGTGATGGGCACCACCCAAGCCTACTTCGAACACTACCAGTACGGCCGCAAACAAAACCTGCAACTGGCCAGTGGCCGCGCGTTTGATACCGACCCGTTTGAAGTGGTGCTCGGCGCCGAAGTGGCCGACGCCCTGCATTACAAGCTCGGCGACAAGCTGGTACTGGCCCACGGCGTGGCAGTGGTCAGCCTGGTCAAGCACGATGACAAACCCTTCACCGTGGTCGGTATCCTGCAACGCACCGGCACCCCGGTGGACCGCACGCTGCACATTAGCCTGGGCGGCATGGAAGCGATCCATATCGACTGGCACAACGGCGTGCCCGCCCAGGGCAAAGGCCGGATCAGTGCCGACCAGGCGCGCAATATGGACCTCACGCCGCAAGCCATTACCGCGTTTATGCTGGGTTTGAATAACAAGATCTCGACCTTTGCCCTGCAACGGCAGATCAACGAATTTCGCGGCGAGCCGATGCTGGCGATCCTCCCCGGCGTGGCCTTGCAAGAGTTGTGGAGCATGATGGGCACCGCAGAAAAGGCGCTGTTCGTGATCTCGCTGTTTGTGGTGCTGACCGGATTGATCGGCATGCTCACCGCGATCCTCACCAGCCTCAATGAGCGCCGCCGGGAAATGGCGATCCTGCGCTCGGTGGGCGCACGGCCGTGGCACATTGCGAGCCTGCTGATTTTCGAGGCCTTCGCCCTGGCACTGGCCGGGGTGGTCGCGGGGGTTGGCCTGCTGTATGTGTGCATCGCCGCGTCCCGTGGCTATTTGCAGGCCAATTACGGCCTGGATCTGCCGCTCGCGCTGCCCAGCCCGTATGAATGGACGCTGCTCGCCGGTATTCTGGTCGCCGCCCTGCTGATGGGCAGCGTGCCGGCCTGGCGCGCCTATCGCCAATCGTTGGCCGATGGTCTGTCGATCCGTTTATAAGGAAGGCTTTGATGCGCCGTGCCCTGCTTGCGCTGTTACTGATGGTGGCCCTGCCCGCCTGGGCCGAGGCGCCCCGAGACTTGTCATGGCAAGAAATGATTCCGCCGGATGCCCCGGTGGAAGTGCCGAACATGACACCGCTGCACAACCTGTCGAACATGGCCGACGCCCTGGCGGCGGAAGCTGCGCCAGCGGCCAAACAGGATTTGCCCAACGCGCCGGTGGTAGCCACCCTCAACGGCCAGCATATCCGCCTGCCGGGCTACATCGTGCCGCTGGAGGTCAGCGAGGAAGGCCGCACCACTGAGTTTCTGCTGGTGCCGTACTTCGGCGCCTGCATCCACGTGCCGCCCCCGCCGTCGAACCAGATCGTGCATGTGCGCAGTGAGATCGGCGTGAAGCTGGAAGAGTTGTACCAGCCGTACTGGATCGAAGGCCAGATGCAGGTCAAGCCGTCTACCAGCGAACTGGCGGATGCTGGCTATCAGATGGACGCCGAGAAGATCTACATCTACGAGTTGCCGAACTAAACCCCGCCCTCAATAGCACCGCTATTGCAATGTGGGCGCGGTGTATTTGGCTGATCGCCGTTTCATTGAGCTGAGTCAAAGGCCCGGCCGCAACGATCTTTACCATTGGACACAGCCAACTAAAAACGTCCTTTGGAGCCACTCATGCACAAGTCACTGCTCAGCGCTTCCCTCTTCGCGCTTGCACTCGCCGCCCCTATCGCCCACGCCCACGAGGCTGGCGACATCCTCGTTCGCGCCGGTGCTATCACCGTTAACCCAAAGGCCGACAGCGGCAGCGTCAAGGTTGACCAGGGCCCATTGGCCGGCACCAACCTGGGTGGCAAGGCGACCATGAGCAGCGACACGCAGTTGGGTCTGAACTTCGCCTACATGCTGACCAACCACGTCGGTATCGAGCTGCTGGCCGCCACCCCGTTCGAGCATGATGTGAAGATCAAGAACACCGGCCTCGACGCTGCCAACGGCAAGCTCGGTACCCTCAAGCACCTGCCACCAACCCTGAGCGTGGTGTACTACCCGCTGGACAGCAAGTCGGCGTTCCAGCCTTACGTCGGTGCCGGTATCAACTACACCTGGATCTATGACGAACACGTTGGCAGCAGCGCCCAGGGCCAAGGTTTCAACAACTTCAAGGCCGAGAACTCCTGGGGTTGGGCCGCGCAGGTCGGCATGGACTACATGATCAACGACAAGTGGATGATCAACGGTCAGGTGCGCTATATCGACATCAGCACCAAGGCCACCGTAGAGAACAGTGCTCTGCCAGCGGGTACCCGCGCCAAGGTCAATGTGGACGTGGATCCGATGGTCTACATGGTCGGTATCGGCTACAAGTTCTAAACCCGACGTAACAAACGCCAAACAACAATGTGGGAGCTGGCTTGTATGGGAGCTGGCTTGCCTGCGACAGCATCACCTCAGTGTCTTTGATAGACCGGGGTGTCTGCATCGCAGGCAAGCCAGCTCCTACACAAGCCGGGCTCCCACATTTTTTTGTGTTCAGTCAGCTAGTGATGCCGGTAGAAGCGATCGAGCAACGCCGGCAGTCCCGCACGCCACGCCCGTGGCTTGATGCCGAATGTATGCAGGATCTTCTTGCAGGCCAGCACCGCATGTTGCGGTTCGTCGGCGGCATCCGGCCGCGCGGCATGGGCTTGGGCCGTCGGCGCTTCGACCGCCAGCGCATGGAAGTTACGCGCTTCGCTGAGGATCGCCTGGCCAAGGGCCACAGGCGTGGTCGCCTCTTGCCCCGCATAGTGGTAGGTGCCCCACAACGGTGCCGCACAATCGAGTTGCTTGAGCACCGAGATAATCACCCGCGCCGCATCGTCCACCGGTGTCGGGTTGCCCCGTCGATCGTCGGCCAGCAACAACTCCTCGGTTTTCTCGGCACGCGCCAGAAAACGTCCCAGCGTGCCGTCGACGCTGTCATCGAGCAACCAGCCAAAACGCAGCAGCACATGCTGCGGGCAGGTAGCGCGCACACTCTGTTCAATGCGCCATAGCGCCTGGCCACGCAGGCCCAGGGGCACCGGCTCGTCTTTTTCGCTGTAGGCGGTGGCGCGCGAGCCATCAAACACCCGATAGCTGGAAGGTTGCAGCAGCGTGATGCTGTGGTGCTGGCACAATTCCGCCAGGCGCTCGACGGCGGATTCCTGCCCGGCCAGGCGAACCTCGTTCACGCTCTCGGCCTGGAACCAGTCGAAATAATAGGCGAGGTTTATCAAGGCATCGGGACGGGTGTCGTCGAGCAACTGGGTAAGGCTGGCGGCATCCCAGCCGTCTTGGGGCGGGCGCGGGGCGAGGAAACCGATATCTTCCTCCGCACCGAGGCGAATCAGCGCTTGCCCGAGAGCATTCCCGCCGCCCAGTAACATAAGGCGCATTCGCATAGATTGAGCAGGCCCGGTCTGTTTGGAACGATGGCTAGTATCGACAGGCGGTGACGCCATGCCGTAGGTGTTTGCCAGAATCGTTGCATTTTGCGGGTTTGTAGCGCAACCGTCACTTACTAAGTGGCTTTGGGCAGCGCGCCCTCCTCCTCAATCTGCGCCACACGCTGCGGCAAAAGCACCGGCTGTGGATAAGTTTGCGCGAAGTGTACCGCGGGGCAGTTATCCACAAGCTTTTTCAGACGCTGGTTGAAAGCGCGACTGACCGCGTACTGCCCACCGGACACCGTACGGAACTGCGCCGTCAGGACCACGCCATTGAGGTCCATCTTATCGACCCCAAACACTTCCAGCGGGCCTTGCAGGTTGTACTTGAGGAACACATCGTCGCGAATCGACTGCCCGGCTTCGCGGATCAGTTCCACGGCCTCGTCCACGTCGGTGTCATAGGTGAACTGCACCGAGAAGAACGCATAGGCAAATTGCCGCGACTGGTTGGTGACCGCCTTGATCTGGCCAAACGGCACCGAATGCACAAAGCCCTTGCCGTCGCGCAGGCGCAGGGTGCGGATGGTCAGGCCCTCCACCGTACCGGCGTGGCCGGAGTCGAGCACTACCCAGTCGCCGATGGACAAGGTGTCTTCGATGATGATGAACAACCCGGTGATCACATCCTGCACCAGTTGCTGGGAGCCAAAACCGATGGCCAGCCCGACCACTCCGGCACCGGCCAGCAGGGGCGCGACGTTGATCCCCAGGTTGGCCATGGTGGTGATGGCGCAAATCACCACCAGGATGATCTTCACCGCATTGCGCAACAGCGGCAGGATGGTCTTGACCCGCGTGCTCGGTTGGCGGCTGGAGCGTTTGCTGGCTGGTGGCTTCAGTGCTTCCTGGATAGCGGTGTCGAGCACCACCCAGAACAACCAGGTCATCAACAGGATCAGGCCGATGCTGCTCAGGGAGTCGCTGATCGCCCGGCCCACGGCGTTGCGTTGAGCAAACTCGAACAGCGACACGCCCCAGATGCGCCCGAGGATCTCGATAAACGCGATGGCCATCACCATGCGCAACAGTGCGTGCAGCAAGCTGAGGAAGCGTTCCTTGTAGGCACTGCTGCGCTGGATCGTCGCCGAGCTGCGGGACTTGAACAAATGCTGCAACACGGTGCTGAGAAACACTGTGCCAATCAGCAAAACAGTGGTGAACAGTGCGCAACGCAGGGCTTTCTGGCTGTCTTCACCAGCGCCGATCAGGTTGATCGCCGAGACCAGCACCATCAGCAGGATCGGCCAGAACCACAACCCGGAAAAAATCCGCAGCGACTCCTGCAACGCCGGCTGCTTCAAACGCTGGGCCAACGGCCGATTGCGGATCAGGTGCGCCACGGGCCGGCGGAGGCGCACCACCATCAGGCCAAAAATCACCGACGCCACCAAGCCGGTAAACACCGCGATGCTGCTGGTGATATTGCCGCCCAACTGGCGGGCGATCTGCGGGCTGGTCAGGGCATCGCTGAGGGCGGCCAGGAAGCCGATCAGAAACAGTGGCGCGGGGCAGTACTGACGAATTATGCGTACCGCTGGGCGCTTGTGTCCGACGTTGAACATGACGATTACGCACAGCAAAACGGAAGTGGAGAAAATACCGCTACTGGTGGCGTAGGCAAAACACAGCGCCAGCGCGCGGCCCACGGAAGCTTGCAGGAAATGACTAAAGTACAGAGTCAGCGGCAGGCAGATCAGCGCCGGAACCGTGTAGGGAATCACATAGCCCAATAACGCCTGGAGGCGCTGACGCGGCTGGATAAAGCGCTGTCGACTCAAGCGGGCGACCAACCAGCGTCCTGCCAGGGTCAGAAGGGCGAAGGCGCCGATCCACACGCCGGACAACATCAGGAAGTCCCTGGCCACGCTCCACGGCGAGCGTTCCGACGTCTGGTCGACCAGACGCCCTACCTCAGCGGCGGCCCGATCGGCCCGCAGGCGCCAGGCAGCCACCAGGTTCTGGTTGAGGTCGAGCTTTTCCTGGACGTCATCAATGCTGGAACTGATCGCCCCCAACAGGCCGCCCTCGACCAGCAGTTCCGGCTTGGCCGGTGCTTGCGGCTCGGGGGCGGGGTCGGCGGCCAATAGCGCGCCATTGCCACCCATCAGCAGCGCGCCGAGTAGCAGTGCAGTCTTAAAATTCAGCAAAACTCCGGGCTCCTTTCAGAAGGGTCTGTAAGGAACTGACGGATATATGCCGGGCAAGTTCGGTTTGGCTTGTAACCAATCCTGCGCAGTGGGCCATGAAAATCCTGCGCAGCGCCGTTCACGCCATGGATGTGCCGTTTGTAGGACCGTCGAAACTTTCCTTCGAACACCACAGTCAGCCATTAACGAACGGAGGCCACTGCCTCGCCAACCCACGGGAGCCACCATGGCTGTGATTCCAGAATGGGTGCCTGTCACGCCCAGCGCTGCCATCACCCGCTTCAAGGTGCTGACGGTCAATACTCATAAGGGCTTCACTGCCCTCAATCGACGCTTCATCCTGCCGGAATTGCGCGAGGCGGTGCGCGGCGTGGCTGCCGATGTGGTGTTCCTGCAGGAGGTGCATGGCACCCATGAGCACCACCCGCGGCGCTACAGCAACTGGCCAAGCATGCCGCAGTACGAGTTTCTCGCCGACAGTATCTGGCCGCAGTTCGCCTACGGGCGCAACGCGGTGTACCCCCATGGCGACCACGGCAATGCATTGCTGTCGAAATTCCAGATCATTCGCTATGACAACCTCGACATCTCCCAGAGCGGTCACGAAAGCCGCGGGCTGTTGCATTGTGTGTTGCGCCTGCCCGGCACCGGCCGGGAGGTGCATGCCATTTGCGTACACCTGGGGCTGCGCGAGGTTCACCGCCAACAGCAGCTGAAACTGCTGGCGCAGCGGGTCGCCGAGATCCCCCGCGAAGCACCGTTGATCGTCGCCGGCGACTTCAATGACTGGCGTCAGCAGGCCGACCTGAGCCACAGCGGCCTGCAGGAAGTGTTCGTGCAAGCCCACGGCAAACCGGCCCGTACGTTTCCGGCGCGCCTGCCACTGCTGGCACTGGACCGCATTTATGTGCGCAACCTCAAGGTCCATCAGCCGCAAGTGCTGACAACTCGCCCCTGGTCGCACCTGTCGGATCACGCGCCGCTGTCGGTGGAGATTGAGTTATGAACGGCGCCGTGGAACACATCGCCACCGATCAGCCACCAGATGACACCAGGGCCAGGGATCTGGACTACGCCTGGCAGCCCGGCAACCAAGTGGAGTTGCTGGAAAACGGTGAGGCGTACTTCCCCAAGGTGTTCGAGGCCCTGCGCCAGGCCCGCCAGGAAATCCTCCTGGAGACCTTTATTCTGTTCGAGGACAAGGTCGGTCATGAACTGCACGGGATTCTGATCGAGGCCGCGCAGCGTGGGGTGAAGGTGGTGGTCAGCCTTGATGGTTTTGGCTGTGGCGAACTGAGCCCGGGGTTTCTCGGCGAACTGGCCCAGGCCGGGGTCACGGTGCAGATGTTTGACCCGGCGCCCAAGACCCTGGGGTTTCGCACCAACTGGTTTCGCCGCTTGCACCGCAAGATCGTGGTGGTAGATGCCACGGTGGGGTTTATCGGCGGGATCAATTTTTCCGCCGACCACCTGGCGGACTTCGGGCCCGAGGCCAAGCAGGATTATGCGGTGCAGGTGATCGGGCCGGCCGTGGCCGACTTGCATCACTTTGCCCTGGCACAAAGCGGGCGCCCGGTGCGTACGCGGCGTGGCTGGCGACGTCAGCAACGGCCTGCCTGGGCTACAGAGGAAGGTGATGGCCTGGTACGCCTGATCTACCGCGACAACCTGCAACACCGCTCCGATATCGAAGAAGCCTACCTGCACGCCCTGCACCACGCCCGCCAGCGCGTGGTGATCGCCAATGCCTATTTCTTCCCCGGTTATCGTCTGCTGCGCGAACTGCGCAATGCCGCGCGGCGTGGGGTGCAGGTGCAACTGATCATGCAGGGCCAGCCCGATGTGCTGCTGGCCAAGCTGGCGGCTCGCATGCTCTACGACTACCTGCTCAAGGAAGGCGTGGTGATCCACGAATATTGCCAGCGCCCGTTGCACGGCAAGGTAGCCCTGGTGGACGAAGCCTGGAGCACCGTGGGCTCGAGCAACCTCGACCCGTTGAGCCTGTCGTTGAACCTGGAAGCCAACGTGCTGATTCATGACCGGGGGTTCAATCAACAGTTGTTCGAGCGCCTGGAAGACTTGAGCCGCAACCACTGCAAGACCATGCCGGAAAACCGTACCCCACGCGGCTGGTTATGGCGGGTGACCGTGGGGTTTGTGGTGTTCCATGTGCTGCGGCATTTCCCGGCCTGGACCGGCTGGTTGCCTGCCCATAAACCGCGCTTGAAACCCTTTGTCCATGACCGGAGCCAGGACCATGAGCCAAGCCCACACGGCTGATGCCAGCCCCCGCGGTTTCAAGCGCTGGAAGAAACCGCTGACCATCGCGTTCTTTCTGCTGCTGATCGTGCTCTTCACCCTGCTCGCCCGGCGTATCGACTGGAGCGAGGTGTTCGACACCCTCGGCGACTTCAAGCTGCGCACCTTGTGGATCGCCGCCGGGCTGACCCTGTGCAGTTTCCTGGTGTATGCGTGCTTTGACCTGATCGGCCGCACCTACATCCGCCAGCCCTTGCGCTGGAAACAGATCCTGCCGGTGGGCATCATCAGCTATGCGTTCAACCTCAACCTCAGCGCCTGGGTCGGCGGGATTGCCATGCGCTATCGGCTGTATTCGCGGCTGGGGGTGAGCAACGGCAATATCGCCAAAATCCTCGGCTTGAGCTTGGCCACCAATTGGTTTGGCTATATGGCCCTGGCCGGCGTGGTGTTCAGCAGCGGCCTGGTGACGATGCCGCCGGGCTGGAAGCTCAGTAGTGGCGCGCTGCAAGGGGTTGGCGTGTTGCTGATCGTTGCGAGCCTCGGCTATCTGGCTGCGTGTCAGTTCTCGAAGAAGCGCGCCTGGTCGATTCGCGGGATCGAGATCAACCTGCCGTCGCTGCGCATGGCGTGTCTGCAACTGGCGCTCGGCGCGTTGAACTGGTCGCTGATGGCGGCCGTGATTTTCACCTTGCTGCCGGCGAAGCTGGACTACCCGCTGGTGCTGGGGGTGTTGCTGATTAGCGCGATCGCCGGGGTGCTGACGCATATTCCGGCCGGCCTTGGCGTGCTGGAAGCGGTGTTTATCGCGCTGCTGCAACATGAAGCGTCGCGGGGCAGCCTGCTCGCCGGGTTGATTGCCTACCGGGCGATCTATTTTATTTTGCCGCTGCTGGTAGCGCTGCTGATGTACCTCACGGTGGAGGCGAAGGCCAAGGCCTTGCGGGTGAAGAAAACACCCGCGTGAAACCCGTCATCAGGATTGGATAATACTCAAGCGCTCGCCCACCACCATCTCGGTGATCCAGTCCACCAGGATCGAGGTGTAGGCCTGCTGGGACACCGGGTCGCTCAAGGAGTGATCGCCACCGTCGATGATCCGGTGGGTCAGCGAATGGGTCTGCTGGCACGCAGCCCGGTAGCTCATGATGGTGGCGTGGGGCACGTGGTCATCGGTTTCCGATTCGACAATCAACACATCACCGGTAAACGCCGCACACGCATGCAATGCGCGATTGCTCTGGGCGTGTACCAGGGTGCTGCGGTAATCCATCAAGTCGACTTTATCCAGGTCGCGCTTGGGCGTGTGCCATTCCTGGTCGCGGTACAGCGCAGGTACCCGCAGCGCCAGCCAGCGCACCGGGCGCAATGACGTGAGGATCGCCGCCAGGTAGCCGCCATAACTGGTGCCCACCACCGCTACCGCCGAGGTGTCGATGGCCGGGTGCGCCAGCAATCGATCATAGGCCGCCAGCAAGTCCCGCAGGTTGTCTTCGCGGGTGACCCGCGACAAGGGGATGCCGTTGCCCGCGTGCCCGCGCAGATCAAAGGTCAGGCACACGCAGCCCAGGCCGGCGATACCTTTGGCCCGTTCCAGGTCCCGTTCCTGGCTACCGCCCCAGCCATGCACAAACAACACACCTGGCACTTTTGATTTGGGGCTGAGGAAGGTCCCGCTCATCTGTTCGTCGTCGATATCAATGGTGATGGTTTCGCTTCTAGCCGTCATAAGGTTGGACCGTTACGTACTTGAGAAGAAAGTCGCCTTGCTCTGCCGGGCCGCGATAGATCTCGATCGCATGGGCGGGCAGTGGCTGGTCGATATAGGTCTCCACGGACGACACACGAATCGCGCGCAGGCCGGGATCATTGATAAAACTCTGCAGCGCCGCGACCTCGGCGCTACTGGCACCGCCCATGCGCCAGGACTGCTCCAGCACCCCGCTGCGGCGCGTGCCTTGGCTGTCCAGGCCCTGGGCGATATCGTAATTGCGCCGCGAGGCATAAAACCCAGGATAGGCTTCATCAGCGGCGTTATCGAACACTTGTGCCTGCTCGATGGCCAGGCGCACGTCATCGTCCAGCGCCAGGGCCAGCAACGCGTCGTAATACCCCGGCACCACCAGCAGGTTGGAGCCGCCATAGACCGCTTCGCCCTGCCCGTCTTGGGTCAGGTATTGCTCGCCGCAGTAACTGAATACACGACCGCCAATAAAGCTCTGGCCGACACTGTGGGTGACGACCTCCTGTAAATCCTGCTCCAGTACTACGCCTTGAGCGAACAGCTCTGGCATGTCCGGGCGGGCGAGGATCAGCTCCAATTGCTTGAGGCTTTCGATCACCTCCTGACCACGACCGGCACAGGCATGCACCGGCTTCAGGCGAATCGTCCCACTGTCCAGCAACTGTGTGGCGGCGATGCGGGCATCCTCCATGGCAAACACGCTCAAGCCATCGAGGACCACCCCGCGTACCCGCTCGGCAAACAGCGGCGACCAGCCCTCGGGGGCCACTGCATCAGGGGCGTGCAGGCCATGGGTGATGGCTTTGGTGCAGATAAAATCGTGGTCCACATAACCGCCCCACAAGTCCTCCGGCCCCTTCACGCCCAGGCTCAGTGCCTGGGCCGCGCCTATCAGGGTCTGGGTTGGCAGCAGGTAAAGATCGGCGGGGGAATGCAGGTCGGCGCTGTAGCTGGCGCCGTAGTCGAGCCCGAGGATCTGCGCCAGCCAACGGGCCAGGGCGCGGTTGGTTTCCACTTCGTGCAACGGTGCATCGGGCCGGACCGAGTGCGCCACCACGGCTTTTTTGCGGTTGGTCGGGGTCATGCGTCCCCCTTGGGCAAGGCTTGCAGGTGTGTAGTGCAAGGGTTGCAGGGATCAGGCCAAGGCGCAGTCGTGGCAAAGGGTTGGCGGATCAAGTGGTTAGGGGGCAGCAGTAGCATTTGGCCTGCATCATTCTGCACGACGGGCCGAGGAGGGTCCGGCGTTCTGCACGATCCAGGGCGCGGGGCGATTAAAAATATGGGCTTGTCCGCGATAGCGGTCTATCAGTGAGTGCCTCTCTGACTGGTCCACCGCTATCGCGGGCAAGCCCTAATGCCAGTCAGCTAAGCGCAGATCCCCTGTGGGAGCGGGCTTGCTCGCGAAAGCAGTGGGTCAGTCAACATCAATGTTGGCTGGGCCGACGTCTTCGCGGCGATGCGGCGATCCGACAAGCCCGCTCCCACATTTGATCCTCACTGCTTTGAGCATTGCGTTCGCTTAACTGATCGGCATTAGGGCAAGCCCGCTCACACATAGGGGGTTGGCGTGTTCGGGATTCAGGTCGGGGCCCTGACGCCGAATCGGTTGCGGTAATCACTGGGCGCAAGGCCGGTGATTTTTTTGAAGATCCCGCGAAAGGCGCTGGGGTCCTGATAGCCCACAGTCCAGGCAATCTGATCAATGGTGGTAGTGGTGAACTCCAGCATCTGTCGCGCCTTGCCCACCCGCAGGTGCTGACAGTACTCGGTGGGTTTCAGGCCGGTGGCAGTGCGAAACCGGCGCAGGAAAGTGCGCTCTTCCAGGCCGGCGGCCTGAGCCATCGCCGCGAGGGAGACATCCACCGCGCCACTGGCCTGTAACGCGTGCTGGACCTTGAGAATGGCCGCGTCGCCATGGCCGAGGATCGGCGCAAAATTGCTGCCGCACTGGCTGGCGCTGTCACTGTGCTCAATCACCAGAAAGCGCGCGGTGTCGGCGGCGATGCTCGGACCCATGAGGCGGTCGACCAGGCGTAGGCCCAGTTCGGACCAGGCCATCAGCCCGGCAGTGGTAATCAGGTCGCCATCGTCGACGATAGGCTTGTCGGCCTCCAGGCGCACCGCAGGAAAACGACTGGCGAAGGCGCTGGCCGAAGACCAGTGGGCAGTGGCGCTACGCCCATCGAGCAAGCCGCTGCGCGCCAGCATGATCGAACCGATGCACACACCTCCCAGCACGGTGCCTGCCGCATGTTGCTGGCGCAGCCAGTGCAACAGCGCGGGCGGCGCTTGTTCTTCGCAAAATTCGCCAATCGACGGCGGCACCAGCACGGCCATCAACGGTTGATCGGGGCCCGGCTGGCCGTCAAATGCCCGAACCGGCGTACCCTCTGCATTAACCTGCCAGTGGCTGACACGCAGCAAGGGTAGCTGCTGGCTCTGATGCTCGGCGGCGATACGATTGGCGACGCCGAACAGGTCGGTCAAACCGTGTACTGCAGCCATCTGCGCGCCACGGTAGATCAGCACGCCGAGCTCGACGATCGCGCGTTCCACAGCCATTGTCAGTTTTCCCCCTGTTATTGTCGGTAGAGCCAATCCCCGCGCCATGCGCCAGCTACGATACTGGGCGCATCAACCCCTCACGAGAAAACACACATGGCCAAGCAAGCACTTATCCTAATTGATATCCAGAACGACTACTTCCCCCAAGGCAAGTGGCCATTAGCCGGTGTGGAAGCGGCGGCCGACAAGGCGCAACAGGTGCTCCACGCATTTCGTCAGGCCGGCGATGCAGTGATCCACGTGCGCCATGAGTTCACCTCGGCAGATGCGCCCTTCTTCACCCCAGGCTCTGAAGGCGCCCATATACATGCCAAGGTGCAGAACGAAAACGACGAGCCGGTGGTGCTCAAGCACTTCGTAAACGCTTTTCGCCAAACCAACCTGCGCGAGTTGCTCGAACAACACAGCATCACCGACCTGGTGGTCGTCGGTAGCATGAGCCACATGTGCATCGACGCCGTGGTTCGCGCAGCGGCGGACTATGGCTACAACGTGACGGTGGTCCACGACGCCTGTGCTACCCGCGATCAGGAATTCAATGGCAAGACCGTTCCGGCGGCGCAGGTGCATGATGCCTACATGGCGTCACTGGCATTTGCCTACGCCAGCGTGGTGTCGGCGGACGAGTTCCTGAAGGCCTGAAGGCTGACTGTCAGCGTGTCGCGAGGACGAACAGCCGTGGAAATGGCAGCAACACCGTGCCATCGGCCAGGGCCGGGTAAGCCTCGCGGATACGCGCCAGATAGACGTCGAGAAAAGCACCTTGCTCGGCCTCATCCAGCGGCGCCAGAAATGGCCGCAGGCCCGTGCCCTTGAACCATTCCACCACCGCCTCATGGCCGCTGAGCGGATGGTAATAGGTGGTGTGCCATACATCGACGGTGCTGCAATGCTTGTTCAGCATCTCGTAGTAATCACGTGCCCCGTGGCGCTCGTTGTGCTTGACCGCACCGATCTTGTCCGCCCACGGCCCTTGCGCTGCCACTTCACGGGCCAGGCGGTGGGCGGGCTCGTTGAGGTTGTCCGGGGTTTGCACCGCCAGCGTCCCGCCCGGCGTCAATTGCGCCACCAGGTGCGGATAGAGGGTGGCGTGGTCCGGTACCCACTGCAGCGAGGCGTTGGCGAGGATCACATCAAACTGTTGCGCTGGCTTCCAGGCGCCGATATCGGCCAATTCAAAGTTGAGTGCCGGCAACCGCTCACGGGCGCTGACCAGCATGTCCTGCGAGCTGTCCAAGCCAGTAATCGTCGCCTGGGGGAAACGCTGGGCCAACACCTCGGTGGAGTTGCCGGGGCCACACCCCAGGTCGACTGCAGTTCGTACGTCGCCTGCGGGAATGGCGGCAACCAGATCCCGGACGGGACGGGTGCGCTGTTGTTCAAACATCGAATACTGCCGGGCAGACCAGGTCATCGGGGCTTCCTTCTTGGGTAAGGGAGTGCGCTACAGCCTAAATCTTGTGACGCCTAGGGACAAATGCCAGAGCCGGGGAGTTTCCCTACCTAAAAACAAGAAACCCCCGAGGCAAATGCCAGCGGGGGTTCCTGGTGTTACGGGATAGTCCGGGCCAAGGTGGCCTTAGAACGGAATATCATCATCAAAACTGTCGAAGTCAGCGGCTGGCTGTGGTGCCGCCTGCTGTGGCGCTGGACGCGACTCACGCTGTGGCTGCTGGCTTGGCTGCGGACGGGACTGCTGTGGACGCGGTGCCGAGTTGGACATGCCGCCCTGGCCCTGTTGGTCGCCCTGTGGACGGCCGCCCAGCAGTTGCATGGTGCCTTGCATGTCGACCACGATTTCTGTGGTGTAACGCTTGATGCCGTCTTTTTCCCACTCGCGGGTCTGCAGTTTGCCTTCGATGTAGACCTGCGAACCCTTGCGCAGGTATTCACCGGCGATCTCTGCAACCTTGCCGAACATCGACACACGGTGCCATTCGGTTTTCTCGACCTTCTGGCCGGTCTGCTTGTCGGTCCACTGTTCGCTGGTCGCCAGACTCAGGTTGGTCACGGCGTTACCGTTAGGCAAGTAGCGAACTTCGGGATCCTGGCCGCATGTACCGACCAATATGACTTTGTTAACCCCACGGGCCATAACGTTCTCCTAGGCTGGGCGCGCTGTCGGCACTGGGTTGACCAGTTGCTCGAGCGTCGCGCGATCCAATAGTTCGGTGTCCAATTTGATGTAAATGGCCGCTTCTTCCGCGACCACGACTGCATCTGTTACCCCTACGACGGCCTTCAGGCGCTCTACCAGACCGCTTTCACGGATCGCCTCGGGCGATAGCGGCAAACGCAGACTTGTGACGTAGGGAGGTTCGCGCATGGTAACAGCAAAGACCAGCCAAAGTGCAGCCAGCCCGGCGCATCCGAGGAACACAACCGACAAACCGCCATGCTGGAACATCCAGCCGCCCATGATGCCGCCCAGCGCCGAACCGAGGAACTGGCTGGTGGAATACACCCCCATTGCCGTGCCTTTGCCGCCTGCCGGTGACACTTTACTGATCAGCGAAGGCAGTGACGCCTCCAGCAGGTTGAACGCGGTGAAAAACACCACCGTGCCGATTACCAGTGCCCGTAGGCTGTCGCCGAACTGCCAGAAGAATAGTTCAGTGAGCATCAATGTCGCGACGGCGCCGAGCAAAACTCGTTTCATTTTGCGTTTCTTCTCGCCATAGATGATGAACGGGATCATGGCGAAGAACGAAATCAGCAATGCGGTCAGGTACACCCACCAGTGCTCCTCCTTGGGCAACCCGGCCTTTTCCACCAGCGCCAGGGGCAAGGCGACGAAGCTGCACATCAACATCGCGTGCAATACGAAGATACCTAAATCCAGGCGCAGCAGATCCGGGTGCTTGAGGGTCGGTAGCAGCGCCTGCTTCGCCACGCCCGATTCACGGTGCTGCAGCGGCCCGGTGGAGCGCGGCACCATAAAGGCCACGATCACGATACCCAACAGGGCCATGCCGCCAGTGGCCAGGAACAGGCCGTGCAAGCCAAAGGCGCGGGTCAGCAAGGGGCCCACCACCATGGCAACGGCAAACGACAGGCCGATGGTCATGCCGATCATGGCCATGGCCTTGGTGCGATGTTGTTCGCGGGTCAGGTCCGACAGCAGCGCCATCACCGCCGCAGAAATCGCCCCGGCGCCCTGCAGGATACGTCCGGCGATCACGCCCCAGATCGAATCGGCATTGGCCGCCAGCACACTGCCGAGGGCAAAGATGATCAGCCCCAGGTAGATCACCGGTCGGCGGCCAATGCGGTCGGAAATGATCCCGAACGGAATCTGGAAAATCGCCTGGGTCAGGCCATAGGCGCCAATCGCCAGGCCGATCAGGGCCGGGGTCGCGCCTGCGAGGTCCATGCCATAGGTCGCCAGTACCGGCAACACCATAAACATGCCCAGCATACGGAAGGCGAACACCAGGGCCAGACCGCTTGCTGCTCGGGTCTCGCCGCTACTCATGCGTTCGCTGTGGGGATCGTGCATGGAAAAACCTCGTGTGAACCGGCGGCGATTCTACCAGTCCCATCGTTTGAGAGGGTATATGCGGCGCTTTGCCGCGCAGCTTTCATGTAAGGCTGAAATGGGCAAACTGACAGTGTATATTCATCCAGTCTTTAACCGTATACTCCTGCATTATTTATACGCCCGCCGTGCGAGGCCATCTTGGACAAGATCCTGATTCGTGGGGCTAGAACCCACAACCTGAAGAACATCGACCTGACCCTGCCCCGGGACAAACTGATTGTCATCACCGGCTTGTCCGGGTCCGGCAAATCATCGCTGGCGTTCGACACGCTGTATGCCGAAGGCCAGCGTCGTTATGTGGAGTCGCTGTCGGCCTATGCCCGGCAGTTCCTGTCGATGATGGAAAAGCCTGATGTCGACACCATCGAAGGCCTGTCGCCAGCCATTTCCATCGAACAGAAGTCGACCTCCCACAACCCGCGTTCCACCGTGGGCACCATTACCGAAATCTACGATTACCTGCGCTTGCTGTATGCACGCGTCGGTATTCCGCGCTGCCCGGATCACGATATCCCGCTGGAAGCCCAGACCGTCAGCCAGATGGTCGACCTGGTGCTGGCCCAGCCGGAAGGCGCCAAGCTGATGCTGCTGGCGCCGGTGATTCGTGAGCGCAAGGGCGAGCACCTGTCGGTCTTCGAAGAGCTGCGCGCCCAGGGCTTTGTCCGCGCCCGGATCAACGGCAAGCTGTATGAGCTGGATGAAGCGCCGAAGCTGGATAAACAGAAGAAGCACACCATTGATGTGGTGGTCGACCGTTTCAAGGTGCGTGCCGATTTGCAGCAACGCCTGGCGGAGTCGTTCGAGACCGCGCTGAAGCTGGCAGACGGTATTGCCCTGGTGGCGCCGATGGACGACGAGCCGGGCGAAGAAATCATCTTCTCCGCGCGCTTCGCCTGCCCGATCTGCGGCCACGCCATCAGTGAGCTGGAACCCAAGCTGTTCTCCTTCAACAACCCGGCTGGCGCCTGCCCGACCTGTGATGGGCTGGGGGTCAAGCAGTTCTTCGATATCAAGCGCCTGGTCAATGGCGACCTGACGCTGGCGGAGGGCGCGATACGTGGTTGGGACCGGCGCAATGTGTACTACTTCCAGATGCTCGGGTCGTTGGCTGCCCACTATAAATTCAGCCTGGAAGTGCCTTTCAACGAGCTGCCGGCCGAGCAACAAAAAGTCATCCTGCACGGCAGCGGCTCGCAGAACGTCGACTTCAAGTACCTGAATGATCGTGGCGACATCGTCAAGCGCTCCCACCCGTTCGAAGGCATCGTGCCTAACCTGGAACGGCGCTACCGGGAAACCGAGTCAGCCAGTGTGCGCGAGGAGCTGGCCAAGTTCCTCAGCACCCAGCCCTGCCCGGATTGCCGCGGCACCCGTTTGCGTCGCGAGGCCCGCCACGTCTGGGTCGGCGAGAAAACCCTGCCGGCAGTGACCAACCTGCCCATCGGCGATGCCTGCGAATACTTCGGCGTATTGAAGTTGACCGGGCGACGCGGCGAAATTGCCGACAAGATCCTCAAGGAAATCCGCGAGCGTCTGCAGTTCCTGGTCAATGTGGGGTTGGATTACCTGTCCCTGGATCGCAGTGCCGACACCCTGTCTGGCGGCGAGGCACAGCGCATACGCCTGGCCAGCCAGATCGGCGCCGGCCTGGTGGGCGTGCTGTACATTCTCGACGAGCCGTCCATCGGCCTGCACCAGCGTGACAACGATCGTCTGCTGGGCACGCTCAAGCACCTGCGGGACATCGGCAACACGGTGATCGTGGTCGAACACGATGAGGATGCCATTCGCCTGGCGGACTATGTGGTCGATATCGGCCCTGGTGCCGGCGTGCATGGCGGCCATATTGTGGCCCAGGGCACTCCCGCGGAAGTCATGGCCCATCCGGACTCATTGACAGGGAAATACCTGTCTGGCCGGGTAAAAATCGAAGTGCCGGCCAAACGTACGCCACGCAACAAAAAACAGGCGCTGCACCTCAAGGGCGCGCGCGGCAACAACCTGCGCAATGTCGACCTGGAAATCCCCCTGGGCCTGCTGACCTGCGTGACCGGTGTATCCGGCTCTGGCAAGTCGACGCTGATCAACAACACGCTGTTCCCCCTCAGTGCCACGGCACTGAACGGTGCCACCACCCTGGAAGCTGCCGCCCATGACAGCATCAAGGGCCTGGAGCTGCTGGATAAAGTGGTGGATATCGACCAGAGCCCGATCGGTCGCACGCCCCGCTCCAACCCTGCAACCTATACCGGGCTGTTCACGCCGATTCGCGAACTGTTCGCCGGTGTGCCGGAGTCCCGCTCGCGGGGTTATGGGCCAGGGCGCTTCTCCTTCAACGTCAAGGGCGGGCGCTGCGAGGCGTGCCAGGGCGATGGCCTGATCAAGGTCGAGATGCACTTCCTCCCGGACATCTACGTGCCGTGCGATGTGTGCAAGAGCAAGCGTTACAACCGCGAAACCCTGGAGATCAAGTACAAGGGCAAGAACATCCATGAAACCCTCGAGATGACCATCGAGGAGGCGCGGGTGTTCTTTGACGCAGTGCCGGCCCTGGCACGCAAACTCCAGACCCTGATGGACGTGGGCTTGTCGTATATCAAGCTAGGGCAGTCGGCGACTACGCTGTCCGGTGGTGAGGCGCAGCGGGTGAAGCTGTCTCGCGAGCTGTCCAAGCGCGATACCGGCAAGACCTTGTATATCCTCGATGAGCCGACCACCGGCTTGCACTTTGCGGATATTCAGCAGTTGCTCGACGTGCTGCACCGCCTGCGCGACCACGGCAACACGGTAGTCGTGATCGAGCACAACCTGGATGTAATCAAGACGGCCGACTGGCTGGTGGACCTGGGGCCGGAAGGCGGCTCCAAGGGTGGGCAGATTATTGCGGTGGGTACGCCGGAGCAGGTTTCCGAGATGCCGCAGTCCCACACTGGCTACTATCTGAAGCCGTTGCTGGCGCGCGACCGGGCCTGAGTTTTCGGGCCCAACAAAAAGCCCCTGTCACCGCTACGGTGACAGGGGCTTTTTTATGCCGGAGAAATCAGAACTGCGATTGCAGGTAGTTTTCCAGACCGATCAACTTGATCAGACCCAGCTGCTTTTCCAGCCAGTAGGTGTGATCTTCTTCAGTGTCGTTCAACTGTACGCGCAGGATTTCCCGGGTCACGTAGTCGTTGTGCTTCTCGCAAAGCTCGATGCCTTTGCACAGCGCAGCGCGGACCTTGTATTCCAGGCGCAAGTCGCTGGCGAGCATCTCAGGCACGGTGGTACCGGTATCCAGGTCGTCAGGACGCATACGCGGCGTGCCTTCGAGCATCAGGATACGGCGCATCAGCGCGTCGGCGTGCTGTGCCTCTTCTTCCATTTCGTGATTGATACGCTCGTAGAGCTCGGTAAAGCCCCAGTCTTCGTACATCCGCGAGTGAATGAAATATTGGTCACGAGCTGCCAGTTCGCCCGTCAGCAACGTGTTGAGGTAATCGATTACGTCGGGGTGACCTTGCATCGCCCTACATCTCCCTGCTTGAAAGGCCCTAGTTTGAACCATGCTGACCTGCAGGTCACGAGACGAACGGCAGAAAAGTGAAGATTTTCAGAGAAAAGTAGCTGAAATAACGCAAAAACCGCCCAAATGAGGGCGGTTCTGCTTATCACTTAGAGTCAGTTAAGCGATACACCCAGCGCTGTTGCGATTCCTTCTCCATAATCGGGATCAGCTTTGAAGAAGTGCTGCAGTTGACGCTGAACCACATCACTGGAAACCCCGGCCATCGCGCCGGCGATGTTGTTAATCAACAGCGCTTTTTGCTCAGCGTTCATCAGGCGGAACAGCGCACCGGCATGGCTGTAGTAATCAGTGTCTTCGCGGTGGTCGTAACGATCGGCCGCACCACTGAGCGCCAAGGCTGGTTCTGCGTACTGCGGTGCCTGTTTTGGCGCATCGGCGTAACTGTTTGGCTCGTAGTTGGGAGCCGCACCGCCGTTGGTGCCGAACGCCATGGACCCGTCACGCTGATAGGTGTTGACCGGACTGCGTGGAGCATTCACTGGCAGGTGCTGATGGTTAGTGCCGATACGGTAGCGGTGCGCATCGGCGTAAGCGAATACACGGCCCTGCAGCATGCGATCCGGCGACAAACCGACGCCTGGCACCATGTTGCTTGGGCCGAACGCGGCCTGCTCCACTTCGGCGAAGTAGTTCTGCGGGTTGCGGTTCAACTCCAGCTCACCTACTTCAATCAACGGGAACTCTTTCTGCGACCAGGTTTTGGTTACGTCGAAGGGGTTCTCGTAGTGAGCGCTGGCCTGGGCCTCAGTCATGATCTGGATGCACACACGCCATTTAGGGAAGTCACCACGCTCAATGGCCCCAAACAGATCGCGCTGGGCGTAATCCGGATCGGTACCGGCCAGACGCGCTGCATCGGCAGGCGCCAGGTTCTTGATACCTTGCTTGGTCTTGTAGTGCCACTTCACCCAATGACGCTCGCCATTGGCGTTGATCAAGCTGTAGGTGTGGCTACCAAAGCCGTGCATATGACGGTAGCCGTCAGGGATGCCACGGTCCGAAAACAGGATGGTGACCTGGTGCAGCGCCTCAGGCGAGTGCGACCAGAAGTCCCACATCATCTGTGCACTTTTCAGGTTGCTTTGCGGCAGGCGCTTTTGAGTGTGGATAAAGTCGGGGAACTTCAGCGGGTCACGGATAAAGAACACCGGGGTGTTGTTACCAACGATGTCCCAGTTGCCTTCTTCGGTGTAGAACTTCAGCGCGAAGCCACGTGGGTCGCGCTCGGTGTCTGCCGAGCCGCGCTCACCACCTACGGTAGAGAAGCGCAGAAAGGTCGGAGTCTGCTTGCCGACAGCTTCAAACAGTTTGGCACTGGTGTATTGGGTGATGTCTTTGGTAACCGTGAAGGTCCCATACGCCCCCGAGCCTTTGGCGTGTACGCGGCGCTCTGGGATGTTTTCACGGTTGAAGTGGGCAAGCTTCTCGATCAGGTGAAAGTCGTCGAGCAGCAGCGGGCCACGCGGGCCGGCGGAACGGGAATTCTGGTTATCCGCAACGGGAGCACCGCTGGCGGTTGTAAGGGTTTTATTCTGGCTCATGCTCAATCTCCTCAGGTCAGTCTTGGAACTGCCGGCTAATCGGCTTGGAGGCAGTATTGACCAGGAAGATGACACCTTCAAATGTATTAAATCATGCTACTCAATAGATTTTTACTAACACCCAATCGATCGGCATAGCCAAAGGGCAATGAGTGAACATCACGTTGCTTTTCAATCGCCCACAAAAAACCGGGCACTAGGCCCGGTTTTTCGTAGCAGACTGTCGTCTTACTCGGCGGATACAGCTTCGCCAGCAGTAGCACGATCAACCAACTCGACGTACGCCATAGGCGCGTTGTCGCCAGTGCGGAAACCGCACTTGAGGATGCGCAGGTAGCCACCCTCACGGGTAGCATAACGCTTGCCCAGGTCGTTGAAGAGCTTACCAACGATAGCTTTCGAACGAGTACGGTCGAAAGCCAGACGGCGGTTAGCCAGGCTGTCTGTCTTGGCCAAAGTGATCAGCGGCTCAGCAACGCGACGCAGTTCTTTGGCTTTCGGCAGTGTAGTTTTAATCAGCTCGTGCTCGAACAGCGACACCGCCATGTTTTGAAACATGGCCTTGCGGTGCGAGCTGGTACGGCTCAGGTGACGACCACTTTTACGATGACGCATGGTTCATTCCTTACCAAACTCACGTTCGGTGATTACGACGATCAGGCAGTCGCCTTGTCGTCCTTCTTAAGACTTGCAGGCGGCCAGTTGTCGAGGCGCATGCCGAGGGACAGACCGCGGGAGGCCAGAACGTCCTTGATTTCAGTCAAGGATTTCTTGCCCAGGTTCGGAGTCTTCAACAGTTCTACTTCGGTACGCTGAATCAGGTCACCGATGTAGTAAATGTTTTCCGCCTTAAGGCAGTTAGCCGAACGTACAGTCAGTTCCAGATCGTCAACCGGGCGAAGCAGGATCGGATCGATCTCGTCTTCCTGCTCGATTACCACTGGTTCGCTGTCACCTTTGAGGTCGACGAACGCAGCCAACTGCTGTTGCAGAATGGTTGCAGCGCGGCGAATAGCCTCTTCAGGATCCAGAGTACCGTTGGTTTCCAGATCAATAACCAGCTTGTCCAGGTTAGTACGCTGCTCGACACGGGCGTTTTCCACCACGTATGCGATACGGCGAACCGGGCTGAACGAAGAGTCAAGCTGCAAGCGACCAATGCTGCGGCTTTCGTCTTCATCGCTCTGACGCGAGTCGGCCGGTTCATAACCACGACCACGAGCTACGGTGAGCTTCATGTTCAAAGCGCCGTTAGACGCCAGGTTAGCGATTACGTGATCGGGGTTAACGATCTCGACATCATGATCCAGCTGAATATCGGCAGCGGTAACCACCCCCGAACCCTTCTTCGACAAGGTCAGCGTAACTTCGTCACGGCCGTGCAGCTTGATAGCCAGACCTTTAAGGTTCAACAGGATTTCAATTACGTCTTCCTGTACACCTTCGATGGCGCTGTACTCGTGGAGCACACCGTCAATCTCGGCCTCGACTACTGCACAGCCGGGCATTGAGGACAACAGGATGCGGCGCAGCGCGTTGCCCAGGGTGTGGCCAAAACCACGCTCGAGAGGCTCGAGAGTGATCTTGGCGCGGGTTGGACTGACAACCTGCACATCAATGTGGCGGGGTGTCAGGAACTCATTTACCGAAATCTGCATGGATGCACCTATTTTCTAGCCCTTACTTGGAGTAGAGCTCGACAATCAGGCTTTCGTTGATGTCGGCGGACAGATCACTGCGAGCAGGAACGTTCTTGAAAACGCCCGACTTCTTCTCAGTGTCTACTTCTACCCATTCTACGCGGCCACGTTGGGCACACAGATCGAGAGCTTGGACAATGCGAAGTTGGTTTTTTGCTTTCTCGCGAATCGCGACCACGTCACCAGCACGAACCTGGTAGGACGGAACGTTAACGGTTTGGCCGTTTACGCTGACGGATTTGTGCGATACCAGCTGACGGGATTCGGCACGAGTCGAACCAAAGCCCATACGGTATACAACGTTGTCCAGACGGCATTCGAGCAGTTGCAGCAGGTTTTCACCGGTTGCACCTTTCTTGCCAGCAGCTTCTTTGTAGTAGCCGCTGAACTGACGCTCGAGAACGCCGTAGATACGACGGACCTTCTGCTTTTCACGCAGTTGGGTGCCGTAATCGGACTGGCGACCGCGGCGTTGGCCGTGGATACCAGGTGCTGCTTCAATGTTGCACTTCGATTCGATCGCGCGCACGCCGCTCTTCAGGAAGAGATCGGTGCCTTCGCGACGAGCGAGTTTGCATTTTGGACCAATGTAACGAGCCATTCTTTACAATCTCCTGGATTACACGCGGCGCTTCTTCGGCGGACGGCACCCGTTGTGCGGGATTGGCGTCACGTCGGTGATGCTGGCGATCTTATAGCCACAGCCGTTCAAAGCACGGACAGCAGACTCACGACCTGGACCTGGACCCTTGACGTTAACGTCGAGGTTTTTCAGGCCATATTCCAGCGCAGCTTGACCAGCACGTTCAGCAGCTACTTGAGCAGCAAACGGGGTGGACTTGCGGGAACCGCGGAAACCCGAACCACCGGAGGTAGCCCAAGAAAGCGCGTTACCTTGACGGTCGGTGATGGTCACGATGGTGTTGTTAAAAGATGCATGGATGTGGGCGATGCCATCAACCACTGTCTTTTTAACTTTTTTACGAGGACGAGCAGCAGGTTTTGCCATGATAATTTTCCTGTCGATTCGCTGGGGCGATTACTTGCGGATCGGCTTACGCGGACCTTTACGGGTACGCGCGTTAGTCTTGGTACGCTGACCGCGCACTGGAAGACCACGACGATGACGCAGACCGCGATAGCAACCGAGGTCCATCAAACGCTTGATTTTCATGTTGATTTCGCGACGCAGGTCACCTTCAGTGGTGAACTTCGCCACTTCGCCACGCAGCAATTCAATCTGCTCGTCGCTCAGATCCTTGATCTTAGCGGCTGGGTTTACCCCAGCAACTGCGCAAATTTTCTGCGCAGTAGTGCGACCAACACCATAGATGTAGGTCAGCGAGATAACAGTGTGCTTGTTATCTGGAATGTTAACGCCTGCAATACGGGCCATTCAGTGGGACTCCAATTGACAGCTACCTACGCCCCGGAAGCCAAGAAATAGGGCGCGAGATAATATCGCTGTAATAACAAATAATCAACCCGGCAGCGCACTAGCTGCCGGGCTTCAAGCGGATCACACTCAGCCTTGGCGCTGTTTGTGACGCGGTTCCGCGCTGCAAATTACTCGAACAACACCTTCGCGGCGAATAATCTTGCAGTTACGGCACAGCTTTTTCACCGATGCACGAACTTTCATCACCAACTCCTCGAACCTTATGGGGTACTCAGCGCAACATGCCGCTGCCGTAGCCCTTCAGGTTGGCTTTCTTCATCAGGGATTCGTACTGGTGCGAAACGAGGTGCGATTGTACTTGGGACATGAAGTCCATCACAACCACGACCACGATCAGCAACGAGGTCCCGCCAAGGTAGAACGGAACGTTTGCTGCAACCACCAGGAACTGGGGCAACAAGCACACGGCCGTCATATATAGAGCACCGAACAGGGTCAAACGGGTCAGAACGCCATCAATGTAGCGCGCCGACTGCTCGCCTGGACGAATACCCGGAATAAAGGCACCGGACTTCTTCAGGTTTTCCGCTACGTCTTTCGGATTGAACATCAACGCCGTATAGAAGAAGCAGAAGAAAATAATCCCTGCACTAAACAGCAGAATATTCAACGGCTGACCAGGAGCGATCGACTGCGAGATGTCCTGCAACCAGCCCATACCTTCAGACTGACCAAACCAGGCACCCAGCGAAGCCGGGAACAGCAAAATGCTGCTCGCGAAGATAGCAGGAATAACACCGGCCATATTCACTTTCAGCGGCAAGTGGCTGGTCTGCGCAGCGAAGACCTTACGGCCCTGCTGACGCTTGGCGTAGTGAACAGCAATACGACGCTGGCCACGCTCAATGAACACCACAAAACCGATAATCGCTACTGCCAGCAAACCGATGGCAACCAAGGCGAAGATATTGATATCACCCTGACGTGCAGACTCGAAAGACTGCCCGATTGCCCTCGGAAGACCGGCGACGATACCTGCGAAAATCAACATCGAGATACCGTTGCCAACACCACGCTCAGTAATCTGCTCACCCAGCCACATCATGAACATCGCACCAGCCACAAATGTGGTTACCGCGACGAAATGGAAGCCAAAGTCACCAGTGAACGCTACGCCCTGCCCTGCCAGACCAATGGACATGCCAATAGCCTGGACAAGAGCAAGAGCGACAGTGAGGTAGCGGGTGTACTGGCTTATCTTGCGACGACCAGCTTCACCTTCCTTCTTCAACTGCTCCAGCTGCGGGCTGACGGCGCTCATCAACTGCATGATGATCGATGCCGAAATGTACGGCATGATCCCCAGTGCAAAGATGCTCATCCGCTCCAGCGCGCCGCCGGAAAACATGTTGAACAAGCTAAGAATGGTCCCCTCATTCTGTCGAAACAGGTCTGCGAGTCGGTCCGGGTTGATACCTGGAACCGGGATGTGTGCGCCTATTCGGTAGACGATAATCGCCAGGAACAGAAAACGCAGACGAGCCCAAAGTTCAGACATACCGCCTTTGCCGAGCGCTGAGAGAGCACCTTGCTTAGCCATTTATTCCTCGAACTTGCCGCCAGCTGCTTCGATAGCCGAACGCGCACCTTTGGTGGCGCCGATTCCCTTGCCGATAGTGACAGCGCGAGTCACTTCACCGGACAGCATGATTTTCACACGCTGTACGTTGACGTTGATCACGTTGGCATCTTTCAGGGTCTGCACGGTAACGATGTCGCCTTCCACTTTAGCCAGCTCGGACAGACGCACTTCTGCGCGGTCCATGGCCTTCAGGGAAACGAAACCGAACTTCGGCAGGCGACGATGCAGCGGCTGTTGACCGCCTTCAAAGCCTGGAGCGATGGTGCCACCGGAGCGGGAGGTTTGACCTTTGTGGCCACGGCCACCAGTCTTACCCAAACCGCTACCGATACCACGGCCCGGACGATGCTTTTCGCGACGGGAACCCGGCGCTGGACTCAGATCATTGAGTTTCATCGATTAACCCTCGACACGCAGCATGTAGTAAGCCTTGTTGATCATCCCGCGATTCTCGGGAGTATCCTGGACTTCTACAGTGTGACCGATGCGACGCAGACCCAAACCCTTAACGCACAATTTGTGGTTAGGGATGCGGCCGGTCATGCTTTTGATCAGCGTTACTTTAACGGTAGCCATGATCAGAAGATCTCCTTGACGCTTTTGCCACGCTTGGCGGCAATGGATTCAGGAGATTGCATAGCTTTCAAACCTTTGAAAGTGGCGTGAACCACGTTTACCGGGTTAGTCGAGCCGTAGCACTTGGCCAGAACGTTCTGAACACCAGCAACCTCGAGGACAGCACGCATAGCGCCGCCAGCGATGATACCGGTACCTTCAGAAGCAGGCTGCATGTACACCTTCGAAGCGCCGTGAGCGGACTTCATTGCGTACTGCAGAGTGGTGCCGTTCAGGTCAACTTGGATCATGTTGCGACGAGCAGCTTCCATTGCCTTCTGGATCGCAGCAGGCACTTCACGCGACTTGCCACGGCCGAAGCCAACACGGCCCTTACCATCACCAACCACGGTCAACGCGGTGAAGGTGAAGATACGGCCGCCTTTAACGGTTTTGGCTACGCGGTTAACTTGAACCAGCTTCTCAATGTAGCCTTCGTCGCGCTTTTGGTCGTTATTTGACATAACTTAGAACTCCAGCCCAGCTTCACGAGCAGCATCAGCCAGCGCTTTAACGCGGCCGTGGTACTTGAAGCCAGAGCGGTCGAAAGCCACTTGCGAGACGCCAGCGGCCTTAGCACGCGTAGCGACCAGCTGGCCAACCTTAGTGGCCGCGTCGATGTTGCCAGTGGCACCATCACGCAGTTCTTTATCCAAAGTCGAGGCGCTTGCCAGGACTTTGTTGCCGTCGGCCGAGATGACCTGGGCGTAGATGTGCTGCGACGAGCGGAACACGCAGAGACGCACGACTTCGAGTTCGTGCATTTTCAGGCGTGCTTTGCGAGCGCGACGCAGTCGAGTAACTTTTTTGTCGGTCATTTGCTATGCCCTACTTCTTCTTGGCTTCTTTACGACGGACGACTTCGTCCGCGTAGCGCACACCTTTGCCTTTGTACGGCTCTGGTGGACGGAAGTCGCGGATCTCGGCAGCCACTTGACCTACCAGCTGCTTGTCGATGCCCTTGATCAGGATATCGGTCTGGCTAGGAGTTTCAGCGGTGATGCCTTCCGGCAGTTCGTAATCCACTGGGTGCGAGAAGCCAAGGGCCAGGTTCAAAACCGTGCCTTTTGCTTGCGCTTTGTAACCAACACCGACCAGCTGGAGCTTACGCTCGAAGCCTTGGCTTACGCCTTGGACCATGTTGTTTACCAACGCACGCGTGGTACCGGCCATTGCGCGAGTTTGTTGATCGCCATTGCGAGCAGCGAAACGCAGCTCACCAGCTTCTTCAACGATCTCAACGGACGAATGGATGTTCAGTTCAAGAGTACCCTTGGCACCCTTCACCGAAAGCTGTTGGCCTGCGAATTTTACTTCGACACCGGCTGGCAGCTTAACGGGGTTCTTAGCGACGCGAGACATGCTTATCCCCCCTTAGAACACAGTGCAAAGAACTTCGCCGCCGACACCGGCAGCGCGCGCAGCACGATCCGTCATCACACCTTTGTTGGTGGAGACGATAGACACGCCAAGACCGCCACGAACTTTCGGCAGATCTTCAACGGACTTGTACTGACGCAGGCCTGGACGGCTAACGCGCTTCACTTCCTCGATGACCGGACGGCCTTCGAAGTACTTCAGCTCGATGGACAGCAGTGGCTTGATTTCGCTGCTGATCTGATAACCCGCAATGTAGCCTTCGTCTTTCAGGACTTTGGCAACAGCTACCTTCAACGTGGAAGATGGCATGCTTACGACGGACTTTTCAGCCATCTGGGCATTACGGATACGAGTTAGCATGTCCGCTAACGGGTCCTGCATACTCATGGGCTAGACGCTCCTAATACAAAAAAATTAGCCTTGCGGCTACATATGTCACCGAGAATCTCCGGGCATAAAACACACGGGCTCAGGCGAGCCGCGTATTTTAGACACACTCCGGAAATGAAACAAGCCCCAAAAGGGGCTTGTTCCAGATTCTAGGCCACCGGCGGTCAGTATCTTGCGATCCTGGCCACCGAGACTTCGAAAGTACTTACCAGCTGGCTTTAACCAGACCTGGTACGTCACCACGCATTGCCGCTTCACGCAGTTTGTTACGGCCGAGGCCGAACTTGCGGTAAACGCCGTGTGGACGACCGGTCAGGCGGCAGCGGTTACGCATGCGCGAAGCGCTTGCGTCACGTGGCTGCTTCTGCAGAGCTACTGTAGCTTCCCAACGCGCTTCTGGACTTGCGTTCAGATCAACGATGATAGCTTTCAGTGCTGCACGCTTCTTGGCGTACTTGGCAACCGTGAGCTGACGCTTCAGCTCGCGGTTTTTCATGCTCATCTTGGCCATGGTCCTACTCCAATCAGTTGCGGAACGGGAATTTGAACGCACGCAGCAGAGCGCGGCCTTCATCATCGTTCTTGGCAGTGGTGGTCAGGGTGATGTCCAGACCGCGGAGAGCATCGATCTTGTCGTAGTCGATTTCCGGGAAGATGATCTGCTCTTTCACGCCCATGCTGTAGTTACCACGACCATCGAAGGACTTGGCATTCAGGCCGCGGAAGTCGCGAACCCGAGGCAGGGAGATCGACAGCAGACGATCCAGGAACTCGTACATACGCTCACGGCGCAGAGTCACTTTGACACCGATCGGCCAACCTTCACGGACTTTAAAGCCAGCGATGGATTTCCGAGCGTAAGTCACAACGACTTTTTGACCGGTGATCTTTTCCAGGTCAGCAACAGCGTGCTCGATGACTTTTTTGTCACCGATCGCTTCGCCCAGACCCATGTTCAGGGTGATTTTGGTAACGCGCGGAACTTCCATCACGTTCGAAAGCTTAAGTTCTTCCTTAAGCTTCGGAGCGATTTCCTTCCGGTAAATCTCTTTTAGTCGTGCCATGGTCTTATCTACCTAGCAGTGTTCAAGCATCAACCGCTTTTTGGGTCGACTTGAAGACACGAATTTTCTTACCGTCTTCTACTTTGAAACCAACGCGGTCAGCCTTGTTGGTTTCGCCGTTGAAGATGGCGACGTTAGAAGCGTGCAATGGCGCTTCTTTCTCGACGATACCGCCCTGTACGCCCGACGCGGGGTTAGGCTTGGTATGACGCTTGACCAGGTTCAGACCACCAATGACCAGACGGTCATCAGCAAGAACCTTCAGCACCTTACCGCGCTTACCTTTGTCTTTGCCGGCGATCACGATGATCTCGTCGTCACGACGAATCTTTTGCATGTCGGATCTCCTTACAGCACTTCTGGGGCGAGCGAGACGATCTTCATGAACTTCTCAGTACGAAGTTCACGGGTCACTGGCCCAAAGATACGGGTGCCGATCGGCTCTTGCTTGTTGTTCAGAAGAACAGCAGCGTTGCCATCAAAGCGGATAATGGAGCCATCAGCACGACGTACGCCGTGACGAGTGCGGACTACAACAGCAGTCATCACTTGGCCTTTTTTCACTTTACCGCGAGGAATTGCTTCCTTCACGGTAACTTTGATGATGTCACCGATACCAGCGTAACGACGATGGGAGCCACCCAGCACCTTGATGCACATAACACGGCGAGCGCCGCTGTTATCGGCCACATCGAGCATGGATTGAGTCTGAATCATATAATTTCTCCGACCCCTAGTCCTTAGACTTCCACAGCGCGTTCGAGAACATCAACCAGTGCCCAAGACTTGGTCTTGGCCAGCGGACGAGTTTCACGAATAGTGACTTTGTCGCCGATGTGGCACTGATTGGTTTCGTCGTGCGCGTGCAGCTTAGTCGAACGCTTAACATATTTACCGTAGATCGGGTGCTTAACGCGACGCTCGATCAAAACGGTGATGGTTTTGTCCATCTTGTCGCTGACAACACGGCCAGTCAGCGTACGGACAGTCTTTTCGGCTTCAGCCATGATCACTTACCTGCCTGCTGGTTGAGCACAGTCTTCACGCGAGCGATGTCACGCTTAACTTGCGAGAGCAGATGAGACTGCCCCAACTGGCCAGTTGCTTTCTGCATACGCAGATTGAACTGGTCGCGCAGCAGGCCGAGCAGTTGCTCGTTCAGCTGCTGTGCGGATTTTTCACGAAGTTCATTCGCTTTCATCACATCACCGTCCGTTTAACAAAGGCGGTGGCGAGCGGCAGCTTTGCAGCAGCCAGGGCAAAAGCCTCACGCGCCAGCTCTTCAGTTACACCCTCGATTTCATACAGGACTTTGCCTGGCTGAATCTGGGCTACCCAGTATTCCACGTTACCCTTACCTTTACCCATCCGAACCTCGAGAGGTTTTTTGGAGATCGGCTTGTCCGGGAATACACGGATCCAGATCTTGCCGCCACGTTTAACGTGACGGGTCAGAGCACGACGCGCTGACTCGATCTGACGAGCGGTGAGACGACCACGAGCTACAGACTTCAGCGCGAACTCGCCGAAGCTGACTTTGCTACCGCGCTGAGCCAGACCACGGTTGTGGCCTGTCATCTGCTTGCGGAACTTCGTACGCTTAGGTTGCAACATTTGGCGTACCCCTTACTTAGCAGCTTTTTTACGAGGCGCTGGTGCTTGTGGTTTCAGTTCTTCTTGGCGACCACCAATTACTTCGCCCTTGAAGATCCAAACCTTTACACCGATCACACCGTAAGTGGTGTGAGCTTCGTAGTTGGCATAGTCGATGTCGGCACGCAGGGTGTGCAATGGCACACGACCTTCGCGATACCATTCAGTACGTGCGATTTCAGCACCGCCGAGACGACCGCTCACTTGGATTTTGATGCCTTTGGCACCAATGCGCATGGCGTTCTGTACAGCGCGCTTCATAGCACGACGGAACATTACGCGGCGCTCCAGCTGCTGAGCTACGCTCTGCGCAACCAGCATACCGTCGAGCTCCGGCTTGCGGATCTCTTCGATATTGATGTGCACAGGCACACCCATTTGCTTGGTCAGGTCCTGACGCAGTTTCTCAACATCTTCACCTTTCTTCCCGATAACGATACCTGGACGAGCGGTGTGGATGGTGATACGTGCAGTTTGCGCCGGACGATGGATATCGATACGGCTTACGGACGCGCTTTTTAGTTTGTCTTGGAGATACTCACGCACCTTCAGATCAGCGAACAAATAGTCCGCATAAGTCCGACCGTCTGCGTACCAGACGGAGGTGTGCTCCTTGACGATTCCCAGGCGAATGCCAATGGGATGTACTTTCTGACCCATCTCTTCGACTCCGTTACTTGTCAGCAACCTTGACAGTGATATGGCAAGACCGCTTGACGATGCGATCAGCACGGCCTTTGGCACGCGGCATGATACGCTTCAGCGAACGCCCTTCGTTGACGAAAACGGTGCTGACCTTCAGGTCATCAACGTCTGCGCCTTCGTTATGCTCGGCGTTGGCTACGGCCGACTCCAGCACTTTCTTCATGATCTCGGCGGCTTTCTTACTGCTGAAAGCCAACAGGTTGAGCGCTTCGCCCACCTTCTTCCCGCGGATCTGGTCGGCGACCAAGCGGGCTTTCTGGGCGGAGATTCGAGCGCCCGACAACTTAGCGGCTACTTCCATTTCCTAACCCCTTAACGCTTGGCTTTCTTGTCTGCCACGTGCCCACGATAAGTGCGGGTACCGGCAAACTCGCCCAGTTTGTGGCCGACCATGTCTTCGTTAACGAGAACTGGGACGTGCTGACGACCGTTGTGTACTGCGATGGTCAAACCGACCATTTGTGGCAGGATCATAGAACGGCGCGACCAGGTCTTAACTGGTTTGCGATCGTTCTTTTCCGCCGCCACTTCGATCTTCTTCAGTAGGTGAAGATCAATAAAAGGACCTTTTTTCAGAGAACGTGGCACTGTCGTATCCCTCTATTTACTTGCGACGACGGACGATCATTTTGTCGGTACGCTTATTACCACGAGTCTTCGCGCCCTTAGTCGGGAAGCCCCATGGCGATACCGGATGACGACCACCAGAGGTACGACCTTCACCACCACCATGTGGGTGGTCAACCGGGTTCATGGCAACACCACGAACGGTTGGGCGAACGCCACGCCAGCGTTTGGCACCAGCTTTACCCAGCGAACGCAGGCTGTGCTCGGAGTTCGAGACTTCGCCCAGGGTCGCACGGCATTCAGCCAGTACTTTACGCATCTCACCAGAACGCAGACGCAGGGTCACGTAGACACCTTCACGAGCGATCAGCTGAGCCGAAGCACCAGCGGAACGAGCGATCTGTGCGCCTTTACCTGGCTTCAATTCGATGCCGTGTACGGTGCTACCAACTGGAATGTTACGCAGTTGCAGAGCGTTGCCCGGCTTGATCGGTGCCAGGGCACCTGCGATCAGCTGGTCGCCAGCACTCACGCCTTTAGGCGCGATGATGTAGCGACGCTCGCCATCTGCGTACAGCAGCAGAGCGATGTGAGCAGTACGGTTTGGATCGTATTCGATACGCTCGACAGTGGCAGAGATGCCATCTTTGTCGTTGCGACGGAAATCGACCAGACGATAATGCTGCTTATGGCCACCACCGATGTGACGAGTGGTAATGCGACCATTGTTGTTACGACCACCAGTCTTCGATTTCTTCTCGAGCAGCGGTGCGTGAGGAGCGCCTTTATGCAGCTCCTGGTTGACCACCTTGACCACAAAACGGCGGCCAGGGGAAGTCGGTTTGCATTTAACGATTGCCATGATGCACCCCTTCCTTACTCAGCACTGCTGCTGAAATCGAGATCTTGGCCTGGCTGAAGGGAGATAACTGCCTTCTTCCAGTCATTACGCTTGCCCAGACCGCGAGCAGTGCGCTTGCTCTTACCCAGAACATTCAGGGTAGTAACACGCTCTACTTTCACGCTGAACAGGCTTTCGACGGCCTTCTTGATTTCCAGCTTGGTTGCGTCAGTTGCAACCTTGAAAACGAACTGGCCTTTCTTGTCAGCCAGAACCGTAGCCTTTTCGGAAACGTGCGGGCCAAGCAGAACTTTAAATACGCGTTCCTGGTTCATCCCAGCAGCTCCTCGAATTTCTTCACGGCCGACACGGTGATCAACACCTTGTCGTATGCGATCAGACTAACTGGATCGGAACCTTGCACGTCACGTACATCAACGTGTGGCAGGTTGCGAGCAGCCAGGTACAGGTTCTGATCAACAGCTTCAGACACGATCAGGACATCAGTCAGACCCATGCCGTTCAGCTTGTTCAGCAGATCTTTGGTTTTCGGCGCTTCAACAGCGAAGTCCTGAACCACGACCAGACGATCAGTACGCACGAGTTCAGCAAGGATGGAGCGCAGTGCTGCGCGATACATCTTCTTGTTGAGCTTCTGAGAGTGATCCTGTGGACGAGCTGCGAAAGTGGTACCGCCGCCACGCCAGATTGGGCTACGGATAGTACCGGCACGAGCACGGCCAGTACCTTTCTGACGCCAAGGGCGCTTACCGCCACCACGAACGTCGGAACGGGTCTTTTGCTGCTTGCTACCTTGACGGCCGCCGGCCATGTAGGCCACGACTGCTTGGTGAACGAGCGTCTCGTTGAATTCGCCGCCAAATGTCAGTTCGGAAACTTCGATCGCTTGAGCGTCATTTACATTTAATTGCATGTCAGCTTCCCCTTAACCGCGAGCCTTGGCCGCTGGACGTACAACCAGGTTGCCGCCAGTAGCGCCAGGAACAGCACCCTTGACCAACAACAGATTGCGTTCAGCGTCGACGCGCACTACTTCGAGGGACTGCACGGTCACGCGCTCAGCGCCCATATGACCGGACATTTTTTTGCCCTTGAATACACGACCAGGAGTCTGGCACTGGCCAATAGAGCCCGGGACGCGGTGGGAAACGGAGTTACCGTGAGTGTTGTCTTGGCCACGGAAATTCCAACGCTTGATCGTACCCTGGAAGCCTTTACCCTTGGACTGACCGGTTACATCAACCAGTTGACCAGCGGCGAAGATTTCAGCGTTGATCAGATCGCCAGCCTGGTAGTCACCATCTTCAAGACGGAACTCCATAACAGTACGACCAGCTGCAACGTTTGCTTTAGCGAAGTGACCTGCTTGAGCAGCAGTCACGCGCGAAGCACGACGCTCGCCGACAGTGACTTGCACTGCACGATAGCCATCGGTTTCTTCAGTTTTGAACTGGGTGACGCGATTCGGCTCGATCTCAATGACCGTGACCGGAATGGAGACACCTTCTTCGGTGAAAATACGGGTCATACCGCATTTACGACCGACTACACCAATAGTCATGTTGTAAACCTCATGAGTGTACGGGGCTTTCACCCGCTATGGCCGCCCATTTCAGAGCGTTACACGACTAAGACCCGAGTCTTAGCCGAGGCTGATCTGTACTTCCACACCGGCCGCCAGATCAAGCTTCATAAGTGCATCAACGGTTTTATCCGTTGGCTGGACGATGTCCAGAACGCGCTTATGAGTACGGATCTCGTACTGGTCACGCGCGTCTTTGTTGACGTGCGGGGAGACCAGAACGGTGAACCGCTCTTTGCGGGTAGGCAGTGGAATAGGACCACGCACTTGTGCCCCAGTACGTTTCGCGGTTTCCACGATTTCCTGGGTGGATTGGTCGATCAGGCGATGGTCAAAAGCCTTCAACCTGATACGGATTTGCTGATTTTGCATTGGATTTCAGACTCCGGCTGCTATTCCCACCGAGCGCACTGCGCCCGTTAAAAGGAGGCGCAATTCTATAGACGCCCCAGATAGGTGTCAACCCAATAAAAAAGCCCCCGCTGAGCGGGGGCTTTTCAAAGCATCGAAGCTATCTCAGAAGAGATGCTTACTCGATGATTTTAGCTACAACGCCAGCACCAACGGTACGGCCGCCTTCACGGATTGCGAAGCGCAGACCGTCTTCCATTGCGATGGTTTTGATCAGGGTGACAACCATTTTGATGTTGTCGCCTGGCATTACCATTTCAACGCCTTCCGGCAGTTCGCAGTTACCAGTCACGTCAGTAGTACGGAAGTAGAACTGTGGACGGTAGCCTTTGAAGAACGGAGTGTGACGACCGCCTTCTTCTTTGCTCAGCACGTACACTTCAGCTTCGAACTTGGTGTGCGGCTTAACCGAACCTGGCTTAACCAGAACCTGGCCACGCTCAACGTCGTCACGCTTGGTACCACGCAGCAGAACGCCGCAGTTCTCGCCAGCACGACCTTCGTCGAGCAGCTTACGGAACATTTCAACACCGGTGCAGGTGGTGACGGTAGTGTCACGCAGACCAACGATTTCCAGTGGATCCTGAACCTTGACGATACCGCGCTCGATACGACCAGTTACAACAGTACCGCGACCGGAGATCGAGAATACGTCTTCGATTGGCATCAGGAACGGCTTGTCGATAACACGAACTGGATCTGGGATGTAGCTGTCCAGAGTCTCAACCAGTTTACGAACGGACGTGGTGCCCATTTCGTTATCGTCTTTGCCTTCCAGAGCCATACGAGCAGAACCGATGATGATCGGAGTGTCGTCGCCTGGGAAGTCGTAAGTGCTCAGCAGATCGCGCACTTCCATCTCAACCAGTTCCAGCAGCTCAGCGTCGTCTACCAGGTCGGCCTTGTTCAGGTAAACCACGATGTACGGAACGCCTACCTGACGGGACAGCAGGATGTGCTCACGGGTTTGTGGCATCGGACCATCAGCGGCCGAGCAAACCAGGATTGCGCCGTCCATCTGGGCAGCACCGGTGATCATGTTCTTCACATAGTCAGCGTGACCTGGGCAGTCAACGTGAGCGTAGTGACGGATCAGCGAGTTGTATTCAACGTGCGCGGTGTTGATGGTGATACCACGAGCTTTTTCTTCTGGCGCGCTGTCGATTTTATCGAAATCAACGATTGCGGAACCGAATACTTCGGAGCAAACGCGAGTCAGAGCAGCAGTCAGAGTGGTTTTACCATGGTCAACGTGACCGATAGTGCCAACGTTGACGTGCGGTAGGGAACGATCAAATTTTTCTTTAGCCACGACAATTAACTCCTTGCCTAAAGGACTGAATCAGCCTTGTTTTTTGGATACAGTTTCAGCGATGTGCGCCGGAGCTGTGTTGTATTTTTTGAATTCCATAGAGTAGCTTGCGCGACCCTGGGACATGGAGCGAACGTCGGTCGCGTAACCGAACATCTCACCCAACGGAACCTCGGCGCGAATCACTTTGCCGGAAACCGTGTCTTCCATACCCAAGATCATGCCGCGACGACGGTTAAGGTCGCCCATGACATCACCCATATAGTCTTCAGGTGTAACAACTTCTACCGCCATGATTGGCTCAAGCAACTCACCACCGCCCTTCTGGGCCAGTTGCTTGGTTGCCATGGAAGCAGCCACCTTAAACGCCATCTCGTTGGAGTCGACGTCGTGGTAAGAACCGTCAAAAACGGTTGCTTTCAGGCCGATCAGCGGATAGCCGGCAACAACACCGTTCTTCATCTGCTCTTCGATACCCTTCTGGATAGCAGGGATGTATTCCTTAGGAACAACACCACCTACTACTTCGTTCACGAATTGCAGACCTTCCTGACCTTCGTCAGCAGGAGCAAAACGGATCCAGCAGTGACCGAACTGACCACGACCGCCGGACTGACGAACGAACTTGCCTTCGATTTCACAGTTCTTCGTGATGCGCTCACGATAGGAAACCTGAGGCTTACCGATGTTGGCTTCGACGTTGAACTCACGGCGCATCCGGTCAACCAGGATGTCCAGGTGCAACTCGCCCATGCCGGAGATGATCGTTTGACCAGTCTCTTCATCAGTCTTGACGCGGAAAGATGGATCTTCCTGAGCAAGTTTGCCCAGTGCAATACCCATTTTTTCCTGGTCATCCTTGGTCTTAGGCTCTACGGCAACCGAGATAACCGGCTCCGGGAAGTCCATGCGAACCAGGATGATTGGCTTAGCAGCGTCGCACAAGGTCTCACCAGTGGTGACATCCTTCATGCCGATCAAGGCCGCGATGTCACCAGCGCGTACTTCCTTGATCTCTTCACGGGCGTTTGCGTGCATTTGCACCATACGACCCACACGCTCTTTCTTGCCCTTGACCGAGTTGATCACGCCGTCGCCGGAGGCCAACACGCCCGAGTAAACGCGGACGAAAGTCAGGGTACCCACGAATGGGTCGGTAGCGATCTTGAACGCCAGAGCCGAGAACGGCTCGCTGTCGTCAGCGTGACGCTCCATCTCTTCTTCCTCGTTATCAGGGTTAGTACCCTTGATAGCAGGAATGTCAGTTGGAGCAGGCAGGTAGTCGATAACGGCGTCGAGAACCAGGGGAACACCCTTGTTCTTGAAGGAAGAACCGCAAACAGCCAAGACGATCTCACCAGCGATAGTACGCTGACGCAGAGCAGCCTTGATTTCCACGTTGGTGAGCTCTTCACCTTCGAGGTACTTGTTCATCAGCTCTTCGCTGGCTTCGGCAGCAGCCTCAACCAGGTTATTGCGCCACTCGTCAGCCAGCTCCTGCAATTCTGCAGGGATAGGCTTACGAACAGGAACCATACCTTTGTCGGCGTCATTCCAGTAGACGGCTTCCATGGTGATCAGATCGATCTGGCCCTGGAAGTTGTCTTCGGAACCGATAGCCAATTGGATTGGCACCGGAGTGTGACCCAGACGCTGCTTGATCTGACCGATCACGCGCAGGAAGTTCGCACCAGCACGGTCCATCTTGTTTACGTAAACAAGACGTGGAACACCGTACTTGTTGGCTTGACGCCATACGGTTTCCGACTGAGGCTCAACGCCCGAAGTACCGCAGAACACAACGACCGCGCCGTCGAGTACACGCAGGGAACGCTCAACTTCAATGGTGAAGTCTACGTGGCCCGGGGTATCGATTACGTTGAAGCGGTGCTCGTCCTTGTACTGCTTGGCAGAACCTTTCCAGAAGGCGGTAATAGCAGCAGAAGTAATGGTAATACCACGCTCCTGCTCCTGAACCATCCAGTCTGTGGTCGCGGCGCCATCATGCACCTCGCCCATTTTGTGACTTTTGCCGGTGTAAAACAGTACGCGCTCGGTGGTGGTGGTTTTACCAGCATCCACGTGAGCAACGATACCGATGTTACGGTAGCGGCTAATCGGAGTAGTACGAGCCATAAAGCCCTCGCAAAATTAGTGAAGCTAAGATTAGAAGCGGTAGTGCGAGAAAGCTTTGTTAGCTTCAGCCATACGGTGCACGTCTTCACGCTTCTTAACAGCAGCACCTTTACCTTCAGCAGCGTCCAACAGCTCGCCGGCCAAACGCAGAGCCATAGACTTCTCGCCGCGCTTACGGGCGAAGTCTACCAACCAACGCATTGCCAGGGCGTTACGACGGGACGGACGAACTTCGACCGGAACCTGGTAAGTAGCACCGCCTACACGGCGCGACTTCACTTCGACCAGCGGAGCGATGGCGTCGAGAGCTTTCTCGAAGATTTCCAGGGGGTCGCTGTTCTTGCGTTCTTTAACCTTTTCCAGCGCGCCATAAACGATACGCTCGGCAACGGCTTTCTTGCCGCTTTCCATCACGTGGTTCATGAACTTGGCCAGAATTTGGCTTCCGTATTTTGGATCGTCAAGCACTTCGCGCTTGGCTGCTACGCGTCTTCTTGGCATGGATAAGCCCTCAAACGGTCTTCAGGTTCGTTCGGAATCGGTGCCCTTGCGGGACGCCTCCGACCTTACTCTTATCGACTCAGAAAATAAGATGATTCAGTTTACAAAAAGCCGCTACTACTTAGGCTTCTTGGTACCGTACTTCGAACGACCCTGGTTACGACCTTTAACGCCGGAAGTATCCAAGGAGCCGCGTACGGTGTGGTAACGAACACCTGGCAAGTCTTTTACACGACCGCCGCGGATCAGTACCACGCTGTGCTCTTGCAGGTTGTGACCTTCACCACCGATGTACGAGGAAACCTCGAAACCGTTGGTCAGGCGCACACGGCATACTTTACGCAGTGCCGAGTTAGGTTTTTTCGGCGTAGTGGTATACACGCGAGTGCATACGCCACGACGTTGCGGGCAGTTCTGCAGCGCAGGTACGTCGGATTTCTCGACGATACGCTTACGCGGCTGACGTACCAGCTGGTTGATAGTTGCCATCTACTAGCTCCACTGTTGTCTTGCGACGCTATTGTCTTGCAAGAAAAGCAAAATGGCAGGAACGAATTCCCGCCAAATTTAGGGGTACAAGAGTCTAAAGAGGATCTTGCCCCCAGTCAAGGCAAGGCCCCGACCTCCCCCTCCATCGAAACCCGACAAAACTGTCTTGTTCCGACGAACGGGGCTGCCAGGGCCCGGACTTATTTATCGCAGAACTCAGTTACCGCTAGAGTTCAGCGCTTCGGTCAGTGCAGCTTCCACTTCACTGGCGCTTACGCGCAGCGGCTTGTCGAGTTCACGGCGACGCTTACGCTCGCTGTGGTAGGCCAAGCCGGTACCGGCCGGGATCAGTCGACCCACAACCACGTTTTCTTTCAGGCCGCGCAGGTAATCGCGCTTGCCGGTTACCGCTGCTTCGGTCAGTACGCGAGTGGTCTCCTGGAAGGAGGCCGCCGAGATGAACGACTCAGTGGACAACGACGCCTTGGTGATACCCAGCAACACGCGAGTGAACTTGGAAACAAATTTCTCTTCGGTTGCCAGACGCTCGTTTTCTACCAGTACGTGAGTCAGTTCCATCTGGTCGCCCTTGATGAAACTCGAATCGCCGGATTCAGCGATTTCAACTTTACGCAGCATCTGACGCAGGATGGTCTCGATGTGCTTATCGTTGATCTTCACGCCTTGCAGACGGTAAACGTCCTGGATCTCGTTAACGATGTACTTGGCCAGCGCACTCACACCCAGCAGACGCAGGATGTCGTGTGGATCGCTCGGACCGTCGGAGATAACTTCGCCGCGGTTTACCTGTTCGCCTTCGAACACGTTCAGGTGACGCCACTTCGGAATCAGCTCTTCATACGGATCGCTACCGTCGTTCGGGGTAATGACCAGACGGCGCTTGCCCTTGGTCTCTTTACCGAACGCGATGGTGCCGCTGACTTCAGCCAGGATCGACGCTTCTTTCGGACGACGAGCTTCGAACAAGTCGGCAACACGCGGCAGACCACCGGTGATGTCACGGGTCTTCGAAGTTTCTTGCGGGATACGCGCGATAACATCACCGATCGCGATCTTCGCACCATCCGCTACACCGACCAGGGCGTTGGCTGGCAGGAAGTACTGAGCGATAACGTCAGTGCCTGGCAGCAACAGATCCTTGCCGTTGTCATCGACCATCTTCACGGCAGGACGGATGTCTTTACCGGCAGCTGGACGATCTTTGGCGTCGAGTACTTCAATGTTGGTCATACCGGTCAATTCGTCAGTCTGACGCTTGATCGTGATGCCTTCTTCCATGCCCACGTAGGTCACGGTACCTTTCATTTCGGTAACGATTGGGTGAGTGTGCGGATCCCACTTGGCCACGATTGCGCCAGCGTCGACCTTGTCACCTTCTTTAACCGAAATCACAGCACCGTACGGCAGCTTGTAACGCTCACGCTCACGACCGAAGTCATCAGCAATCGCCAGCTCACCGGAACGGGACACAGCAACCAGGTGGCCATCCACTCGCTCAACGTGTTTCAGGTTGTGCAGACGGACAGTACCGCCATTCTTCACCTGAACGCTGTCGGCTGCGGAGGTCCGGCTTGCCGCACCACCGATGTGGAACGTACGCATGGTCAGCTGGGTACCCGGCTCACCGATGGACTGGGCAGCGATAACGCCGACCGCTTCACCGATGTTCACCTGGTGGCCACGAGCCAAGTCACGGCCGTAGCACTTGGCGCAGATACCGTAGCGGGTTTCGCAGCTGATCGGCGAGCGAACAATCACTTCGTCGATGCTGTTGAGTTCGATGAACTCGACCCACTTCTCATCCACCAGGGTGCCGGCAGGAACGATAACTTCCTCGGTACCTGGCTTGAACACGTCACGGGCAATAACACGACCCAATACGCGCTCACCCAGCGGCTCTACAACGTCACCGCCTTCAATGTGCGGAGTCATCAGCAGGCCGTGCTCGGTGCCGCAATCGATCTCGGTTACAACCAGATCTTGTGCAACGTCTACCAGACGACGAGTCAGGTAACCGGAGTTAGCGGTTTTCAACGCGGTATCCGCCAGACCTTTACGAGCACCGTGAGTAGAGATGAAGTACTGAAGTACGCTCAAACCTTCACGGAAGTTCGCAGTAATCGGCGTTTCGATGATGGAACCGTCCGGCTTGGCCATCAGGCCACGCATACCGGCGAGCTGACGGATCTGCGCAGCAGAACCCCGTGCGCCCGAGTCGGCCATCATGTACATCGAGTTGAAAGACTCTTGATCGACTTCCACGCCATGACGGTCGATAACCTTCTCTTTCGAGAGGTTGGCCATCATTGCCTTGGACACTTCGTCGTTGGCCTTGGACCAAAGGTCGATCACTTTGTTGTACTTCTCGCCCTGGGTTACCAGGCCGGAGGCGTACTGGCTCTCGATCTCTTTCACTTCGTCAGTAGCAGCACTGATGATGCGGGCTTTTTCATCCGGGATAACGAAGTCGTTAACACCGATGGAAACGCCGGAAATGGTCGAATAAGCAAAACCGGTGTACATCAACTGGTCAGCGAAGATCACGGTCTCTTTCAGACCAACCACGCGGTAGCACTGGTTGATCAGCTTGGAGATCGCCTTTTTCTTCATCGGCAGGTTGACGACGTCGTACGACAGACCTTTTGGCACAACCTGGTACAACAGCGCACGGCCGACAGTGGTGTCGACGATACGGGTGTTGCTCACGCTGCCGCCGTCACGGTCGTTGACGGTTTCGTGAATGCGCACTTTGACCTTGGCGTGCAGTGCGGCTTCGCCGGCACGGAACACACGGTCAACTTCTTGCAGGTCAGCGAACACACGACCTTCGCCCTTGGCGTTGATCGCTTCACGGGTCATGTAGTACAGACCCAATACAACGTCCTGCGACGGAACGATGATTGGTTCACCGTTGGCTGGCGACAGAATGTTGTTGGTCGACATCATCAACGCACGCGCTTCCAACTGGGCTTCCAGTGTCAGCGGTACGTGCACGGCCATTTGGTCGCCGTCGAAGTCGGCGTTGTACGCAGCACAGACCAGAGGGTGCAGCTGGATAGCCTTACCTTCGATCAGTACCGGTTCAAACGCCTGGATACCCAGACGGTGAAGGGTCGGTGCACGGTTGAGGAGGACCGGGTGTTCGCGAATCACTTCAGCGAGAACGTCCCAAACCTCTGGCAGTTCGCGCTCGACCATTTTCTTGGCCGCTTTGATGGTGGTCGCGAGACCGCGCATTTCCAGCTTGCCGAAGATGAAAGGCTTGAACAGCTCAAGCGCCATCTTCTTAGGCAGACCGCACTGGTGCAGACGCAGGGTCGGGCCTACGGTAATTACCGAACGACCGGAGTAGTCAACACGCTTACCGAGCAAGTTCTGACGGAAACGACCTTGCTTACCCTTGATCATGTCAGCCAGGGATTTCAGAGGACGCTTGTTGGAACCGGTAATAGCGCGGCCACGACGACCGTTGTCGAGCAAGGCGTCGACCGCTTCTTGCAACATACGCTTTTCGTTGCGCACGATGATGTCCGGAGCGGACAGATCAAGCAGGCGCTTCAAGCGGTTGTTACGGTTGATCACGCGGCGGTACAGGTCGTTGAGGTCGGACGTCGCGAAACGACCACCGTCCAACGGTACCAGCGGACGCAGGTCTGGCGGCAGAACCGGCAGAACAGTCAGCACCATCCACTCTGGCAGGTTGCCGGAACCCTGGAAGGCTTCCATCAACTTCAGACGCTTGGACAGCTTCTTGATCTTGGTTTCGGAGTTGGTTTGCGGAATTTCTTCACGCAGGCGGCCAATCTCGTGCTCCAGGTCGATAGCGTGCAGCAGTTCGCGGACAGCTTCGGCACCCATGCGGGCATCGAAATCGTCGCCGAACTCTTCCAGCGCTTCGAAGTACTGCTCGTCGTTGAGCAGCTGACCTTTTTCAAGGGTGGTCATGCCTGGGTCGATAACGACATAGCTCTCGAAGTAGAGAACGCGCTCGATATCACGCAGGGTCATGTCCATCAGCAAGCCGATACGGGACGGCAGCGATTTCAGGAACCAGATGTGGGCAACCGGCGAAGCCAGCTCGATGTGCGCCATGCGCTCACGACGAACCTTGGCCAGTGCAACTTCAACGCCGCACTTCTCGCAGATCACACCACGGTGCTTCAAGCGCTTGTACTTACCGCACAGGCACTCGTAATCCTTTACCGGGCCAAAGATCTTGGCGCAGAACAGGCCGTCACGCTCAGGTTTGAACGTACGGTAGTTGATGGTTTCCGGCTTTTTAACTTCACCGAACGACCACGAACGGATCATCTCAGGCGATGCCAATCCAATACGGATGGCGTCGAACTCTTCGACTTGACCCTGGTTTTTCAGCAAATTCAGTAGGTCTTTCAAGGCCTTTCCTCCTGGCGGAGCAGAGAGCGGGCATCACTGCCCCGCTCTCGATTCGCGTCACGTGTTATTCGGTTTCCAGATCGATATCGATGCCGAGGGAACGAATTTCTTTGATCAACACGTTGAAAGACTCGGGCATGCCCGGCTCCATACGGTGATCGCCGTCCACGATGTTTTTGTACATCTTGGTACGACCGTTCACATCGTCCGACTTCACTGTGAGCATTTCTTGCAGAGTGTATGCAGCACCGTATGCTTCCAGTGCCCAGACCTCCATCTCCCCGAAACGCTGACCACCGAACTGAGCCTTACCACCCAGCGGCTGCTGGGTAACCAGGCTGTACGAACCGGTAGAACGAGCGTGCATCTTGTCGTCTACCAAGTGGTTCAGCTTCAGCATGTACATGTAGCCAACAGTAACCGGGCGCTCGAACTTGTTGCCGGTACGGCCGTCGAACAGCTGCATCTGGCCGCTTTCTGGCAGGTCTGCCAGTTTCAGCATGGCCTTGATTTCGCTTTCCTTGGCACCGTCGAACACCGGGGTAGCCATTGGAACGCCGCCGCGCAGGTTTTTCGCCAGATCCAGGATTTCCTGGTCGGAGAAAGTGTCCAGCTCTTCTTTGCGGCCGCCGATCTCGTTGTAGATCTCGTGCAGGAACTTACGCAGGTCTGCGACCTTGCGCTGCTCTTCGATCATACGGTTGATCTTCTCGCCCAGACCTTTAGCCGCGAGGCCCAGGTGAGTCTCAAGGATCTGACCAACGTTCATACGCGAAGGTACGCCCAACGGGTTGAGGACGACGTCGACCGGGGTGCCATTGGCATCGTGCGGCATGTCTTCAACCGGCATGATCACGGAGACCACACCTTTGTTACCGTGACGACCGGCCATCTTGTCGCCCGGCTGAATGCGACGACGGATTGCCAGGTAAACCTTGACGATTTTCAGCACGCCTGGAGCCAGGTCATCGCCCTGCTGCAGTTTGCGCTTCTTGTCTTCGAACTTGTCGTCCAGCAGACGGCGGCGATCAACGATGTAGGCCTGGGCCTTCTCGAGCTGCTCGTTCAGAGCATCTTCAGCCATGCGCAGTTTGAACCACTGGCCGTGCTCAAGACCGTCGAGGATTTCGTCGGTGATATCCTGACCTTTCTTCAGACCTGCGCCGCCTTCAGCCTTGTGGCCTACCAGGGCAGAACGCAGACGTTCGAAGGTCGCGCCTTCAACGATACGGAACTCTTCGTTCAAATCCTTGCGGATTTCGTCGAGTTGAGTCTTCTCGATGGACAGTGCACGAGCATCACGCTCGACGCCGTCACGGGTGAAGACCTGTACGTCGATGACAGTACCCTTGGTACCAGTAGGTACGCGCAGGGAGGTGTCTTTAACGTCGCTGGCTTTTTCGCCGAAGATGGCACGCAGCAGCTTCTCTTCCGGAGTCAGTTGGGTCTCGCCTTTCGGAGTGACCTTACCGACCAGGATGTCGCCAGCGCCAACTTCAGCACCTACGTAAACGATACCGGCTTCGTCCAGCTTGTTCAGCGCAGCTTCACCCACGTTCGGGATGTCTGCAGTGATTTCCTCTGGCCCAAGCTTGGTGTCACGTGCCACACAGGTCAGTTCCTGGATGTGGATCGTGGTGAAACGGTCTTCTTGAACAACACGCTCGGACAGGCAGATGGAGTCTTCGAAGTTGAAGCCGTTCCACGCCATGAACGCGATGCGCATGTTCTGACCCAGAGCCAACTCACCCATATCGGTGGACGGACCGTCGGCCATGATGTCGCTACGCTGAACGCGATCACCCTTACGCACCAGCGGACGCTGGTTGATGCAGGTGTTCTGGTTCGAGCGGGTGTATTTGGTCAGGTTGTAGATGTCGACACCGGCTTCGCCAGTTTCAACTTCGTCATCGGCAACACGAACCACGATACGGCTGGCATCAACAGAGTCGATCACGCCGCCACGACGAGCCACGACGCAAACGCCGGAGTCACGAGCTACGTTACGCTCCATGCCGGTACCTACCAGCGGCTTGTCAGCGCGCAGGGTCGGTACAGCTTGACGCTGCATGTTGGAACCCATCAACGCACGGTTGGCGTCATCGTGTTCCAGGAACGGGATCAGCGATGCTGCAACCGAAACTACCTGCTTGGGCGATACGTCCATCAAGGTGACGTCTTCCGGCGCCTTGACGGTGAACTCGTTCAAGTGACGAACAGCTACCAGCTCGTCGATCAGGACTTTCTTGTCGTTCATCGTGGCCGAAGCCTGAGCGATCACGTGATCAGCTTCTTCGATGGCGGACAGGAAGACGATCTCGTCGGTGACCAGGGCGTCTTTCACCACGCGGTACGGGCTCTCGAGGAAGCCATACTGGTTGGTGCGCGCATAGGCAGCCAGGGAGTTGATCAGACCGATGTTCGGACCTTCCGGCGTTTCGATCGGGCAAACACGACCGTAGTGCGTCGGGTGTACGTCACGAACTTCAAAGCCAGCACGCTCACGGGTCAGACCGCCCGGGCCCAGTGCAGAAACACGGCGCTTGTGGGTGATCTCGGAGAGCGGGTTGTTCTGGTCCATGAACTGCGAGAGCTGGCTGGAGCCGAAGAACTCTTTCACCGCCGCAGCCACTGGCTTGGCGTTGATCAGGTCTTGCGGCATCAGGCCTTCGCTTTCGGCCATCGACAGACGCTCTTTGACCGCACGCTCAACACGTACCAAGCCAACGCGGAACTGGTTCTCGGCCATTTCGCCTACGCAGCGAACACGACGGTTACCCAGGTGGTCGATGTCATCGACGATGCCTTTACCATTACGGATGTCGACCAGAGTCTTCAGGACCGCAACGATGTCTTCCTTGCACAGCACGCCCGAACCTTCGATCTCGGTACGACCGATACGACGGTTGAACTTCATCCGGCCGACCGCAGACAGGTCATAGCGCTCAGGGCTGAAGAACAGGTTGTTGAACAGGGTTTCGGCAGCGTCTTTGGTTGGTGGCTCGCCTGGACGCATCATGCGATAGATTTCGACCAGCGCTTCCAATTGGTTGCTGGTGGAGTCGATCTTCAGGGTGTCGGAGACGAACGGACCGCAGTCGATATCGTTGGTGTACAGGGTCTCGATGCGAACAACCTGGGCCTTGGCGATTTTTGCCAGGATCTCGGTGTTCAGCTCGGTGTTGCACTCAGCCAGGATCTCGCCTGTCGCCGGGTGAACGATAACCTTGGCGGTAGTGCGGCCCAGGACGTAGTCCAGAGGCACGTCCAGCGACTTGATACCGGCTTTTTCGATCTGGTTGATGTGGCGCGCAGTAATACGACGGCCAGCCTCAACAATGACCTTGCCCTTCTCATCCTGGATGTCCAGGACGGCAATTTCACCACGCAGACGCGAAGCAATCAGTTCCAGGCTGAGGGTTTCATCCTTCAGGCTGAATACGTTGGTGGTGTAGAAAGCGTCCAGCACTTGCTCAGTGGTATAGCCGAGCGCGCGCAGCAGTACCGAGGCCGGCAGCTTGCGACGACGGTCGATACGCACGAACACGCAGTCTTTAGGGTCGAACTCGAAGTCCAACCACGAACCACGGTACGGAATGATCCGCGCGGAGTACAGGAGCTTACCGGAGCTGTGCGTCTTGCCGCGGTCGTGGTCGAAGAACACGCCCGGGGAACGGTGCAGCTGGGAAACGATTACACGCTCGGTACCGTTGATAACGAAGGTACCGTTCTCAGTCATCAATGGGATTTCGCCCATGTAGACTTCTTGCTCTTTGATGTCCTTGATCGCTTTGTTCGACGATTCTTTGTCGAAAATGATCAGACGAACTTTTACCCGCAAAGGTACGGCGTACGTAACACCGCGCAACACGCATTCTTTGACATCAAATGCCGGTTCGCCCAGGCGATAACCGACGTACTCCAGCGCAGCATTGCCGGAGTAGCTGATGATCGGGAAAACGGATTTGAAGGCCGCATGCAGGCCCACGTCGCGGAACTGATCTTTGGTCGCTCCCGCCTGCAAGAATTCACGATACGAATCCAGCTGGATAGCCAGAAGGTACGGGACATCCATGACGTCCGGCAACTTGCTAAAGTCCTTGCGGATACGTTTTTTCTCAGTATATGAGTAAGCCATCAGCGTTCCCCAGCTTGGTCACCTGCTTGTTTGGCCCCCCCGACGGGAGCAGCCAGAAAATCTTGCAAACCCCTTGGTTTGCACCACCGCATCGGGTGGCTACAGCGCGTTAGTGGCGGCGACCGAGTCGACAGCCAAGAACGGAAAAAGGCCGGTGGCAAGAGCCACCAGCCATCAGCCTTCAGCTTAACGCTTGGGCTGGAAACGCAAGGTCGATGCTTACTTCAGCTCGACTTTAGCGCCTGCTTCTTCCAGTACTGCTTTGGCTTTGTCAGCAGCGTCTTTGGACACAGCTTCCAGAACCTGGGCAGGAGCGCCGTCAACTACAGCCTTGGCTTCTTTCAGGCCCAGACCGGTCAGTTCACGTACTGCCTTGATCACGTTTACTTTCTTCTCGCCAGCTTCCAGCAGCATGACGTTGAATTCGGTTTGCTCTTCAGCAGCAACAGCAGCAACAGCTGGGCCAGCGGAAGCAGCGGCAGCGGAAACGCCGAATTTTTCTTCGAAAGCTTTGATCAGCTCAACAACCTGCAGAACCGACATTTCAGCTACGGCGTTGAGGATATCGTCTTGGGAGATAGACATTGCTGTATTTCCTGAATTGGGGGACGGCCTACGCGGCCATCGAAATAAACAAAAAAACGCGAGAGACGTTGCTCAGCCTTAGGCTGCTGCAGCTTCTTTTTGCTCGCGAACTGCGGCCAGAGTACGAGCCAGCTTGCTGGTAGCGCCTTGAATCACGCTCATCAGCTGCGAAATAGCTTCGTTACGGGTCGGCAGTGTTGCCAGTACGTCGATTTGGTTAGCTGCGAGGAACTTGCCCTCGAACGCAGCTGCCTTGATCTCGAACTTATCCTGACTCTTGGCGAATTCCTTGAACAAACGGGCAGCAGCGCCTGGATGGTCCTTGGAGAACGCGATCAGAGTCGGGCCGGTGAACACGTCGTTGAGGACACTGTATTCAGTGTCAGCAACAGCGCGCTTGAGCAGGGTGTTACGTACAACACGTACGTATACGCCAGCTTCACGAGCCTCTTTACGGAGTCCGGTCATAGCGCCTACTGTCACACCACGGGCATCAGCCACGACAGCGGACAGAGCAGCTTTGGCAGCCTCGTTGACTTCAGCGACGATGGCCTTCTTGTCTTCGAGATTAATTGCCACGGGTTTAACTCCTGCTTGTTACCGTTTCATCTGGCCTAGGCCGGATGTCGTTTTGGTGTCTGATTCGGTAAGGAACCGGGAGCACCATCTGCGTAGGCTTGATGGTTTAAGACTTGCGTCGCCTACGGTCTTGGATAGCCCCCGCCAGGCAGGGACCCCAATTTTTCAATTGGCGCAATCACTCGCGCCAACCTGTGTCTTATACGTCCAGCGAACCCTGGTCGATGACCAGACCTGGGCCCATAGTGGTGCTCAGGGTAACGCGCTTGACGTAGATACCTTTCGAAGAAGCTGGCTTGATACGCTTCAGATCAGCGATCAGGGCTTCAACGTTTTCCTTCAGCTTGACGGCGTCGAAGCCGACCTTGCCAACGGAAGTGTGAATGATGCCGTTTTTGTCGGTGCGATAACGAACCTGACCAGCCTTGGCGTTTTTAACCGCGGTAGCTACGTCTGGAGTTACGGTACCGACTTTCGGGTTAGGCATCAGACCACGTGGACCCAGGATCTGACCCAACTGACCTACAACGCGCATTGCATCCGGGGAAGCAATAACTACGTCGTAGTTCAGGTCGCCGCCTTTCATTTCGGCAGCCAGGTCGTCCATGCCAACGCGATCAGCGCCAGCGGCCAGAGCAGCTTCAGCTGCCGGGCCTTGGGTGAAGACAGCAACACGTACAGTCTTGCCAGTACCGTGTGGCAGCACAGTAGCGCTACGAACGACCTGGTCGGATTTACGTGGGTCAACACCCAGGTTTACAGCAACGTCAACGGACTCGCTGAACTTGACAGTCGACAGCTCGGTCAGCAGAGCAGCAGCGTCTACAAAGTTGTAGGACTTGCCCGCTTCGATTTTGCCGGCGATAGCCTTTTGGCGCTTGGTCAGCTTAGCCATTACACACCCTCCACGTTAAGGCCCATGCTACGAGCAGAACCGGCGATGGTACGCACGGCTGCATCCATATCAGCTGCAGTCAGATCCGCGTTTTTGGTTTTCGCGATTTCTTCCAGCTGAGCACGAGTTACGGTGCCAACCTTAACGGTGTTCGGACGAGCGGAACCGCTAGTCAGACCAGCAGCTTTCTTCAACAGAACCGAAGCCGGGGTCGACTTGGTTTCGAAAGTGAAGCTACGGTCGCTGTATACAGTGATGATCACTGGAGTCGGCAGACCTGGCTCAATACCCTGGGTACGGGCGTTGAAGGCCTTGCAGAATTCCATGATGTTCACGCCGTGCTGACCCAGAGCTGGACCGACGGGTGGGCTAGGGTTGGCCTGAGCGGCCTTCACTTGCAGCTTGATGTAAGCGGTAATCTTCTTGGCCATGAGGCACTCCAATTACGGGTTCAAGCGCCTCGAAAGGCTCCCCGGTTACTTGCGCGTTTATCCCAGTGACGACAAAACCCCACAGCCTAAGGCTGCGGGGTTGGGATGCTTTGTCAGCTAGACCTTTTCGACCTGGCTGAACTCCAACTCTACCGGAGTAGAGCGACCGAAAATGAGCACCGCCACTTGGATCCGGCTCTTTTCGTAGTTAACTTCTTCGACAGTACCGTTGAAATCAGCAAACGGACCATCAGTGACACGAACAACCTCACCCGGCTCGAACAACGTCTTCGGCTTCGGCTTATCGCTACCGTCAGCAACACGACGCAGAATCGCTTCTGCTTCTTTGTCAGTGATCGGTGCAGGCTTATCAGCGGTACCGCCAATGAAGCCCATGACGCGAGGAGTGTCCTTGACCAAGTGCCAAGTACCCTCATTCATGTCCATCTGTACCAGCACATAGCCAGGGAAGAACTTGCGCTCGCTTTTGCGTTTCTGGCCATTACGCATTTCAACCACTTCTTCAGTGGGAACCAGAATTTCGCCGAAGCCATCTTCCATGCCTGCCAGCTTTACGCGCTCTAGCAAAGAGCGCATAACATGCTTCTCGTAACCCGAGTAAGCATGCACAACGTACCAACGCTTAGCCACGGGACACCCTTAGCCAACAATCAAGGAAACAAGCCAGCCGAGCAGGGAATCAAGACCCCACAACAGCAACGCCATAACCAGAACAACAGCCACAACAATCAGCGTGGTCTGCGTGGTTTCTTGGCGAGTTGGCCAAACGACTTTACGTATTTCGGTGCGAGCTTCCTTTACCAGCACAGCGAAAGACTTACCCTTTACTGTCTGCAGACCAATGAAAACGGCCACAGCAGCAAGAGCAAGCAATACGAGTACGCGGTACAGGATCGGCGAAGCAGAATAATACTGATTGCCAACAACGCCTACGACCACCAAAGCGACGACAGCGAGCCACTTAACCAGATCGAAACGAGAGCTTTGAGCTTCAGCCTTAGGAGTCATCTATGAAGATCCTGTGAAAAGAAAGCCAGATACACCACGTGAATCTGGCAGGTCAGGAGGGAATCGAACCCCCAACCTACGGTTTTGGAGACCGTCGCTCTGCCAATTGAGCTACTGACCTAAAACAAAATCAGGCCGACCATTATGCAGGCCTGAAAAAGACTTTACAACAACCAACCCCAATAGACTTGAAACAACCCGATAACACCAGGCAAAACAAGATCAAGCCGAGGCAGCTGTTAAAACAAAGGCAGATATTTTCATATCTGCCTTGTTATATGGAGCTCTTGAGCGGATTTGAACCGCTGACCTCACCCTTACCAAGGGTGTGCTCTACCAACTGAGCTACAAGAGCGAAACACCTTGCACAACCTGCAAACTTGGAGCGGGTAGCGGGAATCGAACCCGCATCATCAGCTTGGAAGGCTGAGGTTCTACCACTAAACTATACCCGCGGAGCTTGCAGCTCACGCTAAAAATGGTGGAGGGGGAAGGATTCGAACCTTCGAAGTCGTAGACGTCAGATTTACAGTCTGATCCCTTTGGCCGCTCGGGAACCCCTCCTAAGCGAGCCGGCATTTTACATTACGCCGACCTTCTGTCAAGCATTTTCTCATTAAAAATATGAGGTTAGCTGCGTGACGATCGCTTCACACCAACTTCCCAAGAGGGTCATCACTGTGGAGCGGGCGCCATTCTATGCAAACTATTCGACAGTTGCAATGCCTTCGCACGGCATTATTTTATGTTTTAACTCATTGAATTCATTAGCAAGGCTTTCAAAAGGCAGATCGTCAGCCAGACGGCGGCTTTCAGGCGCTACACGCAACCAGAAAGAAGGCGCACCCGCTGAGACCAACGACTGGATCCGGACCCTGATATCCAGACTGATAAGCCGCTGCTCCAGGAACTGCGCTTGCTCATGACTCGAAAACCCTCCGATATACAAGCAGCCAGCAGGCGCCTCCGGAGCCCTGGCCTTGTCACGCCGCGACACAGAGTCCGCCGACTCGCTCAGCAGCTGAATATCCTGCTGGGAGCCCCGGTACAGCGCCAACGGAGTGACATCCTTCGCACGCAGCGGAGCCTCTTGCTGGTGCCAGACGTAATAAAAAACATTGAGGACCAGCAGCAACAGAAACAACCAACGCATAAAAACCTCAGGACAAAGGGCACGCCATCGCCAAGCCAACAAATACCAGGTCCGGAACGAAGCGAGCGCCCGGCAAGGCGTCAGCGACCAACTCCGCATCCCCCCCCGTAAGAAACACCGAGAAGTCTTCCCCCCAATAACTGCGGGCCAGTTCCAGTTGTGACTGAGCAAAACCGCGGAGCATGAGCGTGCAACCTCGTTCAACGGCTTGGGCAGTGGTACGGCCAGGCACCAGGCTTTCCAACGCACGCTCAGCAGCAACATCGTCATACCGTATTTTACGGGTATGGGTTCGCAGCTGATTGCGCATCAGGGGCATGCCCGGGCAGATAAATCCTCCAAGATGCTCGCCATCAGCCGTGATGAAATCGGCAGTGGCCGCCGTACCAAAATCAAGCACCAGGCATGCTCCCGAGGCTAGCTGGAAGCCTCCAAGCATCGCCAGCCAACGATCCAGCCCTAGACGGGCGTAGTCTTCATACCCATTGCGCACGCCGGCCATTTCACGCGACGGCGCAGCACAGCTGATAGAAACACCAAAGGCCGCAACCAACACACCCGCCAGGCGGTTCGTCTCTTCCTGGGCGCGAACGCTGACCAATCTGCAATGCTGCAGCGACAGTCCAGTCAACGAATGAAGGCTACCCAGCAACGCCACATCGGAATCAACAACCCCTTCAGCAAAAACGGCTGCGTGGCTTGCCTCGAGTACTCGCCATTTGATGAAACTATTCCCACAGTCGAGCTCAAGAATCATCACGCAACCTCAGGCTTAACTCACCACCACTGTATATTTTCTCAACACCGTTTACTTCGAGACGTAGAGCGCCTTGATCATCAATACCCAGCACAACCCCGTCCACCTGGTTAACACCTGCGATCAATGACACCGCCTTTCCCTGCCATAGATGGTTTTGCTCCCACTCCTGGCGAATTACCGAAAAGCCGGAATCTCTATGATGATCGAGATAACCTTGTAACGCCTGACTCAGGTGTGCGACCAGATGATTTCGGTCTACCGCACGACCTGTTTCGAGCTGTATTGATGTCCACTGCTGATCCACTTCCGCGGCGCTCTGCATGTTCGCATTGATACCAATACCGAGCACTACATGGCATACGTCAGCAGGGTCCCCTACCAATTCAAGAAGGATGCCAGCTATCTTCTTCGAACCAACGAGCACGTCATTAGGCCACTTCAAACCCGAACCGTGGACACCAAAGTCGCGCAACGTTTGCATCACCGCCAAGCCCACGACGAGACTCAGCCCTTCTAGCTGTCGTAAACCGCCATCGATACGAAGCACAAGGCTGTAGTAAACATTCTGTGCAAATGGACTAACCCATTTACGCCCTCGACGCCCCCTTCCTGCGGTCTGCTGTTCTGAGAGAACAAGGAACGGCGCCACCTGCCCCGCCTCAATAAGGCGCAAAGCCTCGGCATTAGTGGAGCCGATGGTCTCGGATATAAAAACTGAACCTGCGCAGACCTGCGACTTGAGGGCGATCTCATCAGCGCTCAATAGAACCAGCGGGGACGCCAATTGATAGCCCCTCCCCCTGACCTTGTGAATTGTCAGATCCAGCTCGATCTCCAGATGCTGGAGTTGCTTCCACACAGCACTACGACTGACGCCCAGGGCGGCGCCTAGCGCTTCACCCGAGTGGAATCGGCCATCTTTCAGAAGTTTTAACAACGTCAGCATGCAAGTCTCGCCTCACAATGAGGCACGCATGATAGCCATGCGCAGAGCCATTGCATAGAAAGCAAGCTGGCTTATGGCGAGAGCGCAGGGACAGCTTGCTTTCTATGCAATGGCGATAGGCCAGAACCTTTTCGACCGCCCAAAACAAAACCCCAACTGCTTTCGCAATTGGGGTTTCGGAATTTAATCTTGACGATGACCTACTCTCACATGGGGAAACCCCACACTACCATCGGCGATGCATCGTTTCACTACTGAGTTCGGGATGGGATCAGGTGGTTCCAATGCTCTATGGTCGTCAAGAA